>NZ_JAFNNB010000011.1:0-1397 GCF_026536985.1 Gilliamella sp. B2772 | reverse complement strand
AAGACGATAAACTCATGCGAATTGAGGTTGGCTATGGGCTTGAAGGAACTATTACCGACTTAGTGGCCAGTAAAATCATTCGTGAACAATTAGCGCCAGAATTTCGACAAAATAACTATTATCAAGGAATTGATAATGCCTTATCTGTGCTGAAACAAAAAATCGATAATCCTGCCCCGAAAAGAGAAGATAACGAACAAGGCTTTAACTTGTTATCATCAGAAGATTTTACTTCCATGTTGAGTAATTATGCGCTGGTGTCATTCGTTATTTGTCTTATACTTGCCAAATTATTGTATCGTAAAGATAAAACCAATCAATGTCTTCTTACTGGTTTATTTAACGCACTATCTGTTGGTGGATTTACCCTTTGGCATATGCGCGATGTATTTATTATAGTATTTATCATGTTTGTGGTATTTATTTTGAGTACCATTGCCAGCCGCATTGTGACTCCCGGAGCAGGTGGCGGAAGAGGAAATCATCGAGGAGGAGGCGGTTTTGGTGGTTCTAGCGGTGGCTTCGGCGGAGGTGGCGGCTTTAGCGGCGGCGGTGGTGGTCGCAGTGGAGGCGGTGGCGCTTCCGGTAGCTGGTAAATAGGATAAAAAATAAGGCGCTATATGCGCCTTAATCATATCGATTAATAGCAGTTTATTTTTTACAACAATCGCTAGCCACATCATTCGGGAACAGCAAACCCCACAATTTAAGCAAAAGAACTATTATTAAGGTATTAATGATGCAATTTCGGTATTAAAAGATGTCATAATGGGTAATGAAATTCATCCAGAGAAACAAACCCAGAATAATTATAGAATTGGGTTAAGTGAAATGTTAGATATGATGTTTAACTGGATTATTCAACAAAGCTGGAAAGTGTTTTCTTTTTTTGTTTGTTTTCACGGTTAAATTCGAAAAAAGTGAATTTAAACGCATTATCATCACATCACTATCAAATAGTTTGTTTCTCCTTATTGTAACTTGGTATGTTCACGATTTTAGTTACTTATATCTTACCGATGTCGTTTTTATTTTTGGTATAAACTATGTGTTTGCTAACTTGTTATTCATCGCTATCTGTCGTAAAAACGTCATAAGAAGAAGTCGTAGCGGGGGTGGCAGAAGCAGTCGATCTTCATATAGCTATTCGAGTAGAATTTTCCGAGGCGGAGGTGGCGGCCGCAGTGGTGGTGCATCTGGTCGTTGGTCATGAGATGAACAAAGATCATACTCTTTAAGTTTTAATAGTAAGATTTTGATTTGACTATATAATAGTTTTATTTAGCGTTGTTAGTCATGAGGCAGAAAATATAATGAAAAGATATTTTCTAAGTAGTTTATTGTTAATATTCAGTTGGTTTTGTTATGGGCTAACTGACATCCCGGAATTTGCACAT
>NZ_JAFNNB010000010.1:0-2205 GCF_026536985.1 Gilliamella sp. B2772 | reverse complement strand
GGCTAAACCACAAAATCGCTTTTTATTTGACAACCACCTTGACTCTTCAAGTCAAATATTTCTTAATAATTTAGCTACTCCTTTATCCCCCAAGCTTTAAGGCTTAAGGAAGAAGGAATAAAACTATGGATAGACGCAAAGCCCGTCGAAAGACGCATTATTGATCCAGCCTACAAAACCGTAGTCTGTATCAATGACAAACTGACTACTACCGAACGTATCACTAGTCCAGCTCCAATGGTAGCGGAAGCCAAAGTCCATCATACGACCCCATTCCGTAAGAAAGCCTGCACCGATATGACGCATGAAATTATTAGTTGATGAGGGAGGAGTGGCACTAGGTATCACTGCATCTGTACGAACTGCATTTGTTAAATCTTTTACTTTAACAAGACGATAACCAATACTATCACACCAAGATAAGATTTCAGGATAAGAGCCCCTCTTATTGCCACGGTGGACGAACCACTGCTTTAACGTAAAACCATATTTAACAACTGTATTACCATTACTGTCACGACCGACTAACTCGAAGGTCTGAGGTAAAATAGGTGTGGAAATACTATCAGGACTGACTGAATTCTGTTGAAATTCATTTGCAAAAGGACCAGTTAAAATAACATGTACGCTTGTAGCGGTAGAATTAGTCATAGTTGCTGTGATCCCCCCCTGAGATACCGGAGCCCAAGACAACGCCTGATTAACATCGCTAATGAGTAAATCAAAGTAAAATCCATTAGCGCCAGTAGTCGGAAAGTTTTGACTATAACGTGATGGGTCAGTTGACTGAGTAAGAAAACCATTATCTGGATCCCACATCCATGCCGGACCAGCATATTTATCTGTACCAAAATTCAAACTAGGTCTGGCAAAACATATCACCGGCATAGCCTTAGGATTAACAAAATAAGTTACACTACTTGCGTTGAAAGTACTACTAGGAGGAAGACCATAACGTGTAGATAATACACCGTCAGTACTGGATAATGTAACACGATAAGGTGCAGAATTATTACAGGTAGTTAATACGGCATTACGTGACACCGACCGATTGTTATTATCGACGATAGATAAACTTAAAGAACCAGTAACAGTAACGTCACTATCACCATCATCATCCCCCCAATAATTATTAGGAGGACCGATAAGAGAACTTAAAGCGACTGAATCGGTATCAGTTGGAACAAACATGTCTATATCAGTAAAACTCTGACCCACAACCGGCAAGACGATTGGGGTTGCCGATGAAGGATTGGTTGATGGCGTATATTGCGTACCATCAGATAACGTAATCCCGAGCAGATCGTTAGTATTAATCGCACGAGTACGACCACCATCGAAAGTCAAATACGGCGCATTACCGTGAATCACATTTGAGGTTTTAGAGGTTAATGCATGGATGGTAAAAGGAATTAAAACAGCTACGCCCAAAAAAATCTGCCGGAATAAATTAGATCGAAAAGAGGATCGCAAGAAGGATCTAAAGTAGGATCGAAAAAAAGATCGCGAGAAAATTTGCAAAATTCCGCATAATTGCGTGAAAAAATAAACTTTGGTGAAAAATAAACGCTGGGTGCTTAACTTTGACGAATTTAAATTATAGGTTGGCCAAGTTGCCTGTTGCCTGTTGAAAATTATAGAACATCTGCGACAATCCTGTCAAGTATATTTTTGATTTATTTACTGTTTTGCTTGAATTTTAGCCATCCCGCTAAAACGCTAAAAGAGTATAGTTACTGGAAAAACACGATGCAATTCTTTTTTTGTTTTGGATCGTTAACATTCGTAAAGAAGATCGCAAGAAATATCTTGAAAGGATCGACTATCTATTGTTTTAATTAAAATCATCTTCCTTACAAACCTTTAAAAAACTATAATTAAGATCCTGAAAAAATTTACCTGAGTGATGAATAATTTTGATAATTTGATAATTTTTAATCGAAATTTAGAACCCCAAAAACCCCGCTCCTCAACTTTTCTGATATAAAAATAATTAAAATACATCATCATTTAGAGCCAAATTATTCATATGGCAACATTGCTAGGTGGAATTTTAAACACTAAAACTACTACTGCTCAAAAAATCCCCCCCCGGTTGAGGGATGATGATGAACGGGGGAGGCTAAACTATAAAATTGCTTTTTATTTGACAACTATTTTGATTCTTAAAGTCAACTA
Organism: Gilliamella sp. B2772; assembly: GCF_026536985.1. Classification (NCBI taxonomy): domain Bacteria; kingdom Pseudomonadati; phylum Pseudomonadota; class Gammaproteobacteria; order Orbales; family Orbaceae; genus Gilliamella; species Gilliamella sp. B2772. The sequence goes on along the minus strand of NZ_JAFNNB010000010.1, from coordinate 27 downwards.
CTCCTTGATAATTTAACGCTACCTTTA
>NZ_JAFNNB010000001.1:1115309-1116963 GCF_026536985.1 Gilliamella sp. B2772 | reverse complement strand
AAAAATTAAGTCTTGATAAGTGACACTGAAGATTCATTTGAATTATGTCAGAGACAGTTATTGAGCATCAAACTTTAAATTGAAGAGTTTGATCATGGCTCAGATTGAACGCTGGCGGCAGGCTTAACACATGCAAGTCGAACGGTAACATGAGTGCTTGCACTTGATGACGAGTGGCGGACGGGTGAGTAAAGTATGGGGATCTGCCGAATGGAGGGGGACAACAGTTGGAAACGACTGCTAATACCGCATAACGTTGAGAGACCAAAGCATGGGACCTTCGGGCCATGCGCCATTTGATGAACCCATATGGGATTAGCTAGTTGGTAAGGTAAAGGCTTACCAAGGCGACGATCTCTAGCTGGTCTGAGAGGATGACCAGCCACACTGGAACTGAGACACGGTCCAGACTCCTACGGGAGGCAGCAGTGGGGAATATTGCACAATGGGGGAAACCCTGATGCAGCCATGCCGCGTGTATGAAGAAGGCCTTCGGGTTGTAAAGTACTTTCGGTAATGAGGAAGGTGGTGTATCTAATAGGTGCATCAATTGACGTTAATTACAGAAGAAGCACCGGCTAACTCCGTGCCAGCAGCCGCGGTAATACGGAGGGTGCGAGCGTTAATCGGAATGACTGGGCGTAAAGGGCATGTAGGCGGATAATTAAGTTAGGTGTGAAAGCCCTGGGCTCAACCTAGGAATTGCACTTAAAACTGGTTAACTAGAGTATTGTAGAGGAAGGTAGAATTCCACGTGTAGCGGTGAAATGCGTAGAGATGTGGAGGAATACCGGTGGCGAAGGCGGCCTTCTGGACAGATACTGACGCTGAGATGCGAAAGCGTGGGGAGCAAACAGGATTAGATACCCTGGTAGTCCACGCTGTAAACGATGTCGATTTGGAGTTTGTTGCCTAGAGTGATGGGCTCCGAAGCTAACGCGATAAATCGACCGCCTGGGGAGTACGGCCGCAAGGTTAAAACTCAAATGAATTGACGGGGGCCCGCACAAGCGGTGGAGCATGTGGTTTAATTCGATGCAACGCGAAGAACCTTACCTGGTCTTGACATCCACAGAATCTTGCAGAGATGCGAGAGTGCCTTCGGGAACTGTGAGACAGGTGCTGCATGGCTGTCGTCAGCTCGTGTTGTGAAATGTTGGGTTAAGTCCCGCAACGAGCGCAACCCTTATCCTTTGTTGCCAGCGATTCGGTCGGGAACTCAAAGGAGACTGCCGTTGATAAAGCGGAGGAAGGTGGGGACGACGTCAAGTCATCATGGCCCTTACGACCAGGGCTACACACGTGCTACAATGGCGTATACAAAGGGAGGCGACCTCGCGAGAGCAAGCGGACCTCACAAAGTACGTCTAAGTCCGGATTGGAGTCTGCAACTCGACTCCATGAAGTCGGAATCGCTAGTAATCGTGAATCAGAATGTCACGGTGAATACGTTCCCGGGCCTTGTACACACCGCCCGTCACACCATGGGAGTGGGTTGCACCAGAAGTAGATAGCTTAACCTTCGGGAGGGCGTTTACCACGGTGTGATTCATGACTGGGGTGAAGTCGTAACAAGGTAACCGTAGGGGAACCTGCGGTTGGATCACCTCCTTACGAAGAGCTCGTAAGTGTTCACACAGATTGTTTGTTTAGA
>NZ_JAFNNB010000001.1:0-1115212 GCF_026536985.1 Gilliamella sp. B2772 | reverse complement strand
AGAAGTAGAAAAGAGAAAAAAGCGTAATTAAAACCAAGACAACTGTGAGTTGTAAGGTTAAGAAATTAAGCGTACACGGTGGATGCCTAGGCAATCAGAGGCGATGAAGGACGTGTTAATCTGCGAAAAGCGACGGTGAGCCGATAAAAGGCGCTATAGCCGTTGATGTCCGAATGGGGAAACCCAGTGCAGGCGACTGCACTATCATCTGATGAATACATAGTCAGATGAGGCGAACCGGGAGAACTGAAACATCTAAGTACCCCGAGGAAAAGAAATCAACCGAGATTCCCAAAGTAGCGGCGAGCGAAATGGGAGTAGCCCAAGCGGGTAGCATAATGTATTAGTGGAAGCGTCTGGAAAGTCGCACGATAGAGGGTGAAAGTCCCGTACATGAAAATGCATTATGTGGAAGCTTATAGAGTAGGGCGGGACACGTGATATCCTGTCTGAAGATGGGGGGACCATCCTCCAAGGCTAAATACTCCTGATTGACCGATAGTGAACCAGTACCGTGAGGGAAAGGCGAAAAGAACCCCGGGAGGGGAGTGAAATAGACCCTGAAACCGTGTACGTACAATCAGTGGGAGCATATACCGTTGGGTATGTGTGACTGCGTACCTTTTGTATAATGGGTCAGCGACTTATATTCTGTAGCAAGGTTAACCGAATAGGGGAGCCGAAGGGAAACCGAGTATTAACTGTGCGTTAAGTTGCAGGGTATAGACCCGAAACCCGGTGATCTAGCCATGGGCAGGTTGAAGGTTGGTTAACACTAACTGGAGGACCGAACCGACTAATGTTGAAAAATTAGCGGATGACCTGTGGCTGGGGGTGAAAGGCCAATCAAACCGGGAGATAGCTGGTTCTCCCCGAAAGCTATTTAGGTAGCGCCTCATGTATAACTGTTGGGGGTAGAGCACTGTTTCGGCTAGGGGGCCATCCCGGCTTACCAACCCGATGCAAACTCCGAATACTGACAAGTTTAATCATGGGAGACACACGGCGGGTGCTAACGTTCGTCGTGAAGAGGGAAACAACCCAGACCGCCAGCTAAGGTCCCAAAGTCATAGTTAAGTGGGAAACGAAGTGGGAAGGCTTAGACAGCTAGGATGTTGGCTTAGAAGCAGCCATCATTTAAAGAAAGCGTAATAGCTCACTAGTCGAGTCGGCCTGCGCGGAAGATGTAACGGGGCTAAAACTATGCACCGAAGCTGCGGCAGTGCACGTAAGTGTATTGGGTAGGGGAGCGTTCTGTAAGCCGTAGAAGGTGTGTTGTGAGGCATGCTGGAGGTATCAGAAGTGCGAATGCTGACATAAGTAACGATAAAGCGGGTGAAAAGCCCGCTCGCCGGAAGACCAAGGGTTCCTGTCCAACGTTAATCGGGGCAGGGTGAGTCGACCCCTAAGGAGAGGCCGAAGGGCGTATCTGATGGGAAACGGGTTAATATTCCCGTACTGGCTATAACTGCGATGGGGGGACGAAGAAGGCTAGGTTTACCACCTATTGGATGGTGGGTTAAGCGTGTAGGGGTGTGATTAGGCAAATCCGGTCACTGAGACCCTGAGGCGTGATGACGAGCTACTAAGGTAGTGAAGTAATTGATGCCCTGCTTCCAGGAAAATCCTCTAAGCTTCAGGTTATAGTTAATCGTACCCGAAACCGACACAGGTGGTCAGGTAGAGAATACTCAGGCGCTTGAGAGAACTCGGGTGAAGGAACTAGGCAAAATGGTGCCGTAACTTCGGGAGAAGGCACGCTGATGTTAATTGAAGTCCCATGCGGATGGAGGTGAAATCAGTCGAAGATACCAGCTGGCTGCAACTGTTTAATAAAAACACAGCACTGTGCAAACACGAAAGTGGACGTATACGGTGTGACGCCTGCCCGGTGCTGGAAGGTTAATTGATGGGGTTATGCGTAAGCAGAAGCTCTTGATCGAAGCCCCAGTAAACGGCGGCCGTAACTATAACGGTCCTAAGGTAGCGAAATTCCTTGTCGGGTAAGTTCCGACCTGCACGAATGGCGTAATGATGGCCAGGCTGTCTCCACCCGAGACTCAGTGAAATTGAAATTGCCGTGAAGATGCGGTGTACCCGTGGCAAGACGGAAAGACCCCGTGAACCTTTACTATAGCTTGACAGTGAACATTGAGCCTTAATGTGTAGGATAGGTGGGAGACTAAGAAGTGTGTACGCCAGTATGCATGGAGTCATCCTTGAAATACCACCCTTTAATGTTTGATGTTCTAACCTATACTTCTGAATCGAGGTAAGGGACACTGTCTGGTGGGTAGTTTGACTGGGGCGGTCTCCTCCCAAAGAGTAACGGAGGAGCACGAAGGTTAGCTAATCCTGGTCGGACATCAGGAGGTTAGTGCAATGGCAAAAGCTAGCTTGACTGCGAGAGTGACGGCTCGAGCAGGTACGAAAGTAGGTCATAGTGATCCGGTGGTTCTGAATGGAAGGGCCATCGCTCAACGGATAAAAGGTACTCCGGGGATAACAGGCTGATACCGCCCAAGAGTTCATATCGACGGCGGTGTTTGGCACCTCGATGTCGGCTCATCACATCCTGGGGCTGAAGTAGGTCCCAAGGGTACGGCTGTTCGCCGTTTAAAGTGGTACGCGAGCTGGGTTTAGAACGTCGTGAGACAGTTCGGTCCCTATCTGCCATGGGCGTAGGAAAATTGAGAGGGTTTGCTTCTAGTACGAGAGGACCGAAGTGAACGCACCGCTGGTGTTCGGGTTGTGATGCCAATTGCATTGCCCGGTAGCTACGTGCGGAATAGATAAGTGCTGAAAGCATCTAAGCACGAAACTAGCCTCGAGATGAGTTTTCCCTGAAGAGATTCAGTAAGGTCCGTTTGAGACTAAGACGTAGATAGGTCAGGTGTGTAAGTGTAGTGATACATTGAGCTAACTGATACTAATGAACCGAGAGTCTTAACCTTACAACTCGGAGTTGTTTTGGGTTACGCGAAGTTGAGAGTAAGAAATCATCGAAAGATGGTGAAAGATTAATAAAACAGTTTGTTCCGGATTGAGTGATTGGTGAAGATATGTGATAATCATCATCAGTTGAAAAAGAGAAGACAGAATATGTCTGGCGGTAATAGCGCGGTGGTCCCACCTGACCCCATGCCGAACTCAGAAGTGAAACGCCGTAGTGCCGATGGTAGTGTGGGTATTACCCATGTGAGAGTAGGGTGCCGCCAGACTTTTAATTTATAAACACACCAAAAAATACGGTGGAGCGGTAGTTCAGTTGGTTAGAATACCTGCCTGTCACGCAGGGGGTCGCGGGTTCGAGCCCCGTCCGTTCCGCCACCTTATCTAGGGGCGTAGTTCAATTGGTAGAGCACCGGTCTCCAAAACCGGGTGTTGGGAGTTCGAGACTCTCCGCCCCTGCCATAAAAATAATAGATTTGTTCCAATATTTGTTCCAATTTTAGTCATTTATTCAATTTTATCTATATAAATAAAAAAATTTTGTTTACAGATTAACTTTGTCAATTATAATTCCCGCCCAACAACTTTTATAATCTAGAGGATATAACATGGCTGAAAGTTTTGTAAGTCAACAACGTTTTTTTGATAATAAGAATTATCCAAGAGGATTTTCTCGTCATGGCGATTTTACTATCAAAGAAGCACAGATCTTAGAAAAATATGGTTGTGCTTTTAGAGATCTCGATGCAGAAACTAAAAAGCCAACTACATCAGAAGAGAAATCTTTTGTTGCAGTTTGTAAAGGGAAAAAGGAACCAGTTACAGATTATGAAAAAACATGGATAAAGTACCTTTCTAAAATCAACAAACCAAAACGTTTTCACACGTTATCAGGTGGAAAACCTCAAGTTGACGTGAGTGATGATTTTGTCGATAGTGATGATTAATTTATTAGCCAATATTTTTGTGCATTTGAATTAATAATCTATCCATAGAACGATAACTCAGTGCTTCTGAAATATGTTTTCGTTCTATGTTCTTTGAACAATCTAAGTCGGCGATAGTCCGAGATACTTTTAATATTCTATGCCATGCTCGAGCAGAAAGCCCTAATTTAATTAAAGCCTGTTCTAAGTACTCATTATCTTCATCAGTTAATAAGCAATGAATTTGAATTTCTTTTGGTGATAATTGACTGTTTAACTTTTTATTTCTTATCATTTGAATTTTTCTAGCATCCATAACTCTTTTTTTTACTTTATCACTTGGTTCAGTTACACTAACTTTTTGACTTAGTGTACCTTTAGGTAGTAATGGTACTTCAATTGATATATCAAAACGATCTAAAAATGGACCAGAAAGTCGATTTAAGTAACGTATAATTTGTTGTGGTGTTGTCCTATTATGGGTTCCATGATAATGACCCGTAGGGCTAGGGTTCATAGCTGCAATGAGTTGAAACTTTGCTGGAAATTTTATTTTTGCATTTGCCCTAGATATAACAATTTCTCCCGACTCAATGGGTTCTCTTAAGGCATCTAATACTTTACGGTTAAATTCTGGTAATTCATCTAAAAATAACACTCCATTATGGGCTAATGAAATTTCTCCTGGTTTAGGTATTGAGCCGCCACCAACTAAAGCTGCTGCTGATGCACTATGATGCGGGGCTCTAAATGGCCTTTTACGCCAATTTTGAATTGAACCATTAGCGCTAACAAGACTGGTGATTGCTGCACTTTCAAGTGCTTCATCATCTGATAATGATGGTAATAATGAAGTTAACCGAGTGGCTAGCATAGTTTTACCGGTCCCTGGTGGACCAATTAACAATAGATTATGTCCACCTGCAGCGGCAATTTCTAAGGCTCTTTTAGCATGTTCTTGACCAATTATATCTTGTAGGTTAATTATTTGCTCATCATCATCTTTGTATTCTCTGTATTCAACAGTAGGTAAATTAATTTCATTGTATAGATATTGGCATAGTTCTAATAAATTATGGGTAATTAACGTATTATTATGATGGATTAATGATATTTCAGATTGATTTTCTCTAGAAATAATCAATGTACGATTATTTTTTTTAGATGATATAGCAGCAGGAATAGCACCTTTTACTGCCTTAATCTCCCCAGATAAGGCTAATTCACCTAAAAATTCATATTTAGCTAGATTATCGTTAGGTATTTGTTCGGTTGCTGCAAGAATAGCGATAGCTATAGGCAAATCAAAGCGACTACCTTCTTTAGGAAGATCTGCTGGAGATAAATTAACAGTTATCTTTTTTGCTGGAAATGTAAAGCCACTATTAATAATAGCGCTTCTAACTCGGTCTTTAGATTCTTTAACTGTTGCTTCTGGAAGACCAACCAGAACGAAACCTGGTAATCCATTACTAATATGTACTTCAACATTAATTTGAGGTGCTTGTATTCCAATAGAGGCTCTTGTATAAATAATTGCGAGAGACATAGTTTTGTCTTCATTAGTTTCTGATTTTTAGCACTTTATTAGTAATTAAATAATGTGAACAAACAGATAACTAAAAATGCGTGTTCCCTCGCAATAAATTTTCTAATTTTACTGATATTTTAATTTTTAGTTCTTAAAAAGAATTTAGAAATAAATAATGATATAAAAAATAAACAAGTATTACTTAATACAACAGAAGGACCTGTTGGAGTATCATAAATTAATGAAAACAGAACCCCACACAAAATAGATAGCATCCCAATTAATATTGCAAAAAATGCCATTGATTCTGGGTTTTTAGCATAATATTTTGCTGTAGCAGCAGGAATGATTAATAGTGCAGTAATAATTAAAGCTCCAACAAATTTCATAGCAATACCAATTGTTAATGCTAAAAGTATTGTAAGCATAAATTTTGTTAGTGGTACATTAATGCCATGGCTAAATGCTAGTTCCTCACTAACAGTGATAAATAAAAATTGATTCCAACGCCATATCAACAGAATTCCAATTATTAATACACAAATTAAAATCTGATAAACATCAAACATTGTTATAGATAAAAGATCACCAAATAGATAACCCATCAAATCAATGCGTATACTATTCATTAAACTTATCACAACTAAACCAAGTGAAAGAGCGCTATGAGCTAAAATACCCAGTAATGTATCAACAGGTAGTTGTTTTTGAGATTCTAACCATAACAGCCCGATAGCTAATATCAGTGTCACTAAAACGATGGCATAGAATAGATTGATATTAAAAAGGAAGCCAAAAGCAACCCCTAATAATGCTGCATGGGATAACGTATCTCCGAAATAAGACATTCTTCGCCAAACAACAAATGTACCCAATGGACCAGTTAAACACGATAAGCATAAACCTGCAAGTAAAGAGGGTAAGAGTAACTCAATCATCATTTTGTTCCTCTTGAATCAGGTAATATAATTTTTCGATTATGATCATTGTGATGCTGGCAACAATCATTATTGTGATGGTGCTTATATAAAGCGATTTGTGATGCGCCGTGAGGTCCAAATAAAGAAACAAATTCTGGATCGTTTGAGACACTAGCTGGTGTTCCTGAACAACAGATATGATGGTTTAAACAAATTACTTCATCTGTTTTTGCCATAACTAAATGTAAATCATGTGAAACCATTACAACACCACAACTAAACTTCGTTTTAGCATTAATAATTAAATCATACAATAGCACTTGTCCATTTACATCTACACCTTGTGTAGGCTCATCTAAAATAAGTAGTTTTGGGCGTTTTGCTAATGCTTGAGCAAGTAGCACTCGCTGTAACTCCCCGCCTGATAATTGATGCATAGATCGATCAATCAGGTATTGAGCTTTTACTAAAGATAATGTTTGGATGATATCATCATAACTTAATTGTTTATTTAGCTGCATAAACCGTTTGACGGTTATAGGTAAAGTTGGATTCAAATTTATTGATTGAGGGACATAACCGATAGTCAAATCAGAAGCACGTTCAATGGTGCCTGTTGTAGGTGAAATTAATCCTAAAATAACTTTGACGAGTGTTGATTTTCCTGCACCATTTGGACCTAGAATCGTAATAATTTGGCTTAAGTTAATTGTCAATGAAACATCATATAATATTTTTTGTTGATTTATTTTAACCGAAATATTATTTAGAGCCATTAATTGTGTCATGATATCGATAGTCCTTGCCGATCAATATGTTATGTTATATTATAACAATAATGTGGTTTTATTCCATCATATTTTATAAATATTGGATGACAAAGTGAAAAATTTAACTAAAAACATCAGACAAGTCCTACGTTTTCTTACACAACTTACGCTAATCGTTATTGGATTAACAAATAATGTTAATGCCACTGTAATTTCCTCAGTAAGGCCGATAGGTTTTATTACTGAAGCAATTGCATCAGGCGTAACAAATACAGATATACTATTGCCGGATGGCGCATCTCCTCATACTTATTCATTGAAACCCTCCGATTTGGCTAAAATTAAGAATGCTGATTTAATAATTTGGGTTGGTGAAGATATGGAAGTTTTTATGCCAACTGTTTTAAAAAATGTTGATGAACAAAAGCAGATAGAATTAATGGATGTTTCCGAAATTAAGAGTTTGCTTAGAACGAATCATCACGATGATGAAATACCTCATAACGATAATGACCATCATCATGGTGAATATGATGAACATATATGGCTTTCGCCAAAAATTGCTAAAATTATTGCAAAATCAATCCATGATAAGCTTATAGAACTGTATCCTAATAAAGTGCAGTTGCTTGATGCAAATCTGAACGAATTCATTACAAATCTATCAGAAACAGAACAAAACATTGCAAAAAAACTAATTAGCGTACAAAATAGAGGGTATTTTGTGTTTCATGATGCATATGGGTACTTTGAATCACAGTTCGGATTAAAAAATCTAGGAAGTTTTACCATAAACCCAGCAGTACAGCCTGGCGTTCAAACTGTCTATGCAATTCAAAAAAAGCTAGCGGAACATCAAGCAGTCTGTGTTTTTAGAGAGCCACAGTTTAGCCCTGCAGTTATAAAGAAGTTAGTAAATGGTACAAATGTTAAAATTGGTGAATTAAATCCATTAGGGACAGGTATCATTGTCGAAAAAGGTGCCTATTCACACTTTTTATTAACATTAACTCAGGAGCTGTTGGATTGTTTAGATAAAAAATAGTTTAGATTATAAGATAGTTAAGGTTAATTTTGGCACAGCAGATTAAATCCCCTAATATTGCAAAAAATAAATTCAAAATTCCCTATTTTTCAGTATTAGGAGCCCTTGTTGTTGTTATTTTTGTAACTATATTGTGGCGACCTTTAAATTTAGATCGCACAGTGTACGTCCCTCTAAATTCTCAAGCTCAAACTACAGTTACAGATACGCCTTCGTCTTCAGTTGTTATTGGCGATGGGCGAATTGATATGCTTAGTGATAAGTCTAAAACTGATAATGTTACAGAGTCGTCTGATGTTCCTGAAGATGATATAGCTAAAGACGAATTAGATGATCTTGCTGAAGAAAAAGATAACACAGTGCAATACACCATATCACGTGGTGATACATTACACGATATTTTGAATCGTTATAATGTAAATAAAAATGATATTGCACAGTTAACAGGTAAGTATAAACAACTAGCCAATTTGAGAATTGGACAGCAGGTTAGTTGGACGACCGATGATAATCACAATTTGCTCACTTTTAACTGGACAATATCAACTAATAATGTTCGAATTTTTGAAAAGTCAGGCAATCAATTTATAGAAAGTACTGAAACAGTAGAAGGTGTCTCACAAAATAATGTTATTAAAGGTGAGCTGAAATCCAGTTTTGTAGCTGATGCGCGTAAAGCTGGTTTAACGAGTAATGAGATTGGAATTATTACACGTGCATTGCAGTGGCGTTTGGATTTTCGACGTTTAAAAGTAGGCGATAAATTCGTGGTATACTTATCTCGTGAAATGCATGGAAATCGTTTATCAAATAGTAAATTACTTGGTGTTCGCATTAAAAATGGGTCTAAAGATTATTATGCGATTCTAGCTGATGATGGTAAATACTATGATATTAATGCAGGTAGTTTATCTCAAAGTTTTTTCCGATATCCTTTAGCTAAAAAAGCTCGCGTATCATCAGGTTTTAATCCGCGTCGGTTACATCCAGTTACAGGCGTTGTTACACCACATAATGGTGTTGATTTTGCAGTATCTAGAGGAACGCCAGTATTATCTGTAGGAAATGGAGAAGTTGTTATTGCGAAATACAGTGGCTCAGCAGGTAACTATGTCGCTATACGCCATGGTAGGCAATATATGACGGCATACATGCATTTAGACAAAATTTTAGTGAAACCAGGCCAACAAGTTAAACAGGGTGACAAAATTGGTTTATCTGGTAATACAGGGCGTTCTACTGGACCACATTTGCATTTTGAATTACATATCAATAATAAACCTGTTAATCCATTAACAGCAAGTTTACCTATTAATGAAGGTTTAACCGGTAAGTCTAAAAAAGCATTTATAGAAAAAGTTAAAAATATTCAGCCACAACTTAGTTTTTAATTGATTTTATATATTCAACTATATTATTTAAACTAAAATATCTTATTGATAAGAAGCTCAATGCTTCATTAAAAAGTTATGTTATTATAAGTTAATTTTATTCAATCTTAATATTGGGTGTAGTTTGAACAGACCAACTAAAAAGAAATCGACTAAAAAATCTTCAAAAAAAAATAAGAAATCATTGTGGCGTCGACTTTGGTCGTTGCTTTTCAAATTATGTCTTATCTTTGTTGCTGTAACTGTCGTTTATGGGATTTATTTAGATCAACAAATTAAAGAACGTATAGATGGTAATGTTTGGGAATTACCTGCGGCTGTCTATGGACAGATAGTCGACCTTGAACCAGATAGTGATTATAGTCTTAGTGATGTTGTTACTTTGCTAAAAGGTGCACAATATCGTCAGCAAGATAGTAAAGCTACTAGACCAGGTGAATTTATTGTTCAAAATGGTGCTGTTGAAATTTACCGTCGTCCATTTACATTTCCTGATGGTGAAGAAAAAGCTTTTCGTGTCAAAATTACTTTCTATGAAAACAGGATAGATCGCATATCTAATTTAGACACAGGTCGTGATTTTGGCTTACTTAAGATTGATCCTAAATTAATAACGATGATGCATTCCCCAAATGGTGAACAACGGCTTTTTGTGCCTTTAAGAGAATTTTCTGACTCGTTAATAAAAACCTTAGTTGCAACTGAAGATAAACGTTTTTATGACCACCATGGTGTAAGTTTATATTCTATTGGTCGAGCCATATATGTTAATTTAACAACAGGCCGAACTGAAGGTGGAAGCACACTAACACAACAAACGGTTAAAAACCTCTTTTTAACTAATGAGAGAAGTATCAGTCGTAAAATACGTGAAGCCTATATGGCTATCATTTTAGATGCTCGATATAGTAAAGAGCGTATCTTAGAACTTTACTTAAATGAAGTCTATTTAGGTCAAGCTGGTAGTGAAGAAATTCATGGTTTCCCATTAGCAAGCCTTTACTATTTTGGTCGACCAGTTAATGAATTGACATTAGATCAGCAAGCTGTATTAGTAGGTATGGTAAAAGGTGCTTCGTACTATAATCCTTGGACTCAACCACAACAAGTCATTGAACGTCGTAATGTTGTATTAAAACTTGCTGAGCAACAAGGAATTATTGATGAGGAATTATATAATTTACTTAGCCAACGCCCACTTTCAGTTTTACCAAAAGGTGGAGTGATATCACCGCAACCAGCATTTATGCAAGTTGTCCGTAGTGAGCTTAGAAAACAGTTGGGTGACAAAGCAGACCACCTGTCAGGAATGAAAATTTTCACCACATTCGATCCAGTTGCTCAGGCTGCAGCAGAACAATCGGTTACGGATGAAATAGAAACATTACGTAAATCGACTAATAAAGAATTACAAACAGCAATGGTTATTGTTAGCCGTGAGACAGGTGAAATCCGTTCTATTATTGGTAGCGCTGAGCCACGTTACCCTGGTTATAACAGAGCGTGGTTAACTAGACGAGCAATTGGTTCACTGGCAAAACCGTCAACCTACTTAACTGCATTAGGTCAGCCAGAACGTTATCAGCTTAATACTTGGTTAAATGACAACCCATTATCAATCAAACTTGAAAACGGCGGTTATTGGCAACCGAAGAATTTTGATCGGAAGTTTCGCGATAAAGTGATGTTAATTGATGCATTAGCCCTTTCACTTAACGTACCTACAGTTAACTTAGGTATGTCATTAGGTTTAGACGCAACTAAAACGACTTTACAAGCATTGGGGGTACCTGAAGATCGTATCCCTAATTTGCCTTCTCGCTTATTAGGTGCTCTAGAGTTAACACCATTAGAAACAGCACAAATGTTCCAAACTATTTCCAATAATGGCCAACGTGCACCGCTCACAATACTACGGTATGTATTAACTGATAAAGGTGAACTTGTTTATCAAAATTACCCGCAACAAATTCAAGCGGTTTCTCAGCAATCGGCTTATTTAACCACTTACGCTATGCAACAAGTCGTTGAATCAGGAACATCACGCTCATTGAAAGCTAAATATGGATCATTCAATTTAGCTGCCAAGACTGGAACAAGTAATGATTCACGTGATAGTTGGTTTACTGGTATTGATGGAAAAAATGTTGCAGTCATTTGGATAGGGCTTGATGATCATTCACCTATGAAATTAACAGGCGCTACAGGTGCATTAAAAATATATAGTGAATACTTACAAAATAATCCACCGAAAAAATTACAACTTTCAGTACCACAAAATATCTTTATGGTACCTATTGATAGTAGTGGCCAATGGCAGTGCGATGGAGGAGGAGTAAGGACTTTACCTGCATGGACGGTCAATCCACAAAGTTTATGTGCTGTTAGTTCTCAAATTGAGACAAATCAATCGGCTCCTAGCTGGGTTACTGACATGTTCAATAATTAAATGAGATTATTAAATGCCTGAATTACCAGAAGTAGAGACTAGTCGGCGTGGTATTTTACCTTATTTAAAAGGCCAAATTATCAAACAAGTTGTTGTTCGACAACCCAAGCTTCGTTGGCCTATTGATGTGGCTATTTCCGATGCTCAAGGCCAAATAATCATAGATATTAAAAGACGTGCTAAATATTTATTATTACAGTTGACGCAAAATTGGATTGTAATTCATTTAGGTATGTCTGGTAGCTTACGCATAGTAAAATCAAACCAAAAACCAGATAAACATGATCATGTTGATTTGGTATTAGAAAATGGTGTGACATTACGTTATACCGACCCAAGGCGTTTTGGGTCGTGGCTTTGGACTAATTCTATTGATGATCTTAAACAATTGAAGCATTTAGGATTAGAACCTCTAAGCGAGGAGTTTTCAGCAAACTATCTTTTCGAAAAAGCGACTAATCGAAATATTCCTATAAAAAGCTGGATTATGGACAACCATATTGTGGTTGGTGTTGGTAATATTTATGCTTCAGAATCATTGTTTATGGCAAAAATTAATCCGCACCGGAAAGTAAATAGTTTAACTTTAGAAGAATTTGAACGATTAGTCACATCAATTAAACAAGTGCTCACCAAATCTATAGAACAAGGTGGTACTACACTTAAAGACTTTGTTCAATCTGATGGTAAACCTGGTTATTTTGTACAAAAGCTCCAAGTATATGGTAGAGAAGGCGAAAAGTGTTTAATTTGTAAATCTGACATAAAGTCTCATCGAATAGGCCAACGCAATACGTTCTATTGCGAAAAATGCCAAAAATAGCAAATTTTAAAATTTATTCTTATTGATCATTCTTTAATATCTTTAGCCTGATTATATTTAATTTAAATAAAAATCTTTGGCGACTACTTTTAACTACACCCAAATCAGCATAGTATAGTAAATAAGCGACAGTAATTGCGAATATAAGAATAATAAATAATTTATATAGAAAAATCTTTTTTACTCAAATAGCTATGGACTTGTTACGCAATTTCGGCTATCTTTCACGCTGATATTTATATTTTGTAAAGAGTGATACCATTTAATAACATTTTGTTAATTGTTAAAAGGTTTTATCTTTTTGTATTTAAATACGGTTGTTATACTTATTTTAACTTAAATATATTTCTTTTTGATTAAGGAATTTAAGATGATCAAATTTGCTTCTCGCTTTTTGATAGCTTGTCTTGTTTTTTTATATACAATGATAGCTACTGCTGAAGTTAGAATTATAATCACTGATGGCGTAAGTTCTGCTAAACCAATTGCGGTCATACCATTTAAATGGACAGGTAGCGGTGAACCTCCACAAGTTGTGGATAATATTATTGCTTCTGATTTACGTAATAGTGGTAAATTTAATCCAATTGATGTAGCAGCAATGCCGCAAAAACCAACTACCGCTTCTGAAGTCAATCCTAGTGTTTGGAGCAATATTGGTATTTCTGCCGTTGTAGTCGGTACAATCCAACCTGATGCATCAGGAAAATATCTTATCACCTATCAATTAGTTGATACTGTTGAACGTCCTGGCGCGGTCTTAGTTGAAAATCAATTTCCTATTGAACAACGTTGGTTACGTTATGCAGCCCATACTGCAAGTGATGAAATCTTTGAAGCGTTAACTGGTATCAAGGGTGCTTTTAGAACACGTATTGCCTACGTCGTTAAAAATAGTAAGGGTCCTTACACACATGAATTACGTGTATCTGACTATGACGGATTTGATCAAGTCACCGTACACCGTTCAAAAGAACCATTAATGTCACCAACATGGTCACCTGATGGCAAAAAAATAGCCTATGTAACTTTTGAAAGTGGTCGTTCTGCATTAGTGTTAAAAACATTAGATAGTGGTGCAGTTGAAACTATTGCATCTTTTCCACAGCATAATGGTGCACCAGCATTTTCACCAGATGGTAGCAAATTAGCTTTTGCCTTATCAAAAGGTGGTAGCTTAAATTTATATATGATGAATTTAAGAAGTAAAAAAATCACTCAAATTACTTCTGGGCGTAGTAATGACACTGAACCTTCATGGATGCCTGATAATGAAACAATTGTCTATACTTCTGATCAGGCTGGGCGTCCTCAACTTTATTCAATTAACATTAATAGTGGAGCATCACAACGTATAACTTGGGATAATACCCAGAATCAAAATGCTCGCGTATCTCCAGATGGTAAATTTATTGCTGTAATTTCTACTAATAATGGTGAGCAACATATTACTCGATATGATCTAGAAACGAATACTTATCAACGATTAACTGATACGTTTTTAGATGAAACCCCGAGTATTGCTCCAAATGGCACTATGATTATCTACAGTTCATCGCAAGGTTTAGGTACCATTTTAAATCTTGTTTCAACTGATGGTAATTTTAAAGCAAGGTTACCAGCGACTGATGGACAAGTAAAATTCCCATCTTGGTCACCTTATTTATGAGGAACGACTAAATTTTAAGCAATATTATAATTATTAAAATTGTGTAAATGTTAAGGTCGTTATAATATATACTTCTAATCTTTCTAGTTGGTAACAGGTGTTACTTTGAAGTTGGTTAGAAGTATACAAAATATCAATAATAATTTATTTAAACACAAAGGAGTTAATTCAATGCAATTTTCTAAATTTCTTAAGGTAGCTGCAGTTGCTTTACCATTAATTGCTGTGACAGCATGTTCTTCAAACAGCAGCAGCAAAGCAGGTAACGGTTCTTTATCTAAAGAAGCTCTAGCTCAATTACAAAAATTACAACAAATCAATACAATTTATTTTGATTATGATAAATACAATGTTAAATCAGAATATTCAACATTATTAAATGCACATTCTATCTTCATGCGTGCAAATTCATTCTTAAATGTTGTTATTGAAGGTCATGCCGATGAACGTGGTACTCCAGAATACAATATCGCGTTAGGTGAACGTCGTGCAGGAGCAGTTAAATCTTACTTACAAAGTAATGGTGTTTCTGGTGAACAACTTTCAATCGTTTCTTATGGTAAAGAAAAACCAGCAGTATTAGGTCACAACGAAGCAGCTTATGCTAAAAACCGTCGTGCAGTAATTACTTACGCTGGATATTAATCCCATCTTAATGACGGCTGATTTATCAGCCGTTTTTTATGTTTAAGTTCACGTCGAGTTTATATAATATGTATAAAAAAATACTCACATTGTCCTTATTTTTATTATTTGCTGGATATGGTTGTGCTGCTGGTAGTTCTGATGTGGATAGAACAATACAAGCGCAAGGACAGTTGATAATTCAAAATCAACAAAAAATTAATGATCTACAATCAGATGTAGATACACTTCGTGGTCAATTGGAAGAAACTAAGCATCAACTTAATCAAACAATTGAACGCCAAAAAATGATATTACAGCAAATGACTAATGGGACAGGATTCTCATCAAATTCAAATGATGAAGCCCAAGGTGACAGTTCTGATTCAACATCAAGCACTGATGCTGGGGCATCGCCATCATCATCTTCAGGTTTATCTGGATGGTCTACTTCAGGTGATGATAAAGCGGATTATAATTACGTCATGCAATATATTAATGATGACAAACAGAGTGATGACGTAATTATAGCCTTTCAAAATTATCTAAAAGCCTACCCAAAGACAAGTTACCGTGCAAATGTAAATTATTGGCTTGGTCAACTTTGTTATAAAAAAGGAAAAAAAGATAATGCATCATTTTATTATGCAACAGTAGTAAAAGATTTTCCATCTTCTCCAAAAGCAGCAGATAGCCTTTATAAAGTGGGTTTAATTTTACTTGATAAAGGTGATAAAAAGAATGCCAAAACTGTATTTCAACAAGTCGTAAATAAATACCCTAAAGATAAAAAGACAGTTGATCTAGCAAATAAAAAAATAGCATCGTTATAATAAAATGTATAAATAACCAGCTATTGAATAAAAATAGCAATAAAAGGGTTGCACCGCCTTATAATTATAAGTATTATAGCAACCCGAAATTGCTTGAAGCGTTAAGTAATAAAGCAGAAAGTAATTCTATCAAAATGGGTTGTTAGCTCAGTCGGTAGAGCAGCGGACTTTTAATCCGTTTGTCGAGCGTTCGAATCGCTCACGACCCACCACTTCATCTTACATAATGAATTTATCTTCCACTAGACATACTAAACTTGTCGGTTGGTGATCTGATTAAAAATCTATTTTAATAAAATCCACTGTTAGTTATTAGAAGATAATTCAAAAAAAATCAAATAATCAAAATATTACCATATCATCCACTAATTAACTTAGAGACTTTCAAATCAAATTTATATTTTTATAAAAATATGATTTAAGGTTTATATTGAAAGCCGTCAAGATAGAAAAAAGTTGTAATCGCAAATAACAATCATTATCATTAATAACTGTTGTTTTAAAATTAATCAAACAATAGGAAAAATAATGAAATTAGTTAATCAATTAGTCTTCCCATGTACTCTGGGCTTATTTACTTTTATAGCTTACGCCCAAGATAAAGTTAATGATGATATTGAAACTATGAAGGTAGTCGCTAAGGATAATAATGATCAGCGCATAAAACTATCATCAACTGCAACTAAACAAACCTTTGAAATAAAGGATATTCCTCAAACCATTAATTCGATTAACCTTGAACAACAAAAAATTTATGGACAAACTGATCTCAGTGTCATTGTCAATAAATTACCCGGAGTCGATGCAACTTATGATATGCGAGATGAAGGTATCAAAATTAGAGGGTTTTCTGCTAGTTCCGGCGATATTTACCGAGATGGTGTCCGTGCTAGCGGACAAGTTAGACAAAGTACAGCTAATATAGAGCGAATTGAAATTTTAAAGGGACCTGCTTCGGTACTTTATGGTCGAGGTTCAGGTGGTGGAATCATAAATATGATCAGTAAGCAGGCAAATTTTGATTCACCGTCTACCTTGAGTTTACGAGGTGGATCTTGGGATAAATATGGTGGAATGATAGATGTTAACCATGTTTTAAGTGATGAACTTGCCGTACGAATGACTATAGATCACCAATCAGATAAAGGTTTTCGTAAAGGCATTAAACAACGAGATACAATGGTTTCGCCAAGCGTTTTGTATGATAATCTAAACGGATTTAATTGGTTAGTACAATATACAAATGATAAATTATGGCGTAAACCAGATAGGGCGCCGGCTTATTATGATTTACCAAGAGGTGTTTCAATCAAAACGGCCTATGCTCACCCAGATGATTATGTGAAAGATAATTTTAATTCGTTACGTTCGGTGATGGGATATGAATTTGATCATCATTGGTCTATTAAATTAACAAATATGTATCGTAAAGCTGACCAAAATTTCGATCATCTTTATGCTGGTAATTATTGTGATTGGAATGGGAAATTAAACAATGGTAAGCCGTGTAATTACAAAGGTAAATTAAAATTCCGTCGAGCTTGGCAAGAAACTTCGAACAAAACCTACAGTAATACCCTTGATTTAGCCGGTAAATTTAATACTGCAAGTATTGCCCATGATATGTTAATCGGAGTTGAATATAACATTGAAAAAAGGGAACCACGATTAGCTTTAGCTAGCCAATATCCTGAAGCTGTGGATCCTTATCATCCTCATTGGCGCTCTAAAAAGCCTCACTTCACAACATTGAATACCAAAACTAATCATAAAGCTACTTCTAGAGGGTTATATTGGCAGGATCTCATCAGCTTTACAGAACAATGGAAATTACTTGCAGGATTACGTTATGATAATTATGAATTTGCTTCAGATAACAAATTGAATCATCAAAATCGGTCATATGATGGTCACACTTTAAGTCCACGTATTGGTTTAATTTGGCAACCGATTGCGTCTCAAAGTTTTTATGCTTCGTATAGTAAAAACTTTGCACCTTATGGTGGTAGAGGTTTAATAACCATAGCTACAGATTCTAAAACTGTTTATGATGATAAGCCTCAGTATTCACGTCAGTATGAAATCGGTGTCAAAAGTGATTGGTTTAATGATAAGCTCTCTACTCAAATCGCACTCTATGATCTTGAACTTTATAATGTTAGGTATCAACCTGACTCGGTCAATGATCCTTATAATTGGCAAGTTAGAGGCAGTGATCGCAGTCAGGGAATAGAGTTGAGTGCTATTGGACAATTAAGTAAAAATTGGTATATCAATAGCGGTATTGGTTATCAACAAGCTAAAGTGCATAAAGATAAAAAAACACCAGCTAACCAAGGAAAATACCTATCTAATACAGCTAAACATAGTGGCTATCTAAGTGTTCGCTACCTTCCTCATGAAGATTGGTTCACGGAAGTGGGATTTGATTATAAAGGTTCAATGTATAATGATGATAAAAACCTCGTTAAACGCCCTGGATATGGAACATGGAATGCCGCAATCGGTTATCAAACACGATCTGTTGATCTAACCTTAGCATTAACCAATTTATTGGGTAAAAAATATTGGCGCTCAAGTAGTATGCCAGGCACTCCTCGCGCATTTTTATTAACTGCAAGTTATAAATTATAATATTCGATAAGTATTTTTAAGAGGGAATGGTATTCCCTCTTGTTGATTATTTTTAAACTTTCGCCGCTAATTCAATAATTTTCATCGTGACTTCGAATGATTTCAAGAATGATGATAATGGTAAAAACTCAAAATAAGAATGGAAGTTATGTGCGCCAGTAAAATAGTTTGGCGTGGTGAGTCCTCTTGCTGATAGTGCTGAACCATCTGTTCCTCCACGCATGGCGATAGTATTTGGTTTAATACCCAATAATTCAAATGATTGGTAAATCAAATCAATACAACGACGATCATCACCTAAATAATTAGCAATATTGCTATAGATATCAGTAATTTGACATTCAATTTTTGCTTTAGGATATTTACGACTGATAAAACTAACCACATCTTGAATGTAAGTTTTACGAGCTTCATATCGCGTTAAATCAAAATCACGAATGCTCATTTTTAATGTAGTTGTGCTTTGGTTACCAATAATATCATTAAACCAAAAATATCCTTCTTTACCTTCGGTATGTTCAGGTGTTTCAAAGCTATCAAAACAGTTAATAATATCATTCGCTATGCGAATTGGATTGATTAAGACATTTTTTGCTGACATAGGATGAGCAGATACACCCTCAATTTCAAACGTAACCGAGCCAGCATTGAATGTTTCATAAACGACTTCACCCAATTCACAGCAGTCAATGGTATAAGCAAAATCAGGTTTAAAACGTTGCAGATCCAGTTTTTTGGCGCCATTTAACCCAACTTCTTCATCTGGCACGAAAGCAACATAAATATCACCATGTAGGCAATTTTGCTGTTGCAACTGATCTAACATGGTCATGACAATTGCAATTGCTGCTTTATTATCAGCGCCTAGAACACTGGTACCATCTGTAACGAGCAGCTCTTCATTGAGATACTTCTTCAACTCTGGATGTTCTGCCACCTTAAACCAAATATCTTTGTCTTTATTTAATAAGATATCTTCACCAGTAAAAGTCACCCTTTGTGGATTAATCTTCTCTGACAGTGCGACATCTACAGTATCAAGATGCGCAACAAAGCCAATTTTTGGCGCATTAGGTTGGTTACCGGTTAATTTGGCTGTCACAATACTATGTTCATCAAGGTGAACATCTTGTAACTTCAAATCAATTAACTCTTGTTCAAGTTGTTTTGCTAATTTAGTTTGTCCTGGAGTAGAGGGCACAACTGCCGAGCCAGCTTTGCTTTGGCTTGGAATACTTACATAACGTAAAAATCGTTTAACTAATTGTTCGGTAATATTCATGATTAAAATCCTTATCTGCGATTAACTAGTTATTGGAGGATAGACATAACCACTATCAAAACCGATAGGAAGACCTAAAAACCAAAACAGTAATAAATTTATTGTCAAAGCAATTAAGAGAGCAGCCGTATATGGGATCATCATCGAACTCAGAGTACCCACACCAGTGTTTTTACAATACTGCTGACAATAAGCAATGATCAAAGGATAAAAAGCAAACATAGGCGTGCTAACATTAACTGCTGAACTGATACGATAAGCTGCTTGGGTTAATTCTGGCGAGATCCCCACAGACATAAGCATCGGAACAAAAATCGGCGCTAAAATAGCCCATTTGGAAGAGGCTGAAGTGATTAACACATTAAGCAGACTAGTTAGAATTATTACGCCAAAAATAGTAACAACTGATGGCAAATGTAATGCTTTTAAAAACTCAGCTCCGCCAATAGCAATTAAGGTACCAATTTGTGAGTTTGAAAATACATATAAAAATTGTGCACAAAAGAAAGCAAAAACAATAAATGGAATAAGTGACTTAGTGATATTTTCCATTGATTTGACGATATCTCGCGATGATTTAAATGCGCCAGTGATAAAGCCATGAATTAAGCCTGGTATTGCAAAAAATACAAATAACAACGGTACAATAATTTGCATGATTGGTGCTTTGTTACTCGTCATACTACCGTCGGGTGCGCGTAATAAAGAATCTTCTGGTAATAAAACCAATACTAAGCCGACAGCAATAATTAAGAAAACAGCTGATGCAATTTTAAATGCTTTATTTTCAATTGGTGAAATCTCAGGAGAATCAGCAATGTTATCTAATTGAATATCATTGTTTAAAGGCATCGTGGCATTTAAGCGAGGCTCAACAATCTTATCTGTAACAAACCAGCAGGCTATCAATACAAAGAAAGTACCACCAAAACTTAAAAAGTAATTACAAAGAACATTGACTTGATATGTTGGGTCAATAATTTGAGCGGCGCTTTGTGTAAAGCCTTGCATTATTGGATCAATAATTGAAGGGGTATAGCTTGAACTAAAACCTCCAGCTAATCCTGCAAATGCAGCAGCAATCCCCGCTAATGGGTGACGCCCTGTCGCATAGAACATCATTGCTGACACAGGCATTAAAATTACATAAGCAGAGTCTGACGCGATATGACAAACCATACTGACAAAAATAACTGATGGAGTAACCAGTTTTTTAGGTGTGATAGCTAATAACTTTTTGAGCAGAACATGAATATAGCCACTGCTTTCAGCAATACCAATACCCAATGTAGCTACAATGGTAATTCCAAGAGGTGGAAATGAGACAAAATTTGATACAAGTTTTGTAAAAAAGGTAACTAATTGGTTTGGTGCTAACATATTCACTACTGCCAGTTTTTCTTGCGTTACTGGATTAATATAATTAAAGCTGACAAAAGAAAGTAATAATGAAGCAACCAGACAAATTATTAATGCATAAAAGAAAAGAGTTGTAACATCAGGAATTTTGTTTCCAATTCGTTCTATTGTATTTAAAAATCCACCAGTTTTTAATGGTGACGTATTTTTTATTTGATTCATGAAAAAAAGTGTAAATATTATTCGGGAAAACAATGTAACATAGTTTAATAATGTAAGTAAACAATGCGTTGGCGCGATTTTAATGACTTAAAAAACCCCGTTCCTCAACTTTTTTTACATTATTTTTACTTATGGGATTTACTAATTTTGAATTTTCTTTAATGTGCATAATATTTAATATTTCGCTAGTATAGAATTCCTGTTAACGATGACATCTAAATTTATTGTTTTTAATCAAAGTTAACAATAATTATTGCTGCAAGATTGCATAAAACAAAAATAATGCTATATTGTCTGAATATTTAATCATAAAAAAAGAATAAATATTCAATCATCCTGATTGTGAGTAAGGCTCTAAAGGATATTATAATATAAGCAATGGGAGCTTAATTATGGTTTTCGATATTGATTTAATAAAAGATATTTATCAACATTACCTGCAAAAAATTGATCTTATTCGCCAGAAAATTGGAAAACCATTAACCTTGACGGAAAAAATCCTTTATGCCCATCTTGCTGAAGGTGAAGAGCTTAAAGCTTATAAAAGAGGGGAAGATTATGTAAATTTTTCCCCAGATCGTGTCGCTATGCAAGATGCAACGGCACAAATGGCACTATTACAATTAATGAATTCTGGTCGTAAACGAGTTGCAGTACCTTCAACAGTCCATTGTGATCACCTTATTCAAGCTTATAAAAATGCCCATGATGATCTCATCATTGCTGAAAGTAATAACCATGAAGTTTATCAATTTTTACGTGATGTTTCGAACAAATATGGCATCGGGTTTTGGAAGCCTGATGCAGGAATCATTCACCAAGTAGTGCTTGAAAATTATGCCTTTCCTGGTGGGATGATGATCGGTACCGATTCGCATACCCCTAATGCAGGTGGCCTATCCATGATTGCCATTGGTGTTGGTGGCGCTGATGCTGTTGACGTGATGGCGGGTATGCCGTGGGAACTAAAAATGCCAAAAATTATTGGTGTAAAGCTAATTGGAAAATTATCTGGCTGGTCATCACCAAAAGATGTCATTTTAAAACTAGCTGGTATTTTAACCGTTAAAGGTGGTACTAATTCAATTATTGAATATTTTGGAGAAGGTACTGAGTCGTTATCAGCTACTGGTAAAGCAACAATTTGTAATATGGGAGCTGAAGTCGGCGCAACAACCTCAATCTTCCCTTACAGTAAAAAATCTGCTGATTATCTTGCCATGACTGGTCGTCAAGAAGTAGTGGATTTAGCTAATACATTGGTAGATTGTTTCAATCCTGATAAAGAAATTTTAAAGCAACCTGAAAATTATTATGACCAAGTTATTGAAATTAATTTATCGACCTTAGAACCTTATGTGAATGGTCCATTCACACCTGACTTAGCTTATCCTATTTCAGAGCTTGCTTCTGCCGTTAAAGAACACAATTATCCAGACAATATGGAAGTTGGACTTATTGGATCATGTACTAATTCTTCTTATGAAGATATGATGCGCGCAGCTTCAGTTATTGATAGTGCTAATAAATTAGGCTTAAAAGTAAATGCAAAATTAATTATCAATCCTGGCTCAGAGCAAGTTAAATATACGTCTAAACGTGATGGCATTTTAAGTCGTTTTGAGCAAGCAGGTGCTGCTATTATGGCTAACGCATGTGGCCCTTGCATTGGGCAATGGCGTCGTGATGAAGTTGCCGATGAACACAAAAATTCGATTGTCACCTCGTTCAATCGTAATTTTGCTAAACGTAATGATGGTAGCCCAAACACTTATGCGTTTGTTTGTTCCCCAGAAATTGTAGTGGCATTATCAATTGCAGGTAAATTAAGCTTTAACCCACTTACTGACCATCTCATTAATGTTAAAGGTGAAAAAGTGAAACTTACTGAGCCACTCGGTGATGAGTTGCCAAAACAAGGATTTGCGGTTGATGATGCTGGATATATTGGGCCAATAGCTGATGGTAGTGCAGTTGAAGTTCGTATCGATCCTCATTCAGATCGACTACAACAGCTTTTACCTTTCACTCCTTGGGATGGCAAAGATATTATTTCGCAACCACTATTGATTAAAGCAACTGGTAAATGTACCACAGACCATATTTCAATGGCTGGAAAGTGGCTAAAATTTCGTGGTCATCTAGATAATATTTCAAATAATATGCTAATAGGTGCGGTTAATGCCTTTAATCAAAAAACGAACTGTGTGTTGGATGCTCAAACGGGAGATTATGTTGAAGTACCTGCATTAGCACGTAAATTAAAATCACAAGGAATCGGGTCAATAGTTGTTGCTGAAGAGAATTATGGTGAAGGTTCATCAAGAGAACATGCTGCAATGGAACCACGTTTTTTAAACGTTAAAGCCATTGTGGTTAAATCGTTTGCTCGTATTCATGAAACCAATCTAAAAAAACAAGGTATGCTTGCTTTAACCTTTGTCAATAAAGATGACTATGACAAAATTCGTGAAGATGATCAAATTAGCATTACTGGACTCAGTAATTTTGCTCCTGGAAAAAATCTAACATTAACCCTTCATCATCGTGATGGTAGTAAAGAGTCTTTCGTCGTTTCGCACACTTACAATCAAGCACAAATTGAATGGTTCAAGGCAGGTAGTGCATTGAATAAGTTAAAAGAAGAAGTTAAGTAAAATAAGAGGAATAGACAATATGAATCAGCAAGTTTCAATTGAAAATGGACAATTAGTTGTACCAAATCATCCAACGATTCCTTTTATTGAAGGTGATGGTGTGGGTAAAGAGATTTGGCACGCTGCTCGAGCTATTTTTGATAAAGCAGTTGAAAAAGCTTATCAAGGTAAGCGTAGCATTCAATGGAAAGAAGTACTTGCTGGTGAGAAGTCGTTTAATTTAAATGGATCATGGCTACCTGAAGAGACCATGAGTGCCTTCAAAAATTATCTTATCGGTATCAAAGGACCATTAATGACACCTGTTGGCGGAGGGATTCGCTCACTAAATGTTGCATTGCGACAAGAATTAGATCTTTATGTTTGTTTGCGCCCTGTCCGTTGGTTCAAAGGTGTTGAATCACCAATAAAGCATCCTGAAAAAGTAAACATGACCATTTTTCGTGAAAATACCGAAGATATATACGCCGGTATTGAATGGCAACAAGGTTCTGATGATGCTGAAAAGTTTTATCATTTTTTATCTGAACAAATGAAAGTAACTAAAGTTAGGTTCCCTAAAACCTCAGCTTTTGGAGTGAAACCTGTCTCAATTGAGGGATCTGAACGCCTAATACGCTCAGCAATCAAGTATGCATTACAACATAAATTACCGTCTGTGACCCTTGTTCATAAAGGTAATATTATGAAATTTACCGAAGGTGGATTTAAGCAATGGGGTTATGAACTTGCGGAAAGAGAATTTGCTGACGCAGTTTTCACCATGAATCAATATGCAAAAATTCAGAAGGCCCAAAGTAAAGCAGCAGCAGAACAAGCATTACAAACCGCTAAAGCAAACTCTAAATTAATTATTAAAGATGTTATTTGTGATGCATTTTTACAAAATACATTATTAAAACCTGAGGACTATTCTGTTGTTGCAACATTAAATCTCAATGGTGATTATGTATCGGATCAGCTGGCTGCCATGGTTGGTGGTATTGGTATTGCGCCAGGTGCTAATATTAATTATTTAACCGGACATGCTATATTTGAAGCAACACATGGTACCGCACCTGATATAGCAGGTCAAAATCAAGCCAATCCATCATCACTTATATTGTCAGGAGTGATGATGTTTGAATACTTAGGTTGGCATGAAGTAGGACAATTAATCACTAATGCGATGGAAAGTTTGTTTCAATTAGGTAAAGCAACAACTGATTTAGCACGCTTTATGCAAAATGGACAATCATTATCAACAACTCAATTTACTCAAGCAGTAATCGATAATTTATAATTCAAAGGGGATGGTTAATGAAAGAAAAGTTCTTGGTTTATAAATTATCGGAAACCATTAAAAATACTAGTAAAATTGAATCGCAGTTATTCGAACAATTTAATGTAAAACGTGGATTACGTAATACAGATCATACTGGTGTATTAGTTGGATTAACCAAAATTGGTGATGTATTAGGCTATGAACGCTTAGAAGATGGTTCACTAAAACCAATTGCCGGTAAATTATTATACCGAGGAATTGATATTGAAGAGCTGGTTCATAATGCTCAACAAGAGCGACGAACAGGGTTTGAAGAAACTATCTATTTATTATTATCTGGTTACTTACCCGATAAAGAAGAATTACGAGATTTTTCACGTTTACTCTGTGAGTCGATGGCGTTAGAAAAACAAACTAAGATTGCCATAATGGAACTTGAAGGCCATGATGTGATGAACATTTTGGCTAGAACTGTTCTTGAAATGTATACTTATGATCCTGAACCTGATGATACCTCACGTGATAATTTAATGCGTCAATCCATCGATTTAATTGCTAAATTCCCAGCAATTATTGCTTATGCTTACAATATGTTAAGTCATAGTGCTAAAGGTAAATCACTGCATATCCGTCATCCACACGAAGATTTTTCAATTGCAGAAAATTTTCTCTATATGATGAAAGGATCCGGTCGATACACAGAACTTGATGTAAGAGTACTTGATTTAGCCATGATTATTCATGCTGAACATGGTGGCGGGAATAATTCAACTTTTACCGTTCGCGTAACGAGTTCTACGGGTACCGATACTTACTCATCTATTGCTGCAGGTATAGGATCATTGAAAGGTCCATTGCATGGTGGGGCTAATTTGCAAGTAGGAAAAATGCTTAAACATCTTGCCGAAGAGATTAAAAATTGGACTGATGCAGATGAAATTGATGCATATCTACAACGTATTTTAGATAAAGAAGTATTTGATCGAAAAGGGTTAATTTATGGTATTGGTCATGCTGTTTATACTGTATCAGACCCAAGAGCCATGTTGCTAAAAGAGATGGCCCATAAACTTGCTCAAGAAAAAGGCCGAGAAAAAGAATTTAACTTTCTAAACTTACTTGAGGAACGTGCGATTCATGCAATAGTTAATCGTAAAAATGCCAGAACTAAAAAACAAGTCTGTGCTAATGTCGATTTTTATTCAGGTTTTGTTTATGACATGATTGGGTTACCAAAAGAAGTTTACACGCCATTATTTGCTATGTCGCGAATCGTTGGATGGTGTGCTCATCGCATTGAAGAACTTAATTTTGATGATCGTCGAATTATACGTCCTGCCTATAAAAACATTGGCGAACTTATGCCTTTTATTCCTTTGAAAGATCGTTGATACATATACCGTCAGTATCATTCTGACGGTGATACTAAAATGGCTGTTTATTAAAAAATCATGGTGATTTAGAACAATAGTTTGTAGACTATGCTTCATTAATCGTTTTTGACTATGTACTTGGTACATAAATCGTATATGAATCTTTTAAAATCTTTAGCTACAGTTAGCTCAATGACAATGGTTTCACGCGTTTTGGGGTTTGTTCGTGATGCTATTATTGCCCGTTTTTTTGGAGCGGGAATGGCTACGGATGCATTTTTTGTTGCTTTTAAACTGCCCAATTTACTTCGACGAATTTTTGCTGAAGGGGCTTTTTCCCAAGCTTTTGTACCGATTTTAGCTGAATATAAAAATCAGCAAGGCATTGAGGCTTCACGTACTTTTGTGGCTTATATCGCAGGTTTATTAACACTGGTATTAGCTATCGTTACTTTAATTGGTGTTGTAACTGCACCATTTATTATAATGATAACTGCACCAGGTTTTATGCAAGAATCATCAGATAAATTTGAACTTGCAACAATTATGCTACGAATTACTTTTCCTTATATCTTTTTTATCTCACTTGCATCATTAGTGGGCGCTATACTTAATACTTGGAATCGTTTTTCTGTACCTGCATTTGTGCCAACGTTGTTAAATATTAGCATGATTGCTTTTACCTTATTCTTAACCCCTTATTTTAATCCACCAGTGCTTGCGTTAGCTGTTTCTGTTGTGGTGGGGGGAATTTTACAATTGCTATATCAGCTACCTTATTTGAAAAAGATTGGTATGTTGGTTTTGCCTCGTATTAGTTTTAAAGATAGTGGTGTTTGGCGAGTGTTAAAGCAGATGGGTCCTGCTATCTTAGGTGTATCAGTCGGTCAAATATCGTTAATTATTAATACAATATTTGCATCATTTTTGATTTCAGGTTCTGTTTCATGGATGTATTATGCTGATAGATTAATGGAATTTCCTGCAGGTGTACTAGGTGTTGCATTAGGAACTATTTTGTTACCCTCTTTAGCCAAAAGTTTTGCCAAAGGTGACCACAAACAATATTCAGAGTTGTTAGATTGGGGGCTTCGCCTCTGCTTTTTATTAGCTTTGCCAAGTACTGTGGCATTAGGTGTTATTTCTAAACCATTAATATCAACTCTTTTCGAGTATGGGCAATTTACCTTAAATGATACTTTGATGACTCAACGCGCATTAGTCGCTTATTCAATTGGTTTGCTTGGATTAATTTTGATTAAAGTATTAGCCCCCGCATTTTATTCCAGACAAGATATTAAAACACCGGTGAAAATTGCAATAATAACCCTTATTTTAACGCAATTGATGAATCTGGCTTTTATTGGACCTTTACAACATGCAGGCCTTTCATTATCAATTGGACTTGCAGCATGTTTTAATGCTGGTTTATTGTTTTGGCAACTTCGTAAGAAGAAACTCTACCAACCACAACCAGGTTGGTATCGATTTTTAATCAAGGTTATTATTGCTGTTTTATTGATGTCAGTAGCGTTGTGGTTTGGAGCTCAGTTATTACCCGATTGGTCTACAGGCTCAATGCTAACAAGAGTTGGATATTTATTCCTGCTAGTTATTGTTGGTATTTGTATCTATTTTGGCTCGTTGGTTTTGATGGGCTTTAAAATAAAACATTTTATTAAAAGAATTGAATAAGTTGTGGTTTTGATAATAAGGAAGTTAAATGCAAAAAGTATCTTTTTTTAAATTGCCGTTAACAGGATGTTTAGTTTATTTTTTATTTAGCATATTTTTGAATATATCTTTTTTATATTGGCAACAAAATGCTTCAATTCCAAATAATTTGTTTTGGTATTTACTTTTTGATTCAAATTTTTTATTTCGATTTATTTTTGAAAAGAGTTTTATAGAAGCATTATGGGTTTTTGGTCTTTTAGCGATATTTTTTTATTCTTTCCGTATTCACATTGTTAATAAAGCTAATATAACTTTGCTAATTATTTTAATGTTGATTTATTCAATTGTTGCATCTTTCATTGCAATTAATACAGACGTTAAACCCCAAAATTATTACCTTTATTCAATATTATATAGTTTAGCATTTGCTATTATTCGTTATTCACTTGAAGCCTTGCTTTTGTATTATTTAATTGATTTTTATAGAGTTTGTTTTGTTAAAGATCAAAATGAATTTATTTGGACTAAAAAAAATTCCTCTAAAATTCACTTTATTCTTTTCTCTATTTTTAGTTGCTTTATATTGATTAAAGGTTTTATCCTTCTTTTTCAACCTCTTTTAGATAAATTTTATGTTTCTAATTTTTTAATTGCTATTTATCTGAGTGCGTTATTATTTGGTCTTGTATTGAGCAAGCGATGTTTTCACATTTTTTCTAATAAAGTTCTATATGTAAAACTTTTCAAAAGTGTATCAATATCAAATATTTTAATTTTAGCTGTTGTTTATATTACCTTTACCATCATTAATAACAATCCAACCAAATACTATATTGATTCGTTTGTGACAATATTTAACCATATTAATAAATTATTTTTAATATTATTGGTTATTTTATTGATTTGTCTAATTCTTAATAAAATAACTAAATATTATTTCGGTATGACAAATTTTAAAAAGAGTCAAAACGAATCGAATTAATTATTTAATTTAGTTTTCAAAAAATCACAGATTTCAATTTGTGATTTTAATTGTCTTATTTCAGGAAGTAATACCGATGCTTCTGGATAATGCTGTTTTAAATAAGCTAACCATTGTTTAATTCGAGCAGAATGATAAAGTGGCTTTACATCGTCAATAGCCGTCATCGCATAACTAAGTAGTATTTTTATGACTTCTTGCCAGATTAATGATGAATGTTTATAGCGAATTTTATTAGCTAAATTAGGAATATTTAGTATCCCACGGCCAAGCATGATGTCATTTGTTTGGCTATGTTTTATGCAGTTGTAGGCATCTTCAATAGAAAAAATTTCGCCATTAGCAATAACTGGAATGGTTAGTTTTTGTTTTATCTTTCCAATTGTTGACCAATCAATTTTATCAGCTTTATATCCATCTATTTTTGTTCTACCATGAATGACAATTTCATTTGCTCCTGCATTTTCAATTGTTTTTGCAATTTCGTAACAGCGGGATTTATCTTCCCATCCTAATCGAATTTTAACTGATAATACGGGATTAGAACCTATTGCTGTTCTAACTTGATTCACAATGTTATATATTTGATTCGGATATTGTAATAAATAAGCACCGCCATGGTTGCCTACTACTGTTTTAGCCGGACAGCCAAAATTAATATCTACACCATAAGAGCCTAACTCGATAGCTTTAACGGCATTTTCTGCTATCCATTCAGGTGATTGTCCCAGTAGCTGGATACGTACAGGCGTTCCTGATAATGTTTTGCCATCATTATGAAGTTCTGGGCATAGTCGGTAGAAAGTTCGATTAGATAATTTATGGTTGGTCACTCTTACAAATTCAGTTACACAATAATCAAACTTATTAATTTCAGTTAATATTTCTCGAACATGATAATCAAGCACTCCCTCCATTGGTGCTAAAATAATTCGATTTATTTGCATTTTATGACCTGTGTAGTATTTTGATTTCCACAAATAATACAATTACTTTGTTTAGCAAATGTAACTTGGTTGAACTCCATTGTCATGCCATCAACCATCAATACTCTCCCAACTAGAGGTTTCCCATACTTGGTAAGTACTTTGATGGACTCTATTGCTTGAATTGAACCAAACATACCGACTAATGGCGCCATTACACCTGCTTCGATACAAGTAAGTTGATTTTGACCAAATAAATGACTTAAGCAATGATAACACGGTTGATCTTCTTCATAATTAAATACAGTCAGTAAGCCTTCCATTCGAATTGCAGCGCCTGAAACTAAAGGTTTTTTTTCTTGAAAACAGCAACGATTAATTTGTTCACGACTGGTTAAATTATCAGTGCAATCAATGACGATATCATGATGTTTGATTACTGTAATTAATTCACTATCAACCAGCTTCTGATTAATGGTGTCAATAATCATGTTTGGATTGATTTGAGTTAATTTTTGCTTGGCTATATCAACCTTATATTGATTTATGGATTTTGGCGTGTATAAAATTTGTCGATTCAAATTTGATTCGGATATGGTATCAAAATCAATTAAAGTCACTTTGCCTATGCCAGATGCAGCTAAATAGAGGGATGCAGCACAACCTAACCCGCCTAATCCAATAATTAAAACTGAGCTGTTTTTTAAAACTTGCTGCTTATCAATATCAAAACCATGCAAAGCTATTTGCCTGTCATAACGAAACAATTCTTGGTCGGTAAGCGTTAACATATGAAGTTATAAAGGTTGATGATGAAGTGGATAGTATAAACTTGGCACAAGATTGTGCCAAGTTTTTAACTTTATTTGTCAAAACCAGATAGGAATTTTAAATATTCTTCCTTAGAAATTAACGGTTTGTAATTCGCCATTAATGTTTCGGCTGGTTTCGCATCATCATAGAGCAAGTCAATAATGGTACAAGCCATCATTTGAGCAGGTCGAATATAGGCCATATCTTCATCAAATACGGTATAGTCTTTTCCATGTAAAATACCTCTAACCGAACCAATCCAAGGGTGACTTACTGGCATAATATGTGATAGGTCGCCAGTATCTGTACTTCCAGTCATATGTGGTGCGATTGAAACGTTTTCTTCACCAATTAAATTTTCAGCATTTTGCTTTAAAAGGTCATTAAGTGTTGGGTTATTATGTAATGGTAGGTAGCCTGGTAAATCTTTAATTTCACAAGATGCACCTACAGCCATTGCACCAGCTTTTAATGCTTGATTGATTCTTTCATTAGCATCAATCATTGCAGGAACATTACCTGCTCGTACATAGCTTTCCATTCTTACATCGCTTGGTACAACATTCACTAAGTCACCACCTTGGGTAATAATTGGATGGAAGCGAATATAATCTTTTTCTTGAAAGGTTTCGCGAATAGCATGAACACCCATCATCCCCATCATAGCTGCATTTAAAGCATTTACGCCAGCATGAGGGGCTGCTGCCGCATGAGCAGCCTCTCCCTTATACTTAATTAATTTTCCGATAAAACCATTACTTGTGGTTGAGATTTCAATAAAACCATCCTGACGTTCATTTGGGACGCTTGTTAAATGTATTTGTAATGCCATATCAACATCATCAAAATCACCTCGTGAAATCAATTCTGGTTTTCCGCCAATGTATTTGATTTTGCCTTCTTCAATTAATCGGTTTCGATAGGTAATTTCAACATATTCTTCTGCAGGGACAGCAAATGGTACCACATCACCGGCTAAAAATTGCATTGCACCTGAGTCAATTAGCCCCATAGTGACAGCCATCATATTAGCGATTTGTGCATTATGGCCACAACAGTGAGCCGCTCCTGAAGTTTCGTCTGCGGCAGGGTGGTCAGCACAAATAATTGCATCGAGCTCGCCAATAATGGCAATGCTATATTTACTTCCTTTCCCACCTTTTAATCGACCTTTAACACCAGTTAAGGCTAATTTATTTTTAAATGGGACACCTAATTTCTCTAAAGCGTCTTCTACTTTTTTAGCAGTTTTATGTTCTTTGTAACCAAGTTCTGGCTCTGACCAAATTGCTTCAGCAATCGACTTGATATCTGCTTTTCGATTTGCAATTGCATCGCAGACTTTTTTCTTTAGTTCTTCTTTAGTCATAAATAAAATCCTTATCCAAATTAGATAACGCCTTCCCAATGTAAAGTAATTTGAGCAATTAGGGCAGCAAAAATAAACGTACCAGAAAAAACAGCTAAAGATACGGGAATGATACGCCAAGATATATTTTTAAATAGCGCAAGATCTTTACCAATCGCTAGTCCCGCATAAGCAAGTACTGGTGTACAAACAGCAAGTAATGAGACTTGATCTGTAATTGCAACCACTTCTTGATGATATGGGAATATCGGTGCTGATACAATAGCAGCAACAACGGATACCCATAGAATTACAGGAAGTTTATTTAAAACAGGTAATTTACTTATTAATAATCCTGCAATAGATATGACAACTAACACAGCTAATGCTTGAAGCGATAGCATAAAATCAATTTTATATCCTACAGTGTTACCTGCTGCCATGATAACGGCTACTAAAATAAGTACAAAAATTGTTTCTAAAATTTTCATATTCGATTCCTTATTTATTGCGACGAAGGCGAGCTAAAGTGTTATACATTAAAGAAGCGAAAGGCAAAGAAAATAGTGTATAAATATATATGCCTACAATACCAGACATTAAGTTCGCTGTTGTTGCATAAGCATTGATATTTTCTGATAAGTCAGGATATAAATCACTTATCGGTGCCAATGAAGCAGCCATCATGCTCCCACTACCTACTCCAGCTCCCATTGCTAAAGCATAAGGGTGAAGAATATTCAATTGTGCTATTATGCTTGCAAGGATACTCATCCAAATTGCACCATAAAGAGTCCCACATACATACATAGCCATAACACCTCGTCCTTCAGGTGAATCTAGCCCATATTTATCTGCAACAATAGCTATATTAGGTTCGCGAGCAACAGAGTAGGTTGCACCAACTGCCTCTCTTTTCATACCTAATAACATAGCTAATGGTAATCCTAGTAAAATTGTTCCTGCGAAATGGCCTAATTCTTGAAAAATTAGGGCTAACTTGGCATCGTTTAAAATCATGTCAATTTTAGGACCTACAGCCACACCAAGCTTTGCAATAAGTAATATTAATGTAACCATCATCACTAAACTGGCATGCTGCATATTTTTATTAGTTAATATTTTTAGCTTTGGTAGGCTGATTACACCGCCGAAGATCATTGCATATAACATTGGATAAACGGCGATAATCCATATTGATTGTTTACAGATCAGTTCGCAAATAATTACTACTAACAGTGCAATTATATGCAATTTATAGTCTCGTAAAACTTCCATTCCTGCTCCTTATTTTAATTTTTATCTATATTTTATATTACGGTTGCCCCTAAAGTGTTTTGAAAGTGTTTTAAAGCCCATTGATGACCGATTGGATCAAAGCTAGCAACTGCATTTTGATGAATAATCAATTTGTAGCCTAAATTATAGGCATCAATCGCTGAGTGTAATATGCAAATATCTGTGCAGACACCAACTAAATGGATTTCAGTAATATGCCTTTCGCGTAAGCGTAGATCGAGATCCGTACCACAAAATGCCGAGTAGTGTCGTTTATTCATCCAATAAATATTATCTGAATTTTGATGTTTTTGATAAAGAGTATGTAAATTACCAAATAACTGTTGCCCAAAAGTTCCAATAATATTGTGAGGGGGAAAGAGTTTATTTTCTGGATGATATTTATCTGAAGGGTTATGAGAATCAATTGCAAAAACGATAAATTGATTATTTTGGATGAATGATTTAGTTAAATTTAATATTTCTGACTCAATTTGTTGCCCAGCAGAACCTGTAGTCAAAGCGCCATCGTCAGCGATGAAATCATTAGTATAGTCAATTGAAATTAAAGCTTTCATATCATATGAGTAATATCCAAATAATACTAAAGCTTAGTAATAAATATCTGATAAGACAAGCTCTTAAATAAATCATTTTAAAAGCTTATCAAGATAAAACGATTTTATATTTATTATCTAATTGAATTTAAAATAGTTTGTAAAAAAATGTATAAAGTAAAATTATTATAATAAATCGAGTATAAATAAATTAAATAGTGATTATTTTCAAACATAGTCTTTATACCCTGATAAATTGCTCTATAATAATTATTATTTTTGACAACTGTACACAGGATATTTTTAATGAGAACAATTTATTGCGGACAGCTAAACGCAAGTTATATTAATCAAGAAGTCACACTATGTGGATGGGTCAATAAACGCCGAGATTTAGGTGGGATGATTTTTATTGATATGCGTGATCGTGAAGGAATTGTGCAAGTTTTTTTTGATCCTGATTATCAACAAGCATATCAATTAGCTGGCGAATTACGTAATGAATTTTGTATTCAAATTAAAGGAAAAGTAAGAGCACGACCAGAGGGCCAAATTAATAAAGATATGGTAACTGGTGAGGTTGAAATACTAGCGACTGAGCTTGTGATTTTTAATCGTAGTGATGTTTTACCGCTTGATTTCAACCAAAATAATAGTGAAGAACAGCGTTTAAAATACCGCTATATAGATTTACGCCGTCCAGAAATGGCGACTATATTTAAAACTCGCGCAAAAATTACGGCATTTGTCCGTTCATTTATGAATGAGCATGGTTTTTTAGATATCGAAACACCAATGTTAACCAAAGCAACACCAGAAGGTGCTCGAGATTATCTTGTTCCAAGTCGAGTTCATAATGGTGAGTTTTATGCGCTTCCTCAATCTCCACAACTGTTTAAACAGTTACTGATGATGTCTGGATTTGATCGTTATTATCAAATTGTTAAATGTTTTCGTGATGAAGATTTACGAGCCGATCGCCAACCAGAATTTACACAAATAGATGTTGAAACCTCATTTATGACAGCTGAACAAGTGCGCGAAATCATGGAAAAAATGATACGTGAACTTTGGTTGCATGTTAAAAATATTGATTTAGGCAAATTCCCAATTATGACTTTTGCTGAGGCAATGCGTCGTTATGGGAGTGATAAACCTGATTTACGTAATCCGCTTGAAATTATTGATGTGGCGGATTTGGTTAAAGATATCGATTTTAAAGTATTTTCAACACCAGCAAATGATCCTAAAGGAAGAGTGGCTTTATTATGCGTTCCAAATGGAGCCCAACTAACACGTAAACAATTAGATGATTATACGCAATTTATTTCAGTTTATGGTGCTAAAGGTATGGCTTGGATCAAAGTTAATGATCGTAGTAAAGGCCTTGAAGGTGTGCAAAGCCCAGTAGCTAAATTTTTTAATGAACCTCAAATGGAAGCATTACTTAATCGTGCCAATGCTAAAGATGGTGATATTTTATTATTTGGTGCGGATAGTTATAAAGTAGTGAGTGATGCATTAGGTGCATTGCGTTTGAAAGTTGGTAAAGATTTAGGTATTACCGATGAGAGTAAGTGGGCGGTACTTTGGGTTGTTGATTTTCCTATGTTTGAGGAAACTGACGAAGGCTTAAGTGCAATGCATCATCCATTTACATCACCAAAAGATTTTACCCCAGAGCAATTAATAAGCAATCCTGAAAATGCAGTAGCTAATGCATATGATATGGTAATCAATGGTTATGAAGTTGGCGGTGGTTCTGTACGTATTCATCGCAGTGAAATGCAGCAGGCTGTCTTTTCTATTTTAGGAATTGATGAACATGATCAGCGTGAAAAGTTTGGATTTTTACTTGATGCATTAAAATATGGTACGCCACCTCATGCGGGTTTAGCATTTGGCCTAGATAGATTAACTATGCTGTTAACTGGAACAGATAATATTCGAGATGTTATTGCCTTCCCGAAAACGACTGCAGCAACATGTTTATTAACTGATGCGCCTAGTCCTGCAAATCCTACAGCTTTAATGGAATTAGGTATAGAAGTGAGCAAAAAATAGCGATATTTATATGCAAAAATATAAGAACCCTGAGTCAGTATTAGTCGTTATTTATTGTAAACGGACTTTGCGTGTTCTTATGTTGCAACGTAAGGATGATCCTAATTTTTGGCAATCAGTTACAGGTAGTATGGAAGATAATGAATTACCTAGAGATACGGCAATTCGTGAAGTTTTTGAAGAAACTGGTATAGATATTAGCGGAGAAAATCTTAAATTAATTGATGCAAAACATACGGTTGAGTTTGAAATTTTTCCTCAGTTTAGATATCGGTACGCACCAGAAGTAAAGATAAATAAAGAACATTGGTTTTATTTAGCTCTTAATGATGAAATAACGCCATTGCTTACTGAACATTTATCTTATCAATGGTTAACTATAAATAGTGCAGCCAATCTTACTATATCGCCAAATAATTGTGAGGCTATTAGTAAAATTGGTTCAATTGATAAAAATTAATACAAGAGATCCAAAATGAAACTTAGCCATTATGTTATTTCGTTATTCAGCTTGTTTTTTGTAATATCTATCAGTCATGCAGAAATGAATATAAAAAAATGCAAAGTAACTAAAGAAGAAGCTTTAATTTTTGATGAATATGATTCACAAATTGCTGAAAAAATTATTGATTACAAGTTACATAATCAACCTGAAAAAAGAGAAAATAGCATTATTAAAATTTTTACAAATGAAAATAGTGAAGATCGTAATTATTGGTTAGCATCGATACAAATTGATGACAAATCAGAATTTTATCTATTTTATCAAGTTGATAAAAACGAAATTATTGAAGTTGACCAAAAACAATTTGAAGCATTATTACCTAAAATCGTTGAATGTAATCAAACAAAACAACTTCCCATATATAGTGAGAACTTTGATGAAGATTAGTTAATCTTCATCAATTAGTATTTCAATAGCGAGAGTTAAAAGGAGTAATAATGTCGTTGTCTAATTTTCGTGATTTTTTAGATTACCTTGAGCAGCAAGGTGAATTAAAACGCATTACTTATCCAATTAACCCTTATCTTGAAATGACCGAGATAGCTGATAGAGTTTTACGCTCTCAGGGACCAGCTCTATTATTTGAAAACCCAATTGGCTATGACATTCCTGTACTTTGCAATCTTTTTGGAACAGCTAAACGAGTTGCTATGGCAATGGGGCGAGAAAAGACTACAGAATTAAGAGAAATTGGTGAATTACTAGCTTTTTTGCGAGAACCAGAGCCACCCAAAGGTATTCGACAATTTTTTAATATATTACCTAAATATAAACAAGTTCTAAATATGCCGGTAAAACGGCGTTCCTCAGCGCCTTGTCAGGAATTAATATTTAAAAATGATGAGGTCGATTTAACTCAATTGCCTATTATGCATTGTTGGCCAGATGATGTAGCTCCACTTGTAACTTGGGGACTAACTATAACTAAAGGACCACATAAAGATCGTCAAAATGTAGGTGTTTACCGATTACAGCTACTAGGTAAAAATAAATTAATCATGCGTTGGTTGTCACATCGAGGTGGGGCACTTGATTTTGCTGAATGGCAACAATCTTATCCAAATGAAAAATTTCCTATTAGTGTAGCTATTGGGGCTGATCCTGCAACAATATTAAGTGCAGTAACACCAGTACCAGATACCTTATCAGAATATGCTTTTGCTGGATTATTGCGTAATAGCCGAACAGAAGTGGTCAAATCATTATCAAATGAGTTAGAAGTTCCTGCAACCGCCGAAATTATTTTAGAAGGTTATATTGATCCCCATGAGCAAGCTGTTGAAGGGCCTTATGGTGACCATACTGGTTATTACAATGAAGTAGAAAAATTTTCTGTCTTTACAGTTACACATTTAACCAGACGTAAAGATGCAATTTATCATTCTACATATACGGGTAGACCTCCAGATGAGCCGGCTGTAATGGGATTAGCATTAAATGAAGTATTTATCCCGATATTACAGAAACAATTTCCTGAAATTGTTGATTTTTATCTACCTCCTGAAGGTTGCTCTTATCGTATTGCCATTGTGACAATCAAAAAACAATACCCGGGACATGCTAAAAGAGTGATGATGGGTGTATGGTCTTATTTAAGACAATTTATGTATACTAAATTTATTATTGTTTGTGATGACGATATTAATGCTAGAGATTGGAAAGATGTTATGTGGGCTATTTCGACAAGAATGGATCCACATAGAGATACAACATTTGTTGATAATACGCCAATTGATTACCTGGATTTTGCTTCACCTATTTCCGGTTTAGGCTCTAAAATGGGACTTGATGCAACTAACAAGTGGCCTGGTGAAACTAATCGTGAGTGGGGTAAAATTATTACTAAAGATGCTAAAGTAGTCGCTCATATTGATGAAATTTGGGACAAACTTGGATTGTGATAGCTTTTGTTAAATAATTAATTATATTTTTTATAATGAGTCCGATTAAGCGATTTAATAATATTTACAATATTTGAATAACTTTAACTTTCAATTAAATAATAAAAAAAAGTATATTTAAAAAAACAAAACTATTCCCCTTTTAATCAATTATGTATAATTATTGCTAATATTATGACAT
Organism: Gilliamella sp. B2772; assembly: GCF_026536985.1. Taxonomy (NCBI): domain Bacteria; kingdom Pseudomonadati; phylum Pseudomonadota; class Gammaproteobacteria; order Orbales; family Orbaceae; genus Gilliamella; species Gilliamella sp. B2772. Next base: position 1,076,256 of record NZ_JAFNNB010000001.1, on the reverse strand, counting down.
TTAAAAAATTATGAAAAAACTTCAAATTATATTGGCTTTGGTGTTATCTATCTCTTGTGGAGCAGTTGCAAGCGAAGCTAAAACACAATCGGATACTGAGTTAAAAGTAAGTGACCCTAGTTCATTAATTCCTTCGTTGCTAATTGCTGCTGAAAAGGGTGATATGCAATCACAATATACGCTAGGAACAATTTATAAGCAGGGTTTAGGGGTTGAGGTTAATGATCTAAAGGCTTTTTTCTGGTTTAAGAAAGCCGCTGATCAAGGTTTAGCTAAAGCTCAAAATAATTTAGCTTATATGTACCAAAATGGTTTAGGGACTAAAGCTAATTTATCTGAGGCATTCAAATTGTTTAAATTGGCTGCCGATCAAAATTATGCTTTAGCTAAATATAATTTAGCTTTGATGTATAAAAATGGTGAAGGCGTAGAAAAAAAAACGTCTACCGCAATTGATTATTTTACCCAAGCTGGCAATCAAGGTATTTATGATGCTTATTTAAATTTAGGCATTATGTACTTTGCGGGTGATGGCGTTGATAAAGATCGCCTGGTAGCGGCTGATTGGTTTAGTAAAGCCGCAAAAGATAACAATCCAGAAGCACACTACTATTTAGGATTAATGTCCCAAACTGGTGACGGTTTAACTCAGGATAATGTTGCTGCCCTTTATTTTTATACTCAAGCTGCCGAACGCGGTTATGTACTAGCAATGTACAATTTAGGCATTATGTATGCAACCGGAACAGGAACAAGACCAGATAACACTCAAGCCGCATATTGGTTTACTCAAGCTGCTGAAGGTGGTAACGCTGATGCACAATATAATATAGCGGTTATGTATGATGTTGGCGGGGGTGTTCCTAAAGATGAACAAAAAGCAATAGATTGGTATACCAAAGCAGCCAAGCAAGGAAGTGTTGATGCGCAATATAATTTAGGTATTAAATATCTAGAAGGTGAAGGCGTTAAACAAAATAATAACCTAGCAGTTTATTGGTTTACTAAAGCTAGTGAGCAAGGGGATACCGACGCTAAGGCTTATTTAGAAGAGATAGCTAAAAAAAATAAAAAGGGCGAATAAGCCCTTTTTTCTTATCCTGAATTTCGCATTCCTGCCGCAATACCAGAAATGGTAATCATTAATCCCTGTTCAACTATAGTATTTTCGTTGTCATTTTTACGGGAACGACTTAATAATTCTGCTTGTAATAAATTAAGTGGTTCAATATATGTATTACGTAATGCAACAGACTCCGCAATCCAAGGTAAGTCTGCCATCAAGCTAATATCATCAGTAATCGTTAATACGGTATTAATATCTTCGGTTAATAAATTTCTTAACTCCTCTCCTAATGGCCATAATGTAGGAGAAACTAGCCTTTGTTCATAGTACTCATGAATATTCGGCGCCGCTTTAGCGTAAACCATTTCCAACATACCTAAGCGGGCATTAAAAAATGGCCAATTATGATACATATCTTTAAGTTGTTCTTTTTTGCCCTCATTGATAACTTGCCTAAGTGCGCTTCCTGCACCTAGCCATGATGGAACCATTAGGCGATTTTGAGTCCAAGCAAAAATCCACGGAATTGCTCGTAAACTTTCTATTCCTCCACCGGTACGTCGTTTTTGTGGTCGAGAGCCTAGAGGTAATCTTCCGAGTTCGGTTTCTGGTGTAACTGATCTAAAGTAATCAACAAATTCAGCTTTTTCTCTTATGTAGCTACGATAACATTGGCATGAATAATCAGACATTTCATCCATAATATCACGCCAGACTTGCTTCGGTTCAGGCGGTGGTAATAAATTAGCTTGTAAAATAGCTGATGCATAAAGCATTAAGCTACTAAGTGCAACTTCAGGTAAACCAAGTTTGAATCGAATCATCTCCCCTTGTTCTGTAACACGTAAGCCACCTTTTAATGATCCTGGTGGTTGTGACAGTAAAGCAGCATGAGCTGGAGCGCCTCCCCGTCCGATTGAACCTCCACGACCATGAAATAACACCAAGTTAACATTATATTGTTCAAATAAATTAACTAATTCTTCTTGTGAACGATATTGTGCCCATGATGCTGCGAGAGTTCCTGCATCTTTTGCTGAATCAGAATAGCCAATCATAACCATCTGCTTGCCATTGATTTTTTCTCGATACCAAGGAATATCTAAAAGCTTTTGCATAACAGATTTTGCATTATTTAAATCTTCTAAGGTTTCAAACAAAGGTGCAACAGGAATATTTTTTTGGCAATCAACAATTTTTAAAAGTAAGTAAACAGCTAGGACATCAGAAGGTGCTTTTGCCATCGAAATAACATAAGACGCAATCGATTCTTCGCCTGCTTTTTTGATAACACGGCAAGTGTCTAATAGTTCCTTAACCATTTCATCTGGTTGCCAATTATAGGGTAGTAATGGTCGATTAGATTGTAATTCGGTTAATAAAAATTCTTGTTTTTCTTCTTCTGACCATGAAGCATAGCTGCCTAAGTTTAACTCTTTAGTTAAGGCGTCTAACGCTTCAGTATGTACTGAACTATCTTGACGTATATCTAATCTAACTAATTGCAATCCAAAACTTTTAATACGTCTTAATGTATCTAATAGTGGGCCATGAGCAATAGTTGACATTCCGTTTTCAATTAATGATTCATAACATGTATAAAGTGGTGTCCATAATTGTTCATTCTTTATTAAAAGATCATTAGGTTCTAAAACTTGTTCATTATTTAATAATGCAACTATGTAGCTATGGGTTTTAGTTAAACGTGAACGTAACTGTTTCATTACAGCCCGATAAGGCTCTGATGCTGTTTTATTTTGTTCATCTAATAAATCAATGACTGATTGGCTACATTCAGTCATTGATAATTCGCGAACTAAAATTTGAATATCAGCTAAAAATAGTTCAATTGCTTTTAATCTAGCTTGCAACATCACCCTTCCTGTAACTTTAGCTGTTACATTTGGGTTGCCGTCTCGATCTCCTCCCATCCAAGAGGTAAATTTCACTGGAACATGTTCAACAGATAGTTCAGCATTGAATGCATCAACTAATTGGTCATTAAACTCTCGTAAGAATAATGGGACGCCTTCCCATAAACTATCTTCAATTACAGAGAATCCCCATTTAGCTTCATCAAGAGGAGTAGGGCGTTTTTTACGAATTTCGTCGGTGTACCATGCTTGGCAAACAAGTTGTTTAAGGCGACGCATGATACGTTCTCTTTCATAATCCGCTAAATCGTTATGATCAAGTTGTGACAAACAATTATTAATAGCGGTATAAGTATTAATCATTGTTCGGCGATTGATTTCAGTTGGATGTGCAGTAAGCACTAACTCAATAGATAAATTATCAATAGCTTGTTCAATTATTTTAGGCGCGAAATTTAAATTTTTAAGTGTTTTAAATAATTCGGTCATTTTTTTAGGGCTGCTCGATGCTTCCCCATGTGGTGAAATTCCATAATACTCAGCAGCAGTATTAACTAAGTTTAAAAATTGATTAAATGCACGTGCAACATGGAGTAAATCTTGATCATTAAGATTTTCAATCAATTTTAGTAATTCATTATGTGCTTGTTTGTTACCTTGTTGAGCTGATTTTGATAACTGCCTTATTTTTTCGACCAAATCGAAAGTTTCATTCCCTGTTGCTCGTTTAATTGCATCGCCCAATAATGTACCTAGCATATTGACGTTGCTTCGCATTGATGAGTATTGGCTATTCATTCTATTCTCTACTTTGTTTATATTTTGCCTAAGAGCCTTTAAGCTGTATGACCAAAATTAAAGAAAAAGGTATAAATATAAGTTAATTGCTCAGGATATATACTTTATAACAATGTTGTATTGAATTTAAATAATAAAATCTTATAGTTTTTATTATTTCCATCGTTTTTATTATATTTGGTAAAAATAACATTCTGGAGACTATATAAAGATAATAAATTATTTAGAAAGAATTTTTTGTATTAACGAAACGTTAGTAAACTGTATATTGTCGTCGATTGGGTATATACTAATATCATTATGAATAAATATTGGATTATCTAATGATCGTTGTTTTTTATATTGCATCGATAATAGCTATTATTGCTAGTTTAAAAGTGATTTTTTGTAGAAGAGTAGAGAAGGCAATTTTATATCTCGCTATTTCACTTTTTGCATCAGCATTAATATTTATTCTGTTACAAACATATATTTCAGCTGCTTTATATATCCTCTTTTTTATTTGCGGTGGCATAATCCTTTTTTGGGGTGTTTCTTTAAAGCTTAAAATTCGTAATGATAATGTTGAAAATAATAAACATGGCATTAGTCCTAAGATTTGGTTGGGACCATTAGTTTTGGCATTCATATTGTTAGTTATTCTTATATATGGTGTAGTAAGCACTGACTATTCACAACTTAAAGAAACACATGAATTAATGCACCAAATGTCAATATATGCTTATATTTTGATGACGGAGTTAGCTGCATTTTTGTTATTAGGTGCAGTAGTTATATCTTATCATTTTATGCATCGAATGTTTTCGGAGAAATAACGTGATACCACTTATGCATGGGCTAATTTTTGCTTCTATCTTGTTTGTAACCGGGCTGTTAGGTGTAATGATTAGACGAAATCTCTACTTTTTATTATTAAGCCTTATTATTATGAATAATGGAGCAATAGCAGCTTTGTTTGTCGCGAGTAGTTATTGGCAGCAATCAGATGGTGGGGTTTTAGCTATCTTAGCTGTAATTACTGTCTTAACTCAAATATGTGTCGGGCTTGCTTTACTTGTTAAATTAATTTATCGACGTAAAAACTTTAATATTGATTCATTGAGCGAAATGAAAGGATGAATTTACTTTATTTAACTATCATTGTTCCATTACTATCTTTTCTAATACAGGTTTGTTTTGGGCGACAAATACAATCCATTAATGTTAAGTTAATCGGAATTAGTACTATATCTATTGTTGGTTTAATAACAATATTTTCATGTATTGATTTTTCTACCAATACCGTCCCAGATATGACACTCGTTTATACAAGAAATCTATGGACTTGGTTTTCTGTCGGTGATTTTGAAGTTCCGATTTCCTTAACTTTGGATGGGTTATCGCTAACTTTTTTAGTGCTAATTTCTTTCTTTGGTTTATTGATCTCTATCTTTGCTGCCAGTTATCTAAAATCACGGGAAGATATTTATACTTTCTATGCATATAGTAATTTACTCATAACTAGCATGTTAACAGTTGTGCTTGTTGATAATTTGTTTGTGATGCTACTCGGTTGGGAAGGTGTGAGTATAAGCACTTACTTACTTATTGGTATTTATTACAAACAGGCTCGTAATGGTTATGCTGCAGTTAAAGCTTTTGTTATGATGCATTTAACCGACATATTTCTAATTATTGGTATATTTTTACTTTATCAAACAGTAGAAACATTAAAAATCAGCGAGATTTTATTTAAAGCACATAACGATTTAGCTATCGATTCAGATATTATCTTTTGGATCACCATTATGTTGTTCCTTGGCGCTATGAGTAAATCGGCTCTTTTTCCAATGCATACATGGTTCACAGAAACCACATTAGCACCAATGCCAGCTGTTGCTTTATTACAGTCTTCAACAGTCATATTGGCCGGAGTTTATCTTGTTTTAAGATTAAGCAATTTGTTTATGATGTCTAGTGATACACTTTATATAATGCTTTTATTTGCATCTTTAACTATTATATTTGCTAGTAGTATTGCTTTGGTTCAAAATGATATAAAACGAATTATAACCTATATTAATTTAGCTCAAATTAGTTACCTATTTTTTGCCTTTTCAACTCAAAGTTGGAATTTATCATTAAATTGTTTGATAAATTATTCTGTAACCAGTACATTATTAATACTAGCTTCAGCAATTTTATTAAAACAATGCCAAGGTGAAAGAGACATTAGCAAAATTGGTGGTTTATTAAAATCTAACCCAATATTATATGCTATTTTTCTAATTATAATGCTTTCACTTAGTGCATTCCCTTATATTTCTGCATCTTTTTATATTAAAGGCGATATTATTTGGAGATTAATGGCACAAGATAGCTTGATGGCTGGCACCATAGGTTTATTAGGTGTTTTATTATCAAGTTTGGGTATTTGGCGCATAATCTTTTTAGTTTTCCATCATACCCATAAAATGGATCATATTATAAAAATTAAAACGATAAATTATTTTCCAATTTTTATATTGTTAATATTTACTACTGCATTATTTATTTATTTCCCATTGCCAATACAAGGAATAATTCCAATAGCCCATCTTGATACTCAGGAACAGTTACCATTTCGGATATTATTAAGTGCAGTGACTTTATTGAGTTTAGTTATTGCTTATATTCTTTATGGGCATCTTAATAGTGAGGTTCATGAAATACTTAATACTCCGATGGTCAAATTTTTAGGAAAATTATGTAAAAGCAATTGGCGATTTGATTTTGTCTTGAACAATATCTTCGTAAAACCTTATATCTATTTAGCGGATTTCCTGAAAAAGGATCCATTAGCGATATGGGACAACTGGATAATGTGGGGAATCAAAAAAATAAACTCCTATATTGTTAGCCTAGAAAATGGACAGATACGATGGTATATGGTTTCAATGGTCATAGGTAGCATTATTATATTAATGTTATTGATTTTTATTTAATAAAGGTGTGAACTTTCATGTTGTTATGGCTTGTCTTCTTACCTGTAATTGGCGGATTCATTGGTTGGTTATGTCAAGTATTCTTACAAAGAATCGTAGTATCAACTGATGTACAATTGCGTTGGCAACGTTTACCAATTATGGTTGCTTTCACGACTATATTAATCACATTAATATTAGCCATAGTTTTATGGGCGAATGCAATAAATGTAGAACCAGATACAAGTTGGAGTAAAGAGGTTAATTATGACTGGATCCCATTACTTGGTATCCATTTTCATCTTCTATTGGATGGTCTATCGTTGGTAGTAATTACTTCGACACTTTTCATTGTACTACTAGTTATTATTTATTCTAGCAAAGAAAACCTAAATAACCTTGGGCTATTTTACTTATGTGTATTATTTATGACATCAGCCATTATGATGTTATTTGTCATTACTGATCTGTTTTTGATGTTTTTCTTCTGGGAAGCGGTAGCTATTCCGATTTATTTCTTAATTTCATTGTGGGGAAGGAGAGATTTAAATTCACAACGCTTCAATGGTGCTAATAAATTTTTAATCTACACACAAATAAGTAGTTTATTAATGCTAATATCTATTGTTTCATTAGCACTAATTAATTGGAATTTAACCGGTCAATGGACTTTTGACTATCAAATTTTAACTAAAACACCAATTTCAAGTAATACTGAATTTTTATTAATGTTAGGATTTCTAGCAGCCTTCCTTATTCGTATTCCTTTAGTTCCTTTTCACAATTGGTTTATTGAAGCACATATTGAATCTTCAACAAGTGGTTCAATGATGATAAGTGGTTTATTACTTAATACGGCAACATTTGGTTTATTACGTTTTGTAATTCCCCTTTTTCCAAACGCGTCTTTGGCCATTATGCCTGTTATTTCAATACTAGCTATGTTTACTGTTTTTTATGCTGCTTTACTAGCATTTAACCAAACAGATATAAAAAAATTAATTGCTTATATCCATATCGCGTTAATGGGATTTGTTACTACAATTATTTATAGTGGATCTGTAATAGCATTTCAAGGCGTTGTTATTCAAATGATAGCCATAAACCTAGCTATCGTTGGCATGTTTATGATTAGCGGATTATTGGCTGAATGCTATTTAACTCGGAATATAAACCAATTGATTGGATTAAAAGAGCAAGTGAGATATCTGTCCTCTTTTACTTTATTTTTTATGTTAGCTGTATTAGGCATACCAGGTACAGCTAATTTTGTTGGTAATTATATGATGTTATTAGGTAGTTATACCTCTTATTCATATTATACAATTTTGTTGGTAATTGGGTTGCTGTTACTGTCAATTTCCTTAATTATTCGTATGCAACCTATTTTTTATGGAGTAGTTGATAAAGTAGATGTAACCAAACACTTTTTAAGTAAAAAAGATATTTTATTATTATCTAGTGTGTTGATTGTTCTAATTTTTATCGGGTTGTACCCTAAGATAGTGTTAGATATATCTTATTCTACTGTCAACCAAACACAGCAGTATATAACAGCAGAACAAGTGGGAGAGTAAAAATTTATGATAGCTTTATTGCCAATATTCATATTGAGCTTTGCCATAATTGTTTTGCTCATAGCGCTTTTTGTTTTTAAAGTAGGAACTAAAAAATGCGCTATTTTAGCTATATCAGGGTTGATATGCGCTTTAATTTGTTCATCAATTCTAGGCTTTAAAATTTCTCATAACACACCCGCAATAACTGATATTAGTAGTGACAATATGCAAATATCTGTACCTACTTCACAAGGTTCAACTGATACTGATTTATCAAGTGAGCAAACTATAGCCGTTGATGAAGTTCCAACGGAAACATCATCCCCTCAAAATGACCAGAACTCTGAACCTATGGTTCAACAAGATTTTGTAGGCCCACCTCAGAATGTTATTGATACTACACAAGCTGATGATAATACTGATAATAAATGGCGTGCTCATCAAATTACAGCGTTATTTACCTGTGATGGCTATGGATTACTTTATACCAGTTTGATTTTGATTATTTCTATTGTAGTTGCTTCACTCGCTTATCAATGGTTTGTACAAGAACTGGTCGTACATGGTTTATTCTATGTAATTTTATTACTTATGGCATTAGGCGGCGTAACTTTAGTTTATGCAAGTCATTTAATGTCATTCTTCCTAGGCTTAGAATTACTTTCGATACCATTTATTGGATTGATCGGTTATCAATATATACAAACACATGCGTTAGAAGCTGCGATTAAATATATGATTCTATCTGCAATAGCTAGTTCATTTTTGTTAATGGGAATAGCCTTCTACTATGCAACAACTGGAGAGCTTACATTTAGTGGTTTAAGTTACCAGCTTTCAACCATGAATTATCAAAGTACATTATTATTAATTGGCATTTGTTTAATATTAGTGGGAATTGGTTTTAAGCTTTCACTGGTACCTTTTCAACTTTGGTTGCCTGACGTTTATCAAGGTGCGCCGACTGTAGTAGCATTATTATTATCAACAGTAGGAAAAGTGGCAGTATTTTGTGCTATTGCCAGATTATTTTTACTTGCGCCAATTGTTAATAATGAAACAATTCGTATTATTTTGGTGATTATGGCTTTTTGTTCAATACTATGGGGTAATTTATCTGCTTTAATGCAAAGTAGCTTAAAGCGTTTATTAGCTTATTCATCCGTAGCTCACTTTGGTTATTTATTACTTGCTTTAATTGCGGTGCAATATCAAGTATTGGCCTTAGAAACCATTGGTGTATATTTGATTGGTTACATTCTTGCCAATATCTGTATTTTGGGCGTGATCAGTTTAGAATCACATTCCAACGAGTTACAGGATCATGAAAACGAAGTCGATCTTTCAGGATTATTCTGGCGTCGTCCTGTTTTAGCATTAGCAATGGGTATAGGTTTACTCTCTTTAGCCGGTGCTCCACTGACAGCTGGTTTTGTTGGGCGTTTCCTTCTAATATTGTTGGGTGTAACGGCTGAATTATGGTGGTTAATTGCGGCAGTGGTTATTGGTAGCACACTAGGACTTTATTTTTATGCAAGACTTATTCTCAACCTTTATATCAAACCATCCAATGATGAGCAGCTGAATTCGAACATCAGATTAAAATGGCAGGATATAAAAATGAGCGAATTACTAATTGTTCTTGCAGCAGTTTTAACGATTGTATGTGGTGTCTATCCAAAATGGTTAGTTAACTTAGTTAGTATGGCTCAATATTTAACGACTTAATTATTTTTGTTACTTTCTTGAGATTGATTAAAAAGACATTGACAAGAAATAGTTAATTATCGACATATTTATTGTGTTATAATTCTGAACTTTAATATTTTTGTAATAATTAAGAGGACCGATATGGACTTTTTTATTTCTAATGCATATGCAGCCGATGGCGCTCAGCCTGGTGCTGATTATTTAATGCCAATTATGTTAGTGGTATTCGGGTTATTTTTCTATTTTATGATTATGCGCCCACAACAAAAACGCGCTAAAGCGCATCGTGAGTTAATGGCATCAATTTCTAAAGGTGATGAAGTATTAACTAATGGTGGACTTATTGGTCGAGTTTCAAAAGTTAACGACAATGGTTATATTGCGTTAGAGTTAAATGATACAACAGAAGTTGTTATCAAACGTGACTTTATCACATCTGTTTTACCAAAAGGAACAATGAAATCATTATAATAAATTTCATTGTATTAATTATCTAATTCCACAAGAGAAAATGTCGTGCTAAATCGCTATCCTTTGTGGAAGTACATTATGTTGGTCGTCGTAATTTGCGTCGGCCTGCTTTATGCGCTTCCAAATATTTATGGTGAAGATCCTGCTATACAAATTTCAGGTTTAAACGGTACCGAAATTAATGTTGCTATGCAAGATAAAGTTAAGCAACTTTTGGTGAAAAACAAAATTGAACCTAAATCACTCGTATATGAAAATAAATCTATTTTAATTCGATTAAGTGATAATGATACTCAGCTTAAAGCTAAAGAATTAATATCACAAGAATTAGGTGAAGATTATACTGTTGCGCTAAATCTAGCACCAGCAACACCATCGTGGTTAGCTGTGATTGGCGCCGAGCCAATGAAATTAGGCCTCGATTTGCGCGGCGGTGTTCATTTCTTAATGGAAGTAGATATGACTACTGCATTAAGTAAATTGACAGACCAGTCGATTGAAAATTTAAAAGCAGAGTTTAATAAAAACAATCTTGTATATAAAACAATCAGCAAAAATCCTAATCAACAAATAACAATGCAATTTGATAATGTTGAAGATCGAAATAAAGCTATTACTAAGATCAATGGATTACAAGATTATGAGTTAACTTCACAAGATGAAAACAGCATTGTCATTAGTGTTAGTCAACAGAGACTGCAACAAGCGAAAAATGATGCAGTTCAACAAAATACTACCATTTTACGTAATCGAGTTAATCAGTTAGGTGTGGCTGAACCAATTGTTCAACGCCAAGGCTCAGATCGTATTGTGGTTGAATTACCAGGTATCCAAGATACTGCATTGGCTAAACGCATTTTAGGCGCGACAGCTACCCTTGAATTTAGGCAAGTGAATGATGATAGCTCAATTGACTTAGCTGCAATTTTAAACGGCAATATGCGTGTTCCATATGGTTCTGAAATAAAATATATGGAAAACGGCCGACCAGTTTTACTTTATAAACGTGTAGTATTAACAGGTGATCATATTACCGATTCTTCATATAGAGTAAACGAATATAGCCAACCAGAGGTTTCTATCACTCTTGATAGTGCTGGTGGTAAAACCATGCTTGGTTTCACGCAAAAAAATCTGAAAAAAGCAATGGCAACACTTTTTGTCGAGTATAAAGATACTGGAAAACGTGATGAAAATGATAAACCTATTCTTGAAAAACAAGAGAGAGTCATCAATGTCGCAACTATCCAAGGTATTTTTAGTGACCGATTCCAAGTAACAGGCATAAGTAGTATTGATGAAGCTAAGAATTTATCATTATTACTTAGAGCTGGTGCGTTGATTGCTCCGATTCAAATAATTGAAGAACGAACAGTTGGTCCTTCAATGGGGCAAGAAAATATCACACAAGGCTTAGAATCTTGTGTTTGGGGATTATTAATTTCTGTCATATTTATGCTGGTGGTTTATCGCCTATTTGGAGTATTTGCAAGTCTTGCACTGGTAGCGAACTTAATTTTGATTGTTGGTACCATGTCATTATTACCAGGTGCGACATTGAGTATGCCAGGTATTGCCGGTATAGTTTTAACCGTAGGTATGGCAGTCGATGCTAATGTATTGATTAACGAGCGAATAAAAGAAGAACTAAGTAACGGACGAGGTGTTCAACACGCAATTAGCGAAGGTTATGCAGGTGCTTGGAGTAGTATTTTTGATGCCAATATCACCACACTGATTACTGCGGTTATTCTTTATGCGGTTGGTACTGGCTCAATTAAAGGCTTCGCTATTACATTAGGTATCGGTATTGTAACATCGATGTTTACCTCGATCGTAGGGACTCGAGCATTGGCCAATCTTATTTATGGTGGTCGTCGTGTTGATAAGTTATCAATTTAGAGGTTTATTGTGATTGTTGATAAAAAAGAAAATCATGATGTTAGAGAGCTAAATCATGGCCGCAGAGTCCTCGACTTTTTAAAATTTGGTTTTATTGCTTTTGCCATCTCAATGATATTAGTTGTGGCGTCATTTGTAATAATTTTTGTTAAAGGATTTAATCTTGGACAAGATTTTACTGGTGGGACAACTGTTGAGTTAACCGTTACTAAAGCTATAAACCTTGATGACCTACGTAACAGTTTACGTGATGAGGGCTATCATGAACCAATCGTTCAATATTATGGTAGCAGTAAAGATATCATTATTCGACTACCAACTGCCAACCAAAGTGAAGGTAGTGTATCATCAACGATTGATAATGCATTAGGTATGAAAATTTCAAATTTAGTGCATAAAAATATTGATAGTAATGCTGAAATTAAACGAATTGAATTCGTTGGCCCAACAGTTGGTACTGAATTAGCTCAAGATGGAATATTAGCGATTTGTGCTGCTTTAATCTGTATTTTAATCTACATTGCGTTTCGATTTGAATGGCGATTTGGTACCGGTGCTGTTGTCGCATTAGCGCATGACGTTGTAATAACCGCAGGATATTTATCGTTATTTAATCGAGAGTTAGATTTGACTATTATCGCAGCGATGTTATCTATCATTGGTTATTCGCTAAATGATACCATCGTTGTATTTGACCGAATTCGTGAGAATTTTAGAAAAATTCGACGTGCGTCGCCATACGATGTGATCAACATCTCACTAACTCAAACATTACATCGAACCTTAATGACATCAGGTACAACCTTAGCTGTTGTTATTATTTTGTATATATTTGGCGGTTCAATGTTAAAAGGTTTTTCTGAAACATTAGGCGTAGGGATTGTGTTAGGCACGATATCATCAATCTATGTGGCTGCATATATGTCACTTAAGTTGGGTGTTAAACGTGAGCACTTTATGCCACCAAAAGTTGAAGTTGAAGGTGCAGATCAAAACGCAATTATTCGTTAATTATTTATGCTCTGTCATGGTTTGGCAGAGCTTTATTAGACTGTTTTTTAAGCGAATAATACCAAACTATTTGACACCCTCTAACTAGTTGCATATTATTAGCCAAAGTTTTACCTATTTGGGGCCATAGCTCAGCTGGGAGAGCGCAACGCTGGCAGCGTTGAGGTCAGGGGTTCGATCCCCCTTGGCTCCACCAATTCCCTATTTCTTAAATCAAATTCTTTCAGATACATATATCTAGTGCTAACATAGCTAAACTATTAACTATTGAGTACTCTATATGATTCAATACCATTCAAAAATATTAGCTAATGAATGTCGTGATATGAATGATATTCGAGCTGAAATCGACAGAATAGATCATTTGGTAATTCAATTATTAGCCGCTCGGTTCGAGTATGTTAAAGCTGCAAGTCAATTCAAAAAAAATGTCACTGATGTGCAGGCTCAAGCTCGTTTTAACAGTATGTTAGAGCAACGTATGCTTTGGGCTAATGAGTTGGGACTTGATGGTGAAGTGATTAAACAATTGTATGCTAACTTAGTTAAATATTTTATCAATGAAGAAATGAAACATTTTAATAAGGCAAATAAATAAGATGAATTATGAAAACAAACAGCATCTATTGGATGAGATAAATAAAACTGCTAAGCTATTTATTGATGAATTCAGCGAATTATCCGAACTAGATAAAGATAAGTTAATAGATGGAGTAGATCGAACTCCAAGTCAAATGATTGCTTATCAGTTAGGATGGTTGGATCTTGTTAAGTCTTGGGATGATCTTGAACTTGCTGGACAAACCCCAACATTACCAGCAGAAGGCTACAAATGGAATCAGTTAGGCACATTATATCAACACTTTTATAAGATTTATCAGGATTATTCATTACAAGAACTGATTAAATTATTTAATGAGAAACTTGTTATCTGGAATAATTGGATTAACTCATTAGATGATAGTACACTTTTTATAAAAGACACGCGTAATTGGACTAAACCTTTTCCTTCAGCATGGACTGTTGCACGATTTATCCACATTAATTCTGTTGCACCATTTAAATCCTTTAGAGCTAAAATTAGAAAATGGAAAAAATTAAATTCAAATCAGTAAAATCATAACATTTATTCCCAAAAAGATAAGGAACTGTATGGCTTTTTCAGAACAAGAAAAGAAATACCTTTTAGAACTAAAATACGTTGGCGATAAAATCATAGAAAGATTACAACAGATGGGATTCGATTCATTTGAAAAGTTGCGTAATACTACTTTAGATGAAATACTGAATAAAGGTGCCTTATTAACCGGATCATCATGTTGGAAAAACAGCCATCAGGCAAAAACCGCAATCCAAAATATTTTGGCTTTGGCCAATCAATGTTAATTGATTTTTTTTACGTAACTATTAAATTTATTTCTATATAGACGTGATAAATCCTAATTTTAAGTCATTATTTTTAACAATATAGTATCTACACGCGGCGACATCTAGATTGTGGTAAGTTAAAAGATAATAATCATTTGATTGTTCGACTGGTTGGCACTTTCCCCAATATTGATAAAATAATTCGCACATTAAAAAGGATATCCCTATATTTATCAGCCAATTGTTTGAAATGTCAAGCTGAGTATCACCATTAATATTAGAATAATAAAAGAATATTTGCTAAATTGCTAAATTTTTATACTCAAAAACCCCGTTCCTCAACTTTTTTTAATTGGCTATCACATTTGCCTACTAAAAATATTCGGTTAACGATAACAGGATATATCTTAAACAAATATCGATAAATATTAATGGGATAATTAATATTAGCTATTAAGTTTATTAATTAGGTTTTGCTCATTTGATTGAAGTTTGGCAAAATAGCTAACTTACTATGTATTATTTTAAGTATTTTAGATAATTCAAAATTTTCAATTAAAGTAAAATCTCATATTGATAGGTTGAAGATAAAACAGGAACTAAATTAGGATGATTAGTCAAAGAAAAAAAATTATTAAGAGGTTATTCATCTCAAGCTGTTTGAGTGGATTATTCCTTTGTTCAATGACTGCTTATGCCGAAGACTCAAATCTCACGTTGCAAACCGAGACGGTAGAAGAGGTTAATTCCTCAACTGAGACTATAGAATCAATTGATAATGTTGAGCCTTCTCAACCTAATGAACATATTTATCACAAAACTATATTTTCATTGTTAGGTGAGCCTAAATACCCTGAAAATTTTGAACATCTTAACTATGTCAATCCCAATGCTCCTAAAGGTGGAATTATTAAATTGTATGAAATAGGTACTTTTGATAATTTTAATCGTTTCGCAAGCCGTGGCGCACCTGAACATTATTCAGGCTCCTTATATGATTCTCTATTTACCACAACAGCTGATGATATTTCGAGTTTTTATCCACTAATTGCCACCTCAATCACTTATTCAGATAGTTACCGCTGGGCAGAGGTAGAAATTAATCCTAATGCGCGTTTTCAAGATGGTAAGCCAATAACCGCACATGATGTGGAATTTACTTTTCAAAAATTTATGACTGAAGGTGTTTCACAATATCGGGTTTACAACAAAGGGATAAATGTTAAAGCCATAGACGATTATCGTGTTCGTGTCGACTTACCTGAAGCCGACCGTGAAAAATTACTATCCTTTGTTGGTAATATGCATGTTATTCCTGAACATTATTGGAAAGATCGTAATTTTTCCGAGCCAGTAAGTACTCCTCCGATTGGTAGCGGACCTTATTATATTAGTGATTATAAAATGGGACAGTATGTCGTTTATAAGCGAAATCCTGATTATTGGGCAAAAGATTTACCAGTTAATAGAGGTCTAAATAATTTTGATGAAAAACGTATCGATTATTATATGGATACGAGTATAGCTTTAGAGGCTTTTAAAGCTGGGGAGTATGATTTTCGAGGTGAAGGGCAACCGAAAAATTGGTTTACTCAATATCAAGGAAAATACTTTGATTCAAAGGATATCATTAAAAAAGAAAAAATCGTTGAAACAGCAGTAGATACTAAATGGTTAGCGTTTAATTTGCAGAAAGATTTTTTTAAAGATATAAAAGTTCGAAAAGCGATTACCTTAGCTTTTGATTTTGAATGGTTAAATCATGCATTTTATTATGATAGTTATAAAAGACCATCTAGCTTTTTTGAAAATACTATTTATGCCGCTAAAGGTAAACCGAGTGAACTTGAGCTTAAATGGTTAACTCCTTATAAAGATATTATTCCTGAACAAGCGTTTGATGAAGCTTATACTATTCCTAAAAGTGATGGGCAAGGTTTTAATCGCAATAACTTATTAACAGCTGCTAAATTATTGGAAGAAGCAGGTTGGATCATTAAAGACGGTAAATTAATTAATCCTAAAACCCAACAACCTTTTGAATTTGAGTTGTTAACTTATCTTGGTGATGACATCAAATATGCCATTCCTTTCCAGCAAAATTTAGCTCGTTTAGGTATTAAAATGAATATAATCTCACTTGATTACGCACAGATCAATCGCAGAATGCGTGAACGTGATTATGATATGATGCCACGTAATTATAGTTCGATAGATTATCCATCTTCAAGTTTAATGATTTTTTGGGGAACCGAATATTTAAACTCTACATATAATGGTTCAGGCCTACATAATCAGGCAATTGATTCAATTATTAATGAAATAATTAAAAATGTTGGGAACAAGGAGGAATTAATTCCTCTTGGGCGAGCGTTAGATCGAATTTTGACGCAAGAATATCCGATGATTCCAATGTGGTATAACAGTAAAACTTTTTATGCATATTGGAATAAATTTGGCCAGCCAACCCAACAACCAACTTATGCAATTGGAATTGATAGCTGGTGGTATGATGAAGATAAAGCAGCTAACTTATCAAAGAATAGAGAACACTAATATGCTGAATTATTTTATCCGTCGATTATTGCTAATTATTCCAACATTGCTAATCATTTTGACGATCAACTTTTTTATCGTACAAATCGCACCCGGCGGTCCTGTTGATCAAGCATTGTCTATGATTGAAAATGGACCAGAAGCAGGACAAACCTTGTTACCAGGCAGTGAAACTAGCCCAACAATATTGAAAGAAGAAAAAAAACAATCAAATTATCAGGGTGGGCGAGGTCTTGATCCTGAAATTGTGGCAATGATTGAAAAGCAATATGGTTTTGATAAACCGATCTGGGAACGCTACATAAATACATTGAAACAATTTATTCAGTTTGATTTTGGTAACAGCTTTTTCAAAAGTGAATCAGTGCTAAGTTTAATTGCAAAAAGTTTACCTGTTTCTATTTCATTGGGGTTATGGAGTACATTAATCATTTATTTAATCTCAATTCCATTAGGGATTCGTAAAGCTGTTAAAGATGGTTCAATATTTGATTTTTGGACAAGTACTTTAATCATTATTGGTTATGCAATACCCGCTTTTTTATTAGCCGTGTTGCTAATAGTCCTTTTTGCTGGGGGGAGTTATTGGGATATTTTCCCGCTTCGAGGATTAATCTCAAATAATTTTGAACAATTAGATTTTTGGGGCAAAGTCAAAGATTATTGTTGGCATATTTGCTTACCAACTATTGCTATGGTGGTTAGTGGTTTTGCAACATTAACTATGCTAACTAAGAACTCATTCTTAGATGAAATTCGCAAACAATATGTTGTGACTGCTAGAGCTAAAGGTTTGAGTGAAAGGCAAATTATGTATAAACATGTTTTCCGCAATGCAACCTTACTTATCGTATCGGGTTTTCCAACCTCATTTGTCGGAATTTTATTTACTAGCTCTGTACTTATTGAAGCGATATTTTCACTTAAAGGATTAGGTTTATTAGGGTATGAGGCAATTATTCAACGAGATTATCCTGTTATTTTTGGCTCATTATATATATTTACATTAATTGGCCTACTCACTAAACTTTTATCAGATTTAACTTATATGTTAATTGATCCACGTATTGACTTTGAGGCTCGCAACTGATGACTATGCACTATTCAATTAATCAGCTACGTTGGCAACGATTTAAACGCAATCGACGTGGGTATTATTCGTTATGGCTATTTTCAATATTATTTATAATAAGTCTATTTTCTGATTTTATATTTAATGATCGCCCCATATTCATAAAGTATCAAAATAACTATTATTCGCCAATATTTCATTTTTATCCGGAAACAGAGTTTGGTGGGCAGTTTCAAACGCAAACTAATTATTTAGATCCTGCAGTACAAAATAAGATTGAATCAGATGGTTGGATATTTTGGCCTCCATTCCGATATACCTATAATACTGTAATTCATGATACAGCTAGCACATTTCCAACACCACCATCTAAAACGCATTTGCTTGGCACAACTGATGCTGGATTTGATGTATTAGCCAATATTTTATACGGATTTAGAATATCGATGTTTTTTGCGGTATTTTTAACTTTCTTCACTTCCATTATTGGTGTACTAATCGGTGCAATCCAAGGTTATTATGGCGGAAAAGTCGACCTATTGGGACAACGATTCATTGAAATTTGGAGCGGATTACCAGAATTATTTGTAATTATTCTACTTGCAAGTATCTTACCACTTAATTTTTGGTGGTTATTAGCTATTACAGTATTATTTGGATGGATGGCTTTAGTTGGTATTGTGCGAGCCGAGTTTTTACGTACTCGTAACTTTGATTATATTCGAGCTGCCAAAGCAATGGGAGTGAGTGATCGTAAAATTATGTTTCGACATATGTTGCCCAACGCGATGGTTGCGACATTAACATATTTACCATTTATTCTTTGTGGTTCAATTTCGACTTTAACTGCATTGGATTTTTTAGGTTTTGGTTTGCCCATTGATTCACCATCCTTAGGTCGATTACTTCTACAAGGTAAAAACAATTTACAAGCACCATGGCTCGGTATTAGTTCTTTTTTAGTTATTTCTATATTATTGTCACTTTTAATTTTTATTGGTGAAGGAATTAGAGATGCATTTGATCCAACCAAAGGAGTATATAAATGAGTTCTCCTTTATTATCGATTGTTGATTTAAGTATTGCTTTTAAAACTGGTCAAGACTTGCAAAGTCAAATTGTCGAAAATATTAGCTTTGATATCGGCGAACAAGAAACGGTTGCATTAGTTGGTGAATCTGGTTCTGGTAAAAGTGTGACTGCACTATCGATCTTAAAATTGTTACCCAAAGAGCAGGTGATCTATCCATCTGGCGATATTATTTTTGAGGATAAATCGTTATTACATGCGCCTGAAAAAGAGTTACGCAAAATTCGTGGTAATGAAATAAGTATGATATTCCAAGAACCAATGGTATCACTTAATCCATTACATACAGTGGAAAAACAACTTTACGAAGTACTATCATTACATCGTGGTATGCGACGTAATGTTGCTCGGGGGGAGATTTTACAATATTTAGATCGTGTTGGAATCAAAGAGCCTAAAACTAAACTTTCTGCTTATCCTCATCAATTGTCTGGCGGCGAAAGACAACGGGTCATGATTGCAATGGCAATTTTAACGCATCCTAAATTATTAATAGCCGATGAACCAACTACAGCCTTAGATGTTTCAGTTCAAGCACAAATTATTGATTTACTCAAAGAACTTAAAAAAGAACTTAATATGAGTATGCTATTTATTTCACATAATTTGGGGATTGTAAAAAAACTGGCAGATAAAGTGGCAGTAATGCAAAATGGGCAAATTGTTGAATTCAATAATAAACAACGCATCTTTTTGCGCCCTCAACAAGAATATACCCAAACATTATTAAATTCACAACCTAGTGGTGAACCCGTTCCTTTACCTGATACACCGGGTATATTGCTCAGTGTTAATCATCTGAATGTTGAAGTTATCGCGCAAAAACGATTATTTAGTAGTAAAAAGAAGAAAATTGTTGATAATATTGGCTTCACGGTGCACCAAGGTGAAACTGTGGGTATAGTTGGCGAGTCAGGATCAGGTAAAAGTACTACTGCACTAGCTATTTTGCGTTTAATTCAATCACAAGGTGATATTTTATTCGATAGCCATCCTATACAGAATTTATCCGCTAAAAAATTATTACCGTTTCGCAGCCGAATCCAAGTGGTATTTCAAGACCCATACTCTTCACTTAATCCGCGCTTAAACGTTGAACAAATTATTAGTGAAGGCTTAATTACTCATAAGAAATTGAGTAAAACAGAGCGTGAACAAGCCATGATTGATATTATGCAAGAAGTTGGATTAGAGCCTGAAATGCGTTTTCGTTACCCTAATGAATTTTCTGGCGGACAACGACAACGAATTGCCATTGCTAGAGCTTTAATCTTACAACCAGAATTATTGATTTTAGATGAGCCAACTTCTTCATTAGATCATACTATTCAAAAGCAAATAATTAATTTGCTTAAATCATTGCAAGAAAAACACCACCTTAGTTATCTATTTATTAGTCATGATCTTGCCTTAGTTTATTCTTTCTGCCACCAAATTGTTGTGATGAAAGAGGGAAAAATTATTGAACAAGGCTCTCGTGAACAAATCTTCTATACGCCTGAAACTGACTATACAAAAGATTTGCTTTCATTTTTAGATAAACCACCTAGAAAAGCGACTAAAACCCTAATTCATGCTGATATTCTTGAAAAAACGCAGAAAGCTGAAACAGAAGAAAATATAGAAAAGGTTGAAAAGCATGATGGTGAAGAAGAAAAAAAGGTCAATTGGGAAGATGCATTGTTAATGCGCAAAAAATAAATTTATACGGCTTAGGTATAGGCCATAATTAAAAATTTAATTTAGTAAAAAAGATTAAACAGGTTAATTATGCAAAAACGAGTATTCCGATTTTTAACTGCTTCATGTTTATCATTTGTCTCAATAAATGTCATGGCATTAACGTGTTCTGATGATGTTGAGCAAAATAAAGTTGAGGCAAATAATTATATCTTCAAAATATTAGATTTTATTGATTCTAAAGCTAAAGGTATAAAACAAGAAGTTAGAACTTCAACAATCACATCAGATACAGGTGCGATCCGTTCAATTGCGAAACATAGTTTAAATTATGATTCCAATGGCTTAATTACTGAAAGTCATTACGACCTTTATTCTGATAAAAATGAAAAACTTTATTCTGAGCATCTACAAAAAACAGAATTTGGTTGGCAAAATGTTATTCAAGATATTGAAGATAAAACTAACAGTACGATTCAATTCAAAACAGATGAAAAAGGCCGTATTATTGCGTCGGAACAAATAAAGAAGGCTCCTGATTTTACATTTATTGAGAATGACAATTATCAGTTTGATAATAACAATTGTTTAGTTAATAAAAATGTTCAATGGCAGCTAAAAGAGTTGAATGCTAATGGAGATGTAGTCGGAGCTGTTCAAAAAGGTGCTTCGGTATATTCATTTACTTACCAAAACCATAAATTAGCAAAAGTGTCAGCGCAATATAGCAATAAAACCCAAAATGAAAGTAATTTCTCTTATCAATTTGATGAAATTAACCGATTAATGGCCATTCATTCAGCTTACGCAATGGTGGGTAAAGATACAACAAATTACATAACCGATTTCTTAACTTTTAATGAAAAAAATGATTGGCTTAGTGCAAGTCAGTCTAAACAAAATAGAAAAAACAAACAGACTAATATTGTTCGACAAATTACCTATTATTAATCAAATTTAAATGGCGTTATCAAAAGTAATCGATAGCGCCAATAAATTAATATCAAAGTAGCTTTAGGCTCTGACAAATAAAATATAAATTGCATGAGCAGTCCATGCGAATGCTAAACAGAAAGTTAGTAGCTTTTCTCGTTTTGGATGTATGTTGAAATGATGCAGCAAAGTTAGAATCTGTTGTAATCCACACCAAATTGGTAGCGAAATCATTAAGCATAAAAATAGTTTGCCTAATTCAGTGTTGGCTAATTTAAGAATTGATGAACGCGTTATTGCATCACCAAAAGGGATAATAAATGCAATGATACCCAATACCACGGGAGCAAAAATAGCAGCCCAAAGTCCACCTAAAGCAAATAGTCCTTTTGCCACTGTTGAATCAGAGCGTATTGGTTGATTTTCTTGTTTTTTCATTAATCAAACACCACTTATTTAATAATCAATAATAGTAAGTAATATGAAAGTAAAAGTGTTACACACCAAAAGCCAATAATAAGTAAATATACTTTACCCTTTTTATGCGAATCTTGCTTAAAAATAACTTTCGGTATTAATCTAAACCAATTAATTGAATGAAATAAAGCAAGTAATAAAGCAATAGAATTGATGACAACAACTAAAGGCTTTTGCAAGAAAAAGATAAAACGATAAAACTCGTCTTGCCCCATTGCGTTTGTGTACATACAAATAACCCCATACATCAATATTATACTTACCCAAATCATGGAAAAAGGGGTTAATTTATTAACAATTGAAAAAAATCGCGCCTGTTTTTTTGATAAATTAATATGTTCAGGCTGATTGTTAGTATTAATTAACTTAGTATTGGATTGATAATTTTCATTATTTTTTTTAATCATAACATTCTCAATGAAGGTAGTATTATCACGTTATTAATCTTTTAAGCGATCAATGTTCATTTCAGTATTATAAACACTAAGTGATTAATATCGTCAAATTAAAGTCACGAATGATATCGGTTTTTTACTTGTCAACACTAGGCAGAAAGTGCGTTGGGTTTAATTCATATTAAGTATAAAAGAAATCTATATCGCATTGTTTCGAGATTAACAAATTACCTTTAATCAGATAATTAGTATGATTAAACACTAGATATCATAAAAACTAAATTGTGTACGATAGATTTTTATATTTTTTAATTAGGGATAATATTTCAATAAGTAAATATAAAAATCATGGCATTTGAAATTTTCAGAATATCTAGAATTGTTAATTCATTAGGTATCATTTCAATTTTTTATCCATGTTTTCGTAGATCTTAATTGGCTTAATGGGGATTAATGTTTTATCTTTTACTTCAAACTCAGAATTATTACTGGAAACAACTATTATCTGTCCTCTTTCTAAGTTAAAATCTAAAAGTGCATATGGTTCTACAAAACCTAAAAGAGAAAACTCCCTATCCCTGTTATCCGGAGGAAATTCGTAATAGACAACTTTTTTATTATATACATACACTACAGCATCAGAATGCTCTTGATATTTACCAAAATTAGGATTTTTATCAGAAAATTCTACTTTCTTAACATTAATATTTTGTTCCCGCATTAATGTAATATAACGTCCGCTAATATTGCCATAGATTAACCAAACTTCATCCCATTTAAAATTGGTATAATCAGATAAGGTTATGGTTTTAGGATGATTGTTTTTTACATCTTTTAGAACCTTTTCTAAAGGTGTTTTGTTGCAACTGGTTAATGTTACTATTGACATAAATGCGACTAATAGTAGGAGTATTTTTTTCATTCTTTGGCATTCCAGATTAATTTTGTTTTATATTCTTGTTCAGGTATGGTTGGAAATCCGCCTAATGATTTTATAATCTAAAAATTTTATTTTCTCTAGCAACACAGTGTTAAATACTAATTCATAATACTATGAATTGCTTACTAAACAAATGATAAGTGAGTGAAAAATACCAATCAATATCGCTTTTTTAGAAGGCGATAAATACAAAGTTCATATACTCAATGATTTTCCTATTAATGAACAACATCAAACTATTTTTATTTTGATTTATTTCGATCTTATAAACGAATCGCTAATAAGTAAACAGGATGTTCTACTATGTCGGTATATTAAAAAGTACTCATATTTGATAACTATTAACAAGGTATTTACGATACGAACTAAAATAATTGGTAAAAATAGCGTACAATAGCGCAATGTTTACTCGTTCATCAGCTTAATTAGTTTAGGAAATAAGTATGACAGGCAAATTTATTGTCATCGAAGGTTTGGAAGGCGCCGGTAAAACGACAGCCATAAATACTGTTGCGCGTGTTTTGAATCAACATCATATTTGCGATCTGCAATTTACTCGTGAACCGGGTGGTACACCGATTGCTGAAGCATTGCGTAATATTATTAAAAATGGTTTAGATAATGAGCCATTAACTGATAAAGCTGAATTACTTATGTTATATGCTGCGCGTATTCAATTAGTTGATAACGTGATTAAGCCTGCACTGAAAATGGGGAAATGGGTCATTGGTGATCGACATGATTTATCTACTCAAGCTTATCAAGGTGGCGGACGAGAGTTAGACAGAGTTTTTATCGAAACACTACACTCTCAGGTTTTAGGTAATTTTAAACCAGACTTAACGTTGTATTTAGATATTTCACCAGAACTTGGATTGATGAGGGCCAGATCTCGAGGGCAACTTGATCGTATTGAACAACAATCACTACCTTTTTTTGAGCGAATTCGTCAGCGTTATTTAGAGTTAGCTGAAAATGATAACACTATCATTACTATTGATGCATCAAAATCAATTACAGAAGTGACAGCTCAAATTGAAACAACATTAAATTCATGGTTAACAAATTAGGTTTCGATTTTATGATTTTCAACGAATATCCATGGCTTAAATTACCTTTTGAACAGTTAGCAGAAACGATTGTTAATCATCGTGCTCATCATGCTTTGTTAATCAATTATATTCAAGGTAGTGGCGAAGAAGAATTAATCAACTTAATAGCTAATCGATTACTCTGTCAATCTTCAAAACAGTTGGAACCATGCGGTAAATGTCATAGTTGTCAGTTATTTTTATCTCAACATCATCCTGATTATTACCAAATAACAAATGAACAGGGAAAACAATCGATTGGTATTGATCAAATACGGAATATTTCTACAAAAATCTATGAAAAATCCCAACAGGGCGGTAATAAGGTCATCTGGATTAGACATGCTGCTTTTATGACAGAAGCCGCTGCAAATGCATTGCTTAAAACGTTAGAAGAACCTCCAGAAAATACCTATTTTATTTTAAGTGATAACCATAATAGTCAATTTTTACCTACAATTCATAGCCGTTGTTTTTGTTATTTTTTAAAAATACCCAAAATAGAAGAATCTATTAATTGGTTAAAAAAGATACATAATGATTTATACAGTGATAATGAGCTTGCCACTGCTCTGTTATTGAGTGAAAATGCGCCACTAAATGCAGCTCTTCTGTTGCAACCCGAAAATTGGCAACAACGAAAATTATTTTGTGAGAACTTGTTAAATGTCTTGCCACAAAACAATTTTTGGCAATTAGCAAAGACATTTAATCATGAGGAATTTTTTGAGCGTATCACTTGGTTTTGTGCATTGCTAGGTGATGCGTTAAAAGCTAAACAGAAAGTTGGTCGATATATTGTGAATCGTGATCAGGTTCCGTTAGTTAGGCTACTTGCCACAAAAAGTAATGATGAAATTATTTCGCTTTATCAACTGTGGTTAAAGGCAAAAAACTTGTTATCGATAAATGGGTTAAATAGGGAGTTGATTGTCTATAATGTTCTTGCTCAATCACAATTAATTGGGTATCAGAAATAGACTTTATAGAATAATAAAATTTTAGGTCAATAGTAGATTTACATATGAAAGGATTGCAGTGAGTTATTTATCAATTGAGTTTGGTCTAATTTTTGTAGTTCTCTTTGCTATATATTGGGCTTTTAGATTATTACCAAAATTCCAAAATAATTTACTTTTGATTTCAAGTTACCTTGTTGTTGCTAGTTATAGTGTTCAATTTGCTGTTATCCTTTTTAGCTACACTTGCGTGATATATTTCTTTTCAATAATGATTGCAACGTCTAAACAACACGCAAAAATATGGCTGGTTTTAGGATTAAGTGCCGCAATAATCAATTTAGCATTGTTCAAATATTTTGATTTTTTTCGATATGAATTACAGTCATTGCTTAACTATCTAAATTTATCTATATTATTGCCAGCAATAACCATTTTTATTCCAATAGGCATCTCCTTTTATACGTTCCACTCGGTAAGCTATTTAGTTTCGATAAAAAAGAAAGAATTACCTGTTGCTAAATTCTGGGATTTTGCCTTATTTTTATCCTTTTTTCCTTGTATAATTGCGGGTCCAATTAATCGAGCAAAAACATTTATTCCACAAATTGTGGTTAGTCAACCTAGAGAGATTTTAGAACCCTTTCGGGCATTTACGTTAATTATTCTGTCCGTGATAAAAGTTTATTGTTTAGGTGGATTAATTAGCGAAAACTGGATAACTCCGATTTTTTCAAATCCATTAGAATACAGTACTCTTGATTTATTGGTAGGCTTATACGGTTATGCTATACAAATTTACCTGAATTTTTCTGGTTATACCGACCTTGTTACAGGTATTGCTTTATTATTAGGTTTTCGACTTCCTATCAACTTCAACTTTCCTTATTTAGCCTGTAATGTCCGCGAATTTTGGGAACGTTGGCATATTAGTTTATCTCATTGGATCCGCGATTATATTTATATCCCTCTTGGTGGCAATCGTCGTGGTTTTATTCGCACTCAAATTAATGTTATGTCAGCTATGTTATTGTCAGGTTTATGGCATGGAGCTGGGATTAATTTTGTTATTTGGGGTGGATGTCATGGTTTGGGGATTATTGTTCTTAATATATTAGATTGTTATATGGGAAGAAGCTGGATTACTCAACGTTCCCCAATTATTGCTAGATTAATTACTTGGCATTATATCTGTTTTACTTGGTTATTTTTTTATTGTGTAAGCTTACCTGACGCATTAGATTATTTGACGGCTCTAGGTCATAACTTTTTAATTGAGTCACATTATATTGAGGTATTTCTAAGTATATGTGTCATATTTTTGTTATACCCATTATTTAAAAATATTCCTGATTGGTGCTCTTTACAACTTAGCAAAATAAATAGGATTTATTTGCCTATCATTTTTATATTTATATTATGGCTAACTATCTATTTTGCACCATCTGGAGTGCCAAATTTTATTTATGCTAATTTTTGATTATGATGAATAATAAAAATGAAATATAAAAAAACATTATCAAAAAATAGACGAAGAAATAGGCCTCAAAAAAATAGGCAACAAATTGATTTGTTCGAAAATGGCTTACATGAGCAATCAAGAAAGCATAATGCTAAGACTAAAGTATCAGAAGCTGCAATAACTCAAAAAGAATCACTTTCACCTAAATATGTTTTTATTATGCTATTGATTACCGCAATAGCATTAATAGCAATTTATCACAAATCGGTATTAATTTATTGGCAACAAACGTATCATCATGATCTCTTTAATTCAGGAAGTATGACCCAAAAAATGGATCTAGACGATTCTGATGGCCGAGTAGAAGAATATTCGAAAGATGTAGTTATTGATGAAAATAATGTCATTAGATCCATTGATGATGAGTCACATTTAAACCAACCAGTAACAAATGTGTTAGTTATTTCACCATCCGAAATGGTTAATATTAAAAAAGATAAAAAAAGGCAAAAAATTCATGTTCAACCAATATCAATTAAGCAAGAAAATACTAAATTAAGCAAAACTAGGTTTGATGGAACGCCAGCAACTGAACAGATAGATACCGAAGCTAAAGATGAAGCACCTAAAATTCAAAATATTCCATTAATTCATGAGCCCTTACCGATTGTATTAACTCAAAATGACAAAGTATTGTTTGTTGGCGACTCTTTGATGCAAGGCGTTGCACCATATGTTAAAAAAATGTTATTTAAACAATATAAAATAGAAAGTGTGAATCTAAGCAAACAAAGTACTGGACTCGCTTATCCAAAGGCTTTCAATTGGCCAAAAACAATCAATGATAATTTAATTGCCGATCCTTCTATCAAGTTACTTGTTGTTTTTTTAGGACCTAATGATCCTTGGGACTTTCCTGTAAAAGGTTATGCTAAATACGTTAAATTTAAATCTGAGTTGTGGGAAGAACAATACCGTTTACGTATCGCCACAATTTTAAATA
This sequence comes from Gilliamella sp. B2772, assembly GCF_026536985.1. Lineage (NCBI taxonomy): Bacteria > Pseudomonadati > Pseudomonadota > Gammaproteobacteria > Orbales > Orbaceae > Gilliamella > Gilliamella sp. B2772. Next base: position 1,047,897 of record NZ_JAFNNB010000001.1, on the reverse strand, counting down.
GTGCTAGTGAACATAATGTTCAAGTGCTTTGGCTGGCTGCTCCTTGTATGCGCAAACCGCAACTAAATTTAGGGATGGTTTATTTAAATACGCTGTATCAATCTGAAGTAGAAAAGAGACAACAACACTTTTTAACAACCAACCAATTATTAGGTTGTACTTATGAAACATTTAATAGTTTTATTGAATCTAATAAAGATAAAATAAAAGTTAGAGTTGATGATGGAATCCATTTTACACCTATAGGCCAAAAAATTTTAGCTAAAGCAATTATGGATAAAATCATTTTTAAACAATTAGAGGATGACGATAGTGATTAAACTTTTAAAGTATATTATTACTATAGTGACTATCACTGTTTCAGTAGGATGCAGTGTAGCAGAAAGTAAAACTGGTGCACAATCTACTGTTGTTGATTTTGGTGACCCAAATGCAAAGCAATTTGCTCAACGTTTAAATTCCTTAGCTAGAAATAGAAATGTTAACCAAGTCGTTAATATTACACAATTTGGAGATTCGCATTCAGCAGCAGATTTTTTTACTGGTGAGTTTCGAACATTAATGCAACAAAAATATGGTGATGCCGGAATTGGTTGGGTTACACCTGTTGCCATTAAAGGTCAAAACCATACAGCAGTTGGTTGGAAAGTAAAAGATTGGCGTGTAATAAGTAGCCGTACAGTAAGTGACGTAGATTTTCCAATGGGTGGATTTATTGCAAAAGCGACTAACGATTCAGCCACTATACAAATAATACCAAAAAGTTTAGATAACAAAAATTGGCAAGTAAAATTAACCTTCAAAGCATTGAAGAATACCCCTAATTTATTGAGTATTTATGATGCTGACGGTAAAAAAATAAATATAAGTTATTTACCCAAAAGTAGTATTTGGCAAACGGTGTCATTTGTGACTAAAAACCCTTTTACGATTAAAGGAAGCCGTGATGTTGAAATTGGAGGAATTTGGTTAAATCGCTCAAAAAAATCAGGGGTTATTGTATCTTCAATTGCAACTAATGGCGCTAAACAGAGCATATGGCAAAAATGGGGTTCAAGTTGGTTGAAAGAATTATCTGCTTCAAAAAGTGATTTAGTTATTCTTGAATACGGAACAAATGAAAGTTTTGATGAAACTTTAGATGTTAATGATTACCGCAAAAACTTAGTGAATAATATTCGCCAAATTCGTAGAGCATTACCTAATGCAGCCATTTTATTGATGACACCACCAGATACAATGGTAAATGAAAATAGTATCCCTAAATCATTTTTAGCAATTATGAGTATTCAAAAGCAAGTAGCTAAATCTGAAAGGACACTATATTGGAATTGGCAAGCAGCTATGGGGGGAGCTGGTTCAGTTAAAGTTTGGCAAAAACGTGGACTGACTCGACCAGATTTAGTACATCAAACCTTACAAGGATACAAAGAAAGTGCTAAAATTTTCTATAAAGGTTTTAATGAGTTTATTAAGAAGAAAAGATAGAATATATAATTAAAAAGGAATAAATAAGTTATGTCATCTCCAATCATTGTTGCTGTTGATTTTTCAGATACTAAGTCAGCATGGAACTTTATAGACCAAGTTGATCCAAAAGATTGTCGTCTTAAAATAGGCAAAGAATTATTTACTCATGCAGGTCCTGACTTTATTAGGCAAATAAAACAAAAAGGATTTGATATCTTTTTGGATCTTAAATTCCATGATATTCCTAACACTGTTGCTAAAGCAGTAGCTGCAGCTGCCGATTTAGGTGTTTGGATGACAAATGTTCACGCTAGTGGTGGCGCTCGTATGATGGAAGCTGCAAAAGATGCGCTTTATTCATACGGTAAGGATGCACCAATGTTAATCGCAGTGACTGTATTAACGAGTATGGAGTCTTCTGATCTTAAAGAAATAGGTATTAACGTTTCACCATTAGAGCAAGCAACAAAGCTGGCATTACTGGCAAAGAATTGCGGACTCGATGGAGTTGTATGTTCTGCTAAAGAAGTACAAAGTTTTAGAACTAGACTAGGAAGTGATTTTAAATTAGTTACTCCAGGAATTCGTCCAGCAGGATCAACACCTGATGATCAACGCCGTATTATGACACCTCAACGCGCACAAGCTGCTGGTTCAGATTATTTAGTTATTGGGCGTCCTATTACTCAAGCGGAAGACCCAACCAAAGCATTACATGCTATTTTAACAACACTAGATTTATCAAAGAGTTAATAATTATGTCTGATAACGCTATTGTTTATTCAACTGAACATGGTCGAATTACGCCAAAGCAGGCTGCTAAACCTCGTATTAAAGGCGATGGTTTTATTCGTATTTCACGCCAGACATCAGGGCGTAAAGGTAAAGGAGTTTGTGTTATCGAGGGATTCGATTTAGAGGATTCTCAGTTGATGCAATTAGCAGCTGAGCTGAAAAAGCGTTGTGGTTGCGGTGGTTCAGTTAAAGACGGGAAAATTGAAATTCAAGGCGACAAACGTGAACTATTAAAATCATTATTAGAAGATAAAGGTTTTAAAGTCAAATTTGCTGGCGGTTAATTGTTTAAAAATAAAGTAATAACGCCCTATTAAGAAAAAGGGCGTTGTTATACATAAAAACATTAATTAGAACGGTAACTACGCATTTTTTTGCTGATTTCACGTCTTTCTTTAGAAATTTCAGCATTCTTGATTATATAATCATCAACACGATCATCATAATCACTCTTCATATTAGCAATAATAGCTTGAAGTTCTTCGTAAGTCATATCAGGTTTAATGTAATCACTTAAATTTTCAAGTAATAGCACACGTTTTTGGTTATCACGAATTTTTTTCTCGTTATCTGAAATTTCACGTTTTAATTTATTTAAACGACGTGATAAACGAATATATTCAAGTACATCTTGAAATGATGGTGCGGCTGATTTTTCCTTGTCCATCTATAACCCCTTATTTCTAAAAAATGGAAAACGATTCTGAGTTAATTATATACCAATAATTTTTTAAGGTCATACTAAATATACTTTTATTGAAAAATGTTAAATTTAAATATCAATCAAGCTTGCTGAGTTTTGTTTTAAATCAAATTTTTTGAAGTATGAAATAATAATATTTTTATAAAATTGTCGATAAATTTATCGATTTTCCTTCTAATTGCGATAAAAATAAAAACAACTATTAAGAATTATTGCAAAGTATTATACAATGTGTCGTTAATTGAAAAGAGTACCAAATGAGAGAATCATAATGAGCTGGATTGAAAAAATTCTGAGTAAAAATAATATATCGTCAGATCATAAAAAGGCAAATATTCCAGGTGGTGTTTGGACCAAATGTAGTAATTGTGAGCAGGTTATCTATCAAGCTGAACTTGATCGTAATTTAGAAGTTTGCCCAAAATGCGATCATCACATGCATATTCCTGCCCGAGTTCGCTTATATCGTTTTTTAGATGAAGGTTCTGATGTAGAGATTGGTTCAGAACTTGCTCCTAAAGATATTTTGAGGTTTAAAGATACCAAAAAATATAAAGATCGTTTAACTGTCGCTCAAAAAGAAACGCATGAAAAAGAAGCGATGGTAGTAATGAAAGGCACATTACTGGGCATTCCAGTCGTTGTTGCCTGCTTTGAATTTGCTTTTATTGGTGGTTCAATGTCGTCTGTTGTCGGAGCTTTATTTACGCGAGCTGCAGAACAGGCAATTGAAGATAAATGCCCACTAATCTGTTTTTCTACCAGTGGTGGTGCCCGAATGCAAGAAGCATTATTTTCATTAATGCAAATGGCAAAAACGAGTGCCATCTTAGCAAAAATGCAAGATGAAGGTTTACCCTATATTTCTGTGATGACCGATCCAACAATGGGTGGTGTATCTGCTAGTCTAGCGATGCTAGGTGATATTAATATTGCTGAACCTAAAGCGTTAATTGGTTTTGCGGGGCCTCGAGTAATTCAACAAACAGTTCGTGAAACACTGCCAGAAGGATTCCAACGTAGCGAGTTCTTATTAGAAAAAGGTGCAATTGATATGATTATTGATCGTCGTGATATGCGCCCTAAAATTGCAGGTCTGTTAGCTAAATTAATGAAACTCCCAGTTCCTTTTGATTCTATCGTTAATGATGAGACTATTTAATTAATCATGCGACCTGAAATTCCTGATGCCATGTCTAATCTTGAAACATGGCTTTCTTATTTGGAACAATTACATCCAACGACCATTGATTTAGGACTTGAGCGTGTTAGAACAGTTGCAGAGCGTCTAGATCTTTTGCAGCCAGCCCCTTATGTTTTTACGGTGGCAGGGACTAATGGCAAAGGAACGACTTGCCGCACGCTTGAGATGATATTACTTGCTGCAAATAAGCATGTTGGAGTTTACAGCTCTCCTCATTTAGTGCGTTTTACTGAAAGGGTTAGAATAAATAATCAAGAGTCAAAAGAGCAAGACACAGTTGATGCCTTTGTTGAAATTGAAAAAGCGAGAGGAAATATTTCCTTAACTTATTTTGAATATGCAACGTTAGCTGCATTATATCAATTTAAACAGGCTCAATTGGATGTAGTTATTCTAGAAGTAGGCTTAGGTGGAAGACTTGATGCCACCAATATTATTGATGCTGATATAGCAATTATTACTACAATCGGTATCGACCATGTAGAATATTTAGGCAATACTCGAGAAAGTATTGGTCGAGAAAAAGCAGGTATTTTTAAACCCAATAGTATTGCTATAGTTGGTGAGCCAGAGATACCATCATCTATTATAGATGTTTCTAAAACGGTGAATTGTCCTATTTATGTAGTTAATAAAGATTGGTCATATCAACAAATTGATGATTCATTATGGCAATTCATTTCACCGTTAAAACAGTATGATCAATTGCCTATTCCCAATGTGCCTTTAGCTAATGCTGCTACTGCAATAGCAGCACTAACTTATTCTTCGCTTTCAATTGACCAGAATCAAATAATCGAGGGTCTTGAAAAAACAAATTTAGTTGGAAGATTTCAAATAATACAGACATCACCAATTGTAATTGTTGATGTTGCACATAATCCTCATGCTGCTAACTATTTAGCTAACCAAATTAAGTTATTGGTAAAGAAACAACCTACTATTGGTAAGATTAGGTTTGTCATTGGTATGTTGAAAGATAAAGATATTAAAAGCACTCTATCTTTATTAAATGCTGATCAATGGTATTGTGCTTCACTTTACGGTGAGCGTGGATGTAATGCTGAGGTATTAAAGCAGTATTTGCAAGATAATAAAGTAGAAAATATAACTACGTTTGAATCAGTTGATAATGCATATCAAAAGGCCATGCAAGATTCAAAAGAAGATGATATTATTGTCGTCTGTGGTTCATTTTATACTGTATCTGCCGTTTTAGATAAATTAGGCAAATGTAATCATGGATACTAATCAAGAGAAAACTACTTCAAATAAAATTAGGAATCAACTAGTTGGTTTTGCTACATTATTGCTAACTATTGCTATAATTGCACCTAATATCATAACAGATAAATCTAATTTACATACGCCTACAATTCCTATTTTACAACCAGAAGTAGTAAATGAACAAAATCAAGTGATTACATCACAAAATGAGTCAACTATTAATGGTGATTCAGGATTTGAACAATCTTATACACCTGATTCTGATCAATATACTAGCCCTTTAGCATCACCTGATAATGATAATAGCGATGCTTCATCTATTTCTGAACAAACAGATAAGCCCTACATGATTCAACTTGGCGCATTGAAAAATAAGAAAAAAATTGAGGAATTAGTGGCATTATTAAGGCTAAACAATTATGACGTTAGAATCATTCCAAGTAATCCAGGACCTAATCAATTAATAAAATTACAGGTCGGTCCTTATGCAAAAAAAGAGCAAGCAGAGCAGTTGCTTAGTAACCTAAACAATTTAACAAAATTAAAAGGTGTTATTGTTACAAATTAAAAATTATTTTACTCTTTAATGAGTACAAACATTAAATAAAAATATTAATATAAAATTGTGAGTTATTATGATGAATTGGGTTGATTATACGATTATTGGTGTGATTATTTTATCTGCACTAATTAGTATTATTAGAGGTTTTGTTAAAGAAGCGTTATCCCTAATAAGTTGGGTTCTGGCTTTTTTTATAGCAAGTCGTTTTTACATGCATATTACTAGTTACTTAACTTATTTTGATAGTGATGTAATTCGTATTGCTGTAGCTATCGCTATTTTATTTATTGCTACACTAATTGTGTGTGCTATTGTTTCTTATATTATTGGGCAATTGGTTCAAAAAACAGGACTATCAGGTACAGATCGCGTATTAGGTATTTGTTTTGGTGTATTAAGGGGGATTTTAGTTGTGGCGGCAGTGCTCTTTTTTGTCGATACTTTCACACCGTTATCCCAATCTCCTGAGTGGGAGCAATCGCAGCTAATTCCGCATTTTCATTTTATTATTCGTTGGTTTTTTGATTTTATACAGCAGTCGTCTTCATTTTTAGTTCAATAACTTTGAGGTAATCATTGTATGTGTGGTGTTGTTGGTATTGTAGGATGCAGTACAGTTAATCAATCTATTTATGACGCTTTAACTGTTTTGCAGCATCGAGGACAAGATGCTGCGGGGATTGTAACTATCGACGAGCAAAATCGTTTTCGCTTACGTAAAGCAAATGGTTTAGTTAAAGATGTATTTCAAGAACATCATATGTTGCGTTTACAAGGTAATTTAGGAATAGGGCATATTCGCTATCCCACTGCGGGCAGCTCAAGCCCTTCAGAAGCGCAACCATTTTATGTCAATTCACCTTATGGTATTGCACTTGCACACAATGGTAATTTAACTAATACCGACCAATTAAGAAATAAAGTATTTGAATTAGCAAGACGCCACATTAATACAAGTTCTGATTCAGAAGTATTACTTAATATTTTTGCTAGCGAACTTGATAAATTCCCTACGTATCCATTAACTGCAGAAAATATTTTTACCGCTATCAATCGGGTACATCAAATCATTAAAGGTGCTTATGCATGTGTTGCAATGATTATTGGACATGGATTAGTCGCATTTCGTGACCCATATGGTATTCGTCCTTTGGTGATAGGTAAAAAAGTGCTTGATAATCAAAAGACAGAATATATGGTTGCATCGGAAAGTGTTGCTTTAGATATTCTCGATTTTGAATTTATGCGTGATGTTGAACCTGGTGAAGCTATCTATATTACTCAAGATGGACAACTTTATTCAAAACAGTGTGCAAATAATCCTCAATATTATCCATGTATTTTTGAATATGTTTATTTTGCCCGCCCTGACTCATTGATGAATGGTGTTTCAGTATATCAATCCCGTATATTAATGGGGCAGAAACTAGGTCAAAAAATTGCTAGAGAATGGAAAGACATTGATATTGATGTAGTAATTCCTATTCCTGAAACATCATGTGATGCCGCGCTTGAAATTGCCAGAATTCTGAATAAACCCTATCGACAAGGATTTGTTAAAAACCGTTATGTTGGACGTACTTTTATCATGCCAGGTCAAGCGGAACGAAAACTTTCAGTAAGAAGAAAGCTAAATGCTAATCGTATTGAATTTGAAGGTAAGAATGTTCTTCTAGTTGATGATTCCATTGTTCGAGGAACGACATCGGAAAAAATACTTGAGATGGTGCGTTCAGTTGGTGCTAAAAAAGTTTATCTTGCTTCGGCAGCGCCTGAAATTAGACATCCTAATGTTTATGGTATTGATATGCCAGTTGCTAGTGAACTTATAGCTTATAACCGCTCTGTTGGTCAAATTGCCAAAGAAATTGGAGCAGATAAATTAATATTTCAAGATCTTTCGGATTTAATTGATTGTATTAAAGAGCAAAATCCTAATATTCATCATCTAGAATGTTCTGTTTTTGATGGAAAATATGTTACTGAAGGAATTGATGATAATTATTTTGACACTCTAGAGCATCACAGAGCCGAAAATAAAACAATCATAGCAATTAAAGAATCTGAAAATCTTGAAATTTATAATGAAGGTCAATACTAGTCATTTAATTTTCTAAAATATAACCTAAAGTCATAAATAAGCTTGAAGTGAATAGTTCAAGCTTATTTGCACCCCATAAATTAGCCTCCCTATTTTACAATTAAAATATTATTCTGTTGTTTAATTTCTATTACTAAAAAGTAATATTAAGTTGATTAATTAATAAAAGTCGTAAGTTTTATACAAAAATATAATTAACTAACAGCTTGATTAATAATCAAAAAAATAGTCTTTACAAAAAGATGTCAAAAAAAGTTATAAAACAGTTTTATAAATTACAATTATGTAATAAAATCTTTTCAAATACAGCTGTTTTGTAAAGAAGTTTTAATTTTGACGCGAATAATATCTAGTATAAAAGTCGCATAATGAAAACAACATATTAAATAATAGCAACTTTAATAACAGTATAGCAACGTAAATAAAAACGATGCCTTTTTAAAGTTGGTGAAATATAAGGAATGATTACGGTGAGAAAGAATCTTAATTTAAGAGTTATCTCAGCATTTGTAATGGCTACGTTAAGTTGGAATTATGCTTATGCTGTTGATACTCAGCAACCGTCGAATGTGGTTGATAGCAATAAAATCATTGAATTAAAAAATGGTACTAAAGCTCGAGAAATGATTAATAATCAAAAACGTAGTTTGTACCAAATTGCGTTATTAAGCAATATTTCAATTTCTGAATTACGTGCTATGAATGCAGGTCGTTTCGATAAAAAAGATATGGTTGAAGTCGATGAACGATTAGTTTTACCTGAAAATTCTCCTTTATTACCGGCAATAAATAAAAATAATAAGAAAGATAAATACTCAAATTTACCTTCGCTAGGCTCTGATGATAATTACGATGTAAATAAAGACAAAGATGCACTATCGAGCCAAGTAGCTACTACCTTGCAAACACTTGCAACTCAAGATTGGAAAAATATTACTTCAGCAGATAATGGCGGTATCTCTGGACATTTGAAAAACAAAGGTAAAGATTATGCTGAAAATTATGTCCGTAATGGTATTCATTCACAAGTAGTAGATCCCCTTCGTAGCGCTGCTCAAAATTTTTTAGGGCGTTTTGGTACTGCTCAATTACAGTTTGATTTAAGCGATAAGGGTGAATTCAATAATATTAATGTTAAGTTATTTAGCCCATTGATTGATACGGACAGCACGCTGATTTTTAGTCAGTTATCATTCCAAGAATACGAGCATAATCGTCATATTGGTAACTTTGGTATCGGTCAACGTTGGGATGTAGCTGATAATAAATGGTTATTAGGATATAACGCCTTTCTTGATCATGATTTCCAACGTTCACATAATCGTTTAGGTCTGGGAGCTGAAGCCTGGACTGATTATATGAAGTTTGCTGCTAACTATTATCATCCATTATCTGATTGGAAAGAATCAAGAGACTTTGATGACTATTTAGAACGAGCAGCTAGAGGTTTTGACATTCGCTTTCAGGGCTATTTACCTCAATATCCTCATTTAGGCGGATCACTTATGTATGAACAATACTACGGTGATAAGGTTGCTTTATTTGGTAAGGATAATTTACAAAAAGATCCAAGAGCGATCACTGTTGGATTGGATTATACCCCAGTGCCTTTATTTACCGTTAAAGCTCAGCATAAGCGCGGACAAGATAACAAAAAAGTTACAAGCGCTGAATTAACCATGAATTATCGTATTGGTACACCGTTAAAAGATCAGCTAGATCCGGATATGGTTCAAGCGGCACGCTCTTTAAAAGGCAGTCGGTATGATTTAGTTGATCGTAATAACTATATTGTTCTTGAATATAAAGAAAAGAAAATGACTGTTGATTTAGGTTTAGATTCTCTTCAATTACTTGAAGGTACTACTCATGATCTAGTTATAGGCGTTCATAACGCCAAAGGTATATCAAGTTTAGCTTGGTCCGGCAATATGCAAGATATTGATAATGGTGGTGGTTTCTTATGTTCTGCTGTGGGAGTGTGTACTAGCTCTTCATGGTTAACACCTCCTGCTGATGTTAAGAATTGGAAGATTGTTGCACCTAGTTACATAGACCGAAATGGGAATAGATTGCCAATTAGTACTAATGGTGTGTATAACCTGGCAGTAACGGTTACTGATAGTAAAGGAAATTCAGCAACATCTAATTCAGTTTCATTCGAAGTTCTACCTAATTTAAATATTCGTAAAGTAGGTGTTTGGGCGATTGACATGTTAAGAAATCCAACAACGTCTGTACAAGCTGTTGCTGATGGTACGACTTCAATAACGCTATTAGCAAGTTTGGTTACCCCTGGAACGCCTACTGGAAGTGGAAGCTTTGGGGATGGTTATGATGGTTTTAGTGACCAATCATTGATGTCTAAGGTAGGCAATACATTCAAATCATCAGTAGTTGATTTGTGGACCGCAACCAGTAATGGTACAAAAGTCAATTTAATTGATGGTACTTCCGGAACTGTAAGAAGTTGTCCTACATCAGAACGTTGTGTCATTGTTAAATCTTTTGAAAAAGTTAAAATGAACGATAACATTTCAGCAAATGCTTCTACCGCAGCGGGTATAACAGCTATTGGTGATACTTACACCATCGATGTTGCTTCAAACTTTGATGGAGCAGTTGATTTTTCTATCAAATTAGATGGTTATGGTCAGTCTTTCAACAAAGCTTCGGTTAATTTTGGTGGTGGTAGAGCTGGTTACATTAAAGTCTATCGTAATGATGGAACTTTAGTTGCTAGACAAAATGGAAACGTACTTGATTTTGAACCAGGTATTACTGGATGGTACGTAGGTACTGAATATACCGTAAAAGCTTACGTTGATGATACTGAAACTGTGGAAATTACCAATCCATTTGTTATATGGTCACTTGTTGGTTCAAATAGTTTAGCTTGTCCTGGAAGTGCAATGACAACATTACCGAGTTATGTTGATAATCCTTATGGTCCTTGGTTTAACGTAAGTATGGGGCCGAATGCACCTTACACTATCAGAACGAACATGACTAGTTATGCAACAACAGGTACAAGCATTCCTGCTGTGGCTGGAGCTCCAGGGTATATAAATCTTAATCAGGTAGCAGTATCACCAGTAGCATGTGCTGGAGATCAAGGATTTAAATTACAAGTTTCAGTTAATTAGAGAAAAATTTTAATCATCTTCGAATTATCGAAGGTGATTTAAAAGGCAACACCAAAAAATGGTGTATTCATATAAATATAACATGTTAATTTATTAGAGAAAATAGGAAGTTAAACATGAAAAAATTAGCAATAAAAAAAATTGCATTAAGCTTGTTTTTAGCAGGTTATGCTGCAAGTAGTGCTTATGCAATAAGTCCTGTAACTACAACAAACGCAGTTCAAGGTAGCGCTCCTGTGATGTGGTCTCAAGCTGGAACAGCAGCTCATACTATGACAGTTCGTATCTCAAATAATGCTACTGGTACAACTGCTATTGGTAGTGGTGAAAAAGCTAAAGTTGGTGATTACATCCACATTTTTTATAATTTAAAAGATAGTGATGGGGATGAAGATCCAACATCAGCAAGGAAAGTAGCAGGTACATTAACAGTTTGGATGAAATTGGATCGTGTTAATGGTGCTTGGCAACAAGTAACAGATATCACTGATACCGCTATAGCGTATGAAGCTGATGGTGAAAAAGGTCATATTTCTTTCCAAATTAGTAATTCAATGGCAGGGGCTGAACAAATTGGTTTCCAACTTGAAGAAAGAACGGAATTTGGTAGTCCAGACCATGGTAAATGGTTAAGTGTTGCTGATATTTGGTCTACTGCTAATCCTCCTAAGAAAGATGATACTAAACCAAACGATCCAGGTACGGGCGACGAAGGTCCAGGTGATCCTGATCCAGACAACCCAGTTGGTCCTGTCGAACTTCCAGGGGCTACTGCTTTGGGTATCTTCAAGTATAAGTCTGATGGTTCTGTAGATTTAGCAGTTAACCTTGCTACTACAGCGGATACCAATCCAGCTTCAACTCCAATGTATGGTGATAAATTAGCGGCTATTGTATGGTTGAATAATTCAGGCGGTGCTGTTTCGAATGCCCCTAATTTTACTGGATCTACTCCTGATATGAATAAATCTTCAGCTTATAGCTTTACATGGCATCTAGATGGTACTTATGCTGGAGATCCAGCTCCTGCTACTGCAATTAGTTATGGATTAGATAGAGATCCTACTCATGGCTATGGAACAATTGTATTAGGTGATCCTGCTACTAATAACCCAGCTAAACATAACTCAAAATACTCAATGGGCACTAAAGCAGGTCTTCAAGGCTACAAACTTAAAGTTACTGCAAACTAATCATTATTTAATGAAACTAATTAAAACCACTCAACTGAGTGGTTTTTTTATTTAATATTCTGTATGCACTTCTTATAATTAACTTGTTAAAATAAATTAATGTAATTTAACTCAGCAAATATAATTATGATAATTCCTTGGCAATCTCTTGATTCAACTACATTAAACAATCTAATAGAATACTTTGTTTTACGAGAAGGGACTGATTATGGTGAGCAAGAAAAATCACTTGAAGATAAAGTGAATGATGTAAAACTTCATTTAATTAATGGTTCAGCTGCAATTTTTTGGTCTGAATTACACGAAACAGTAGATATTAAATTTATTAAATAATGATTAAAATCATTTTAGTGAGTATATGATTTATTCTGTAACTTTGTTATAGTGTTACTGTAGTAATTTGAATAGAGAGGAAGGAATAATGATTGGTAAACAGCAATCAGATACAACATTGGAATGGTTTTTATCTCATTGCCATATTCATAAATATCCAGCGAAAAGTACCCTTATTCATCAAGGTGAAAAAGCCGAAACTCTCTATTATATTTTAAAAGGATCTGTAGCGGTATTGATTAAAGATGATGAAGGTAATGAAATGATTTTGTCGTATTTAAACCAAAATCAATTCTTAGGTGAATTAGGTCTTTTTGAAGAAGGTACAGAACGTAGTGCTTGGGTTAAAGCGAAAACAAGCTGTGAAGTGGCCGAAATATCCTATAAAAAATTTAAACAGCTAGTGCAAGTTAACCCAGATATATTAATGCGATTAGCTAGTCAAATGGCAAGCCGGTTACAAGTTACATCAGAAAAAGTAAGTAATCTAGCTTTCTTGGATGTAGCCGGTCGAATTGCACAAACACTATTAAACTTAACTAAACAGCCTGATGCGATGACTCACCCAGATGGTATGCAAATAAAAATAACCCGCCAAGAGATTGGGCAAATTGTCGGTTGTTCACGTGAAACCGTTGGAAGAATTTTAAAAATGCTTGAAGATCAACACCTAATTTCAGCACATGGTAAGACGATAGTTGTTTATGGCACCCGTTGATTTATCGAAATTATCATTAATATGATAGATATATAACGAGATTATACATGGCACAATATATTCCCAATCATGTGGCGATTATTATGGATGGTAATGGTCGATGGGCTAAGCAAAGAAATCAATTACGTGCTAAAGGCCATCGAGCAGGTTTAAAAGCGGTGCGTAAAATTGTCACATATGCAGCAAAATTAGATGTAAAAGTGCTTACTTTATATGCTTTTAGTAGTGAAAATTGGAAACGTCCAGCTAATGAAGTTACTGCTTTAATTTCACTGTTTATTTATGCGTTAAATCGCGAAATTAAAAATTTAAATAAAAATAATGTTCGATTAAATATCATTGGTGATATATCAAAATTTAATCAAAATCTTCAAAATCTTATTATTGATGCTCAGCTTTTAACAAAAAATAATACTGGCCTTACCTTGAATATTGCAGCTAATTATGGTGGTCGTTGGGATATTGTTGAATCAGCTAAAAAAATAGCTTCACAAGCATTAGATGGTAAAATAACGCCACAGGATATCAATGAGGAATATTTTGGCTCGATTATTTGTATGAATGATTTACCTGAAGTTGATTTAGTTATTCGCACCGGTGGCGAATACCGAATTAGTAATTTTTTATTATGGCAATGTGCATACGCAGAATTGTATTTTACTGACACATTGTGGCCTGATTTCAATCAGGCATCATTTGATGAAGCGATAAATATTTTTAACACTAGAGAACGGCGTTTTGGTGGCGTTCTAAATGAGGACCTTTCATGCTAATCCAGCGTATTTTAACAGCCATCGTACTTATTCCCCTTGTTATTATTGCACTATTTTTTGCACCTTTATCGATATTTTCTTATTTAATCATTGCTGTTTGTGCATTAGCAGCATGGGAATGGCGTAATTTTTTAGCAGAAAGAACCGAGAAAACAGTTCTTTTGTTTTTAATTGTTTTTTCAATAGTTTTGCTTTACTTCATACCAATTGAGTCAACACTAAAAAGTAAGTTATTTGCTTTAATAATTTGCTTATCAGTTATTTGGTGGTTAACCGCTTTGTTACTAGTTGTAGGTTATCCTAACTCAGCAAAATACTGGTCTAAATCACCATTAATTAAGCTGTTGTTTGCTTTTTTTACCTTAGTACCTTTTTTTATAGGAATGCTTGAATTACGGACTATTAATTACGGTGTTAATAGTTATACGGGGGCTATTTGGTTGCTCTATGTATTTGTGTTAGTATGGGCAACCGATACCGGTGCTTATTTTGCTGGAAGAGCGATTGGTAAACGGAAGTTGGCTGTTAAAGTCTCACCAGGAAAGACGGTAGAAGGTTTTATCGGTGGTGTCAGTTTAGCAATTTTAGTTTGTGTGATCGCTTACTTAACTGGTTATTTTAATATTAATTTTACTCAATTTTTATTTAGCTCTCTATTGGCTGTTTTGGCTTCGGTATTAGGTGACCTGACTGAAAGCATGTTTAAGCGTGAAGCAGGAATTAAAGATAGTGGAAATCTTATCCCAGGGCATGGTGGTATTTTAGATCGTATTGATAGTTTAACCGCGGCAGTTCCTGTATTTACTATATTATCTTTGCATTTATTCTAAAGGGTTACTGATTTTGCTTTGGTCACTGTTGTTATTTATTATTACTATCAGTATATTAGTTACTGTTCATGAGTTTGGGCATTTTTTGGTTGCTCGGCTATGTAAAGTACATGTAGAGTGTTTTTCAATCGGGTTTGGAAAAAAAATATGGTCGCATAGGTTTTCAAATGGAACTGAATTAGTTATCGCTATGATTCCACTTGGCGGATATGTTAGAATGCTCGATAGCAGAACGAGTGAATTATCCCCTAATTTAGAACAACTCGCTTTTGATAAAAAAAGTATTTTGCAACGGGCTGCAATTATTTTTGCAGGACCATTTGCCAATTTTGTTTTAGCTTTAATTATTTATTGGGTTATTTTTTTGACGGGTGTGGTTGATTATCCTGTTAGAATAAAAAATATTATACCTTCAACTCCAGCTGCATCTATAAATATGCCAGCAGGTGCAGAGTTAAGAATGATTGATAATGCTAAAATAGACTCTTGGAATGACGTAAATGCAGCATTGATTTCTGCTTTAGGTAAAAGCAATATTAATGTTACCTATAGTACTGGTATTGAGCAACAAGAAGTTAGTCGAGATGTTAATATTAGTAATTGGTATTTTGATATAGAAAAGGAATCTGCAATCACAGCATTTGGATTTATACCTAAACAATTGGAAATTTATCCAATTGTAAGTAAAATTGTACCCGATTCAGCAGCAGCTCAAGCTGGTTTAAAAGTAGGTGATACAATAATTAGTTATAATGATCATTTTTATCAAAATTGGAATGATTTTACAGATATTATAAAAAAAGCTGGAATTATAAAACTTAAAGTAAGTAGGAACAATAAAGACGTAGATCTTACACTTGAGCCAACAAGAAATAGAAATGGAGAAGGTGTTGCAGGTTTCTATCCGACATCTGATGCAGTAATTAAACAATATGGTTTTTTTAATGGATTCGATAAAGCGATGAAACAAACAATGTTAACGACTAAGTTAACGGTTCGTTCTCTTTATCAATTAGTAACAGGAGTGATTGGTCTAAAACATTTATCAGGACCAATTACAATAGCAAAAAGCGCAGGGCAAACAGCAAGTTATGGATTTACCCCTTACTTATATTTTCTAGCCTTTATTAGTATAAGTTTAGGAGTTATCAATCTTGTTCCATTACCTATGTTAGATGGCGGGCAGTTGCTTTTTTTATTTTTTGAGAAAATAAAAGGAAATGCCTTATCGAATAAAGCACAAGAGCGTTTTTTTCGTATCGGATTTGTTTTATTAATGGTAATAATGGGAATTGCACTATTTAATGATATTTTACGATTGTAATGGGATGAGGTTATAAATATATACGATGAAAATAAATAAATTACTTATAGCATCTTTGCTGTTTAGTACCACAGCAGTATATAGTTCCAATGCATTTTGTGTTGATGATTTTGTGGTTAGGGACATCAAGTTTGAAGGTTTGCAACGAGTTACAATCGGTGCTGCGATGCTTGAAATGCCTGTTCAAGTCGGTGACTATGTGAATGAATCTGATTTAGGTCGCATTATCAAATCACTTTACGCCAGCGGTAATTTTGATGATATTACTGTTTCTCGTGATGGAGATAGATTAATTATCCATGTCCAAGAACGCCCAACTATAGCAAGTATTACCTTTTCTGGTAACAAATCTGTCAAAGATGACATGTTGAAAAAGAATTTAGATAGTACCGGTATTCGAGAAGGTGATGCATTAGATCGTACAATGCTTTCAGGAATCGAAAAAGGGCTAGAAGATTTTTACTATAGTGTTGGTAAATATAATGCTCAAATCAAAGCCGTCGTAACACCATTATCTCGAAATCGTGTTGATTTAAAATTAGTTATTGCTGAAGGTAAATCTGCTTTAATAGATCAAATCAATATCGTGGGTGCAAAAGCTTTTTCATCTGAAGAGCTTATTTCACGGTTTTCATTACGTGATGAAGTGCCTTGGTGGAATATGCTTGGTGATCGTAAATATCAAAAGCAAAAATTGGCATCGGACTTAGATGAGTTGCAAAGCTTTTATTTAAATCGAGGTTATGCTCGATTTAATATTGAGTCTACACAAGTTAGCTTAACGCCAGATAAAAAAGGGATTTATGTCACTATTAATATTCATGAAGGTGAACAATATAAGTTAGCCGATTTTGATTTTAAAGGTAACTTTGCAGGACATGAAGAGGCAATCCAAAAACTAGCCAAAGAAAAGCTTACTGTAGGTGAACTTTATAATGGTAAAAAAATAACTGATATTGAGGATAATATTAAGCGATTGTTGGCTAATTTTGGCTATGCTTATCCTCAAGTAGCTATTCAGCCTGAAATGGATGACTCATCACATACTGTTAAATTAGTAGTATTAGTTGATGTAGGGCAACGTTTTTACGTACGCAATATTAAAATTGTCGGCAATACAATTACAAGTGAAAGTGTGGTTCGTCGTGAACTTCGTCAAATGGAAGGATCATGGTTGAGCAATGGTTTGGTTGAACTTGGTAAAGAACGTTTAAATCGATTAGGTTTCTTTGAAAGTGTTGAAGCGAATACTGAACGAGTTCCTGGCATTGATGATCAAGTTGATATTATTTATAAAGTAGCTGAACGTAATACGGGTAGTATTAAATTTGGCGTGGGTATTGGCTCAGACAGTGGTATAAGTTTTAATGCTGGAATTTCTCAAGATAACTGGTTAGGAACGGGGAATAGCGTTTCATTTGATATTAATACAACCAGTAGTGATAAAAGTGCATCTGTTTCGATTGTTAATCCTTATTTTACTGTTGATGGTGTTAGTTTAGGTGGTAGCGTTTACTACAATACTTATAAAACTGATAGTGATGATGATGAATCTGAGTATTCAAGTAAAACTTGGGGGGCTAATTTAGACCTCGGCTTCCCGATTAGTGAAAATAATTTTGTTCGTTTTGGTACAGAATACGCTAATCATAAATTAGCTGATATGAAACCTCAGTATAATATGTGGCGCTATTTTGAATCAATGGGTGAAAATATGAAAAATAAAGATAAGTCTTATTCATATGACACCAATGATTTGTTATTGAACGCTTATTGGACATATAACTCACTAGATCGTGGTTACTTCCCAACAGATGGGTTAAAACTAACCGCTAATTTAAAAGCGACAGTGCCAGTATTTGATAATAGATTCTATAAAATGGTTAGTGATGCTTCTTATTATTATCCAATTGATGCCGATCATAAATGGGTATTTTTAGCTCGTGGACGATTAGGTTATGGTGGTGGATTTGGTGGAAAAGAATTACCATTCTATGAAAATTTCTATGCAGGTGGCTCAACTGTATTGCGTGGCTTTAAAACAAACACTGTCGGCCCTAAAGCAGTATATTTTAAAACAGGCGTAGATGGATGTAGAACCTTAGGCGATACAGCTCAATGTACTAGTTCTAAAGATGCAATAGGTGGTAATGCCTTAGCATTCGGAAGTACGGAGCTAATAGTCCCAACACCATTTGCAAGTGAAAAATATGCAGATAGTATTAGAACATCTGTATTTTTTGATGCAGGAACGGTTTGGGATAGTGAATGGGATCTAAAAGGCAAAAATATTCCTGATTATAGTTCCCCATCTGATATTAGAATGTCTGCTGGTCTTGCTGTTCAATGGATGTCGCCATTAGGGCCATTGGTATTTTCTTATGCACAGCCGTTAAAGAAATATCATGGTGATTCAGCTCAGCAATTCCAATTTAATATAGGTTCAACATGGTAATGCCATGTTGTTAATAACTAAAATACACATAGGTGAATAAAGTGAAAAAAATTATATCTGTTGTTGGCATCAGTATTGCTCTACTTTTTACATGCTTTGCAAACGCTGAAACTAAAATTGGTGTTATCGATATTAAATCCGTAATGGATCGTATGCCAGAACGAGAAGCAATCGGTAAAGAATTGAACCAAAAATTTGAAGCGAGAGCTAAAGCATTAGAAAAAGAAGAAAAGCTTGCTGATGCAGCTGCTGCACGTTTAAAGAAAGAAGGTCTAACTTTGTCATCTTCCGAAAAAACTAAATTAAATAAAACTATTGCAGATTTTCAGAATAAAGCCACAGCTTTCGCAAATGAATATCGTGAAAGCGAAACAAAAGAAGCTGGTAAATTACTAACCAAAATTCAAGAAGCAGTCAAAACCATCGTTGCTGAAGAAAAATATGATCTTATTTTAAGAGTAGATACCGTTTTATATGCCTCTGACGCTGTAGATATTACTGACAAAGTTTTGGAGAAGGTTAAAAAATAATGTTTGCTTTTCGTCTAGAGCAATTAGCTGACAAGCTTGATGCTACATTATATGGTGATGGTGAATTAACTATCACCGGTGTAGCATCAATGAAAAGTGCCACAAAAGGCCAAATCACTTTTTTGTCGGATAAAAAATTCCAAATCAATTTATTAACTTGTAACGCTTCAGCAGTTGTTATGACAGAAGATAGCCTTAAATATTGGAATGGGGCTGCTTTGATTGTTAAAGATCCTTATCTTACTTATGCAAAATTAGCACAACTTTTAGATACGACACCGTTACCAGCTAAAGGCATTGCACAATCAGCGGTGATTGATTCTACTGTTAAGCTTGGACAAAATGTATCAATTGGTCCAAATGCGGTTATTGAAAGTGGTGTAAATCTTGGTGATAACTGTTGTATTGGCGCTGGCTGTTTTATTGGGAAAGATACTCAAATCGGTGCAGGCACAAAAATATGGTCTAATGTATCTATATACCATAACTGTATTATTGGTGAACACTGTTTGATCCAATCAGGAACAGTAATAGGTGCAGATGGATTTGGTTATGCAAATGATAAAGGTAGATGGATAAAAATCCCCCAGCTTGGTCGGGTAGTAATTGGTAATAACGTTGAAATTGGCTCATCAACAACAATCGATCGTGGTGCTTTAGATGATACTGTCATCGGTAATGGCGTCATTATTGATAATCAATGTCAAATTGCGCACAACGATATTATTGGTGATCATACTGCTGTCGCTGGTGGTGTTATTATGGCTGGTAGTTTAAAGATTGGACGTCATTGCCTAATTGGTGGTGCGAGTGTTATTAACGGCCATATGGAAATTTGTGATCAAGTAACTGTGACTGGAATGGGTATGGTTATGAGACCAATTACTGAGCCGGGTGTATATTCATCGGGTATTCCATTACAACAAAATAAAGTATGGCGTAAAACAGCTTCATTAGTTTTACATATTGATGAAATGAATAAACGTTTGAAAGCACTTGAGAAGAAGCTATTAAATGTCTCGACGTAGACGATTACGGTCGGTATAATGCTTCCCTATTTTATAAATTTAATTAGCTCAATTAATCAATTTATAATTATGAGCAAATACATTCAATAATTCCGAGGTATAAAGATGCAAGTTTCGGTAGAAACAACAGAAGGTTTAGGCCGTCGTTTATCAATTACAATTAAATCAGAAGATATTACCAAAGCAGTTGATAAAGAACTTATCAATACAGCAAAAAAAGTCCGTATTGATGGTTTCCGTAAAGGAAAAGTACCTTTAAAAATTGTTGAACAACGCTATGGTGCTTCTATTTTACAAGACGCTTTAAGTGATTTGATGCAACGTAATTTTATCGATGCTATTATCCAAGAAAAATTAAATCCAGCTGGTGCGCCAACATATATTCCAACAGAATATAAAAATGGTGAAGATTATACTTTCACTGTTGAATTTGAAGTTTATCCGGAAATTAAAATCAAAGATTTAGATAAAATCGAAGTTGAAAAACCAGTAGCTGAAGTTGTTGATGCTGATGTAGAAACAATGATTGAAACCTTACGTAAACAACAAGGTACTTGGAAAGTTGTTAAAAAGACAGCGAAAGAACAAAATCGTGTCACGCTTGACTTTTTAGGTAAAGTTGATGGTGCTGAATTTGAAGGCGGCAAAGCTGATGATTTTGCGCTTGTATTAGGACAAGGTCGAATGATCCCTGGTTTTGAAGATGCAATCATCGGTCACAAAGCTGGAGATGAATTTGATATTAATGTTACATTCCCAGAAGATTATCATGCTGAGAATTTAAAAGGTAAACCGGCAGTATTTTCTGCTTCACTTAAAAAAGTTGAAGAACTTGAGTTACCAGAACTAACTGAAGAAGTAGTGAAAAGATTTGGTATTGCTGATGGCACAGTTGAAAGTTTACGAGCAGAAGTACGCAAAAATATGCAACGTGAACTTAATGCAACAATTCGCAATAAAATCAAAACACAAGTCATTGATGGTTTAGTAAAAAATAATGATATTGAAGTTCCATCTGCTTTAATTGATCGAGAAATTGATGTCTTACGTCAACAAGCCTTAACTCGTTTTGGTGGTAATGTTAAACAATCAATGGATCTACCTAAAGAGTTATTCGAAGCAGAAGCTAAACGCCGTGTATTAGTTGGACTATTATTTAGCGAAATCATTGAAAGTAACAAGTTAAAGGCTGACGAAGCAAAAGTACAATCTTTAATTGATGAAATTGCAACTGCTTATGAAGATCCTAAAGAAGTGGTTGATTATTATCGTAAAGATAAGAAAGCAATGGATAATATCCGTTCTGTTGCACTTGAAGATCAAGTAGTTGATTTATTATTAGCTAGTGCAAAAGTGACAGATAAGACTTATTCATTCTCAGAATTAATGAATCAACAAGTTGCTTAAGCAGCTTGTCACTTTATTTAATTAAAATTCATTATAAGCCCAAATAAGGATCAATTGTTTGGGCTATTTTGTTTAATTAGGAGATGAAAATGCCTTTAGAACCATACATGAGTGTGATTCCAATGGTTGTTGAGCAAAGTTCTCGTGGCGAGAGAGCTTATGATATTTACTCACGATTATTAAAAGAAAGAATTATATTTTTAACTGGGCAAGTTGAAGACAATATGGCAAATTTGATTATTGCTCAGATGCTTTTTCTTGAAGCTGAGAATCCTGAAAAAGATATCCATTTATATATCAATTCTCCTGGTGGAGTAGTGACTGCTGGTATGGCTATTTATGATACGATGCAATTTATTAAACCAGATGTTAGTACTATTTGTCTTGGACAAGCATGTTCAATGGGCTCATTACTTTTAACTGCTGGTACTAAAGGTAAACGTTTTTGCCTGCCTAATGCACGCGTCATGATCCATCAACCATTAGGTGGTTTTCAAGGACAAGCGTCAGATATTCAAATTCATGCTCAAGAAATATTACAGGTTAAAAGCCGATTAAATAATATTTTATCAATGCATACTGGTCAGGATATTAGTGTAATTGAAAAAGATACAGATCGTGATAACTTTATGTCAGCCGAGAAAGCAGTTGAATATGGATTAGTTGACGCCATATACAGTAAACGATCTTAATAATAAATAGGTAAAGAAAGTGGATAAAGAAAACTCAGAAAAATTACTCTATTGTACTTTTTGTGGCAAAAGTGAGCATGAAGTCCGTAAGCTAATTGCTGGGCCATCATCTATTTATATTTGTAATGAATGTATTGGACTATGTAATGATATTCTAAAAGAAGAAACGAAAAGTTTTCTTTCTCATGAAGAATTTATTAGTAAACCATTACCGACACCGCACGAAATACGAGCTCATCTTGATGAATATGTTATTGGTCAGGAGCGTGCTAAAAAAGTATTATCAGTTGCTGTTTATAATCATTATAAACGTTTACGTAGCTATTCTAACCGTAGTGATGTTGAATTAGGTAAAAGCAATATTTTATTAATTGGCCCTACGGGTAGCGGTAAAACATTATTAGCTGAAACATTAGCGCGTTTTCTCGATGTCCCTTTTGCCATGGCTGATGCAACCACATTGACTGAGGCAGGATATGTGGGTGAAGATGTAGAAAATATTATCCAGAAATTATTACAAAGTTGTGATTATGATGTAGAAAAAGCGCAACGTGGCATTATTTATGTTGATGAAATTGATAAAATTTCTAGAAAATCAGATAATCCATCTATTACTCGAGATGTTTCTGGAGAAGGTGTTCAGCAAGCTTTATTAAAAATTATTGAAGGCACTGTTGCATCCGTTCCTCCTAAAGGCGGACGTAAACATCCTCAACAAGAATTCTTACAAGTTGATACTTCTAAAATCCTCTTTATTTGTGGAGGGGCATTTAGTGGATTAGATAAAGTTATTGAAAATCGAGTCTCTACTAATACGGGTATTGGTTTTGGTGCTGATGTGAAAAGTACTAAAAATAAAGCGACTGAGTCTGAGTTATTAGCTCAAATAGAGGCAGAGGATTTGGTTAAGTTTGGTCTTATACCTGAATTCATTGGTCGATTACCAGTTATTGGAACATTATCAGAACTTGATAAAGATGCTTTAGTTAATATATTAACCGAACCTAAAAATGCTTTAACCAAGCAATTTAATGCTTTATTAGAGTTGGATGGTGTAGAACTGGAATTTACTAAAGAAGCTTTAGATGCCATTGCAATTAATGCGATGAAACGTAAAACAGGTGCTCGAGGATTACGTTCAATTGTCGAAAATATACTGTTAGATACAATGTATGACTTACCATCAATGCAACACGTCAAAAAAGTACTTGTTGAGGAAGATACGGTAAATCATTTGCAATCACCTAAATTGATTTTTCGTGAAGATACAGAACTATCTGCATAATAGATAAGCAATTATCCTATTCAAGCTGGTAAGTAGCATTTATGTAAAAAATGAAATACGTATGTACATTTCTTGTACTACGTATTTAAAACAGGATAAGCTTGAATATCTTAAAATCACCCCAATATAAAACAGATAAGTTTGTACTACCGAGAGAATAAAATGAAGACAAAACAAACTAAACAAATGATTATGCCTATTTTACCATTGCGTGATGTTGTTGTATTTCCACATATGGTAATTCCTCTCTTCGTTGGTCGTAATAAATCAATCCGTTGTTTGGAAAGTGCAATGGAGATGGATAAACAAGTTTTTCTTGTAACACAAAAATATCCTTCACAAGATGAACCTGATGTAGAGGATTTGTACGAAGTAGGTACTATAGCCAATGTTTTACAATTACTTCAATTACCTGACGGTACAGTTAAAGTTCTGGTTGAGGGTGTAGCGCGAGCTAAAATTGTTGATATTATTGAACGAAAAGATGATGATTTTTTAATTGCAAATATTAAACCTCTAAAAGAATCTAAGAAAGCTGATAATATTAGCCAAGCTATGATAAGAGTCTTATTATCAAATTTTGATGATTATGCGAAACTTAATAAAAAAGTCACTCAAGAGGTTGTTGATTCAATACATTTAATTAAAGAGACATCTCAATTAGCAGATTCCATAGCTGCTACCTTATATATAAAAGTTGAACAAAAACAAGAGATTTTAGTTACTGCTGATTTAGAAAAACGTTTCGAGTTGCTTATTTCATTAATGGAGTCAGAAATTGACTTGTTGCAAGTTGAAAAAAATATTCGTCAACGCGTCAAACAACAAATGGAAAAAGCGCAAAAGGAATATTATCTTAATGAACAGATTAAAGCTATTCATAAAGAGCTAGGTGATATAGATAATAAACCTGATGAATTTGAAGAGCTAAACTCAAAAATTACTAAAGCAAAAATGCCAAAAGAGGCAAAGGAGAAAACACTATCTGAGCTTAATAAGCTGAAGATGATGCCTGCTATGTCTGCTGAAGCAACTGTTGTTCGCGGATATATTGATTGGATGTTACAAGTTCCTTGGAATAAGCGCAGTAAAGTAAAGAAAGATATTAATGCTGCACAAAAAGTTTTAGATAAAGATCATTATGGGCTGGATCGTGTAAAAGACCGAATTTTAGAGTATTTGGCTGTACAAAGTCGAGTTAATAAAGTTAAAGGTCCAATTTTATGCTTAGTCGGGCCTCCAGGCGTTGGTAAAACATCATTAGGTCAATCCATTGCTAAAGCTACGGGACGACAATATGTTCGTATGGCTTTAGGTGGTGTGCGCGATGAAGCCGAAATACGAGGACACCGAAGAACCTACATTGGTTCAATGCCAGGTAAATTAATTCAGCGTATGGTAAAGGTTGGTGTAAAAAACCCGCTATTTTTATTAGATGAAATTGACAAGATGGCTTCTGATATGCGTGGTGATCCTGCATCGGCATTGCTGGAAGTTCTGGACCCTGAACAAAATAATGCATTTAATGATCATTATTTAGAAGTGGATTATGATCTATCTGATGTAATGTTTGTTGCGACAGCTAATTCAATGAATATTCCAGCACCACTACTTGATAGAATGGAAGTTATTCGACTATCTGGTTATACCGAAGACGAAAAATTGAACATTGCTAAACAACATTTAATTGCTAAACAGATTGCTAATAATGGCTTAAAAGCAAATGAAATTGATATTGATGATTCAGCTGTAATTGGCATTATTCGCTATTACACTCGTGAAGCAGGGGTTCGAAGCTTAGAAAGAGAAATTGCTAAAATTTGCCGTAAAGTCGTTAAACAATTGGCTTTAAACAAGCGTCTACGTAAAGTAAGTGTAACTCAAACTAACTTAAAAGATTACTTGGGTGTACAGCGTTTTGATTATGGTAAATCCGAAAGTGAAAACCGGATCGGTCAAGTGAATGGTCTGGCATGGACAGAAGTCGGTGGTGATTTGCTAACCATTGAATCAATGAGTGTTGTTGGTAAAGGAAAATTAACTTATACCGGCTCACTTGGTGACGTTATGCAAGAATCCATTCAAACGGCACTTACTGTTGTTCGTTCGCGCGCTGAAAAATTGGGTATTAATAGCGATTTTTATGAAAAGCGTGATATACATGTGCATGTTCCTGATGGTGCTACACCTAAAGATGGTCCAAGTGCAGGCATTGCAATGTGTACCTCATTAGTATCTACTTTAACGGGTAACCCTGTTCGTGCAGATGTTGCCATGACAGGTGAAATTACTCTACGAGGTGAAGTATTACCAATTGGTGGATTAAAAGAGAAATTATTGGCTGCTCATCGAGGTGGTATAAAAACAGCTATAATTCCTATTGATAATGCTAAAGATCTCGAAGAAATTCCAGCAAATGTTAAAGCTGAAATTGATATAAAACCTGTTAAATGGATAGATGACGTATTGACGATTGCATTGCAAAATAATCCGTTTGGTATCGAGCAAGTTAAGGAAAAAGTTAAAATAAAGTCGCCTGTTAAAAAATCTGTTAAAAAAATTAAAAACACAGCTAACATTTCAACTCGATTAAACTAAAATAAACAAATCAAAAAGCCAACTTTATGTTGGCTTTTTTTTCGACTTTTAATTAGATAATAGCCAATTTTGGCAAATATGATATACTTGCGAAATTAAAATTCAGGTATATGGAGAATGACAAGCTATGATGGAAAAAATTCGAACAGCTGCAAACAGTCTTGTTGTTAAAATAATCTTTGCTATTATTATTTTATGTTTTATTTTTACTGGTGTTGGATTCTTAGGCTTTGGTGGCAGTAGTAGAAATGTAAATGATGAGCAATTATATATTGCTAAAGTTGACGGAGAAGGTATTGGTCGAGCTCAATTTGAGACTCAAGTAAAACAACAATTAAATAATATCAAGGGTGGTGATGCTTCGTTTATTAAAATGGTCCGACGAAGTGTTTTAGCTCAGCAAATAGATAACTATTTAGCTTATCAATTTTCACAAAAAATTCATGCAGCAATTAGTAATGAACGGGTAAAAAATTTCATTAAACAGCAAAAAGTATTTTTTGTAAATGGTAAATTTGATAATCAAAATTATTTAAATCTACTTGCTGAAAACGGTTTTACTCCAGATAGTTATGCAGAAATATTAAAAACATCATTACAACAAGAACAAGTTATTGATGCATTAGTTAAAACTAGTTTTGTTTTACCATCTGATTCTGAAATCAATTTGTTACAAAATCAAACAAGAAAAATTTATGCTGCTAAAGTTGACTCCTCAATAGATGATATGAAAGATGTTAATATCACTGAAGAAGATGAAAGAAAGTATTATGATGAACATCAAAATGAATTTTTAAAGAAAGATCGAGTAAAATTAAAATATATCTATAATTCAAAAGATGACATCGTTAAAACCATTAAGGTAACTGATAATGATATCAAAAAAGA
The DNA here is from genome assembly GCF_026536985.1 of Gilliamella sp. B2772. Classification (NCBI taxonomy): domain Bacteria; kingdom Pseudomonadati; phylum Pseudomonadota; class Gammaproteobacteria; order Orbales; family Orbaceae; genus Gilliamella; species Gilliamella sp. B2772. The sequence continues at coordinate 1,020,635 of NZ_JAFNNB010000001.1, read as the reverse complement.
ATATGAACAAAATTTAAAAAAATATTCTTACCCAGCAAAAAAAGAGTTTAGTGCTATTTTTGTTACAGACAAAGAGCAAGCAGACAAGATCGTTAAAGAGTTATCTTCAGGCGCAAATTTTCAAAATACAGCTGAAAGTCTAAATCAAAATAATAATAATATTTCAGCCTATGGTAAGAATGGTTCTTTAGGTTGGTTTGTTGATGATGATTCTCTGCCTGAGTTCTTTAAAAAAGCAAAATTGAAAAAAGTTAACCAAATTTCAAAACCCATTCCTACTGATGATGGCTTTATTATAATTAAACTTGATGGTGAGGTACCATCAAAGACTATGGATTTTGATTATGCTTCAATTTTAATTTACGAGAATTTAAGCAAACAAAAATTACAAAATGAATTTAATGCTATTGAAGATAAAATGAAAAATGCCTTATCTCAATCGCCTAAATCTATTGAAGAGTTATCTGAAAAAACAGGTCTTCCAGTTCAAACAACTGATTGGACAAGTTATAAAGAGATATCTACAATTATGATTCATCCTGAAATTAGTGATTTAGTCTTTAGCGAAGAAATGATCGCTAATGGACAATCGACTCTTAATATATCAGACTTAATTCCAGTTGAAAGAGCTAATGGTAGTTATGATTTTATTATTCAAGTTACTGACTATCGCCCCGAGGGGGTAGCTCCTTTTGACGAGGTTAAAGAAGAAATTAATAGAAAACTATCTAAAAATATTTCCGAGAGTCATTTTAAAGCTAATGTTGAAAATCTCTTAAATGAATTAAATACTACTGGAAAATCAGATAAAATTAGCTTTAGTAATAAATATGTTTTACATAGAGATTCGACAGATTTAGACAAAAAAGTCGTAGATATGGTTTTTAATTTAGAACCATCAATTTCAGGGCGAAAATCTAATCGTTTTAATGCGGAATTTTTAGAGGATAATACCGCTTATATTGTCGTCATAACTGATGTTGATACGCCTAAAGAATATCAAGATATTTCATCAGAATTATTACCATTATCTCTGTCTGACACTTATCATTATCTTGCAAATGATATCCGTTCTAAAGCCAAGATTGAAATCATGCCAGATGCAAATTTGTGATAAAGATCGAAAAATTTTGGTGATAAATCAAAAAAAGAGAAGCCACTTTGGTGGCTTTTCGCATTTTTATGAATATTTAAATTTAGCAAATTAATTCCATGAGATAGTTATGAAGCAAATTTAGTTGCATAATTATTTTGGAGTTAATTTACATGAAAATTTTTATACTATTATGCCTTTTATTTTCATCTTTACTTTTTTCAACAGTTAGTTTTGCTGATTCGAAAACAGATGTCACTATAAAAGAAGAGCAAATTGTACAAGTCAATATTAATACTGCAACAGCTGAAGAGCTAAGTAAAGTATTAACAGGTATTGGGATGAGTAAAGCTAAGAAAATTATTGAGTATAGAGAAAAATTTGGTCCTTTTGTATCTATAGAACAATTAAAGGAAGTTTCTGGTATTGGTCAAGCAACGCTGGATAAAAATATAGGAAAAATCACATTATAAATATCCTATCTTCCAATAGATAATCTATCTGTTGGGAGATATTTTTAATTATCAATTGGATCAACGTCAATACTCCATCTTACGTTTGATGCTTCACTCCACTGTTCAGTTATAAGATTATCTAATATTTGTTGTAATAATTGTCTGTTCGTATGTTGTAACAATAATTCCCAACGATTATAACCCGCTTTTTTAGGTTGATTAGCAGGCATTGGACCAAGTTGCCATAAATTATGGTCATAATTGGACTTTAACCAATCATGGATACGCTGTAAAAATTTTGGTGCCTGTAAATTATTACGGTCAGCAGCACGAATTAACACCTGATAGCTAAATGGTGGCAGTAAAGTTTGTTGACGTTCAATTAATGTTTGTTTTGCAAATGCCTGATAACCTTCATTTAATAAAGTATTTAATAAAGGGTGCTCTGGATGATAGGTTTGTAGAATCACTTCGCCAGCTTTTGTTTCACGACCAGCTCGGCCTGATACTTGAGTATAAATTTGAGCAAATCTTTCAGTTGCTCTAAAATCACTTGAAAATAAGGCGCCATCAACATCAATTATGCCAACTAACGTCACATCAGGAAAGTGATGACCTTTAGCCAAAATTTGTGTGCCGACTAAAATATGAGCTCCGCCTTTATGAATATCATTTAAATAGGTATTCAGTGCTTCTTTTTTAGTTATCGTGTCGCGATCAATACGAGTAACTTTTATATTTGGGAACAAAATATTAAGTTGTTTTTCAAGTTGCTCCGTTCCAAATCCAATTGGTAGTAACTGGGTCGAACCACACTTAGGGCACTGTTTTGGCACTTCTCTTGGCGTATCACAATAATGACAAATCAGTTTATTCTGCTTTTTATGATAAGTATAAGGGCGATCACAACGTGGGCATTCCGCTATCCAACCACAATCATGGCAAATTATTAATGGTGCGAACCCTCTACGGTTAAGAAATAACATCACTTGGTTATTGTTATTTAAATGCGTTTTTATTTTTTCTATAAGTGGTTGAGATAAACCTGAAGCTAAAGCCATGCCGCGAATATCTAAAATAGATTGTTTGGCTAATTGGGCGTTACCCGCTCTTTGAGTAAGCTTGAGGTGCTGGTACTTATGAGTTTGTGCATTATTAATCGATTCAAGAGAAGGCGTTGCGGAACCTAAAACTATAGGTATATTTTCAATTCTAGCTCGGATAATTGCTAGATCTCTAGCATTATAACGCCATCCTTCCTGTTGTTTGTAAGAACTATCATGCTCTTCGTCGATAATAATGATACCTAAATCTTTAAAGGGAGTAAAAAGCGAAGAACGAGTACCTACGACAATGGCATTTTCACCGTCTTTACTTCTTAACCAAACATCTAAACGTTCCTTGTCTGTTAAGCCTGAATGTAAAATATCAATCGGGGCATTAAAGCGCTGTTTAAAACGCTTTATTGTTTGAGGTGTTAAACCAATTTCAGGAACTAAAACTAAAGCTTGCTTACCTTGTGATAACACATCTGCAATTATATTTAAATAAACTTCAGTCTTTCCTGAACCAGTTATACCATCAAGCAAAAATACACCAAATTGTTTATTCTGTTTATTAATAGTCTCTATGGCATTAGATTGTTCATCATTTAATTGGATCGATGTTGGGTTGGTCGAGTATTGCCAGCAAATATTGTCAGGTTGTTGATAAACTAATTCTATAAGCTGTTTTTTTTGTAATTCTTGATATAAATTTGAACTAAATTCGTCTTCATTTAAACAGTTGTTTCTAAGTGAAGATAATAATAACTTTTGTTTTGGTGCACGTGATAATAAGCTTAAATCAATTTGTTGCCCTAGAGGTGTTAATTGCCACTGTTTTATATCATCCTTGATAGCTTGACGACCTTGCCTTAATAGAACTGGCATGGCATGAAATATGACTTCGCCAATTGGAAAGTGATAATAACTTGTTGCCCAATTCAATAACTGCCAAATTGGTTGAGGAAAGGGGTTTTTGGTATCAATAATTGCGGTAATTGATTTTAAATTTTCGCTATCAAAGGTCGATTGTTGATCAATTTTAATGATTATTCCAATCATTTCCCTTTTACCAAAAGGCACTCTAACCCGCGCACCAATTTCAGCAGGTACTGTTAGTTTGTAATCAAACAGTCGATAAAGGGGTACCGGTAAGGCTACATGGGCAATCAGCATTAACAATCACTATTATTAAAAATTGATATTGTACGCAGATTTTATTTAACTCGCAAAAGTTACATAGAGAAATTAATTATTTTTGAGTTAACTATCTAAAAACTTTATTTATATGATAGTAGTATCCATAAACAAAATTTGTTATCTTGAACAGCAAGTTAAAGCATAATATTTAAAGGTAGTTAAAAATGTCAGCATCATTTTCACACATTAATCAACATGGTGATGCACATATGGTTGATGTTTCTGAAAAAAAGTTAACTTTACGAGAAGCTCGAGCCGAGTCAATAGTATTAATGAATGCTGAAACATTTAACCTAATTATTGAAGGGAAACATCATAAAGGTGATGTTTTTGCAACTGCAAGAATTGCCGGTATTCAAGCGGCTAAACGAACATGGGATTTGATTCCACTTTGCCATCCACTACTTCTAAGTAAAATTGAAGTCAATATTGAACCTGTATTTGAAAATCACAGCATTAGGATTGAAACAATTTGTCGGCTAAGGGGCCAAACAGGTGTCGAAATGGAGGCCTTAGTTGCTGCTTCAGTTGCTGCATTAACGATATATGATATGTGTAAAGCTAACCAAAAAGATATGGTTATTAATCAAGTTCGGTTACTGAATAAAATTGGTGGTAAATCGGGCGAATTTAATGCGGCAGAGCAGTGATACTATGAACAAAATTATTTTTTTTGCACAAATTAGAGAATTAATTGGGGTTGAAAAACTTGAATTATCGGTAGAGCAAATGTCAATAAATCAACTTTTAGATCACCTTAGTTTGCGTGGTGATAAGTGGGTATTAGCTTTAAAAGAAAAAACAGTATTATGTGCAGTTAATCAGACTTTAGTTGACTATGACTATGTCATTCAAAAGGGTGATGAAATTGCTTTTTTCCCTCCAGTTACAGGTGGTTAACAGTGTGAACATTATTCAAGTTAACCAATCTCCCATTGATGTGAATTCATTAATAACTTGGCTTTATCAATCGCCTATAGATGGTGCTGTAGTGACTTTTATGGGTAAGGTGCGTAGTTTTGAAAACCAAGTTATAAGTTTAACGTTAGAGCATTATGCAGAAATGACTGAAAAGGTGCTGTGCAATATTATTAATCAAGCCAGAGATAGATGGTCGATTAATCGTGTTGCAATAGTCCATCGTGTGGGTCAAATTTATGCAAATGAAAGTATTGTTTTTGTTGGTGTTAGTGCAGCACACCGCAGTGATGCTTTTGCTTCAGCGGAGTTTATTATGGATGTACTAAAAAATGAGGCTCCATTTTGGAAGAAGGAACAGACTTCTAGTGGCGAAAATTGGGTAGAAGCCAAGCAATCGGATATAAATGCATTGAAGAAATGGTATTAATATTTATTTAGTCTATAATAGATTTCATCATCAAAATGTCTTCAGAGGCTCAAAAAAGAGCCTTTTTTGTTAAGCTTATATTAATCTCTTCATATTTATCTTTTTTTGTTAAAAATTTTGAGGAAAGTACTAATTTTAAGTAGAAAAATCGCTATTATTAAAAATTTTTAATCCTATTGCTCGTGGAGCTATATGAAAAAACTCTATTCGTTCGTATTAATAAATATTTTTATTTCGTCTATCATTACTATCCGATATTTTTGGGTGCCTGGTTCATCGTTTAGTTGGGATGGAAGCTTTTTTTCTCTATTAGCCGTGTTAGGCCATTTTTTCTCTGTTTATTTATTACTTTTTATTTTATGTTTTCCGTTTATTTGGGTGAAGAGAACGTTAAGTAATATTTGTTTAGCTGCTTTATTTAGTTTGTTACAGATTGTGCTGTATGTTGATACTATTGTTTTTCAGCAGTATCGATTTCATATCAATGAATCTGTGCTGTCAATGGTTTTCTCGGGGCAAGTTGTCGATTTTTCAACGATCACTTATGTTTTGATGTTTTTGTTAATATTAGTATCTTTTGGAGCAGAATATTTAATTCTTTATTTGTTAGATAAAAAATTTAGCCAAAAACGTTCAAGAATATTAATCGTATCGACAGTATTTCTTTTAGGTTGTTTTTTTATTAGTCATTTAATTCATATGGTTGCGTTTTATTACGCCTATTCCCCCATCATGATTGTTAAAGAATATATTCCATTATATCGTCCATTTACCTCGAAAAAGATAATGGGATTGTTTGATAAATCAGGGCAACGTAAGACACTTATAGAAAAGGAGAACCAACACGCAACTATCTATTATCCTAAAAATGAGCTGATGATTAACCCTCATAATACTACAACACCCAATATTATGTTTATTGTCTTAGATTCTTGGCGTTATGATACTTTTAGTCAAGAAATTTCACCCAATACTTACCATTTTGTGAAACAGAATAATGGAATAATTTTTAATAATCATTACTCAACAGGGAATGCAACTCGAACTGGTATTTTTGGACTTTTTTATGGTATCCCCGGCACGTATTGGGATGCATTTTTAAGAAATAGAATTCCCTCGTTATTCATAACAACATTGCAAAAAGAAAATTATAATATAGGTATATTTACTTCAGCCAAAGTTACTGCGCCAGAATTCGATCGTACGGCATTTTTAACCATTAAAAACTTAAGAATTAGTAGTAAAGATGGATCTGCATCGAGTCGAGATAAACAGTTAACTGATGATTGGCTAAACTGGTATAAGAGTAGAGATACATCTAAACCAAGTTTTTCATTTTTATTTTTTGATGCACCACATGCTTATGATTTTCCCAATTATTTTGAAGTTAAATTCAATCCAATTGGCGAGCTGAATTATATGACATTAAGCAATGATACAGATCCTGTTCCCATTTTTAATCGTTATAAACAAAGTGTCTACTATGATGATTATTTGCTTCAAAAGGTCTATGATGAACTTGAACGATCAGGCTCGCTAGATAATACGTTAATCTTTATAACAGGTGATCATTCACAAGAAATGAATGACAATAAACTGGGTTTTTGGGGTCATAATGGTAACTATACTGATGCTCAAACTAAAGTACCTTTTATCATAGTTGGAGCAAAAGATCTTAAATATATCACAAATAATATAAATAAATTTACCAATCATGAAGATGTCGTTCCAACAATAATGCGACATTATTTGCATGTGGAAAATGATATTTCAGATTATTCGACAGGTTATGATTTATTTAGCCCAATAATCGATCGAGATTGGCTATTAATGTCAAATTATAGTTCTTATGCAGTTCGGACTAGAGACAACATCTATTTTGTTAATCGTCTTGGTATAAGCCACTATTTTGATTGTCATAATAATCAGGTCGATAAGACACCTGATTATAAAACAATCCAAGCGGCAATGAATGATATGCGTTATTTTTTCCAGACACAAAAATAAAAAAATCCACCGTAAGGTGGATTTTTATTATCGAACATCAGCACAGTTTAGACAGTAAATATAACGGTTTTGTGAATCTTGGAACTTATCCCATAGTGAAACTTGTTGCTTAATTTGTTTTACTTCTGGGATATGCTCAAAAAATACCTCTGCTGTTGATTTTGGCATCATAGCAAACATATCTGAGTAAAGTGCATTGAACCAACTGCCTTCAGGCTTTTGCCAATCTATTTTATAATTAGAAATATTGGCTAATGTTGCAGCCATATCAACCGCATCGTCAAAATCCCCTAACTTATCCACTAAGCCATTTTTACTTCCTTCGGAGCCGAGCCAAACTTGCCCTTGAGCTATATGATCTACTTGTTCTGAGGTCATATTACGAGCTTTTGCTACTAAAGAGATGAAATTAAAGTAACCATTATCAATATTCATTTGAATAAATTGATTCATTTCATCGGATAAATTTTGAGTTAAGCTGTTATTGGCCAATGGTGAGGTTGAAACCCCATCGTTATAAACACCAATATGAGAAAGTGAATTTTCAAAGGTTGGTACAATGCCAAAAATACCTATAGAACCTGTAATCGTATTCGGACTAGCGACAATATAATCAGAAGCAGTTGATATCCAGTATCCTCCGGAAGCAGCCATTCCGCCCATAGAAACAACAACCGGGATTTGGTAACGACGTAAAGTTTCTAGTTCACTGCGAATTGCTTCTGAAGCTTCGACACTTCCTCCTGGACTATTTACTCTGAGTACGACAGCCTGTATGTTATTACTTTGTAATTTATTACGAATATCTCTTAATTGTTTAACAATATCTTGGCTACCAGCTACATTACTGCTATTTGTGCCGTTAGTAATAGTTCCATTCACAAAAATGACAGCTATTTTTGGTTCTTTGTTTGATTCTTCAGCATTTTCCTTAAGTCTATAATCATAAATACTGACTTTTTGTTTTATTTTATGTTCAAGTTCAAAATTAAATTCATCACTTATCGCATCAATTAAGCCGTTTGCTAAAGCGTATTGGGCCATATTACCATTAACAGATTTTAGTTCTGATAACATTTTATCGGTTGAAGGAACTAGTTGTGTTGGTGCTTTTTTGCGTTCTGCAGAAATGTCATTAAGGTAGTTATTCCACATTAAATTTAACCATCGAGAAGTGTTACTTCTTGCTTCTTCTGACATATTATCTCTGATAAATGGCTCAATCGCTGATTTATAAGTTCCTACACGGAAAACATGAGTATTAATCTTTAAGTTGTCTAATAATGTTTTGTAGTACAAATTATTGGCGGATAATCCAAAAACATTAACTGCACCTAATGGGGTTAAATAGATTTTATTAGCATAACTCGCCAAATAATATTGGCTTTGATTGAAGCTTGAACCAATAGCATAAATAGGCTTATTTGCCTCTTTGAATCTGTCTAAATATTTACCAATATATTTCAAAGAACTCAAGTCTGCTCCGACAAAGTTGTCCAATTTTAGGACTATGCTATTTATATTAGGATCTGATGTAGCTTGTGATATTTTTTGCACTAAATCGAATAAATTATTTTCACGTGATAGATTTACTCTTTTACCATATAATTTATTTTGTATTTCATACAATTCATCACTATAAAGCGAATTGTCGACAATAACGCCTTCAAGATTTATAACTAATGTGCCATATTGAGGAATAATGTCTTGCTTTTGTGATTCTTTAAATAATGCAATACCACTCAAGATCAATAGGATTATGATTAAGAAAATTAGGTTAAGAAATATTTCTCTAATTAAATTGATACCTTTCCAAATTGATTTTATAACAGTTATTACAGACATAATAAAATAACCCTTTAATTATTCTTTTATTTTTAATTTTTCATGTTTTTCTTTTTGAAATATTTTTTATCTTCAAATCGTAAACATGTTAATTTGCCACCCCAACAGCACCCTGTATCGAGTGCGTAAATATTTTCAGGTGTTCCTTTTCCATTCAATGCTGCCCAATGACCAAAAGCAATACTATATTCTGACGGAATTTTACTTGGTAATGAAAACCATGGTTTAAGTTTCGATGGGGCCTCATCTGGTTGATCTTTACAATAAAAATCAAGCCGTCCATCTTCGTAACAATAACGCATTCTTGTTAAAGCATTAGCAATAAAGCGTAATCGATCTAACCCTTGTAATTCATATGACCATTCATCAGGAAAGTTACCATACATTTTGTCAAGAAAGAGGGGATATGAGTCACTACTTAAAACCTGATGAAGATCATTAGCACATTTTTTCAATGTTTCAAGATCCCATTGTGGAGATATTCCGGCATGAGTCATAATAAGTTTTAATTTTTCATCTATTTGAATTAATGGTTGTTTACGCAACCAATTCATTAGTTCATCGAAATCATCAGCGTGGATGAGTTCGTCAAGATTATCCTTCTTTTTTGATGGTGTAACATTGGCGTAAATTGATAGTAAATGTAAGTCGTGGTTACCTAAAACTAATCTTATTTGTTCGCTGTTTTGTTTTACAAATCTAAGAACTTCAAGTGATTTTGGTCCTCTAGCAACTAAATCTCCAGTAAGCCATAAGGTATCTGATGATGAAAAATCAGCTTTCTCTAATAGTCGCATAAACTCATCATAACAGCCGTGAATATCACCAATTATTAGATTTGCCATAAGGTTATTTCCAAGCGTTTGCTAATAGACAATATTGTTGTACTGTCAAATTTTCCGCACGTAAATTCGGGTCAATACCTAATTCAGCTATTTGCCCACTGTTAAATAAATTACTTAAGCTATTACGAATTGTTTTACGTCTTTGGTTAAAAGCTTCGGTAGTAATACGTGATAGTACTTTAATATCATTAACTAAATAGGGCTTTTCTTTGTAAGGTATTAGTTTAACTACAGCTGAATCAACTTTAGGTGCTGGTTTAAAAGCTGTAGGGGGTACTTCTAAAACAGGGATGATTTGGCAGTAGTATTGTGCCATAACACTCAATCGACCATAACTTTTGCTGTTAGGTGCAGCAACTAAACGAGTAACAACCTCTTTTTGCAGCATAAAATGCATATCAGTAATGATTGGTGCATATTCGAATAAGTGAAACATCAATGGTGTTGAAATATTATAAGGTAAATTACCAAAAACTCTCAGAGGTTGACCTAATGTATCGGACAATTTGTTGAAAGCAAAATTTAGTGCGTCTTGTTCAATCACACTGATTTTATTTTGTAAAAAAGGATTTTCAACTAATCGGCTAGCTAAATCTCTATCAATCTCAATAACAGTTAAATGATCTACCAATTTACTTACAGGTACTGTCAATGCGGCAAGCCCAGGTCCTATTTCAACTAGTGCTTCTCCTTTCTTAGGTTGTATGGCTGCCACAATACTTTCAATAATATAATTATCATGTAGAAAGTTTTGACCAAATCGTTTACGGGCAAAATGACCTTGATGAACACGATTATTCATTCTTACCTTCACCTGTAATTTTGATATATGCATCACCTTTTAACTCTTGAATCCAAACTTGTGCTTCTTCAGCAAATTTTCTATTGAAAATCATACGATAAGCTTGATCTTTTTTAACTAAGTTTGTACCGTCAGTTTGTCTGGTATCAATTAGTTGGATTATATGCCAACCATAAGATGATTTTATTGGTTGACTGATTTCACCCTTTTTCAATTGTGATAATGCAGTCCTGAAACCTTCATCATAAACTTCTGGCCTATTCCATCCTAAATTACCACCACTATCTTTTGAACCTGTGTCTTCTGAGTTAGCTTTTGCTGCTGCAGCAAAAGTTGTTGCTCCGCTGGTAATGGCTTTGCGAATGTTAATTAATTTTTGTTTAGCCACCTGATCGGTAACTAATACGTTGGTTTTAATTAAAATATGACGAGCATTAACTTCTTGAAGTGTAATTTTTTGTGGTGTTTCAGAACGGTTATCGTCAACTTTTAATATGTGAATCCCAACTCCAGAGCGAATTGGTCCTATAATACTTCCTTTTGGCGCTCGAATTAGTCGTTCCTCAAAAATAGTAGGTAACTCATTTAACTTTTTCCAGCCCATTGATCCACCTTTTAAAGCAAGGTCATCATTTGAGTATGATGCGGCTAATTTAGCAAAATTTTCCCCTTTTTTTGCACGATTGATGATGTCCATCGCTTTATTGGTAGCACTGTCAACTTGTTGTTTAGACGCTTTTTCTGGAATAGTAATTAGAATATGACTAATTTTAACATCAATATTGTTAGTTGGTTGGTTAGCCATTGTTTTGGTTAAATGTTCTACTTCTCTATTAGAAACTTTGATTCTAGGTCGAACTTCATGCAGGCGCGCTTGTTCTATTAGCATATCAGTATGAATACGATCACGATAAGTGCTATAGCTCATGCCCATAGTTGATAATCTGCTTCTTAGTTGATCTATTGTCATACCATTTTCAGCCGCAATTCTATCGATTGCGGCGGTAACTTCATCATCACTAATAGTAATTTTTGCTTTAGCCGCTCTTTGTAAAATTAATTTTTCAACAACAAGGCGATCAATAATTTGTTTTCTAAGTATTTTATCATTAGGTAAAGATTTAGGATCGGCGCTCGCTTTAATCGTTTTGAGCATGTCACTAACATCACTTTCTAAAATGACGTTGTTATTCACAACAGCTGCAACCTGTTCAACCACTTTTGGAGCAGCATTTGCTGAAAAAGGTGTAAAGAGCACTAAATTAACACTCAAGTTTAATGCAATAAAAAGTTTTAATAATTTCATATTTACTCAACTCATTATGTTGTTGCGGTATTAAATTTACCACAATAAATTTATTAGTATGTTTATTCAAATGTTGTTGTATAAGGTAATTTACCAAAGTTTAACATTTTGGCTTGCGTGTCACGATTACTTCCTAAACCTTTAAGTTCAAAGTTAATTGACAGTTTGTTTTTGTATTTACTTATATGTTCTGTGTTATCCCAGTCGGTTAATTTGCGTCCATATTGTACGGTTACTCCCCAACAGCAGTCGCTATAATTTACCCCAATAAAACTGTCTGAAATCTGTTTTTGCTTAATATCATAATAATAAGATCCCACAGCACTCACTTTTTCAGATAGTGGCCAACTAACCATAATGCCGGCTTGAGAAAGATCTTGTTTGTAACCTTTATATGCGGAATACTTATACCTGTCATCTACAGTGTCAATATAGTTACGATTGGCATAACGATAAGATAATTGAATTAATCTGTCACCCGATGGTCGATATTCAAACGTTGTATTGGCTAGCGAAATAGTATCGATACGGGTGTCGTATTGAATCCCGCTTCGGAAAATAATATCGTCACTAATTTGCCAGAAATTATCTGTTGCCCAAGTGACACTACCCGTATCAGAATTTTTATCTAATTCATTATTGTGATCACCGGTTTTAGATTTTGTAAAATAGGTAATTTGCCCTAAGGACATATTAAATTTTTCAACTTTGTTACTATCATAAAAACGTGTAGTTACACCCGTTGAAAGTTTATTTGTTGATGCAATACGGTCTAAACCACTATATGTTTGATCTCTAAATAAACCAATATAATCGGCTTGTAATAGTGTGGAATCGTAATTTCCAATATTTGATTGGTTACGATAAGGGTTATAAGTATATTTCACTCTAGGTTCGAGTGTTTGGCTATACCCATCGATTAGATCAAAGTCTCTTTCAAAAATTACTTTACCATCAATACTAAATTTCGGTATAAAACGATTTACAGTGCGATCTAACTTTATCCCTTCTTTTATGTGTTCAAGATTATTATTATATTTAAATATGTTTTTCTGGTTGTAATGAGTTGCCATAAAACCAGTTTCTGCAGATAAATTTGCCCAAGAATTTGTAACTGTATAATTAATAGTTGGTTCTATATGGACTCGCCAAGCTTCGGGTTCATTATCTGTTGAATTTATAAAATGAGAAAGTTGTGAAAAAGTCTTCAATTTTAATGGTCCCAGCTCGTAGTTATAATAGTTGATATCTAATTGAGGCTGAGTTTGGTAAAGAATATCATAGTGGAATGGTTGGAAGTGTTTGTAACCTAAAGCAACATCCCAATTTTCATCATTGTATGCTAATTTATAAAACTGAGTCAGATATCCAGCTGTTTGAGACGCATATTTAGAACTGAGATCTGTTAAATATTGATTGTCACTGACTCGTGTAGTATCAGCTATAAAACGCCAATTGTAGTTAATTAATTCGTCGTTTTTCCAATAGAATAACCATCGATTACGATTGTTATCGTATCTGTTGCCATTTGTTGATTTTTTTCTATCGTCACTGTATTGATTATCATGCTGTAACCAGTCAAAAGCGAAAGTCCCTAATCCTAATTGATTTAAATAGCGAAACTCAGTTTGTAACTGTACACCACGGTGTTGTAGTATTCGCGGTGTTATGGTCGCATCATAATTTGGAGCAATGTTCCAATAATACGGTAATGAAAAATCGATACCATCAACACTATCGTAACCAAAATTAGGAATTAACAACCCCGATCGTCTTTTATTGCCCGTAGGCAATTGTAAATAAGGTGAGTAAAGAACAGGTACTTTCTCTATTCTAAATACCGCATTCCAAACTTCTAACAACTGTTCTTCATTATCGTGAATAATTGTTGAACCTTTAATATTCCAAGCACTATCACCTACAGGACAGGAGGTAAAACTACCATTTTTAAGAATGACATAGCGATTCTTTTCAAGTTTGATCTCATCGGCCTCACCACGCCCAAGTCTATTAACTAATTGATACTCACTTGGATTCATATTGGCATCATTGTTGTTTAGATTCATTGATGCGTGGTTACCTTTGGTTCGTATCATATTATCTTGATAAGTGATATCACCATCGAGTATAACCATCCGATTATTTGCATCTTTTGAGTCAATTGTCACTTTATCAGCTAAAACTGTACGATTGCCTTGCTCTACATAAACATGACCTTTGTAAATAGCTAAATTAGGATAAAGTCCTTCAAACTCATCTGCATCTGCATTAATAGGTAATGTATTTATATCTCCATTAACAATTGGTCGCTCAAACTTAGGTACGCCAACAAGACACTGCGGATTAGTAGTGCCATTTTTTGGTAAATCTATTGCATAACTTGGGCTGCTATAATTGTACAAAGAAAATGTTATAGCTATAGCAATACGAGAAAGCGATAATTTTTTCATTAATGATTAGAATATGATTATGATTATTTTAATTGAAACATTATAGCGGTTATTTATAAAAGTGCGAATGAAAATTAACGTTTAGTTCGTCGTTTATTCGTTTTACCAAGTTGTCTTACCATGGCTATTTTCTTTTCAGTCGATACTTGTTGAAATTCATCCCACCACTTAGCTAAATCTAAAAGCTCACCTTTTTCGATAGAGGCTCGCATTTCTAATAAATCATAAGCTGCTCGGAACTTTTGATGCTCTAAGATGACAAATGCGCGTTTTCCTTCTCGTTTTTTCATTCTTAATTGTAATCGCCACATATCACCCATAACCGCTGTAAAACGTCTTGGTATAGCGATAATACGGCATTGCTCATTTAGTACATCATTAATTGCCATAGAAAAAGAATCATAATATTGCAAACCGCTCTCAATGCAGTTTAATTGAGTTTGTTCTATAATTGGATACCAAAAAAATGCTGCATATAAAAAAGCAGGGTTTATGCGTTGCTCATTTGCTATACGGTAATCAGTATTTTTTAACACTTGAGCAATCATTTTTTCCATATTTCCTTCATGGTCATGTGTAAATAAACGTTCAACCACTGGAAACAATTGTTTAAATAAATGATACTGCTTTAATAATATATAAGTATCGTAACCATATCCTGATTGTAATAATTTCAAAGATTCATCAAAAAGGCGGGCAGAAGGAATATTATTTAATAATGGAGCCAGTTTTTTTATTGGTTCAGCAGTAGCAGGGTCAATTTTCATGTTAAGTTTTGCTGCAAAACGGATTGTCCTTAACATTCTGACTGGATCTTCACGATATCTTGTTTGTGGCTCACCAATTAATCGAATAATGCCATTTTGTAAATCTTTTAGTCCACCACAATAATCACGAATTGTATAATCTTTGGCACTATAATAAAGCGCATTCATTGTGAAATCACGACGAACGGCGTCTTGCTCTATCGTTCCATAGACATTATCTCGTAATAACATACCTGCTTGTGATCGTTTTGATATGTTCTTTTGTTCACTCTGATCATCATGATCACCTCGGAACGTTGCAACTTCAATTATCTCTTTTCCAAACATAATATGAGCTAAACGAAAGCGTTTACCTATCAAGCGGCAATTTCGAAAAATCTTTTGAATTTGTTCTGGTGTAGCATTTGTCGCAATATCGAAATCTTTTGGTTTTTTACCTAATAGAAGGTCGCGAATACAACCACCTACGAGATAGGCTTCATATCCTTGTTTATTCAATCGATAAAGTACTTTCAACGCATTTTCGCTTATATTTTTACGAGAAATATTATGCTCATTACGTGAGATGGAAATATAATGCGACTCTTGTCGCTCTTTGTGATGGAACATTTTACGATAAAAGCGAGAAACTTGTTTAAAAATAGCGCACCTCGAATTAATAATGGTCTATACTGAAATATAGCGCGCGATTATATCGCAATTAAATCTAACTTTCCATTTTTCTTGAAATAGTTATACCAAGTAAAATAAAGGAAATTTCTTTATATTAATTAAATATTTTATTTGATTTTTTGAACATAATTATCAACAATAGTAATTTATATAGTACAATTAGTTAGATTATTTTTTAACTTTATAAAAATTAATTCAAAATAGATTATCTTATTTATTTTATTAATGACTAATTGATTTAATTAAACTTATACTCTTTTAAAAAAAGAATTTTGATAAAAATAATTATTAATTTGGTTTACAATTAAGAGTATAAAAATATTAACTGATAACTTATTGGGGACTCTATGAATATTCGAGATTTGGAATATTTTGTATCATTAGCTGAATTCCGACACTTTCGTAAAGCAGCTGATGCTTGTAATGTTAGTCAACCAACACTAAGTGGTCAAATCAGAAAACTTGAAGACGAATTAGGCGTAATGTTACTTGAACGTACTAGTCGTAAAGTGTTATTTACTCAAACTGGCATGATGCTTGTTGAGCAAGCTAAAGAAATTTTACGTAATATACAGATTTTAAAAGAGATGGCTAGTCGTCAAGGGGAAGAGATGGCGGGTCCTATGCATATTGGATTAATTCCGACTATCGCTCCATATTTATTACCACATGTGATTACCGTATTACATGAATCCTTTCCTCAACTAGAACTTTATTTACATGAAGCGCAAACTGCCAATATTGTTGCGCAACTTGAAAGTGGAAAATTGGATTGTGCTATTATCGCTCAAGTAAAAGAAACCGCACAATTTATTGAACTACCTTTATTCAATGAACCTATGTTTTTAGCCGTTCCTGCAAATGATGAATTAGCTAGTAAACAGACAGTTAAGCTTTCTAGTCTGAAAGGGAAGAAATTTTTAATGTTGGAGGATGGTCATTGTTTACGCGAACATGCTATGGGGTATTGTTTTCAGGTAGGAATTGATGAAGATAAACAATTTAAAGCGACGAGTTTAGAAACATTGCGTAGTATGATATCAGCAGGACGTGGAATTACTTTATTTCCAGAGTTAGCTGCTCCAAATGAACGTACTCGTGATAATATTTGCTATATTCCATGTACTGATCCTGTCCCAACAAGAAGCATCGCTTTAATTTATCGACCTGGTTCTCCATTACGTTCACGTTATGAAACTATCGCTAAAACTATTCGTGACCATATGCCAAAAGTCTTTGCTGAAAAAGAACGACTGTTAGGCCAGAAATAATTTATATTTCTTATTGTGCAGAATTTAAAAAATGAAAAATGTTAAAACCTGTGGTGTTAGAGCGCAGCAAAAGGAGAGAACTCGTCGAAGTTTAATTGATGCTGCGTTTCATCAACTCAACGCGGAACAAGGTTTTGCAAGTTTAAGTCTGCGCGAAGTTTCCCGTGAGGCAGGTATAGCAGCTACATCATTTTATCGCCATTTTCGTGATATGGATGAGTTAGGTTTAGCGATGGTTGATGAGAGCGGTTTAACTCTTCGTCAATTATTGCGCCAAGCTCGAAAACGTATTGAAAAGGGGGGGAGTGTTCTTCGAACTTCGGTAACCACCTTTATTGAATTTATTGATAAAAACCCTAAAGTATTTTTATTGTTGCTCAGAGAAAAAGCTGGGACTTCTTCAGCATTCAGATCGGCAATTGCACGCGAAATTCAGCACTTTATTGTGGAGCTTGTTGATTATTTAGACAATGCCAATCAAATGCCACATCATTATAATGAAGCTCAAGCCGAAGCAATGGTGACTATCGCATTTAATGCTGGCGCGGAAGCAATTGATTTCGACATAGTACAACGCCAAGAACTAATTGAAGATCTTATTTTTCAACTTCGTATGGTTTCTCGTGGCGCTTATTACCTTTATCATAAAGAAAAAATCAAAAATAATAATGAATAATTATTGTAAGTTGAAATCGTTATTTTAACTCACTATTATCAAAACCTATCTTATTGATTAATATTATTTATATAATGCAGTTATATAGGGAATAAGTTAATGGCTAAAGTGTACTATCTGTTTTTTTTCATATATTCAATTTCATTTTTTGGTTATGCAGATTCAAATGTTGGATTTAGGGAAATCCATTATGGAAAAGAAGATGGTAGACCTCTTAACATTGCAATATGGTATCCAACTACTAATCAACAGAAAACAGTATTTATAGGCGATAATGTAGTTTTTTATGGTTCTGAAGTTGTCCCTAACGCAATACCTATCAATGATTCCAGGAAACTTCCGTTAATCGTTGTTTCTCATGGTTACGGTGGTAGCTGGCAAAATTTAAGTTGGCTTGCCTATGAACTTGCAGGTAAGGGATATATTATTGCTGCGCCAAATCATCCAGGAACAACTTTTTTTAATAAAGATATTAATCAATCAAGAAAATTATGGCTACGTCCTGAAGACCTAAGTAAAACTATTGATATTTTAAAAGAAGATAAGCTATTAGCTAACCATATTGATATGAATAAAATATCAGCCATTGGGCATTCTCTTGGCGGTTGGACCGTAATAGCGCTTGCTGGTGCAAGATTTGATATTGATCTATTTAAAGAAGATTGTACTGAAAATTCACAATTGAAAGCTTGCCAATTAGTAAATGAACTAGGTCTTGATAACCCAAAATTAACTCAAAGTATGTTAGATTCAAGAATAAAATCATTTATCTCTTTAGATGCAGGGTTAGTCAGAGGTTTTACTCCCGAAAGTCTGAAAAATATTAATATTCCCTCTTTGATTATTGGAGCTGGTGTTGATGTTGGTGATATGAATGTAGAACTTGAATCAGGCTATTTAAGACGGTTTCTTTTAAAATCATTATCTACTTATACTGTTATACCAGATGCGATGCATTTTAGTTTTATACAAGTTTGTAAACCTCAGGCGATAGAAATATTAGAGCAAGAAGCTAAAGGCGAAAGTATCATTTGTAAAGATGGCGGGGAACGAACCAGAACCGAAATTCATGATGAAATAATTAATCAAATTACTACTTTTTTAGATCAAAAAAATTTAAACCCTTAACATCTTATAAAAATACTGCGGCTAAAGCCGCAGTAATATTTTGTATCTACTAAAGACTAATCGTCATTAAAGATTTTGTAAAACTTTTTCAACACTATCTTTGGCATCACCAAATAGCATATAACTATTTTCTTTAAAGAATAGTGGATTTTGAACGCCTGCATATCCGGTATTCATTGAGCGTTTGGATATAATAACCGTTTTTGCTTTCCAAACTTCAAGAACAGGCATACCTGCGATAGGGCTGTTTGGATCTTCTTCCGCTGCCGGGTTAACTGTATCATTTGCACCAATTACCCAAACAACATCTGTATCAGGGAAGTCATCATTGATTTCATCCATTTCTAATACAATATCGTAAGGTACTTTTGCTTCGGCTAATAATACATTCATATGGCCAGGTAAACGCCCTGCAACTGGGTGAATACCAAAACGGACTTCTATACCCATACCACGAAGCTTTTCAGTAATATTGCTTACAGCACCTTGTGCTTGAGCAACAGCCATACCATAACCTGGTACGATAATAACTGAACGTGCTTCTTTTAATGTTTGAGCAACTTCTGCTGGCTGCATTTCACGGTATTCACCTTGTTCTTCTTCTGAAGAGCTTGATGCGCTACCATCGCTACCAAAACCACCGGCAATGACGCTGATGAATGAGCGATTCATTGCTTTACACATGATGTAAGAAAGAATTGCCCCTGAAGAACCAACTAAAGCACCGGTTACAATAAGTAAATCATTACCTAACATAAATCCTGCTGCAGCTGCTGCCCATCCAGAATATGAGTTAAGCATTGAAATAACTACTGGCATGTCTGCACCACCAATTGATGCCACAAGATGGAAGCCAAATACTAATGCGATGATAGTCATAACAAGTAGACTAACAAGTGCGCCTGCGCCACTTTTCACACCAATAAAAGTAAACATCAAAATTACTGAAACAACGATTGCCGCTAAGTTCCAGTAGTGTTTATAAGGAATAGAAAGTGGTTTAGAGCTAATGCGGCCATTTAGTTTTCCAAATGCAACGACTGAGCCAGAAAAAGTAACTGCACCAATAAAGATACCAATAAAAATTTCTACTAAATGTACAGTAAGTTCACTGCCAGTGAAAACCATAATATTAGAATCTAAGAAGCTATTGAAACCAACGAGAACTGCAGCCATACCAACGAAACTGTGGAGTAGTGCAACAAGCTCTGGCATTTGTGTCATTTCTACTTTTTTAGCAAGATAAAGACCAATAGCTGCACCAATGACCATAGCAATAATGATCCAGTGTAGTCCGCCTTTAATACTTGCAATAGCAGCAATAAGTGCAATTACCATACCAACCATGCCATAAATGTTTCCAGATTTGGCTGATTCTTGATTTGATAGTCCTCGTAAACTAAATATAAAAAGTAATGCAGCAAGAACATAGGCTGCTTGAATTATTCCCATTATCAATAATCTCCTTTACTTGCCACGTTGAAACATTTTTAGCATTCTTTGTGTAACAAAAAATCCACCAAAAATATTGATACTAGCAATTAAAATAGCAACAAAGGCAATTGCCGTAGTTAAGCCATTATCATCACCGACTTGCAGTATTGCACCTACTAATATGATACCAGAGATAGCATTAGTAACTGACATTAATGGTGTATGTAATGAATGAGTTACATTCCATACTACGTAATACCCTACTACACAAGACAAAGCAAATACAGTGAAGTGTCCTAAAAAGGTTTCAGGAACCACATTAGCTAACCAGAAATAAGCAATAATCAATAAAGCTAAAATGCCAAATTTTTTTGCAGGTTGCATTGGTGTGGGTTCTGGTTTGGCGATAGGTTCAACCGCTTTTTTCTGTGGTTGTGCAGAAACTTGAATTGGTGGAGCTGGCCATGTTATTTCTTTATCTTTAACGACAGTTACGCCACGAATCACAACATCGTCAAAATTAATGTCGATGTTACCATCTTTTTCTTTGGCGAGTAATTTTAATAAGTTAACAATGTTAGTTCCATATAGTTGTGATGCTTGTGCTGGCATTCGGTTAGCTAAATCTGTATAACCAACTATTTTAACATTATTATCTGTTTCGAATACTTCACCCGGTTTGGTTAATTCGCAGTTACCACCAGTTAAGGCTGCTAAATCAACAATAACACTACCTGGTTTCATTGACTCAACCATCTCTTTAGAGATAAGTTTTGGCGCAGGTTTACCTGGAATTAATGCTGTAGTGATAATAATATCAACATCTTTTGCTTGTTCAGCAAATAAAGCCATTTCAGCTTCAATAAAGGCTGCAGACATCTGTTTTGCGTAGCCATCTCCAGAACCAGCTTCCTCTTCGAAATCTAATTCTAAAAAGTCAGCACCCATACTATTGATTTGTTCAGCAACTTCTGGACGTGTATCAAATGCACGAACAATAGCACCTAAACTAACTGCTGCACCAATTGCTGCAAGACCAGCAACGCCAGCACCGATTACCAATACTTTTGCTGGTGGTACTTTACCTGCAGCAGTGACTTGACCGGTAAAAAATCGACCAAATTGGTTCGCAGCTTCAATAACAGAGCGATAACCTGCAATGTTAGACATAGAACTTAATGCATCTAGTGATTGAGCTCGTGAAATACGAGGCACACAATCCATTGCCATTACAGTAATATTCTTAGTGGCAAGTTTTTCTAAAAGATCTTTATGTTGAGCTGGATAAATATAACTAATGAGTGTTAATCCCTCTTTCATCAGAGCGATTTCATCATCAGTTGGCGCGTGAAATTTTAAAATAAGATCATTTTGCCAAATATCCTTTGTGTTTTGAATAGTGGCCCCAGCATCAATAAAAGCTTGGTCTTCAAAATGAGCAGCGTGTCCAGCACCTTGTTCTACTGAAACTGTAAATCCAAGTTTTAATAGTTGTCCAACAGTTTGAGGTGTTGCTGCAACCCTAGCTTCATTGGCTAACCGTTCTTTTGGTATACCGATATGCATTACGTTACATCCTTATGTTAAAAAAGATTATTTATGTCTCCCGATTTTAGCACAAATTAGCGACAGTGCGAGTAGGTAATTTATTTTTTATTATCGAAATCTTAATATTAAATTTAATAATAAGTGGATTTTAAATTTGAGAATTGAAATTAGAATATTTCTCTTGTAATCAGTGTGAATAGTTTGTTTTAAAAGTGAACTATCTTAATCGCCATTAAGAACACCTCTGTTTGCCAAAAAATTGTTTTTTCTACCTATGGTTAAATATTAATTAGATATTTCAATTGGTGAGTGAGTTATCAGACTAAGTTTTGCAATTATCTGATAATTCAACAAGGTTAATTTGAACTTTAATTAATATTTCATAGTCAGCTGAAAACATCAACGACAGCACTATCTCTGATAATAACCTTTTATTGGTTTTATACGTGAGAAAATAAAATTATTGATATTTAATTATATATCAAATAGATACAAATAAATACAAATAAAGAATCATCTCATTTGAGTATAGTTACTAATGATATTCAAATACCGATCAATTAAAACATTTAATGAGGTAAATATATGGCAGATCTAAGCCAGAAAAAAAATAATATCTTGGCTTTAATGGTTGCTTTGCTTGCTGCATGTGTTGCTTTCCAACTTAATGCAAGCATGTTAAGCCCAGTGTTAGTTACTATAGCGAAAGAATTAGGAACTAATGATGCAGCTGTCGGACTATCTCAAACTTCTTTTTTTACAGCAGCTGCACTATTTTCACTATTCTTGCCCCGATTAAGTGATATAAAAGGGCGAAAAAAAGTATTAACAGCCATGTTGATTATAATGACTTTAGGTACAGTCATTGCTGCTATTGCGCCGAATATTGAAGTTTTGTATGTTGCTCGCATTATTCAAGGTGTATCAGGGCCAGTGGTTCCATTATGTTTGTTAATGTTAAGTTTTGAAGTAAAAGACGTTAAGCAATATGGTATGTTAATGGGTATCATAACAGCAGTAAATGGTGGTATTGCTGGTGTTGATGCTATTGCGGGAGGTTTACTTGCTACGCATTTTGGCTTCCGGTCTGTATTTTGGATTATAGCTATTGTTGCAGCAATTTCGACTTTTTTTGTTCATCGTTTTGCGTCAGAATCTCAGCCCTCTAAAGGTACCAAGATGGATTGGTTAGGCGTTTTGTTAATTGTTTTAACAATAGCTGCGTTATTACTTGCACTTAATGAAGCCGGTAAACTTGACAATGCTAATTGGCTGATTGTTAGTGGTTTAAGTTTATTCGCTTTTTTATGTTTTATTTTATTTTGGAATGTAGAAAAAAGAACTAAGCAACCTTTAGTCACAATTAATCATTTGAAAAAGCGTGCCACCTGGGCGTTGTTATTAACAACCACATTAACCATGACTGGGATCTTTGCCATCGTTAATGGTTTAGTGATGTCAATTGCCCAAAATCATGAAATAGGTTTTGGGTTAGACGCAGATTGGGCATCATTAATTTTTCTCACACCTTATGCTTTAATTGGTTGGTTTGTTGGGCCATTTTCAGGAAGATTGGCACCAATAATGGGCTATAATAAAGTGCTCAAATTAGGTTTAGTAGGTTGTATTATTGGTATTTTAGTTATTATGTCTTATGGCATTCATTCTTTACCTATTTTATCGGTTGGCGTGATTGTTTTAGGTATTTTTTATGCTGGAATGGCTAATATCATTTTAAATGGATTAGGTATCGTCTTATCTCCTACTGATAATCCAGGATTTTTACCTGGTATGAATGCAGGGGCATTTAATTTAGGTGCTGGTTTGAGTTTTGCTTTATTACCAGCAATTCAGATGATAAATGGAAACACAATTGATGGTTACTTTGATGGTATGTTGTTAGGTTTAATCATTACGGTGTTAGCGCTATTTTGTAGTTTTCTTATACCTCGTCCGATTAGTGCTGAAGTTTAAAAAGATAATTATAAAAAACGGGATAATGATCCCGTTTTTTATATATAAATTAATCTTCTTCAGGAATTAATGTAAAAACTAATGTAGTAAAAAATTTGTCTTGGGTAGCTAATTGACTATCTTTAAGCGGGAAACCAATTTCAACACCTATAACGTTTAAACCTTGATTTGGCACAATAATAGTAGCCTGGCCTTTATCATCAGTTTTCACTGTTTTGTCTAAATTATTTACAACATCGATGATGACAGGTGTATTGGTTAGTGGTTTACCATCTTTGAAAACGGTTATCGGTAAATTGTCGCCTCGTTTTAATTTTGTTGGGTCAATAGAAGGAACAATTTGTAGTGGAATATCTTCTATTATTTTGGGTTTGTTAACGGATGATAAATAGTTGACACTATATTTTATAGCATGAGTGCCCTTATTTGCACCTTTAACTTGATACATCGGCAAATTAACGTATTTACCATCCGCATTTTTGGTCCAATAACCATAATCAAAATCAACTGTTACTACAGCTGTATCTTTTGCAGGTTCGATGGTCACAAAGTTATTATGTGCTGTTTTTGAAACGGGTAGTACCGACCAATCACTATTATAAGCTTTAACTTTTTTCACCATTTCAGGTTGATAGCCATTATCTAAAGGTCCTTCACCTAAAATAATCTGCTTTTGATCGACTCGATCAGTAATCCATATACCATGAGCTGTCACGGATTGTGAAATTAAACCCATTAAAGTCCCCAATAAAACTGATAATAATACTTTATGCATAGATACCTCAATATTTTAAATGAAAACGATAATTATTATCATTTCTATATTTATATAAGTCAATTTAAATATAAAGTTAATTGGCTAATAAAATGGTCTTTTTTGTCTTGGTAACAAGTTTATTTAAGAAAATTAAATATTGGTTATCACATCTAATAATAAATCCTAAACTTAGCTATTTTTAACTACTACAATTTGTTATATAATCGATAAAATTTTGTCCATAACACAATATATTGTGTTTCTCATATTATTTTAAGATGTCGCGATATTGTGCATCTTTAATTAAGGAATCACTATGATGGATTTTTCCCAATCAGTGCCAGAACTGGTCTCTTGGGCAAAAAAGAATGATTTTTCGATTGCTTTACCTGTTGAGCGATTAGCCTTTTTATTAGCAATTGCTGTATTAAACAGTGAGCGCTTTGATGGCGAAATGACTGAATCTGAATTAATTGACGGATTTAGACATGTCTCTCAGATCTTTGAGCAAAGTGAAGATACAATTACTGTTCGAGCTAACAATGCCATTAATGATCTAGTGCGCCAACGTTTAATTACTCGCTTTGCTAGCGAAATGACCGATGGTTATTCTATTTACCGTTTGACTCCACTAGGAATCGGCATTTCTGATTACTATATACGCCAACGAGAATTTTCGACTTTACGCTTATCTATTCAGCTTTCTATTGTTGCACAAGAATTAAAGCGTGCAGCAGATGCGGCCCTTGAAGGTGGCGATGATTTACATTGGCATCGAAATGTTTTTGCTCCATTGAAATATTCTGTTGCAGAAATTTTTGACAGTATTGATATCACACAGAGAGTAATGGATGAACAACAAGCTGAAGTTAAACAAAATATTTCAGCATTGTTAAGTCAAGATTGGCAAGCAGCCATCAGTAGTTGTGAAGGTTTACTTACCGAAACATCACAAACATTGCGTGAGCTGCAAGATACGTTGGCAGCTGCAGGTGATAAGCTACAAGCCAGTTTGCTTCTGATACAAGATGCCACATTAGATAATCCAGATCTTGATAAAATTAACAATGTTGTTATGGATCTGCAAGGAAAACTAGACCGAATTATTGGCTGGGGACAAAAAGCAATAGACCTATGGATTGGTTATGATAGACACGTTCATAAATTTATTCGTACAGCAATCGATTTAGATAAGAATCGAGTTTTTTCTCAGCGATTACGTAAATCGATTCAAAGCTATTTTGATTTACCATGGTCACTCACTTTTGCTAATGCTGAGCGTTTACTTGATATGCGTGATGAAGAGTTAGCACTGCATGAAGCAGAAGTGACGGGTGAATTACCATCCGAGCTTGAGTTTGAAATGATTGAAGAAATTCAAGAACATATTATTTCGCATATAGAACAAAATTTATTGATCTTTAAACAAGAAAATAAACCACTTGATATGAGTAATGCAATTCATAGTTATTTAGCACAGTTCCCGCGTGAACAACATTTTGATATTGCAAGATTGTTTATTGATCAGGCTATTCGATTAGGTGTTGCCGAAGGCGATTTACTCGGTATCCCAGCCGAATGGAAACCTATTAACGATTATGGAGCTAAGGTACAAGCACATGTCATCAACAGATATTAATGATTTAGAAATAGAACAAACTTCCCATCATCTTGATGAGGTTATGGGGCGTATTGCAGCAAGCTCTCAAGCGTCGATAGATAAGTTTATGCCGGTAAAATTAGCTCAAGCTATTGCCAATCCAATATTTCCGGAACTTGACAGTCTATTAAGGTCAGGTCGTCATATTGGTATCGATGAGCTTGATAATCATGCTTTTTTAATGGATTTCCAACTTGAGCTTGAACAGTTTTATCAACGTTATAATGTTGAGCTTATTCGCGCACCGGAAGGATTTTTCTATCTTCGTCCTCGTTCAACTACTCTGATTCCACGTTCAGTATTATCTGAACTTGATATGTTAGTCGGTAAAGTGCTTTGTTATCTCTATTTAAGTCCAGAGCGATTAGCACATGAAGGCATTTTTACCTTACAAGAACTTTTTGATGAGCTTGTTTCATTAGCGGATGAAAGTAAATTATTGAAACTAGTCAATCAGCGTTCTACAGGCTCGGATTTAGATCGCCAAAAATTATTTGATAAAGTAAAAACTGCATTAAATCGATTACGTCGACTTGGTATGATCTTCTTTATTGTAGGTAATGATAGTAGCCGTTTTCGTATTAATGAATCTATATTCCGATTTGGAGCTGATGTGCGTAGCAGTGATGATGCTCAAGAAGCACAATTACGCCTGATTCGCGATGGTGAAGCGATTAAAATTGAATCATCACTTATATTAGATGATGATAATAGTGATGATGAAGATGTTAATGAGGAGATTGAATAATGATAATGGGACACGGTAAATTTCACTCATTAACCTTAATTAATTGGAACGGTTTTTTTGCTCGAACGTTTGAGCTTGATCAGCTTGTTACCACACTTTCTGGTGGTAATGGTGCTGGTAAATCAACCACTATGGCAGCATTTGTCACTGCATTAATCCCAGATTTAACCTTATTACATTTTAGAAATACAACTGAAGCAGGAGCAACTTCGGGTTCTAGGGATAAAGGTTTACATGGTAAATTAAAGCCAGGCGTGTGTTACTCGATGCTGGATGTAATTAATTCTCGTAATCAACGGATTATCTGTGGTGTGCGTTTACAGCAGGTTGCTGGTCGTGATAAAAAAGTTGATATTAAACCTTTTTTAATACAAGGTTTGCCTGTCAATATTACTCCAACAGAATTAGTAACAGAGCGCTTAAATGAAAAACAGGCTAGAATTTTATCTTTACCGGAATTAAAAGATAAGATTGAATCAATGGAAGGGGTTATCTTTAAGCAATTTAATTCCATTACTGATTATCATTCAGTCATGTTTGATTTTGGTATTTTACCTAAAAGATTACGTTCTTCATCTGATCGAAGTAAATATTATCGTTTAATTGAAGCTTCTCTTTATGGTGGAATTTCAAGTGCTATCACGCGATCATTACGTGATTATTTATTACCAGAAAATAGTGGTGTTAGAAAAGCATTCCAAGATATGGAAGCAGCACTTCGTGAAAATCGGATGACACTTGAAGCTATTCGAGTTACACAATCAGATCGTGATTTATTCAAACATCTCATTACTGAATCTACAAACTATGTGGCTGCTGATTATATGCGTCATGCTAATGAGCGTAGAGTTCATATCGAGTCCGTTTTAGGACTACGTCGAGATATGTTCAAAACGCAAGATCTGCTTATCAGTAATCAGTATCGACAAGTTGAGATGGCAAAAGAGATTAAAGAATATCAAGATGCTCAAGGCGATTTAGAGACCGACCTTCAGGCAGCAAATGATCATCTTAATCTTGCACAAACTGCTTTGCGTCAACAAGAAAAAATTGACCGCTATCAAGCAGATTTAGATGATCTTAATATAAAACTTGAAGAGCAAAATGAAGTTGTATTTGAAGCAAATGAACAGTATCAAACTTACCGAGATCAAGTTGAACAGACAGAACAAGAAGTTGATGAGATTAAAACTCAATTAGCAGATTATCAACAAGCTTTGGATGTACAACAAACTCGAGCTATTCAATATCAGCAAGCAATTCAAGCTCTGAAAAATGCCCAACAACTATGCCAATTGCCTAAATTAGGTATAAGCAATGTTGAAAATCACTATGAAGTTTTTCAAGAAAAACAAAAAGAAGTTACTGAAAAATTATTAGAATTGGAGCAGAGAGTTAGTGTTTCTGATGCTGCAATAAGTCAATTTGATAGAGCGTATCAACTAGTTGTTAAGTTGGTTGGCGATGTAGTACGAAGTGAAGCATGGAGTGCTGCTAGAGAAGCATTAAAACAATGGCCTTCACAATGTTATCAAGCTGAGCAAGCAGAACATTTACAGCTACAATTAGATGAATTAGAACAACGCTTTTTTGAACAAAAAGAAGCTGAATCATTACTAACTCAATTCTGTAAGCGTTTTGGTCGTCAAATCAATTATGATGAACTTGATGAATTAAAACAAGAACTTGAAGTTCAATTGGATCAAAATGCCGAGCTTGCTAACGAATCAAGTGAAAAACGAATTGAATTTAGGCAAGAATTTGAGCAAATACAAACAAAAATAAGTGACTATCGTCAAAAAGCCCCATTATGGTTAAAAGCTCAAGATGCACTTATAGCATTGCAAGAACAAACACAACAAACTTTTACTAATAGTCAATCAGTTACTCAGCATATGCAACAACTGCTTGAACAGGAACGTGCTTTAGTTACTCAGCGTGATCAAATAAACTTCAAACGAAATCAACTTGATACGCAAATAGAACAACTTAATCAACCAAGTGGTGTTGATGACGGACGTTTATCTGTTTTAGCTGAACGATTCAATGGTGTTTTACTTTCTGAAATTTATGAAGATGTAACAATTGATGATGCACCTTATTTTTCAGCATTGTATGGTCCGTCAAGGCAAGCCATTGTGGTACCGGATTTATCATTAGTCAAAGCACAACTCGAAAGCCTTACTAGCAGTGAAGAAGATTATCCTGAAGATATCTATTTTATCGAAGGTGATCCATCATCATTTGATGATAGCGTATTTGATTGTGAAGAGATGAATAAATCGGTTCTTGTTAAAACAGGTGATCGTCAATGGCGTTTCTCAAGTTTTCCTAAAGTTCCTTTGTTTGGTCGAGCTGCACGTGAAATACATCTTGAGAAATTATCAGCTGAACGTGATGAGCTACATGAACTTTATGCAACAATTTCGTTTGACCTTCAAAAATTGCAACGTATTGAGCAAAATGTTGGGCAGTTTATTGGTGAATATTTATCTGTAGCTTTTGATATCGATCCAGAAGCCGAAGTACAAAAACTAACAACACGACGCAATGAAATTGAACGCCAATTATTAGCACAAGAAAGCATTGATAAACAAAACCAACAGCAAGTGGCAATTTGTAAAGAGCAGCTAGCTACAGTTAATCGATTAGTTGCTCAGATGCATTTATTGGCTGATGATGATTTAGCCGATCGAGTTGATGATTTACGAGAACAAGTGGCTGAAGCGCAAGAAGCTGCGCAATATGTGAGTCGTCATCGTCATACTGTTTCGGAATTAGAACCAATTATTGCTGTGTTACAAAGTGATCCTGAACAGAATGAATCACTACGTGAGCAATATAATACTATCAAAGCTCAGCAACAAACTATTCGTCAACAAGTTTTTGCCTTAACCGAAGTCATGCAACGCCGTGCGCATTTTAGCTATGAAGATTCGGCTGGAATGCTAAATGAAAATAGTGATTTGAATGAAAAACTACGTTCTCGACTTGAGGTGGTTGAAGCACAGCGTACTGAAGCACGTAGCCAGATGCAACAGTATCAAGATAAATACAATCAATATAATCAAACTCTTGCTTCTTTGAAAAGTGCATTTGAAACTAAACGTGACATGCTCAATGAGTTGCATAAAGAGGTTGAACAAATAGGTGTTAAAGCAGATACAGCAACCGAAGAACGAGCACGTATTCGTCGTGATGAAATTCATCAAAAACTTAACAGTAATCGCCAACAATGCTCATCGCTTGAAAAACAACTTATTATGTGCGAAAGCGAAATGACACAAATGCAAAAACGTTTAGCACAAACACTACGTGATTATAAACAATTACGTGAACAAGTTGTGGAAGCGAAAGCAGGGTGGTGTTTAGTTTTACGATTAGTTAAAGAAAATAGCGTTGAACGAAGGTTACATCGTCGAGAATTAGCTTATCTAAGTGCTGATGAATTGCGCTCTATGTCAGATAAGGCACTCGGTTCATTGCGTCTAGCAGTAAATGATAATGAACATTTACGTGATGTATTAAGATTATCCGAAGATCCAAAACGACCAGAGCGTAAAATACAATTTTATATTGCGGTTTATAAACATCTTCGTGAACGAATTCGTCAAGATATTGTTAAAACGGATGACCCAATTGAAGCTATTGAGCAAATGGAAATTGAGTTATCACGATTAACTGAAGAACTTACCTCACGTGAACAGCAATTGGCAATTAGCTCAAAAAGTGTGGCTAATATTATTCGTAAAACTATTCAACGAGAGCAAAACCGTATTCGTATGCTTAATCAAGGTCTGCAAGCGGTGGCATTTGGTCAGGTAAATGGTGTACGTCTTAATGTTAGTATCCGGGAAGCGCACTCTTCGTTATTAGCAGCATTAGCTGATGATCAAAACGAGCATCAAGATCTGTTTAGTAATAATCGTATTACTTTCTCAGAAGCATTAGCTAAACTTTATCAACGCTTGAATCCTCATATTGATATGGGGCAGCGAACTGCGCAAAATATAGGTGAAGAATTGCTTGATTATCGAAACTATCTGGAAATGGATGTTGAAGTTAATCGTGGCGCTGATGGCTGGTTACGTGCTGAAAGTGGTGCATTATCAACAGGTGAAGCAATCGGTACAGGTATGTCGATCCTATTGATGGTGATTCAAAGTTGGGAAGAAGAATCTAAACGCTTGCGTAATAAAGACATATCACCTTGTCGTTTATTATTCCTAGATGAAGCAGCCCGACTTGATGCTAAATCAATTGCAACGCTCTTTGAACTTTGCGAAAGATTGGAAATGCAACTTATTATTGCAGCGCCAGAAAATATCAGTCCGGAAAAAGGCACAACGTATAAATTAGTACGTAAAGTCATTAATAACCAAGAACATGTTCATGTGGTTGGTTTAAAAGGTTTTGCATAATTTAATTTAACAAACTAATTCGCCGACTTTATGTCGGCGATATATGGTAGCGTTCAATCTAATCAAAAAGTATGATTGGTATTTGCCTCGTTTAAAATAACAAAATAGGCTACAAACTATTTATACTCTTTTTGATGTGCTTTACAGGATTTTAAAGAATGCAGCTGAATATTGAATTGGTGAATGGGTGGCGGCTCTTTTAAATCTCATGAATACTTCAGAACAATAACATATGCAGCATAATTAGCCAATGGCCAAATTTTTCACTAATGTATGTATCCTATCTATTAATAATAGTTGCTCAAAATTTGTTACTAATAAATATTAAAGTATCTATAAGCAAATTAAAGTGTTATTTCTGATACTTATTTTATTCTATTACAAACTGATTCGATTTTAGATCTAAAATCAATAGTATCTGTGTGATTATTGAGTTTTTTTATGCGTTTCGTTATTATGATGTTAAATGAGTCGTTATCCTTGATTTCTAAAGATTGTTTCAGAGTGCAATTTGATTCATAACATATTTCATTTACTGTACTGTTAAAGCCGTTGACATCGATAGTTTGTTTTGTTCCATCATTTTTAATTTCGTAAAACTTATCATCTAATATTCTAAATTTCATTGTAAAATCTTCAGGCTCAGTGGTATGTTTAAGCTCTTCTTCTGGGGATACATTTAGCCCTATACCATATATCGCAGTGCATTGCCAATCGCCCACAAGATATTCTTTGAGAACTTTATTATCACTCTCACCACAACCGAATAGAATTAGACTAACCATGCTTATAAGAATAAAATTTTTCATAACATTTCTTTGTTTTTGAATAATAATATGAGAATTATTCTTCAATATCAACTAGATGTTAAACTTTGCATTAATGAAATTTTCATTTTCTATCAAACCTTATCAATATAACTATGTAGACTTTCAATTTCAGTCAAAGGGTATTTCTAGTGATTTGATTTATTTCTATCTTTATTTGACGGTTCTTTCTATCGTTATAAAATTTTTAGTTATACAAGATTCACATAAATAAGCATATAATTAAAAACGTGGTTATAAATGTAACTTACTGATACTTGCAAAATAGTGAAACAGGCTTTAGGCGGTTAACACTTTAGGATTTGTTATTAACTAGTGTTCACTTTAGGTATTCACTTTTTTATTTTAGTTGGAAATAGAACTTATGACTTAGCCCAATATTAGTAATTAATCACCATTTTTTCTTTTAAGATCAATATAATTTTGGATGTTATTTATCCATGCTTGTTTTTGCTCCCAAAGTTGCTTCTCCGCACTGTATAACAACAATCCTTTACTTCTCAGATTATCCTTATAAGCTAATTTAATGTATTCTCGATTATATAGCCTCATTTTTTCTATAACATCATCACAAGAAACAATAGCTTCAAAAGCGATTTGTTCTGATGAATGTTGAGTTTTTTTAATCTGTTCAGATGCATATCCCCAAATACAAGTCGCAATATTTTTATGTTCATTGAATACTTTTATTCTAAGTTCAACGCTTTTATTTCTATCGTCTGCAAAAAGAATATTAGGAATAATTAAACAAATTATAAAAATACAACTAGTTATTTTTTTCATTATAGAGAAAAGCCATTATTATTTATTTCGTTAATTATAACAAAAAAACGCCAAAATTAAGCGATTTATATGATAACAAATAATAACAACTAACTAGGTTCTTCTGCTCTTGGTAGCCAATCCTGACTAGTATAGGTATTAATCTCTACGTTTGTACTCATTCCTTTATTTGATCTTTTACGGATATAATTTTTACCGTTTTCTTTCATTGCATAATTATGTGATGTACCAAATTGTGTGAGCGATAAAGGGTTGTTTAAGCCTGTATTGCGTATATATTCAATATAAGCATGATGCAAATATCTTCTTGGGTTAAAGGGGTGATCATCCCCAAACATCCCATAAACATCCCATTAGGATAATCAAGCGCATCAAGATAACTACAAAATTTGTGTATCAGTCATTGGAGCTATTCTTTTAGGCATACTTTCACCTTTTGGGACTATGAAATTATAGGACTATGTTCACGTAGTCCTTAATATAGTCCCCAAAAATATGAATGTAAATGTATCTTACTGATGCTTATAGAATAGTAAAATAGGCTATAAGCCTTGTTTATACTGGTTTTGGTGTGGTTTAAAGGATTTTAAAGAATGTTCCTGTTTATTAAATTGGTGCCGTGGGCGGGACTTGAACCCGCATGCCCTTAGAGCACTACCCCCTCAAGATAGCGTGTCTACCAATTTCACCACCACGGCGCCGTTTTTATTCTGGAATATCTGAAGTCGGATTAATACTCTGTGGCTGTATAACTGGATCAGTAGTTGGAATTACTTGTCTATTACTGTTCAAGTCATCTGTACTTTGCTGTGTAGTTGTATTATCGCCAATATTTTTGAAATCATCGCTGATATTAGTTGTTTTTGAACTACCAATATTGGACAAAATAATACTTAATGCAAAAAATAATACACCTAATATTGTCGTTGTACGTGTAAGGAAGTTTCCACTACCTGATGAGCCAAATAGAGTCGCAGATGCACCTGCACCAAAAGATGAGCCCATGTCAGCGCCTTTTCCGCGCTGTATTAACACTAAAACGATTATCGCAAGTGCGATAATTAAATAACCTATAATTAATAGTTCGTACATTTCAACCTGTCAATTTTATGTTATAGAACAGAATTTATTGATGCGAAATATTAGCGAAAGAGTGAGCAACAAGCAAGTATATTTTGTTATTTTCTGTATTTATCATAATCAATTGTACGTTTTTAGGGAAAAATAAGTATAATGTCGCAATTTTTAGTCTCGCAAATTCTGTTGTATGAAATTTATAGTTAAACTTTTTCCTGAAATCACGATCAAAAGTGAATCTGTTCGTTTACGTTTTATTAAAATATTAACGAGTAACATTCGTAATATTTTAAAACATTCAATTGATGATGTTGCCGTTATTCGTCATTGGGATTTTATTGAAGTTCGCCCTAAAGTTATTAATAGTGAAAGTCAAATCTTAGAACTATTAACTCGAATTCCTGGTATTCACCATATATTAGTAGTTGAGGAGCTTAGTTTTGTCGATCTGCATGATATATATGAAAAAGCGTTTAATCATTTTGCCCCTTTAATTGAGAATAAAACATTTTGTGTCAGAGTAAAACGTCGAGGTAAGCATGAGTTTACTTCAATTGATGTAGAGCGTTATGTTGGTGGAGGGCTGAATCAGCATGTTTCGACAGCTAAAGTAAAATTAACTCGTCCGGATGTAACAGTTAATCTTGAAATAGATAAAGACAAGCTATTATTAGTTAAAGAACGCCATGCAGGAATTGGTGGTTTTCCGACAGGAACTCAAGAAGATGTTATTTCTCTTATTTCTGGCGGATTTGATTCTGGCGTGTCGAGCTATATGTTTATTCGACGAGGCTGCCGAGTCCACTATTGCTTCTTTAATTTAGGTGGAAGAACTCATGAAATTGGCGTTAAACAAATGGCTCATTATTTATGGAAGAGATTTGGTTCTTCTCATAAAGTTCGTTTTATCGCCATTGATTTTTCGAATGTAGTAGGTGAGATTCTTGAGAAAATTGACGATGGACAAATGGGCGTTATTTTAAAACGGATGATGATTCGTGCTGCTTCTATGGTTGCTCGACGTTATAATGTTGAAGCGTTGATTACTGGCGAGGCATTGGGGCAAGTATCAAGCCAAACTTTAACTAATTTACGTTTAATCGATAATGTGAGTGATACTTTAGTTTTACGCCCACTAATAACGTATGATAAAGAAACTATAATTAATCTTGCTCGTCAAATCGGTACTGAAGACATCGCTAAGACAATGCCAGAATTTTGTGGTGTGATATCAAAAAATCCTACTGTAAAAGCGGTGAAAGAGAGAATAGAAGAGGAAGAACAACATTTTGATTTCTCCATATTAGATAAAGCAGTTGAAGAAGCCGAAAATATTGATATTCGTGAAATTACTAAACAAACTGACAACACAATTACACAAGTCGATATGGTGACAACATTAGAAGATAATCAAATTATAATTGATATCCGTTCACCTGAGGAACAAGAGGATAACCCATTAGAAATTGAAAATGTCGATGTTAAGCTCATCCCTTTTTATAAATTGGCGACACAATTTGGCGATCTAGATCAATCAAAACAATATTTATTGTATTGTGCGAAAGGTATTATGAGTAAATTACAAGCACTTTATCTGATTGAACAAGGATTTAGTAATATAAAAGTGTTTAAACTATAAATCTTAACAATTATTTACGACATTAATGCATTTTATCTATATAATATTTCTAAAAATATAAAATAAATTTACAATAATAAAAAACCAATAGAAAAATTATAAATTTCTTAATTAATGAGGGTAGTAATGAACAAATTGCTCGTAGTTGATGATGATCCAGAAATTGCCTCAATGTTATGTGAATTATTAGAATTAGAAGGCTTTGAAGTCGTAATAGCAAATAATGGTGTTCAGGCTTTAGATAAATTTGATGATAGCATTGATCTTATTTTACTTGATATTATGATGCCAGAAATGAATGGGTTAAGTGTATTATCTCAACTAAGAAATAAATATACTGTTCCAGTAATTTTCTTAACAGCTAAAGATAACGAATTTGATAAAATTATTGGGCTTGAACTTGGTGCTGATGATTATATCTTAAAGCCGTTTAATGATCGGGAGCTTATTGCTCGAATCAATGCATTATTACGTAGGAAACGTTGGGATAATATGGCTGTAACTTCTGGTGAAAAGTCAGTTCAATATACCATTGATAAACTTACCGTTAATCGAAAACAGCAATCTGTTTCATTTGATGATAAATATATTGAATTAACTGGTACTGAATTTCAAATATTATTACAACTTCTCGAAAATGCTGGAAAAATAATTTCAAGAGATGATTTAAGCGAAAACGTATTAGGTAAAGAATTTTTACCTTTAGCTCGTTCAATTGATGTTCATGTTTCTAATTTGCGTAAGAAACTTCCTCCTCGTAGCGATGGTTTACCATGGATTAAAACATTACGTTCAAAAGGATATCTGTTTGTTGTAGATCAAAATGATGATGTATTACAAAACTAGCTATTTCTTTATATGGTAAGAATATATGTGGTTCTTTGATCGCCTAACAATTAGAATTTTCACAATATTCTTACTTACTATTGCTTTCTTTCTTATTCTGGTAATGGCCTTGCCAAAGCTAGACTCCCGAAATTTAACCTATTTAGCCAATAAAGATAAAGAAAGTGGCAATCTACTGGCTAAAGAAATTGAAAAAGATTTAACCAAGATACCTAAAGATAGTTTCCGTTGGTGGATGAGATTCATTGTTGTAATGGATAATCATCAAAAAGCTGGGCAACTATTATTTATTGTTACACCCAATCAACAAATTATCACAGCTGATACTAATAATATCGATTTAGTAAAAAGTTTTAGTGAAAAATCTCACGATGTTGATGATCCAGCTAAAAAAATCTATGATAACCAAGAAATTATTGGTCCTTTCTTGCTTCATTATGCTAATGAAGACTATCAATTATTTTTATTACAACCTGCGTCGGATATTCAGTCTCAATTTGTTAATTTAATTTTTGATCATCCTTTCTTGCTTTTGACATTAACCATGTTGGCAAGTACGCCATTCTTGTTGTGGCTATCTTGGAGTATTGCCAGGCCAGCACGTGGATTGAGGTTGGCTGCTGAGCAAGTAGCCAAAGGTAATCTACAACAGTGGCCAGAACTCGAAAAAGTTGGATCGTATGAATATAAAGCAGTGGGGGCAAGTTTTAACCGCATGCTTAGAGAGTTGAAAAGGATGCAAGAGTTACAGCAACAATTGTTTTCTGATATTTCTCACGAATTGCGGACACCATTAACTCGATTGCAATTAGCAACTTCACTGCTACGTCGTAAACAAGGTGAAAGTAACGAAGTTTTACGAATAAGTGATGAAGCGATAAAACTTGATTCAATGATTGGTGATTTATTGTCATTAGCAAGGAATCAGCATGATAATAACGAAGTTCGTGAATATAAACAGTTAGATGAATTATTTAAAAATGTTTTAGATAATGCGACTTTTGAAGCTAATCAAATTTCAAAACAATTTTCAATTCTTACTCCCCCAACTAATAATACAATTTTGTGTTATCCAACGGCGTTATGTAGCGCGCTTGAAAATGTAGTAAGGAATGCATTTCGTTATTCAAATCAGCGAATTGA
This sequence comes from Gilliamella sp. B2772, assembly GCF_026536985.1. NCBI lineage: Bacteria > Pseudomonadati > Pseudomonadota > Gammaproteobacteria > Orbales > Orbaceae > Gilliamella > Gilliamella sp. B2772. The sequence goes on along the minus strand of NZ_JAFNNB010000001.1, from coordinate 982,870 downwards.
TGTTAATTTTGTTATTCAACAACAAACTGCAATTATCACTATTGATGATGATGGGCCAGGTGTTGCTGATAGTGAGTTAGAGCAAATATTCAGACCGTTTTATCGTACTAATGAAGCTCGTGATCGTGAGTCAGGTGGCACAGGTTTAGGTTTAGCCATTGTTTCTAACGCTATTACTCGAGATAATGGCACTGTTAAAGCAGAGAAAAGCCACTTAGGTGGACTTAGAATTGTGATAGTATTACCTCTTCAAAAATATTAACAGCTAAGAGAAATAATTGTGTCAGATGCATCTTTAAATATTGTTTTATTTGAACCTGAAATTCCTGCTAATACTGGTAATATCATTCGTTTGTGTGCTAACACTGGTTTTAATTTACATATTATTGAGCCAATGGGATTTTATTGGGATGATAAAAAATTGAGACGAGCAGGATTAGATTATCAAGAATTTGTTGATGTAAAACGTTATAAAAATATTGAGTGCTTTTTAGATGAGAACCAACTTGATTTAGCTTCTCAAGTTTATGCCTTAACGACAAAAGGTCAAAAACCACACAGTGAAGTAAATTATAAATCAGCTGACTTTTTGATGTTTGGCCCAGAAACGAGAGGTTTACCAGCAAAAATTCTTGATGCATTGCCGCAAGATAGAAAAATTCGGATTCCATTGGTTGCTAATAGCCGAAGTATGAATCTGTCTAATTCAGTTGCAGTAGTTGTTTATGAGTCATGGCGACAGCTTAATTATATCGGGGCTAAATAAATTTAAATTTTGATTTTTAATTACCAAATAAATGAAAAATTTTTGCAGATTTTTAACTCAAAGACCCCGTTCCTCAACTCAAAAATTTAACTTAAATTTTTTTACTTAAAAAAAAGAGGTCATATCGACCTCATTATTTAAATAATTATTTTGATGAATTACTATTTAACGCGAGAAACGTATTCACCTGAACGTGTATCAACTTTAAGTACTTCACCAATTTGCACAAATAAAGGAACACGTACAACTGCACCAGTTGATAATGTGGCTGGTTTACCACCAGTTCCCGCTGTATCACCTTTTAATCCTGGATCAGTTTCAATAACTTCTAATTCAACAAAGTTTGGTGGAGTAACAGCAATTGGTTGACCATTCCACAAGGTTAAAATACATTCCGCTTGATCGACTAACCATTTAGCATTGTCACCTACAGCTTTTGCATCAGCAGAAAGTTGTTCAAATGTATCATTATTCATAAAATGCCAAAACTCACCATCGGTATAAAGATAAGTTAAGTTCATATCAACGACATCAGCCGCTTCAACAGATTCTCCTGATTTAAATGTTTTATCAACAGTTTTACCAGAAAGTAATTTTTTAATTTTTACACGGTTAATTGCTTGTCCTTTACCTGGCTTGTAAAATTCATTTTCAACAATTACACACGGCTCGCCATCTTGCATTATTTTAAGACCAGCTTTAAACTCATTAGTACTATAAGATGCCATAAAAGCTCCAACTATCATTCTGAATTACAAAAATGAGCCATATTATACAGCAAAATGTTGAACAACCAAATAAAGATGAGTGGATTTTTGATCTCGCTAATGTAGTGACAGATATCAAAAAGCTTTATCATTGTCTGGATTTAGATTCTGAGGAAATTTCTTTACCCATTTTACAGGCAAGAAAACAATTTCCACTTCGTGTGCCTATGGCTTTTATAAATCGAATGAAAAAAGGTGATCCTCAAGATCCTTTACTGCTTCAAGTACTTTGTGATGAACAGGAATTAATAAACGTACAGGGTTTTACTAAAGATCCTCTTGATGAGCAACATAACAATATTCCAGGATTACTACATAAATATCATAATCGCGCATTATTAATGACTAAAACTGCTTGTGCGATTAATTGCCGTTATTGTTTTAGGCGACATTTTCCTTATCATGATAATCAAAGTAACAAAAAGAATATTAGTATCGCATTAGAGTATATTGCACAGCATACCGAACTTGATGAAATTATTCTTTCGGGGGGCGATCCTTTAATGGCAAAAGATCATGAAATAGCTTTTTTAATAGCTGAATTAGAGAAATTTCGTCATATTAAGCGTTTACGTATTCATAGTCGTTTAGCGGTGGTGATACCTAATCGTATTACTTCTGAGTTGTGTCGATTATTTGCAAAAACACGTTTACAAGTTGTGTTAGTTACCCATATTAATCATCCGAATGAAATTGATAATAATGTAGCTCATGCCATCAAAGATTTAAAGAAAAGTGAGGTAACAGTACTAAATCAGAGTGTTTTATTAAAAAATATTAATGATGATGCTGATGTGCTAGCGAAGTTAAGTAATAAGTTATTTTCAATTGGTATTTTACCTTATTACATCCATTTATTAGATAAAGTACAAGGTGCGGCTCATTTTTTAGTCGATGATGATGAGGCCAAAAAAATCATGCGGCAATTGACAAAAAAACTATCGGGTTATTTAGTTCCAAAATTAGCGCGTGAAGTTGGTGGTGAAGCAAGTAAGCGAGTTTTAGCTATTAGTGATTAATGAAATTTGAAAAGGTCCTTACAATTTATGTTTCAAAATCCCGTTGACGAAAAATAAAATAGACTCTATAATTCGGACCTCTTTAATTAATGCTGTGGAGTTTATACTCTACAACTTGTTGATAAATTAGATTTGGATATAAATCGTCATGAAACGCACATTTCAACCATCAGTATTAAAACGCAATAGAACTCACGGTTTCCGTGCTCGTATGGCTACTAAAAACGGTCGTCAAGTTCTTGCTCGCCGTCGCGCTAAAGGCCGTGTTCGTTTAACTGTTGCTAGCTAATTTAAAGTTGAGTGACTAAACTCACTTTTCCTCGGGAGTTACGCTTGTTAACTCCCTTTGATTTTAATCATGTATTTCAAGAATCTATTCGTGCAGGTTCGCCTTTCCTGACTCTAGTTACACGTAAAAATAATCTAAGTCATCCCAGATTAGGCTTTGCTATAGCTAAAAAACAGGTTAAAAGAGCCCATGAGCGTAATCGTATTAAACGGTTAGTCAAAGAATATTTTCGTCACAACCAACATCAGTTTCCTAATATCGATTTTATTTTGATGGCTAAACAGCCTGTTATACAATTGAATAATCAACAATTAGTTGAGACATTAGATAAACTATGTCAGCAAATCATCAAAAAAAACTAAGTAAATTAATATTAATTGTCAAACAGCATGTTTATGCGGTTAAGGCTTTGATTATTAATGTTTTTGTTTTTGTTATTAGTTTATATCAACGTATCATTAGTCCGTTATTTGGTCCTAAATGTCGCTTTACTCCCAGCTGTTCACAGTATGCCATAATCGCATTAAGGCGATTCGGATTGATAAAAGGTGGTTGGCTAACGGTCAAACGTGTATTAAAATGTCACCCTTTACATGAAGGAGGTGAAGATTTTGTTCCTCCTAAGAAAACTAAAACCAATAGAGAAAAACACTAATGGGATCTCAACGTAATATATTAGTCATTGCTTTACTTTTCGTTTCTTTCCTGATTTGGAAAGCGTGGGTAGATGATCATGCACCAAAACCCCCAGTTGCTAACCAATTAACACAACAAATAGGTGAAGATAGTTCAACAGCGGATTCAGTGCAAGGTAAAACTATCATAATAAAATCTGATGTATTGTCATTAACGGTTAATACCTATGGTGGCGATGTGCAATCTGCTCAATTGTTGAAATATGAGCAGTCTCTTCATTCAGGTACACCTTTCCAACTACTTACTTCTAAACCTGATTTTATTTACATTGCTGAAAGTGGGTTAACAGGTAAAGATGGTCCAGACAATGCAACTCAAGGCTCAAAAAGACCATTATATCAAACTGATCAATCTGAATATGTTTTAGCTGATGGTCAAGATGAGTTGAAGGTTCCATTTACCTATCAAGTTAATGGTGTAACTTATACTAAATATTACATCTTACATCGTGGTAATTATGCTGTTGATGTACAGTATGACGTGAACAATCAAACCCAAAGTCCGTTAGAAGTATCAATGTATGGTCAGTTGAAGCAGACTATTGAACTCCCTAAAGATGCCGTTACTGAAGGCGGTGGCGGATTAGGACTAAGCGCATTTCGCGGTACAGCTTATTCCAGTGCCAACACTAATTATAGTAAATATAGTTTCAGTGATATCAAAGATGATGCTTTAGAAGTCAAAACTGAAACTGGCTGGATTGCTATGTTGCAACACTATTTTGCTTCAGCTTGGATTCCTACGCAGGAACAAAATAATTTATTCTATTCACGTGCAACAGCTAACAATTCACAAGCAACAATTGGTTTTAAAGGTGAAACAATAGTTATTCAACCAGGTGAAACGAAATTAATTAATGCCAAATTATGGTTAGGTCCTGAAATTCAAAGTGAATTAAAAGAAACAGCTAATCATCTTGATTTAATCGTTGACTATGGTTGGTTATGGTTCTTATCTCAACCACTCTTTTACTTATTGAAATTTATCCATAGTTTTATTGGAAACTGGGGCTTTTCGATCATTGTGATCACTTTTATTGTGCGTGGTATTTTATTCCCATTAACACGAGCACAATATCGTTCAATGGCTAAAATGAAGTTATTGCAACCTCGTTTACAAGCATTAAAAGAGCGTTATGGTGATGATAGACAAAAAATGAGTATGGAAACAATGGCACTTTATAAACAAGAGAAAGTTAATCCTCTTGGTGGTTGTTTACCATTATTGATTCAAATGCCTATCTTCTTGTCATTATTTTACATGTTAGGTAATACGGTTGAGCTACGTCATGCTCCATTCGCTCTTTGGATCCATGACTTATCTGCACAAGATCCATATTATGTTTTCCCATTGTTAATGGGTGCAACTATGTTCTTAATTCAGAAGATGTCACCAACACCGGTTACCGATCCTTTACAACAAAAATTAATGACTTATATGCCATTAATCTTTACGGTATTCTTCTTATGGTTCCCATCAGGTTTAGTTTTATACTATATTGTAAGTAATTTATTTACGATTGCTCAGCAACGTATAATTTACTGGGAGCTTGAGAAAAAAGGTCTACACGAAAAGAAAAAGAAATAGTATTGCCAAAAAGGAGGATTAAGATCCTCCTTTTTAATAGTTATTTTTTGGTATTGATGTGATGAATATACAACAACAATTTAATTTAATTGGTAACGAAAAAGGTTATTGGTTTGTTAGTCAAAATGGGCGATTATGGTTGCCAAATGGCGAAGTTCCTCATGGTATTGCTAGTGAATTAGGTTTTACCAACAAACTAGCTCAACCAATTGGTGAGTGGAATGGGCAAACCGCTTGGTTGATTTGCCAAGAAATGAAAAACTCTATGTCAACGATTCGCCCCTTACTTAATAATGCTGATCAATCATTATTTAATATGGCTGGCAGGGCGGTACAATTGTCTGAGTTTTATCGTTCTCATAAATATTGTGGTTATTGTGGTCATGAGATGCATATTAGTAAAACAGAGTGGTGTTGTTTATGCAGTAATTGTCACCAACGTTATTACCCACAAATTTCCCCTTCAATTATCGTTGCTATTCGAGATAAAAATAAAATTTTATTGGCAAAGCATGTTAGGCATAATCAAGAAAATTTATATACCGTTTTAGCTGGTTTTACAGAGATTGGTGAAACAATGGAAATGACGGTTGCCCGAGAAGTGTACGAAGAGTCAAAAATAAAAATTAAAAATATTCGTTATATTGGTTCACAACCTTGGCCGTTTCCTAACTCCATGATGATGGCCTATTTAGCTGATTATGAGAGTGGTGAAATTACTATCGATAAAAATGAGTTAGTCGAGGCAAATTGGTATCATTATTCTCAATTACCTAAAATACCCGAATATGGCACGATAGCAAGACGTTTGATTGAAGATACAATTATACTTTGTCGTGAATATGATGAGTTTGGTGAGTAAAATTCATCATATTCACTTAATTAACAATTTATAAATATTCAATGGTTCTGGTTAAATCAATTTTACTTGAACCTTCTCCTACTGTTTCACAAACAGCTTTAGTCCAGTCGTTATTTTCGTTATAAGCGAAATAGGTACAAGTCTCAGTTGATTCTAACTCTTGTTCATTTTTATCATTGATGATTACATTACCTTTTGCTGATAATTTATATGTTCTAGTAATTGTTTTTTCGAGCTGATTATTAGTGTTATAAACTATATCTTTCTCTCTCACTAAAACGGGCAGTTTAGTTCGTTCATCTGATTTTATATAAGCATTATATAAAACTTGTTCAACCAGATCGCCGTTATAAATAATTTTACTATTAAAAACAATATTATTATCGGCAAAGTTGGATAAGGTTGTTTCAACTAAATGACCTTGTTCATCAAATTCATTAATGGCAACAATGTCACCATTATCATCTTTCATACCAATAATATTTTTTGAATCGTCAAAAGAAACATCGTAATTATTCCTAACATCTTTCATGCCATAAATATATTTGGCTGTATCATAGTTTATTTCGCCATATAAACCTTCAAGATCATAATTCTGTACATAACCTTGAGCATTATAATTGATCGTTTTTTCTGTCAGTCCTTGGATTTTTTGGTGTTTGATCAGTTTTTTATGAGGTAAGAGTTCTGGTTCGGTATGAAAAAGATAACTATTACTTACCAATATTGATGATTGGGATTTAAATTCATTATTTATATTTTTGTTTACAGCATTATTCTCAGTTTGGGCCTCTTGATTTTTGCTTGTACTAGAGGCGGCATTTGTTTCTGCCTTTTTTTGATTATCACATCCCGTTAATAAAAAAATAGTCAAAAAGAATAGATAGATATAATTTTTCATAATATTAGTCTCTTAATGTTAGAGTTAGAGTTTTATTTATATCTAATAAAAAAGCTTAATCAACTTCAGTATTTTATTGCAATCTTAGTCTGTTTAGAGCATAAATTTGAATTTCATTTGTATTCGTTTCTTATAGATAAGCTTTACAAATATTAGCAAATTGGAGGTCAAAGATATAGTTTTCGTCAGAATTTTTATTTTTAAATTAACAGATTACTTCGAAAAAAATGATGAGGTAAGAAAATTTAAATATTGATCATATCAATCTGCGATAAGTTGCCGATTGATATGAATCAGATAAAACCATCAATGCTCTGGGTTATTGAGCCATTGAGCTATTTGTTTGGCAAAATAAGTTAAAACCCCATCTGCACCCGCGCGTTTAAAACAGAGTAATGATTCCATGATGACAGATTTTTCATCTAACCAAGCGTTTCCAATTGCGGCCATCAACATTGCATATTCTCCAGATACTTGATAGGCAAAGGTTGGTACCGCAAAAGTGTCTTTTACTTTACGAACAATATCTAGGTAAGGCAACCCAGGCTTAACCATTACCATGTCAGCACCTTCACTTAAATCTTGGTAAATTTCTTGTAATGCTTCATTAGCGTTGGCCGGATCAAGTTGATAGGTTTTTTTATTACCACCTTTAATGTTTTTTGCTGAACCTACAGCATCACGAAATGGTCCATAAAAGCTAGAGGCATATTTTGCTGAATAAGCCATTATTTGCGTATTAATAAAATCATGTGATTCTAGCCCATTACGAATTGCGCCAATTCGACCATCCATCATGTCACTGGGTGCAATAATATCAGAACCTGCTTGAGCTTGAACTAATGCTTGTTTAACCAAAGTACTAACAGATGTATCATTTAAAACATAACCATTATCATCAATAATACCGTCTTGGCCATGAGTGGTATAAGGATCGAGTGCAACATCACTTAAAATTCCGAGTTCTGGTAACTCTTTTTTTAGTGCCCTAATTGCTTTAGGAACTAATCCATTTTCGTTATAAGCTTCTTCAGCTAACAGTGATTTTTGAGAAGGCTCAATAGCAGGAAACAAAGACAATATAGGAATGCCTAATTTGGCAACTTGCTCTGCCTCTTTCACTAATACATCAACGCTCATTCTTTTAACATTGGGCATTGATGATACAGATTGAATAATATTTTTCCCTTCAACGATAAATACTGGATAAATCAAATCATCAACTGTTAAACGATTTTCTGCAACTAGGCGACGACTAAAATCATGAGCACGATTACGACGTAATCGTCTTTGGGGATATTGACCGGTAAAGACTGATGACATATAAATACCTATATTTTTGATTAAACGGTCTTATTATCTGACTCAAAAGTAAGATTAGCAAATAATTTGTTATGTCGTAATTATACGATATTTTACTTTACAACTTATATGATTTAGAGGTAAAATTGCGCACTAATTTTTAGTCCCTTGTGATATTAACCAAATTTGAGGTGAGAGGCACATGCCAGTAATTAAAGTACGTGAAAATGAACCTTTCGATGTAGCATTACGTCGTTTTAAACGTTCTTGCGAAAAAGCAGGAGTTTTAGCTGAAGTTCGTAACCGTGAATTTTACGAAAAACCAACAACTATTCGTAAACGCGCAAAAGCAGCTGCTGTTAAACGCCACGCTAAGAAATTAGAAAGAGAAAACGCTCGTCGCACTCGTCTATATTAATATTTATACTGAAAATTTAATTTATTTATTTTTTTAATATAAAAATTTTAACAAGCCGTACTTTTACTACGGCTTGTTGTCTTTGTGTAATGCCATAAATGGTTGAATTTTATCATGAAAGGTCTTATTCCTCGCGATTTTATTTTAGATTTGCTTGCCCGCACAAATATCCTTGATGTGATAGGTAAGCGCGTTAAAATGAAAAAAAAAGGAAATAACTATTTTGGTTGTTGTCCTTTTCATGATGAGAAAACCGCTTCTTTCTCATTAAGCGAAAAAAAGCAGATTTACTATTGTTTTGGATGTGGCGCTACTGGATCTGCAGTAAATTTTTTGATGCAATATGAGCGATTGTCTTTTCCTGAGGCAATTGAAGAGATAGCTAGTATGCAAGGAATCCGTGTTCCATACACGGATAACGAAAATAATCAAGCTGATGCATCAAAGCAAATTGAATCTCGTAATGTTCGTCGAGATCTTTATTCATTGATGTCTAAAATAACTGATTTCTACCAGCAGCAATTAGCATTATCGACTTCGGTAGATGCTCAAAAGTATCTTGAACAACGTGGATTAAACGCAGAGATTATAGCTAGGTATAAAATCGGTTATGCACCTAATTCAAAACAACTAACTTTTCAAAATATAGTTAAGACTGAAAATGAAGTGGTGCTATATGACAAGGCAGGGATGTCTGTCAATAACGATATAGGTAATCGATATGATCGCTTTCGTGGGCGTATCATGTTCCCGATTCGCGATAGACAAGGTAATGTTATCGCTTTTGGTGGAAGGACGATCTTCAATGAGTCGGCGAAATATCTAAATTCACCTGAAACTCCTATTTTTCATAAAGGTTTTCAATTATATGGACTTTATGAAGCTCAAGAAACTAATCGTAATTTAAAGCAATTAATAATTGTTGAAGGTTATATGGATGTTGTTTCTCTTGCACAGTACGGTATTGATTACGCTGTAGCTGCTTTAGGAACAGCAACATCAGAAGAGCATATTAAGCTTCTATTTAGAGCAACAGATTCCGTAATATTTTGTTACGATGGTGATAAAGCCGGGCGAAATGCTGCATGGCGAGCGCTTAATGTATTACTACCTTGTTTGATTGATGGTAAAGATATAACTTTTGCTTTTTTACCACAAGATGAAGATCCAGATAGTTACGTGCGTAAGGTCGGAAAAGATGGCTTTGAAGATTACATAAAAAAGGCGCCTAACTTATCTGAATTTTTGTTCGATGAGTTATTAAAACAGGTCGATTTAAAATCAGCTGAAGGTAAAGCTAAATTGAGTTCACTTGCTATTCCTTTACTTGAACAGGTAAAAGCAAAAGTATTTAGACTTAATTTACTTCAAAAATTAGGGCGTTATTTGGGGCTATTGGATCTATCCCAAATTGAACAATTAATCGCGAATAATAATATAAGCGAAAATAGAACTATTGATTCAGCACCTGTGCCAAAAATGAAATTGACCACTATGCGGATTTTAATTGGTTTGTTACTTCAATATCCAAATCTAGCTAAGATGGTATCTGATATTAACGTTATGAGGCAAGTTAACTTAGCGGGAATTGATATATTTATTGAACTACTTGAATTATGCCAACAATATCCAAATATAACTACAGCACAAATATTAACTGAATGTATTAACCGACCATATTATAAACAGCTAAGTCGTTTAGCAACCTGGGAGTACCATTACCAAGATGATGAAATAGAATCAATTTTTTCTAATACTTTAAAAGAGTTATATGATAATATACTCGCCCAAAGGCAAGATGAACTGATCGCAAAAGAGAGAGTCTCCGGATTAAGTACCGCAGAGAAAAAAGAATTAGCGACACTAATACTTGTTTTATCAAAAAAAGACTAAATATATAGGGTATGTGTAGAAAAATACTTTTTATTCTGCACATATAATACACATGACCGAATAACTAAATGGTGATACTTTATGGAGCAAAATTCTCAATCACAGTTAAAACTCCTAATTATACGGGGTAAGGAGCTGGGATACCTGACCTATGCTGACGTCAATGATCACTTGCCTGAAGAAATCATTGATTCAGATCAGATTGAAGATATTATCCAAATGATCAATGATATGGGGATTCAAGTACTTGAAGAAGCTCCAGACTCAGATGAATTATTACTTTCAGATAATGTTCCAGATGAAGAGGCAGTTGAAGCAGCAACAGCATTAGTTTTATCTAATGTAGAATCAGAAATAGGTCGAACTACTGACCCAGTACGTATGTATATGCGTGAAATGGGTGCGGTTGAACTATTAACCCGTGAAGGCGAAATTGATATCGCAAAACGTATTGAAGATGGGATTAATCAAGTTCAAACCTCAGTATCTGAATATCCAGAAGCCATTACTTATCTCTTAGAACAATATAATTTAATCGAAAGCGGTGAAGTTCGCTTGTCCGACCTTATTACTGGTTTTGTCGATCCGAATGCTGAAGAGTCAGAAGAAGAACTTCCTGAAGAATTGGAAGACGGTGAAGAAGAGATTGATATTGACGATAGTGATGATGAAAGTGAAGAAGAAAGCGATTCTTCAGCTGATGATGATGTCTCTATCGATCCAGAAGTAGCAAAAGCGAAATTTGCTGAATTACAAGAGCAACATGATAAAACTTCTGCTGCAATTAAAAAATATGGACGTGCTCATAAAAAAGCACAACAAGAAATTGAAAATCTATCTGAAGTTTTCAAACAATTCCGATTAGTTGGCAAGCAGTTTGATATTCTTGTTAATAATATGAGAAGCATGATGGATCGAGTAAGATCTCATGAGCGTATTATTATGCGAATTTGTGTTGAACAATGTAAAATGCCGAAAAAACAGTTTATGACTCATTTTACTGGCAATGAAAATAGCATGGACTGGTATAAAAAAGCGAGTACTGGTAAAGGTGTATTTGCTGCTAAATTAAAAGAATTTGAATCATCAATTGAAGAGCAAATTAAAGCTTTACAGCAAATTGAAACAGAAACTAATCTTTCTATCGAACAAATCAAAGATATTAATAGAAGAATGTCTATTGGTGAAGCTAAAGCTCGTCGAGCCAAGAAAGAGATGGTTGAAGCAAACTTACGTTTAGTTATCTCTATTGCTAAAAAGTATACTAATCGTGGTTTACAGTTCCTAGACCTTATTCAAGAAGGTAATATTGGATTGATGAAAGCGGTTGATAAGTTTGAATATCGCCGAGGGTATAAATTCTCAACCTATGCAACGTGGTGGATTAGACAAGCGATCACTCGTTCAATTGCTGACCAAGCAAGAACAATTCGTATCCCTGTGCATATGATTGAGACAATTAATAAACTAAATCGTATTTCTCGTCAAATGCTTCAGGAAATTGGGCGTGAACCAACACCGGAAGAGTTATCTGACCGCATGCAAATGCCTGAAGAGAAAATTCGTAAAGTACTAAAAATCGCAAAAGAACCAATTTCAATGGAAACACCAGTCGGTGATGATGAAGATTCACACTTAGGTGATTTTATTGAGGATACTGCACTTGAGCAACCACTAGATGCAGCTACATCGGAAAGTTTACGTAGTGCAACACGTGATATTTTATCTGGTCTAACACCACGTGAAGCAAAAGTCTTACGTATGCGATTTGGTATTGATATGAATACAGACCATACTCTTGAAGAAGTAGGTAAACAATTTGATGTAACGCGTGAACGTATCCGTCAAATTGAGGCTAAAGCATTACGTAAATTACGTCATCCTAGCCGATCTGATGTTCTTAGAAGTTTCTTGGAATAAATTATAACTTTAGCTAAATCGCCACTTATGTGGCGATTTTTTTAACTTATCAAGCTAATATCATGAATATACTTCAACGATTTAAAATTGATCCATTCTTGCTGACTTTGATTTGCGTTGTGACTACAGCAAGTATTTTTCCATGTAAAGGACAAGCAAAAGTGTTATTTGAGAATCTTACAACTTTTGCTATTGGTCTATTGTTTTTTATGCATGGTGCAAAACTGTCGTTTGATGCGATAATTGTTGGTATAAAAAATTGGCGATTGCATCTGTTGATATTTACTACTACCTTTGTAGTATTCCCTATTTTAGGGGTGATGATGCAGGTACTGGTTCCAACTTTTTTATCAGAAGATCTTTATTTAGGCTTTGTATATCTTTGTGTCCTACCAGCTACCGTTCAGTCAGCCATTGCCTTTACATCAATTGCAAAAGGCAATGTTGCTGCTGCAATCTGTAGTGCTTCTGCATCGACCCTATTAGGTGTCTTTATCACACCGGTATTAGTTGGATTATTAATTCATACTCAAGCTGCTGCTTCAATGAATATATTAGATGCCATTGAATCTATTATGCTTAAACTGATGGTGCCATTTATTGTCGGTCATTTATCAAGACGTTTTATTGGTAAATGGGTAGATAAATATAAAGGTGTAATTTCTAAGACCGATCGTATATCGATATTATTAGTTGTTTATGTGGCTTTTAGTGATGCAGTGGTTAATGGTATTTGGTCGAAAGTCAGCTTTTTATCTCTTTTAGAAATCATTGTGTATTCAATCATCTTATTAACTATTGTGTTATTAATTACGACTTATAGCTCGAGATTCTTGGGTTTTAACAAAGAGGATGAAATTACTATTGTATTTTGTGGCTCTAAAAAAAGTTTAGCGAGTGGTATTCCAATGGCTAGTGTAATTTTTCCTATGTCTATAACAGGCATAATAATTTTACCGCTAATGATTTTCCATCAAGTACAATTAATGATCTGCGCTGTTTTAGCTTCTCATTACGCGAAAAGAAAAATATAAAAATTGTTTTGCTCATTGGGTTATTCTCAAGGATAATAGAAGCGCTATTAACAACAGAAAGATATATTATGTTTCATCTATTTGCTGATTTAGAATTTTCTACGATTATATTACTAGTTTTAGCGCTATTTTTTGTTCTTTTTTATGAGGCAATTAATGGATTTCATGATACCGCAAATGCTGTTGCGACAGTAATATATACTAGAGCATTAAAAGAACAGCTCGCTGTTTTTATGGCTGGTATGTTTAACTTTTTTGGGGTATTACTTGGCGGGCTTAGTGTTGCTTATGCAATCGTTCACCTTTTACCTACTGATTTATTACTTAATGTAAGTTCTTCTCATGGACTTGCAATGGTCTTTTCAATTTTATTTGCTGCTATCATTTGGAATTTGGGTACTTGGTATGTAGGTATTCCTGCTTCTAGTTCTCATACTTTAATTGGTGCAATTATTGGTGTTGCATTGGCCAATGCATTTATTATGGATACATCAATCATTGATGCACTTAATATTCCAAAAATGATACAAATCTTTCTATCATTAATCATTTCACCAATTGTTGGTCTTGTTATTGCTGGATTAATGATTTTTTTATTACGAAAATATTGGACCCGTAAAGGTCAAGGTAAAAAACGTAGTAAAAAAAGAGAACGAATTTTTATGACACCAGAACAGCGTGAAAAGCTATATGGTAAAAAGAAACCGCCATTTTGGATTCGGATTATGCTTATTATTTCAGCCGCTGGTGTAAGTTTCTCGCATGGCGCAAATGATGGGCAAAAAGGTATTGGTTTATTGATGTTAGTATTGATGGGCATTGCACCCGCTGGTTTTATTGTTAACATGGGGGCATCAACTTATGAAATTACCAATACCAGAAATGCGATTCATAATATTGAAGAGTACTTTATCACTCATAATGATGATCTCAATACAGTAATTGGTAAACAGTCAGCAGTTGATACTGCAACTCCTGAAAATGATTTAAATAAATATCATTGTGATTATTCTCGATCCTTCACTACGTTAAGTATTGCTAACAATTTGTTCAATAAAATTAACGATTATGGTTCGCTTAATGTAGATCAACGTTCTCAAACTAGACGTATTTTATTATGTTTATCTGATACGGTATCTCATGTTGCTAAACAACCAAATGTATCAGCAGAAGATAAACAGTACCTAAAATCATTAAATAATGATTTATTAAAAACAATTGAATATGCACCAATTTGGATAATTATCGGAGTAGCTTCAGCACTTGCAGTTGGCACAATGATTGGTTGGCGGCGAGTAGCTATTACTATTGGTGAAAAGATTGGTAAAAAGGGAATGACTTATGCACAAGGGGTTTCAGCTCAAATTACTACAGCGTTATCAATTGGTATAGCAAGCTATACAGGAATGCCTGTATCGACAACACAAGTCCTTTCTTCATCTGTTGCCGGTACGATGATTGTCGATGGTGGAGGAGTGCAAAGTAAAACGATTAAAAATATTGCATTAACCTGGGTTCTTACTTTACCTATTTCAATTTTGTTATCTGGGTCACTTTTTTGGCTTGCTCAAAAATTAATTTAGTAGTAAAAAGGAAGTATAAAATCTTAATTTAATTAGAGCGTCAAAATAGGAAGGAGTGAATATTATGGCTTATAAACACATTTTAGTCGCAGTGGATTTATCACCTGAAAGTGAAGTTCTTGTTGAAAAAGCAGTCTCAATGGCTAGACCATATAATGCTCAAATATCACTCATTCATGTGGGCATCAATTACTCTGACCTTTATACAGGCCTAGTTGATATTAATATGAATGATATGAAAGATCGTATCACTGAAGATGCCCATATTGCATTAAATAAATTAGCTGATGATGCAGGTTATCCAATTGCACATACTCTTTCTGGTAATGGTGAATTTGGACAAGTATTAATTGAAGCTATCCACGAATATGGGGCAGATCTAGTTGTTTGTGGTCATCACCAAGATTTTTGGAGTAAATTAATGTCTTCAGCTCGCCAGCTAATTAATAATACCCATATCGATACATTGATTGTTCCTTTGAAAGATGATGAGCCATCCGAAGAACCATCTAAATGAAACATACGATATGAACCCGCCTTGTAGCGGGTTTTTTTATATATTTTTATCTAAAATTTAGATAGTTATGTTTTCAAACAAGTTGTATATATTTTGGCACCTATTTTTCTTTTCATTCAATATCGGTATACACTTGTAATTATTATGAAGGAGATTGGATATGAATATTGCTTTAGTTACTGGTGCTTCTTCTGGCTTTGGTAAAGCAATTTGCCGAAAACTTATTACTGATGGTTATAAAGTAATTGGTGCAGCCAGACGACTTGATGAATTACAAAAACTTGCACAAGAATTAGGTAATAATTTTTTACCGCTAACTCTTGATGTGACAAAAAAAGACTCTGTTGAAACAATTTTGTTACAGCTGCCTAAAGAGTTTCAGCCTATCGATATATTAATTAACAATGCAGGATTAGCTTTAGGTTTAGCACCCGCATATGAAGCTGATTACAATGATTGGGAAACAATGATTGAAACCAATGTTATTGGATTAGTGCATTTAACATATCAAATATTACCTGGCATGGTAGAGCGTAACTATGGTTATATTATTAATCTTGGATCAGTAGCCGGTACATATCCGTATAAAGGTGGAAATGTTTACGGTGCAACAAAAGCATTTGTTAAGCAGTTTAGTGCTAATTTAAGAACAGATTTATTGGGTAAAAAAATCAGAGTAACAAATATCGAACCCGGATTATGTGGAGGAACAGAGTTTTCCAATGTCCGATTCCATGGTAATGACGAAAAAGCTGCTGCGGTATATAAAGATGTGGATTTTATTACACCAGAAGATATTGCCAATACCGTCTCATGGTTAGTTAATACACCAAATCATTTTAATGTGAATTCAATTGAGATTATGCCGGTCGCACAAGCTTCAGCAGGGTTATCAGTTTGCAAAGAAGTTTAAGGTGAAATTAAATTACCATTATATGATACCGAGGTTTTAAAAAAATAATAAAAAAGTGAATTGAAAAACAAAATAGACTTGCACTTATGTTAATGGATTGCTATTCTTCTTATTTGTGATTTTGATTGAGGTTTTAGCAATGACATTTTCAGAAGTAACAAAAACATTTGCGACAAGCTTACCTGGTACCGATTCGTATGTAAAACTACGTAAGGCTATGAGGTCATTAATCCAAGAAGATCCGAATAACGCATCGGTTTACTTTTTAATTTTTGGATTTGCTCGCACTTATGTGATGTTATATGAAGATCAGGAAGTTTCACCACAATTTGCTGAAGACAATCAAAAATTAATGTTATCGTATCTCAACATACTTGATGAGGCATTACAAAAACAAAATGCCGAAAGTATCTATCAAGCCTTAAATAAGGTAGTGAATGAATACGAAAACAGCAAAAAGGTATTTTAATTATTTACAGCCTGACATGAAAATGTCGGGCTGTTTTGTTTAGGGTTTAGTTAAGGAAAAATAATGAAAATGGTAATGATGATTTCAGGCATTATTGGTACCACCGGCACTATTATGAAATATAGGGCGGGTTGATTTTTCCTTAAAAATATCGAAAAACCCGCCTCCAAAGGCGGGTTTTTTACTTTGTGAAATAAAAAAGTTCTTAAATAGAAATTAAAGTAAAAAGAATTCAAAATATTAGTTTTATCAGTATTTTTTAAAAATTGCATTTTGAATTATCATTGGCATAAGTTAGAAAAATAAGTAAGGTGTGATATGAAAGTTTTAAAATTTGGAGGAACATCTGTTGCCAACGCAGAACGTTTTTTGCGTGTAGCAGAGATTATTGAAAATAATGCTAAACAAGAACAAACGGCAACGGTTTTATCTGCACCAGCTAAAATTACTAATCATCTAGTGGCAATGGTTGAAAAAACCATTGCAAAACAAGATATCCAAACTAATATCTACGATGCTGAAAAAATCTTTGCAGACTTACTAGAAGGTATTTCGAAAGCGGTACCTAATTTTGCCTATGAAGAAATGAAAAAGTTTGCTCTAGATGAGTTAAATAACGTTAAACAACTATTAGAAGGTATTCGGCTATTAGGTCAATGTCCGGATAGTATTAATGCAAGTATCATTTGCAGAGGTGAAAAACTTTCGATTGCAATTATGCAAGAATTGCTGAAAGCGAAAGGTCATGCTGTAACAGTTATTAACCCTGTGGCAATGCTGATTGCTGAGGGGGACTATCTAGAGTCTACAGTTGATATTGTCGAGTCATCGCATCGAATCAGTGAAATGCATATACCTCCAGAAAATATAATTTTGATGCCAGGGTTTACCGCTGGTAATGAAAAAGGAGAATTAGTTGTTCTTGGCCGTAATGGCTCTGATTATTCAGCTTCAGTATTAGCAGCGTGTTTACGTGCCAACAGCTGCGAAATTTGGACTGATGTTGACGGAGTTTATACTTGTGATCCTCGAATTGTGCCTGATGCTAAATTACTAAAAACGATGTCTTATCAAGAAGCTATGGAACTATCGTATTTTGGTGCAAAAGTACTTCATCCAAGAACAATTTTACCTATCGCTCAATTTCAAATTCCATGTTTAATTAAAAATACTAATAATCCAGATGCAGCAGGCACGTTAATCGGCGCTAATGTTGTTGATAGCTCAACACCAGTAAAAGGTATCACTAATTTAAATAACATGGCTATGATTAATGTATCAGGTCCAGGATTAAAAGGCATGGTAGGTATGTCAGCGCGTGTTTTTTCCGCTATGTCTTATGCTGGTATTTCTGTGGTACTTATTACGCAATCATCATCTGAATATAGTATTAGTTTTTGTGTGCCTCAAACCGAACTCTACCGAGCTGAAGAGGCATTAAGTGAAGAATTTTACTTAGAGTTAAAGGATGGCTTACTTGAACCAATTGAAGTTATCGAAAAATTAGCAATTATCTCAGTTGTTGGTGATGGTATGCGTACTTTACGTGGTTTATCGGCTAATTTCTTTACTGCATTAGCCCGAGCCAATATTAATATCGTAGCAATTGCTCAAGGCTCATCGGAACGCTCAATCTCGGTCGTTGTTGATAATGATGTTGCCGTAATGGGTGTACGTGTGACGCATCAAATGCTATTTGGTACTGACAAAATGTTAGATGTGTTTGTTATTGGTGTTGGTGGTGTAGGTGGTGCATTGGTTGATCAAATTGGTCGGCAACAAAAATGGCTTAAAAACAAACAAATCGATTTACGTGTTTGTGGTTTATTTAATTCCAAACACGCTGTACTTAATCGGGATGGTATTGATTTAACAAATTGGCGCGATCAAATAAAACAAAGCGAGACCAATTATACTCTAAATAGCATTATTGATTTTGCCAAAAATAACCGGCTCCTCAATCCAATTTTAGTCGATTGTACTTCAAGTAGCGATGTATCAGATAAATACGTCGATTTTTTAGCTAATGGATTTCATGTTGTAACGCCAAATAAGAAAGCCAATACAAGTTCGATGGCTTATTACCATCGTTTACGGCAAGAAGCAGCTAATAGTAAGCGAAAATTTCAATATGATACTAACGTTGGTGCAGGTTTACCTGTGATAGAAAATTTACAAAATCTACTGAACGCGGGTGATGAATTAATCAAGTTTTCAGGGATTTTATCTGGATCATTGTCTTTCATTTTTGGTAAGTTAGACGAAGGTATGTCATTGTCAGAAGCAACTAAATTAGCGAAAGAAAAAGGTTTTACTGAGCCTGATCCTAGAGATGACTTATCAGGAACAGATGTCGCAAGAAAGCTATTGATTTTAGCTCGGGAGGCTGGATTACAACTAGAACTTGATCAAATTAAAGTTGAGTCAGTATTACCAGCTGAATATTCTAAAGGTAGTATCGATGAATTCATGGCAAAACTACCACAATTAGACGCTCAGTTTAAAGAAAAATCAGAAAAGGCAGCTAAAGAAGGAAAAGTGTTACGTTATGTTGGTAGTATTGATGGAAACCAATGTAGCGTTAAGATAGAATCTGTTGATAATGATGATCCACTTTATAAAGTTAAAAATGGTGAAAATGCTTTAGCATTTTATACTAGGTACTATCAACCAATTCCATTAGTATTACGTGGTTATGGTGCTGGTAATGACGTTACAGCTGCGGGTGTGTTTGCCGATATTTTACGAACCACATCTGGAAAAATTGGAGGCTAAATGAGTCAAAAATCATTAACTGTGTATGCACCTGCATCAATGGCAAATATTAGTGTTGGCTTTGATATTTTAGGTGCAGCAATCAATCCAATTAGTGGTGCGATGTTGGGCGACTGTATTACTATCGAGTCTGCAACTGAGTTTAGCTTTACCAGCCAAGGTCAATTTGTTAAAAATTTACCAAAGGATCCCAAATTAAATATTGTTTATCAATGTTGGCAGCGTTTTTGTAAAGCCATAGGGAAAACATTACCGATAAAAATGACGCTTGAAAAAAACATGCCTATTGGTTCTGGATTAGGTTCAAGCGCTTGCTCTGTTGTTGGTGCTTTTGTTGCGTTAAATAAGTTTTTTAATGAACCATTTAATAAATTTGAATTGCTCTCCATGATGGGCGAACTTGAAGGCTGCATTTCTGGTAGTGTGCATTATGATAATGTTGCTCCTTGCTATTTAGGTGGAATGCAACTTATTCTCGACGAAATGGGCATTATAAGTGAGTCAATACCTCATTTTGAAAATTGGTATTGGGTGATGGCTTATCCTGGTATTAAAGTTTCTACAGCTGAAGCTCGAGCAATATTACCAGCTCAATATCAAAAAGCCGATTGTGTCGCGCACGGTCGTTACGTAGGTGGTTTTTTACATGCTTGTTATACTAAACAACCAAAACTTGCAGCAGCAATGTTGATTGATAATATTGCAGAACCTTATCGTAAACAATTGCTACCTAATTTCGATGAAACACAAAAAAAGGTCAAACAACTTGGTGCACTAGCCTCGGGTATATCAGGCTCAGGGCCGACGATGTTTGTGGTGGCCGACAACCTTGAAACTGCGCAGCAGATTGAGTCGTTGTTAAAAAGTTCTTATCTACAAAATGAAGAAGGTTTTACTCATATTTGTAAAATAGATCCACAAGGTGCAAGAGAGATTTAAGTTATTAAACAAAACAATAATATTAAATCAATAAGAAAACAATTAAAGCATAAAAGAATTGGAACACATTATGAAACTGTATAACTTAAAAGATCATTCAGAGCAAGTTAGTTTCGCGCAGGCGGTACAACAAGGTTTAGGGAAAGAACAAGGTTTATTTTTTCCAGAACAATTGCCAAAATTTTCATCTGCAGAAATAGAAGCACTTTTAAAAATGGACTTTATAACACGTAGTGCCAAAATTTTATCGGCGTTTATTGGCAATGAAATTAGCGATAATGATATGCATCGATTAGTGCAAAACGCATTCCAATTTCCAGCTCCAGTTAAATCAGTAGAAGATGATATTGGAACATTAGAACTTTATCATGGCCCAACATTAGCATTCAAAGACTTTGGTGGACGCTTTATGGCTCAGGCTTTAGTCCAAGTGGCAGCAGATAAAAAGATTACTATCTTAACAGCAACCTCTGGTGATACTGGTGCTGCTGTCGCCCATGCGTTTTATCACTTACCCAATATTCGTGTAGTGATTTTATATCCGGAAGGTAAAATTAGTCCGTTACAAGAAAAACTATTTTGTACTTTAGGCGATAACATTCACACAATTGCTATTCAAAGTGATTTTGATGCCTGCCAAGCTTTAGTTAAAAAAGCGTTTGATGATGAAGAGCTAAAAACTACAATAGGTTTAAACTCAGCTAACTCGATTAATATCAGTCGGCTTTTAGCTCAAATTTGCTATTATTTTGAGGCTTATGCACAGCTTACGCCAAAACAACGCGAACAATTAGTTATTTCAGTACCAAGTGGTAATTTTGGTGATTTAACTGCTGGTTTACTAGCTAAAACGATGGGGTTACCAATTAAACGCTTTATTGCTGCTACTAATGCTAATGATACGGTTCCACGTTATTTAGAAACAGGAATATGGGAACCCCATAAAACTGTGGCAACATTATCAAATGCTATGGATGTTAGTCAGCCAAACAACTGGCCAAGAATCGAAGAAATTTATAAACGAGAAGGTTGGGTACTTAAATCATTAGGGCATGCTGCTGTTTCTGATTCCGTTTCCGTAGAAACGGTTAAGGAATTAGATAAAAAAGGATATTTATCCGAGCCTCATGGTGCTATTGCTTATCGTGCATTACGAGACCAGTTGCAAGAAGGGGAGTATGGTTTATTTTTGGGTACAGCTCATCCAGCTAAGTTTAAAGAAGTAGTTGAGGATATCCTTGGCCGATCAATCTCGCTACCACAACCTCTGGCTGAACGAGCTGATATGCCTTTACTTTCTCACCATATGCCTGATGATTTTAATAAATTACGTGATTTCTTAATCTCATTGACATGGTAAATTCAATTCCCGTCACCAGATTGGTGACGGTTTTTAGCTTTTTTGAATTATAAGTTAATTAATAGAGCTAGTTTATATTACTTTGTTGATAACTTGTTTAAATGGCTAATTTCGGCTATTGTAATGTAAGTTAAAACGTTATCAGGATATATTTATGCACTGTCCGTTTTGTAATGCAGATGATACAAAAGTTATTGATTCTCGTTTAGTTGGTGAAGGGTTTCAGGTTCGTCGTCGTCGACAATGTGTCGAATGTAATGAACGTTTTACGACATTTGAAGTGGCTGAATTAATTATGCCTAATGTTATTAAAAGCAATAAAGTTCGCGAACCTTTCAATGAAGATAAACTCCGCAATGGTATAAAACGAGCACTAGAAAAACGCCCTGTTAGTTTTGATGCAATTGAAGATGCAATTACTCGAATTAAATCGAAACTGAGAGCAACAGGAGAAAGGGAAGTACCGGCCAAATTAATTGGTAATTTTGTTATTGAAGAGCTTAAAAATCTTGATAAAGTTGCCTATATTCGTTTCGCATCTGTCTATTTTAGCTTTGATGATATTGAACAATTCAGTAATGAAATTGCTAAGTTACAACAAAAGTAATCCTCATTATGACTATGAATAAAGATCAATTTTATATGCAGCAAGCTATTGAGCTTGCTAAACTTGGTCGCTTCACTACTACCCCTAATCCTAATGTCGGTTGTATCATTGTTAAAAATGATCACATCATTGGTAAAGGTTTTCATATGAAAGCTGGTTTACCTCATGCAGAAGTCTATGCGCTAAAAATGGCTGGTGATGAAGCTAAAGATGCTACGGCTTATGTAACGCTAGAGCCTTGCAGCCATTATGGAAGAACGCCTCCTTGCGCAGATGCACTGGTTAAATCGGGAATTAAACGAGTTGTTATTGCTATGCAGGATCCTAATCCCAATGTCGCAGGACAAGGTATAAAGAGATTAACTGATGCAGGCATTGAAGTTTGTGTTGGCGTGTTAGCTGATCAAGCCGAAGCCATTAATAAAGGCTTTTTAAAACGGATGCGAACAGGTTTGCCATTTGTACAACTAAAAATGGCAGTTTCTTTAGATGGTAAAATAGCTATGGCATCAGGCGAAAGTAAATGGATAACCTCCGTTGCGGCAAGACAAGATGTTCAGCAATATAGAGCTCAGGCAAGTTGTATCTTAAGTACCAGAAAAACAGTTCAGGAAGATAATGCGAGTTTAACGGTTAGATATAATGAATTACCTAATTCAATTAAAGAAATTTACCCTTCTACCGAAATTCGTCAACCTATACGAGTGATAATCGATAGCAAAAATCAAATGACGGGTGATGAAAATATCTTTAATCAGCCTGGTGAAACTTGGTTGGTTAGAAAGCAAAATGTTCTAATATCATCACCAAATACAAAACTTATCATTGAATCATCAAACAGTCATCAAGTCGACTTATTAGAATTATTATCCATATTAGCCAAGCAGCAAATAAATTCTGTATGGGTTGAAGCTGGATCTCATTTAGCCGGTGCGCTAATTGAGCAAAATCTCGTGGATGAGTTAATCATCTATTATGCACCTAAATTACTTGGTCATAATGCACAAGATATGTTTGTATTATCTCACTTACAAAAACTTTCGTTAGCACCTCAGTTCCGATTTGAATCTGTTGAAATGGTGGGTGATGATCTGAAAATAATGTTGAGGAACGGGGTTTTTTGATAACTTTTATTTAAATATATTGTGCTATTTAATAATTTTTGAGTTGTTAATATTCTATTTTAACGATTAACTATATCTCTGTAATTTAAAAATAAAGTACAAACTGAGTATATTTTTACACTACTTAATCGGTTCAGTTCCTTTCTAGGGTTTATCGTTTACAACTTGTATGATAAATTTTATCTGTTTTTGAGTTAGGTATTTATCTTTTAACATAGGATGTGAAATGGCTAAAGTATCTTCGGCACAATTAAAGCGGCGATTGGAAATTGCTGCGATTGTGCGCAAAAATGGAGAAATAAAAGTTGATGAGTTATCTGACATGCTACAAGTTTCTCATGTAACTATTCGTCAGGATTTAACATATTTAGAACATCAAGGGTATTTAAAACGTTTTTTTGGGCGAGCAATCTATATTTCGCCTGAAGATTTTATTAGCAATTCAAATAGTGTGTATACAAGTCGTTTGGCATCATATCTTAATACTGATAATAGTGATGTTAATTTAGTAAAAAGCTGTCTAAATTATATTGAAGATGGTGATACAATTTTTTTAAGTCATGGTCATTTAATTCGAAAATTGATCCCTTTTCTGCATAATAAAAAATCATTAACAGTTATTTTAAATGATATTAATAACGCGAAACTCATTAGAGAATTCTCAGATGCAGAAGTGATTCTTGTTGGTGGTTTTTTAATAAATGGTAATGTACTACAGCATCCTAACTTTTCATCATCTATATTAACGCAATTCCCAATATCACATTTTATATTCGAATTCGCAGCTATTAATACTAACAATTATTTAGCTATTCAAGATATTGAACATCAAGAACTTTATCAACAGATATTAAAAAGTTCAGATCATTCTATAGGTATTTTACCACCAAGAATCAGCAGTAATGATAATCATACTATTGGTAAATTAAAAAACATGGATGTTATTATTTTATCCCGCTCCGCTGTTAATGAATATCATCAACTATTGCTTAATTCTAATTTTAAACAACATACAACAACTAAATATTCTGTGACTTACCATAATGCATTGGAGGCCTAATTAACATGGATGTTAAAATTTGTACAATGGGCGAATTGTTTGTTGAATTTGTTGCTAAGGAATTCAATCAACGGTTTGATTATACAAATGAATATATTGGACCATACCCTAGTGGAGCCCCGGCTATCTTTGCAAATCAAGTTGCCAAATTAGGTTTTCCAGTTATCTTTTTAAGTTGTGTAGGAAAAGATCCTTTTGGAAAAATGTGCATTAACCGACTTAAACAAGATGGGGTTAATGTTAATGGGATCACTTCTCACAATAAAGTAAAAACAGCTAGCGCATTTTCAACGCAAATTGGTCCAAAAGAGCGAAGTTTAATTTATAACGTTTTAAATAGTGCCTGTGGCTTAATTTCATTTGATCATGTGAATGAAGCTTTATTAAAAGACTGCAATCATTTACATATTATGGGATCATCACTTTATTCATTTCGAGCCATTGATGCGATGTGCAAAGTAATAAATTTTATTAAAAGCCATGGTGGAACTGTTTCTTTTGATCCTAATTTGCATAAAGAAATGTCGGAGATTCGTGAGATAGAACAGTCTTTTAGTTATATATTAGAATTTACCGATATCATTTTGATTAATGAAACACAAGTTAGGTATTTTTCTGAAAATTATGAAAGTGATGAAGAAACGATTAAAGCTTTATTGGAGAAAGGTATCAAACATCTCGTGGTGAAAAAAGGCAGTGATGGTGCAAATTATTATTGTTGCGATGATAAAAATAATATTAATACAATTTATTCTAAGGGTTTTAGTATTGATGCGATTGACCATTCGGGTGCTGATTACTGCTTTGATGCAACTTTTGTGAGTTTACTACTGTCAGGATTTAGTGTTGAACAGACTTTAATGTATGCAAATGCTTGTTATGCGTTGTCTTCATCTTATAAAGGACCAATGGAAGGAACATCATCCCTTATCGCGATTGAAAAATTCTTATCGGAAAATATAAATAATTAATCTTACTTCAAACCCTAAAAAAATCCCAATAACAATGTTATTGGGAAAACATAAGGAATAGGAAAACAATGAAATAAATGCATTGTTGTACATATTATGCACTCTTTTCAGATAAATTTTAGTTAAGATATGCGTAGGTTTAGTTAAATTGTTAGTATTTGTTTTGTTAATAAATAGTAAATCTTTTAACTGATTTCGTTATAAGAATATTTCAAGTAATGAATTTAAAAATAATTTCCCATGCTCTGTGATTTGCCAGCATTGGTTGTTATCAATCAAATATTTTTTTTCAAGAGCAGTCGATATCTGCTTATCAATAGAGTGTAAAGGTAAAAAAGTTCGTTGTTCAAATTCGGATTTAGGTGTGGCTTCAAATAATCTAAATCTATTCATAAAAAATTCAAATGCTAACTCATCTTTAGGGACAGTATAAGATTGTTCCAAATAACGTCCTTCTAAATATCCTTTAGGATGTTTTGTTTTTACGGTGCGAATAATTGTGCCATCATTTTGGGTTAATTTTCCATGAGCACCACAACCAATACCGATATAATCACCAAACCGCCAATAATTTAAATTATGTTGGCATTGATAATTGGCCTTTGCATAAGCAGATGTTTCATATTGTAGGTAACCATGCTTAGTTAATAATTGATGGCCTTGTTGATAAATATCCCATAACATATCATCATTAGGTAAAACAGGCGGTTTAGAACCAAATAAAGTGTTAGGTTCTATTGTAAGTTGATACCAAGATAAATGTGGCGGTGCAATTTCTATTGCCTGTTTTAGATCACTCAATGCATCACATACTGTTTGATTAGGTAAGCCATGCATTAAATCTATATTAAAGCTTTTTAACTTTAAATTTTGTGCTAATTTTCCAGCATCTATTGCTTCTTGCGGATTATGAACTCGTCCTAATTTTGCAAGCTTATCTGCTTGAAAGCTTTGTACACCAATTGATATTCGATTAATTCCAGCTTGTTGATATCCCTTAAATCTTTCTACATCAACTGAATTAGGATTGGCTTCAATTGTTATTTCTGCGTCGTGATTAATTGGTATAATTTTATTTATACTCATTAATAATTTATTAATTAACTCCGCGGAGAAAAGACTGGGTGTACCTCCACCAATAAAAATAGAGTCAATAGAACGATCATTTGAAAGCACGACGTCTTGTTTTAAATCATTAATTAAATGATTTATATATGCTGAATAATCGGGCGTTTTCTTCATGTTATGTGAATTAAAATCACAATATGGACACTTTTGTACACACCATGGCATATGTATATATAAACTCAACGGGATTTTATATTGAACCATATACCTTTCCTTAAATTTTTAAAAAAGTGTCAGCAACTGATAAGAAATAGCTGGCTATATTACTCCAATTTAGTAAAAAAAGCTTTTATTCCGTTTTTATAATTCGAATAATGCGCGTACAATTAATGACTAAAGACGATGTTCGCCAAGCAAATTAGATAGTTAGGAGTAAATATGAGTATTATTAAGCAGATTTTAGATAGTGATTTATCAAGTACATCAGTGAGTGCATCAGTTAATCAATGTACATTTGGTGAATTGCCTGTCATAGTGATTAAACATAAAAAGTGTTCAGCAGCAGTATCGTTACAAGGTGCTCATCTTTTATTTTGGCAACCTTCAACAGAACCGACACCGGTTATTTGGTTAAGTCAAAAAGCTAACTTTAAAAAGGAAGTTGCAATTAGAGGGGGAGTACCAATTTGTTGGCCATGGTTTGGTAAATTGGGTGATCCTATGCATGGTTTTGCGCGTCTGGTTGAATGGAAATTAGATTCTTGCAAAGAAGATAATAATGGAGTGAATTTAACTTTATCATTAACTAATAATCAGCAAACAGAACAGTTTTTCACAAAACCTTTCCAAGCTTGGTTAACCATTCATGTTGGACAAACGTGTGAAGTGAATTTATCTTGTACTGGGGATTTCGAAGCAACAAGTGCATTACATACTTATTTTGAAGTTAATAATATTAATGATGTCACTGTTAAAGGTTTAGGCGATTCTTATCAAGAACGCTTAGCAGTTGAAAATAAACCATCAATTTCAGGGCAACTTACCTTTAATCAAGAGGTTGATCGCATTTATACCCATGCGGATGACTCAATCCTTATTACCGATGGTAAACGAACAATTAAATTAACTAATGTTAATGCAAGTGATGTTGTTACTTGGAATCCTTGGATAGATAAAGCTAAAGCAATGGCGGATTTTGCTGATGAAGAATATCAATCTATGGTATGTGTTGAAACGTGTCGTATTAATAAGGCGTTAAAATTATCGCCAATACAGAAATCAACATATGGATTTAAGATTGAAGTTATTTAATCATTAGGTTTTGATATTGCAAACGCAATCAATATAAGACTATATCTTTATTAAACTGATTATTTGATTGCGTTTACAATCATAACACTTTATAATCCTTAGCGCTTTTTAGAGCATCAATTTTATAGCCAACTACTGGGTCGCCTGTAATTGGTTTTTTATTTAGAATAAACAAGAGAAATCAATATGTTTAAATTTAAAGCAGAAGTTAGAAAAGAGCATGGTAAGGGTGCGAGCCGCCGCCTGCGTCACGCTGGTCAGTTCCCAGCAATTGTTTATGGTGGAACAGAACCTGCAATTTCTATTGTGTTAGATCACAATCAAATTTTCAATATGCAAGAAAAACCAGAGTTTTATTCTGAAGTACTAACTATTGAAATTGACGGTAAAGCAGTTAAAGCTAAAGTGCAAGCAGTACAACGTCATCCATTTAAACCAAAATTAGTTCACATGGATTTTGTACGCGCATAATCATATGTTTGTTGAAAAATCATTCAACAATATCTTTAAATAAAAGGTCACCTAAATGGTGACCTTTTATTTTTTACTATAGTCTTAAAACGACAAATACCTATTGTTATAATTTATTCTATTAACTTGATGTATATTGGTATCAAACATAATAAAATAAATTGTAGATTACACCATTTTAGGA
This sequence comes from Gilliamella sp. B2772, assembly GCF_026536985.1. NCBI lineage: Bacteria > Pseudomonadati > Pseudomonadota > Gammaproteobacteria > Orbales > Orbaceae > Gilliamella > Gilliamella sp. B2772. The sequence continues at coordinate 954,064 of NZ_JAFNNB010000001.1, read as the reverse complement.
GAAACTCATGTCTGATATCCCAGCTTGCGATTTGGTAATTTTTGGCGCTAAAGGGGATTTAACAAGGCGCAAACTCTTACCGTCTCTATATCAATTAGAAAAATATGGAAAGTTGCCAAAGCAGACAAAAATTTTAGGTGTAGGTCGAGCTGATTGGGATCAAGCCGCTTACACTGAGGTTGCAAAAGATGCGTTAACCACATTTATGACTGAACCACTAGATGAAAGTATTTGGCAACGTTTTAGCCAACGCCTTAACTTTCATAAGTTAGATGTTAATGACATTGCCGGTTTTAATTTATTAAAAGATAAGCTTGAAAAGTCACATCCTGCTATTTTCTATTTTGCGATGCATCCCAATGCCTTTGGTACAATTTGCCAAGGGTTAGCTGAAGCAGGTTTAAATCAGGCTCAAAATAGAATTGTAATGGAAAAACCACTAGGTTTTGATCTGCAATCATCAAAGGAAATTAATGATTCAGTTGCAAAATTTTTCAGTGAATCACAAGTTTATCGTATCGACCATTACTTAGGAAAAGAGTCAGTTTTAAATTTACTCGCACTTCGTTTCGCTAATCCTGTATTTGCTTCGCTTTGGGATAGAAATTCTATTGATCATGTTGAAATCACTGTTGCAGAACAAGTAGGAATTGAAGGTCGCTGGGGTTATTTTGATAAAGCGGGTCAAATGCGTGATATGGTGCAAAACCATTTATTACAAATTCTGACGATGATTGCCATGTCTCCACCTGCAAATCTTGAAGATAATAGCTTGCGTAGAGAAAAGATTGCTGTACTTAATGCATTACGTCCAATTAATAAAGCAAATATCCGTGAAAAAGTTGTTAGAGGACAATATACTGCAGGGTTTGTTAATGGTATCAATGTTCCTGGTTATTTAGAAGAAGATGGTGCAAACAAACAAAGTAATACGGAAACATTTGTTGCTATTCGAGTTGATATTGATAATTGGCGTTGGGCGGGTGTGCCTTTTTATTTACGAACCGGAAAACGTTTACCAAGCAAGTGTTCTGAAGTAGTAGTTTATTTTAAATCTTTACCCCTTAATTTATTTAGTGAGTCTTATTCTGAACTACCGCAGAATAAACTAACAATTCGTCTACAGCCAGATGAAGGTATGGATATTGAAATTTTAAATAAGGTGCCAGGATTAGACAGTACACATAATTTACAAACGACTAAGTTAGATTTAAGTTTTAGTGAAACTTTTCATCAACAAAGTGCTGATGCTTATGAGCGGTTGTTACTTGAAGTGATGCGAGGAAGACAAGCATTATTTGTTCATCGAGATGAAGTAGAGGCAGCTTGGAAATGGGTTGATTCAATTATTAGTGCCTGGAAATTAGATAATGAACCACCTAAAACTTATCCTGCTGGTACTTGGGGGCCTGTCGCTTCGGTTGCTTTGATAACTAAAGATGGTCATTCATGGCATGAGTTTGAATAGAGGAATTTAACAATATGTTTACATTAAAAAAATATCCAAATAGTCAATTATTAATTGAAGATTTAGCTGCTTATATTGTCAAAGATTTGAAACAAGCTATTGATAAAAAGGGACATGCTTCTATTGCTGTATCAGGTGGTAAAACACCTATTCCATTATTTAAACTATTAAGCCAACAAGATTTAGATTGGCACAATGTTTTTATTACATTAGTAGATGATAGATGGGTAGATGATACCGATGACGCTAGTAATGAAAAATTAGTGTTAACTTACTTATTACAAAATAAAGCTAAATTGGCCAATTTTGTAGGTTTAAAAAATAGTTGTGATAATCCATTTGATGGTGCAGAAATTACAGACAAAATTTTAAATAAAATTCCTATGCCTTTAGATGTTTTAATCTTAGGAATGGGAGAAGATGGTCATACTGCCTCACTTTTCCCGGGTGCGGCAAATTTGCGGGCTGGTTTGGATATGAAATCAGGTCGCAAAGTTGTTGGAATGACTCCATTGACGGCTCCATTAGACCGCATTACTTTAACATTACCAACTATTTTAGATAGTCAAAATATCTATCTGCATTTAGTTGGAGAAAGCAAAATGCAGGTATTACAACAAGCAGAAAAGGGAGATGATATTAATCAAATGCCAATTCGTGCAATACTGCAACAAAACAAAGTCAATGTAATTGGTTTTTGGACAGCATCTTAACTGAACAATCAACTTTGCCAGTTTTACTGGCAAAGCTCTCATTTCTGGTCTTATATTAAAACACCTATTGAGCTATTTTTAATCATTAATAAATTGATTATTTGTGACTTTTTTTATTATTGGTTTGTTTCGGATATTAATAAACACTGTTAATAATTTCGTCTTACCATTTCTAAGCGCTTCACTTAATTTGTTAGTGCTCACTTATTATCTTATTAATTTCTTAAATTGTTAGAAATTAATTGATTAAATATCTATTATTTTTGTAACTTTTGTGGTAAAAAGTGGGGTTAAGTGGTAAAAAATAGGTTTTTAATTAACATATTGATTTTTTAATAATTTAAAAACAATAAAAATTAACAATTACGGTGCTTTCATGTTTAGTGGTGCAATTTCAGTCAATTTAGATAGCAAAGGGCGAATAGCAATCCCTACTCGTTATCGTGAATTTTTGCCTGATGGTTTAGTTTGTACCATTGGTTTATATCACCCCTGTTTGACACTTTATTCAATGACTGAATGGCAAAAAATTGAATTACAGCTATCAACATTATCAACAGTTGTTGAAGCAGAACGAAGAATTAAAAGACTATTATTAGGTTATGCAACGGAATGTAATTTAGATAATGCAGGACGTATTTTACTTCCACCAACTTTACGTACTTATGCAAAACTAGAAAAACATACCATGTTTGTTGGCCAATCTAATAAATTTGAGATATGGGATGAAGCAATTTGGTATCAACAAATTAGTGATGACATTGCCACATTATCAACAGATGTTGAAAACTTATCAGAAAATTTAAAAAGTCTAACAATTTAATAAGAGTAAATAAAGATGGATTATCAACATAAAACTGTTTTGTTAAATGAAGCTGTGGCTGCATTAAATATAAAAAAAAACGGTATTTATATTGATGGTACTTTTGGGCGTGGTGGTCATTCTAGGTTAATTCTTGAACAATTGGGCGAACAAGGGAAACTAATTGCAATTGACCGAGATGAGCGTGCTGAACAAGCCGCACTTAATATAACCGATCCTAGGTTTACTTTTATTCGAGGAGAGTTTTCGAATGTACATCAATATATCAATGATTTAGGGTTGTTAGGTAATATTGATGGCTTTTTATTAGATCTGGGGGTTTCATCTCCACAATTAGATGATCCTGAAAGAGGATTTTCTTTTATGCGAGATGGACCACTTGATATGCGGATGAATAACCGCAAAGGTGTAACTGCAAGTGAGTGGTTACTAAATAGTGATGAAAATGATATCGCATGGGTTTTAAAAACTTTTGGGGAAGAAAAGTTTGCCAAAAGGATTGCACGTGCAATTGTGGAACAGAATAAAGTTTCACCAATTACTCGTACATTAGAATTAGCAAATCTAATTGAAAAAGCAACACCGAAAAAAGACAAAAATAAACACCCAGCAACACGCTCGTTCCAAGCTATTCGCATTTATATAAATAGTGAATTGGAAGAAGTTGAGCAAGCCTTAAATAGCAGTTTGTCAGTGCTTGCTGCTCAAGGAAGACTTGCAGTTATTAGTTTTCATTCATTAGAAGATAGAATTGTAAAACAATTTATAAATAAACAGAGTAAAGGTCCTAATTTACCAGCTGGCTTACCATTAACAGAACAACAAATTAAACAATATGGTGATGCTAAATTAAAATCACTTGGCAAAATTAAGCCAAGCAATAATGAAATATATGGTAACCCGCGTTCTCGAAGCGCGATATTAAGGATAGCAGAAAGGAAAAATGAATAGTAACAATGAAATTTATCAAAGAACAAGTGTAGATATACACAATCAAAAAAGACCCAGCAAAAGTTTATTTGGATTAATCCTTAGTGATTTGCTCGGCCATCAAAAAATTTCATTATTGTTATTGGTTTTTATTATTATTTCTGCTGGAGCTGTATTAGTTATAACCCAGCAAGTCCGTAAACAATTATTTGAACGTGAACAATTATTACTCGAACAAGATGTTTTAGAAAGTGAATGGCGTAATTTAGTTATTGAGGAAAATGTACTTGCTGATCCAAAACGTGTTGAAGATAAAGCTAAAAATCAATTGGGCATGTCGTATGTGACACCGCAAAATGAAACCGTTATTGTGATAAAGAGTAAATAATGAAGTTTGCTAATAAAAGAGATAATGTAAAACATACTACAAAGTCGAATAAAGGGAATAAATTAAATAGTAAAAAACAAATTTTTACCCTCACTCGATTTTATATTGTTTATGGTTTTATAATTTTAGCAATTATTGGTTTACTTGTCCGATTGGCAATTTTACAAATAATAGAACCTGATAAGTTAATTGCTGAAGCCAATAAACGTTCAATTCGTCATCAAGAAATGAGCGCACCTCGAGCAATGATTACGGATCGTAATGGCAGAGCATTGGCTGTTAGTGTACCTATGTATGATGTTTGGTCTGATCCGAAAATTGTTGTACAAAAAGGCGGAGTTGATCCTAATGATATCCGTTGGCAAGGATTAGCAAAGACATTGAATATTCCAATGTCGACACTAGAGCAAAAATTGAGTAATCCATCAATGCGTTTTGTTTATTTGTCTAAACAAATTACACCAACAATATCGGATTATTTGAAACAATTAAAATTACCTGGTATTTCGTTTGCCAAAACATCTAAACGTTATTATCCAGCAGCTGAAAATATAGCACAATTAATCGGTTTAACTGACATTGATGAAAATGGAACGGAAAAAGGTTCAGAAGGAATTGAAAAAAGCTTTAATAAATGGCTGATTGGTGAATCAGGACAACGTGTTGTTAGGCGAGATCGTGTTGGTAGAGTTATAGAAGAATTAGAAAGGACTGAAAGTGAAGTTGCTTCTGATTTGACATTAAGTATTGATGAACGTTTACAATCGCTCGTTTACAGTGAACTTAGTCAAGCTGTGGAATTTAACAAAGCTGATAGTGGCACAGCTGTTTTAATTGATGTTCACACGGGTGAAATATTGGCCATGGCAACCAGTCCATCCTATAACCCGAATAATCGCTCTTCAATTGATTATAGTTTATTACGAAATCGAGCGATAACAGATGCATTTGAGCCAGGTTCAACAGTTAAACCTTTAGTTGTTATGGCTGCATTAGAGAAAAAAATAGCTGATTTAAACACGGTTATTGATACTAGACCTTTTTTGGTAAATCGTTATGAAATCAAAGATGTGTCTTATCAAAAAGCCCTAAATTTGGCTGGTATCCTTGAAAAATCAAGTAACGTCGGTGTGAGTAAGTTAGCTTTACAAATGCAATCAGGTGACCTTGTTGAGTTTTATAGCCGTTTTGGGTTAGGACAACCAACTGAACTCGGTTTAGGTGGAGAAGTGAGTGGTTCAATTGCTGCTGATAGAACAAGAAAATGGGCTGATATAGAAAGAGCGACGTTTTCTTTTGGTTATGGATTAAGTGTTACCCCACTACAGCTAGCTAGGGCTTATGCAACTATCGGTAGCTATGGTGTTTATCGACCTGTTTCAATATTAAAAATTAACGAGCCAGTAGAAGGTAAACGTGTTGTAGCTGAAAAAACAGCTAAAACAGTAGTGCAATTAATGGAAGCGGTTGCTGTGACTGGAGGTGGTACCAAAGCTTCTGTCCCTGGATATAGTGTAGGTGTTAAAACGGGTACAGCTAAAAAGCTATCTGGTGGACGATATGTTAATCAATATTTAGCTTATACCGCTGGTATTGCACCAGCAACAGGACCTAAATATTCACTGGTTGTTGTTATCGATAATCCAAAAGCTGGGCAATATTATGGTGGTTCTGTTTCAGCCCCTGTTTTTAGCCGTATTATGGGGGGAGTCCTTAGAACAATGAATGTAAAACCAGATCGTCAAGTTGATGGTCAAATGATTGTATATTAATAGGTAATAAATAATGGCAACAAGCACATTTAAAACTTTATATAACTTATTAGGTGGGAATCAACTACCAGTAGATGATTTCCCGCTTAATCAATTAGTAATTGATAGTCGGAAAGTGCAAAAAGGAGATGTGTTTGTAGCTATTAAAGGGTATACCGTTAATGGTAAAGATTTTATTCCTCAAGCAATTTCATCAGGTGCTGTACTTGTTCTAACTGAAACAAACAGAAAATCAAATGATTTGAAAATTAATTACCTAAATCAAAAAGACGAGAAAGTTATTCCACAAATAAGTGTGTTTCAACTTTCTCAAAAATTATCAAAAATTGCAGCTGATTTTTATCATTCACCTTCTAAACATTTATCTGTAATTGGAGTAACAGGGACAAACGGTAAAACGACAATTACTCAGTTGATTGCACAATGTGCAACTTTATTAAATAAAAAATCCGCATTGTTAGGCACGATTGGTAATGGTGTTTACAATCATCTCGAACCCTCGCCAAACACAACTTTATCTGCTGTAGAAGTTCAGTCTTATCTAGCTGATTTTGTAGCAAAACGTGTTCAAGTTGTGGCAATGGAAATTTCTTCCCATGGGTTATCGATGAATCGGGTAAAAGAATTACATTGTGCAGCGACAGTATTTATTAATCTAAGCCGAGATCATCTTGACTATCATAAAACGATGAATAGATATGCTAAGGCAAAATGGTCGCTATTTAGTTCTGATGAAAAAGAAAAGCAGGTAGCTAGTTCAGGAAAACCCATTATTAATTATGATGATGCTTATGGGCGACGTTGGATTGATAAATTATCAAAAGCTACTGCAGTATCATGCCAACCTAAGTCCTTGCGACGCTTGAAGATGATGGGCAACCCTTTTGTTGGTGTGTCAATGATTGAATATCATGATAAAGGTGCCGAAATTCATATGGAATCAAGTTGGGGTAATGCCATTATTCATAGCCGATTACTAGGTGAATTTAATGTATCAAATTTACTATTAGCAATCGCAACATTACTAACACTTGATTATCCATTTTTTGCAGTAGTCAATATGGCATCGTATCTTAAGCCAATATGTGGTCGCATGGAAGTGATACACGTGAAAAATAACCCAACGGTAATCATTGATTATGCCCATACACCTGACGCTCTACAAAAAGCATTACAAGCAAGCCGCATTCATTGCAAAGGTAAATTATGGGTGATTTTTGGCTGTGGAGGCGATAGAGATACAGGTAAAAGACCATTAATGGGGGAAGTTGCTGAACAGTTTGCCGATAAAATTGTATTAACTAATGATAATCCTCGTACTGAAGATGAAATAAAAATTATTCATGATATACAAGAAGGGCTAACTGACGTTAAAAATACACAAGTTATTACTGATAGAGTTGAAGCTATCACAAAGACCCTAGCTCAAGCCAAACCTGATGATGTTATTCTAATAGCTGGGAAAGGACATGAAGATTATCAGATTATAGGTATAACAAAGCATCATTATTCAGATCAAGAAACTGTAAAACAGATTTTAGGAGTAGAGAATCAATCATGATTCCTTTAGATATTAAGCAAGTTGAAAAAATAGTTAATGGGACTTCTTATCATATTCAAGATGAGAGATTAACTATTGAAGAAATTTGTACTGATTCACGAAAAATTACTCATAAATCACTATTTATTGCATTAGTGGGTGATAAATTTGATGGTCATTTATTTGCTAAACAAGCTATTAAAGATGGAGCTTGTTTGGTAATTGCTAATCACAAACTCGACGATGATATTCCTCAAATAGTAGTAAATGATACCCATTTAGCATTAGGTCAAATCGCTTCATTTGTGCGAGATCAAAGCTCAGCTAAAATTGTCGCGTTGACTGGTTCATCAGGTAAAACATCTGTGAAAGAAATGACTGCTACTATTTTACAGCAGTGTGGTGAAACACTTTATACTCAAGGTAATTTTAATAATGATATTGGAGTTCCATTAACGTTATTAAGATTATCAAAGCAAGATCAATATGCAGTTATTGAACTGGGTGCAAATCATATTGGTGAAATTGCTTATACCACTCGTTTAGTTAAACCAAATAGTGCACTCATTAATAATATTGCTTTAGCTCATATTGAAGGTTTTGGTTCACTTGAAGGGGTAGCAACAGCTAAAGGTGAAATCTTTGAAGGGCTTTCAGAAAACGGCATCGCGATTATTAATTTAGATAGTTGTTCTGATAATTGGTTAAAAGAGCTAAATAATAAAACTGTTTGGACCTTTTCTTTACATAATTCTTCTGCTGATTTTTATGCTAGTAATATAAAAGTAATGGATCAGACTATTTTCACATTGTGCACACCAATTGGTGAGAGTGAAATCACCTTACCATTAGTTGGTGAGCATAATGTATCTAATGCAATTGCTGCTGCAGCTTTAGCAATATCAGTAGGTGCAACTTTAATAGAAGTTAAGAAGGGATTAGCAACGTCGAAATCAGTGAAAGGGCGTCTTTACCCAATTAAATTAAATCAAACTCAATTAATTTGGGATGATTCCTATAATGCTAATGTTGGGTCAATGTCGGCTGCTATTAATGTTTTAGCAACTCAACCAGGTTATCGAGTTTTAGTTGTAGGTGATATGGCGGAATTGGGACATAACGCAAAAAATTATCATCAACAAATTGGTGAATTAGCTAAACAACAAAAAATTGATTGTGTTGTCAGTGTTGGTGATTTAAGCGAATTGATTAGCCAATTTAGTGGTGTTGGACACCATTTTGTTGATAAACATAAAGCAGTGGAGTTTTTGTTAGCGTTATTACAAAAATATCCAAACTTAACTATGTTAGTTAAAGGTTCGCGTAGTGCAAGAATGGAAGAATTAATCACAGAAATTCAATTAAAAACAGGTCAGGATTAAAAATTATGTTGGTGTGGATATCAGAATATTTAGTTAAATATTTTACTTTTTTTAATGTTATTTCTTATCTAACGGTAAGAGCTATTCTTGCGTTATTAACATCATTGGCAATTTCGTTAATTATGGGGCAAAAAGTAATTGATTGGCTTCAAAAATTACAAATTGGTCAAGTTATTCGCCACGATGGTCCTGAATCTCATTTAAGTAAGAAGGGAACACCAACAATGGGTGGAACGCTTATTTTAGCTTCTATTTCGTTTTCTGTTTTTCTATGGGCAGATCTACGAAATCTTTATGTTTGGGTAACCTTATTTGTTTTACTTGGTTATGGTCTTGTTGGTTTCGCTGATGATTATTTAAAAGTTATCCGTAAAAATACTGCGGGTTTAATTGCTAGGTGGAAATATTTTTGGCAGTCAGTTATTGCATTAATTGTGGCTTTTGGTCTTTATGCATATGGGAAAGATAGTTCCGTAACAGTATTAGTTGTTCCTTTTTTCAAAGATGTTATGCCGCAATTAGGGTTATGGTTCATTTTACTGACTTATGTGGTTATTGTTGGTGCAGGTAATGCAGTAAATCTTACTGACGGTTTAGATGGCCTAGCAATTATGCCAACTGTGTTTGTAGCTGCTGGTTTTGCTCTTGTTGCTTGGGCGACAGGTAATGTTAACTTTGCTGCATATTTACATATTCCATATATCAAATTTAGTGGCGAACTAATGATTGTTTGTACTGCAATCATTGGTGCAGGTCTTGGCTTTCTATGGTTTAACACCTATCCAGCGATGGTTTTTATGGGTGATGTAGGCTCGTTAGCTTTAGGTGGTGTGTTTGGGATTATCTCAGTACTACTGAGACAAGAATTTTTATTATTAGTAATGGGTGGAATTTTTGTTATAGAGACTTTATCCGTAATTTTACAAGTAGGTTCGTTCAAATTAAGAGGTAAACGAATTTTCAAAATGGCACCAATTCACCATCATTATGAATTAAAAGGTTGGCCAGAACCAAGAGTAATTGTTCGGTTTTGGATTATTTCATTGATGTTAGTCGTAATTGGTTTATTAACCTTGAAATTACGTTAAATAAAATAGAGTAGGATTGCATCATGGTTGACTATCAAGGTAAAAAAGTTGTTATTATCGGATTAGGGATAACAGGACTTTCGTGTGTTGACTATTTTCTTGCTCAGAATGTTATACCGAAAGTGATTGATACACGTTTATCTCCTTCAGGATTAGAGCAATTAGATGATCGTGTTATTTATCATTTAGGAAATCTAAATATAGATTGGCTATTTGATGCAGATCTGATTATTGCCAGTCCTGGTATTGCATTATCTACACCTGAATTACAAAAAGCCGCTGAAAAAGGTATTGAGATTGTTGGTGATGTCGAGCTTTTTTGCCGTGAAGTTAATCAAGATAGAAATAAAAAAATTATTGCTATTACAGGGGCAAATGGTAAAACAACCGTTACTACATTGGTTGGGGATATTGTCAAAGAGGCTGGATTAAAAGTTGGCGTAGGTGGCAATATCGGTGAACCTGCTCTTTCACTATTAAAACAAGATTGTGATATTTATGTGTTAGAACTTTCGAGTTTTCAGTTAGAAACGACATCAAGCTTACAAGCTTCTGTGGCAACAATATTGAATATTTCCGAAGACCATATGGATCGTTATCCTCTTGGTTTAATGCAGTATGCTGAAGCTAAACAACGCATTTATCACAATGCAAAATGTTGTGTAATTAATCATGATGATAAATTAACTAAACCAAAGAATAATCATCACCACTGTGTTTCATTTGGAATAAAGGCTGGAGATTATCATTTAGATGATAATTATGAATACTTGATTGCACAACAAAAGCCAGTCCTAGCGACTAACGCAATGAAATTAATTGGATGTCATAATTATTTGAATGCATTAGCAGCATTAGCTATTGCCGATAGTTTAAACATTGATCGTGATTCAAGTTTGAAAACTATTGCTAATTTTCAGGGGTTACCTCATCGCTTTGAGTTAGTATTTGATAGTAATGGGGTAAAATGGATTAATGACTCTAAAGCAACAAATGTAGGTAGCACAGAAGCTGCTTTAAATAGTGTTATATGTAATGGAAAATTGTTTTTATTGCTAGGTGGAGATGGCAAATCAGCAGACTTTTCACCTTTGATTCCTTATTTAAAAGGTAGAAATATTGAAATTTTCTGTTTTGGACGAGATCGAAATTTACTTGCTAATTTAGCTCCTAATATATCAACGATTACAGAAACGATGGCTGAAACTATTGAATGTATAGCTAAAAAAGTAGCACCAAAAGACGTGGTGTTGCTTTCGCCTGCTTGTGCAAGTTTAGATCAGTTTAAAAATTACATTGAGCGCGGAAATCTTTTTGCACAACTTGCTAAGCAGTATACTCAAAGGGGTGAAAAATGACATTCTTTTGGATAAGAAAACAAGTAAATCCAAATATTCCTTTCGACAACCAGTTGCTTTGGACAGTGATTGGTTTAATGATATTTGGTTTAATTATGGTGACATCCTCATCAATGGCATTTAGTGAAAGTGCTCCTTTCTTTTATACCCAACGCGAGTTAATCCAAATTGGAATGTCGCTATTTTTAATGTGTATAGCTTTATATATTCCTATGCAACGTTGGCAACAATTTGGATCAGTTTTATTAATTATTTCAATTATTATGCTGATAGTTGTTTTGGGGATTGGTTCTTCAATTAATGGTGCGTCGCGTTGGATTCCGTTAGGTGTTTTTAATTTTCAACCAGCTGAGCTTTCTAAATTATCATTATTTCTATTTTTAGCAGGTTATCTAGCTCGTAAATCAGATGAAGTTCAAAACGGATTTTGGGGCTTTTTTAAACCTATGGTGGTGATGGCTGTTTTATCAATTTTATTACTAAAACAGCCTGACTTAGGTACGGTGATTGTATTATTCATGGTCACAATCGGCATTTTATTTATTGCTGGTGCTCAATTATGGCAATTTATTGCCATTTTACTAACTGGGGTTGGTGCAGTTGCTTGCCTTATTTTATATGAATCTTACCGTTTGACACGTTTAATGACATTCCTTGATCCATGGCAAGATGCCACTGGAGCAGGTTATCAGCTTGTTGCTTCATTAATGGCTATTGGTAATGGTGGTATAACTGGACAAGGAATTGGTAATTCTATTTTTAAATTACGCTATCTACCTGAATGTCATACTGATTTTATTTTTTCAATTATTTCAGAAGAGTATGGATATATCGGTGTCGTAGCTTTGTTGTTATTACTTTTCTTTCTAACATTTAAAGCATTAGCTATAGGATATCGGGCGTTAAACGAAGGATCTCAATTTTCAGGCTATTTAGCTTGTGAAATTGGCATTTGGTTTGGTTTTCAAACTTTTGTTAATGTTGGTGTAACATCCGGTATGTTACCTACAAAAGGTTTAACTTTGCCATTTATTAGTTATGGAGGCTCAAGCCTTATTGTAATGAGTATTGCAGTTGCAATATTACTAAGAATAGATTTTGAGTTCAGACAACAACAAGCTCAAGCAAGAATAAGGTCAATTAAATAATGAAAAAGTTATTAGTCATGGCTGGTGGTACTGGTGGGCATGTATTTCCTGGTATTGCTGTTGCTCATCATTTAATGAAACAAGGTTGGCAAGTAAGATGGTTAGGTACAGCTGATCGTATGGAGGCACAGTTAGTGCCTGAAAATGGAATTGAAATAGACTTTATTCAAATATCTGGCCTACGTGGCAAAGGTAAACTAGCATTATTAAAAGCGCCTTATAAAATATTGAAAGCTGTTTTACAAGCTAGGAAAATTTTAAAAGCGTATCGTCCTGATGTTGTTTTAGGTATGGGCGGGTATGTTTCAGGGCCTGGTGGAATAGCTGCCAAAAGTTTAGGTATTCCAGTGGTACTACATGAACAAAATGGCATTGCGGGATTAACAAACAAATATTTGGCTAAAATTGCAACTAAAGTTTTACAAGCTTTTCCAACAGCATTTAGAAATGCTGAAGTGGTTGGTAATCCAGTTCGTAGTGACTTATTAACAATTGAAGAACCCAGTGAAAGACTCAAAAATAGACAAGGCCCTATTAGAGTCTTGGTTATGGGTGGTAGTCAAGGCGCCAAAGTAATCAATACTGTTGTTCCTCAAGCAATTTCAAAATTGTCTGATAAATTTATTGTTTGGCATCAAACGGGCACAGGAATGTTAGATGATGTAATTAAATCTTATCAGAACTGTAACATTAACCAAGTAACAGAATTTATTAGTGATGTTAAAGAAGCCTATAGTTGGGCTGATATAGTTATTTGTCGAAGCGGTGCATTAACTGTGAGTGAAATAGAAGTTGTTGGTATTGGTGCTATTTTTGTTCCTTTTATGCATAAAGATCGCCAGCAATTTTGGAATGCAAAATCTTTAGCTGATATTGATGCTGCTAAGATTATTGAACAGCCTGATTTTAATGTTGATTCATTATTTCAATTACTTTCAAACCTAAGTCGACAAGAATTAGTTGAAATGGCTGTAAAAGCGAAAAGTTTATCCATTATAAATTCGACAGAAAGAGTGGCAGAAACACTGATTTCAGTGGTAAAATAACGAATTTTATTTATAATTTTAAGTAACAGTTTTGTTAAGTTCTGTTTGAGATCAAAAAATGACTTTACTTAATAAATAATTAACCAGGGGTTTAATAGTGAATACTAAGGAATTAGCTGAATTAAGAGCAATCATTCCAGAAATGAAACGTGTCAAACATATCCATTTTGTGGGTATTGGCGGTGCCGGAATGGGAGGGATTGCTGAAGTTCTTGCTAATGAAGGCTATCAAATTAGCGGTTCTGATATTGCTGAAAATGCAGTAACACAACATTTAGAAACATTAGGCGCAAAGATTGTTATCGGACATGCTGCTGAAAATGTTCTTAGTGCAAGTGTTGTTGTTATCTCATCAGCGATTTCTCAAGATAATATAGAAGTCGTTGCAGCTAGAGAAGCTCGTATTCCTGTAATTCAACGAGCTGAAATGTTAGCCGAATTAATGCGTTTTCGATATGGTATAGCTATTGCAGGAACCCATGGTAAAACGACTACCACAGCAATGGTAACGGCTATTTATGCAGAAGCTAAACTCGATCCAACTTTTGTAAATGGTGGTTTGGTTAAAGCAGCAGGAACCCATGCTAGATTAGGTAGTAGTCGATATTTTATTGCAGAAGCCGATGAAAGTGATGCTTCATTTTTACACTTACAGCCTATGGTATCTATAGTAACTAATATTGAACCTGATCATATGGATACTTATCAAGGAAGTGTTGAGAATCTTAAACAAACCTTTATTTCCTTTTTACGTAATCTTCCTTTTTATGGATTAGCTGTTATGTGTTATGACGATCCTATTAATCGTGAATTGTTACCGATTGTTGGTCGTAAAATTATCACTTATGGTTTTAGTGAAGAAGCCGATGTTGTTATTAAAAATTATCGTCAGGAAAGAGGCGTTAGTTACTACACAGTATGCCGCCCAGATCATACCGATTTAGAAATTGAATTAAATGCACCTGGCAAACATAATGCCTTAAACTCAGCAGCAGCAATTATCGCTGCGACTGAAGATGGCATTGATGATAATTCAATTATACAAGCTTTAGCAAAATTTGCTGGAACTAGCCGTCGATTCGATCTATTAGGTATTTTTCCTGATGGAAATGGAAAAGATATTATGATGGTTGATGATTACGGACATCATCCAAGCGAAGTTAATGCCACAATTCAGGCAGCTCGAAATGGTTGGCCTGACCGTAGATTGGTGATGTTATTTCAACCACATAGATTTACGCGTACTCGTGATTTATTTGATGATTTTGCGCAGGTTCTTTCTCAAGTTGATGCGTTAGTTATGTTAGATGTATATTCTGCTGGTGAACAGCCTATTGCAGGCGCAGATAGTCGATCACTTTGCCGTTCAATTCGTAATCGTGGAAAAGTTGATCCAATTTATGTTTCTGATTTAGATCTTCTACCTGAAATAATGAAAGAATTATTACAAGGTGGGGATTTGTTATTAACTCAAGGTGCTGGAAGCGTTGGCCGAGTTGCCCGTCAGTTAGCCAGTAGCCAACTATTTTCAAAAGAGGTTTTATAATAATGGTTGATAAAGTTGCTGTGTTGTATGGTGGGACCTCTGCTGAACGAGAAGTATCCCTAAAATCAGGTAAAGCAGTATTTTCAGGGTTACAAGAAAATGGTATTGATGCTCATCTTATCGATACTAAAGATCATTGTATAACAAATTTGAAGCAAGAAGGGTTTACTAAAGCTTTTATTATTTTACATGGTCGAGGTGGCGAAGATGGTATTACCCAAGCTATTTTAACTTATCAAAACATTCCTTATACCGGAAGTGATGTTTTATCATCAGCTTTAACCATGGATAAGTTAAAAACAAAACTAGTTTGGAAATCACTTGGTTTACCTGTTGCTGATTACGTTATGGTTGAAAAATCGCAATTAATTGGCATTGAAAATATTGTTAAAAATCTTGGATTACCATTATTTGTTAAACCAAGCCATGAAGGCTCAAGTGTTGGTATGACAAGAGTTGATAAGGCAGAAGAATTAAAAGCTGCTATTGATGTTGCATTCAAATATGATAATACCGTAATGGTTGAATCGTTTTTATCTGGCCCTGAGTTTACCGTTGCGATAGTTGGTGATGAGGTTTTACCAGCAATTTACATTAAGCCTGCTACCAATTTTTATGATTATGATGCAAAGTATTTGTCAGATAAAACCCAATATTTCTGTCCAAGCGGATTATCTGATGAAAAAGAACAAGAGATTCGTAAATTAGCTTTAGATGCTTATAAAGCGGTTGGTTGCCGAGGTTGGGGTAGAGTGGACATTATGTTTGATAATAATGAAAAACCATATTTACTTGAAGTAAACACTGCTCCAGGCATGACAGACCATAGTTTGGTACCAATGGCAGCAAAAGAATACGGATGGTCATTTAGTGAATTGGTTAAACGTATTTTACAATTAGCAACCATATAATTGGCTTTATTTTTATGAAAAAAGTCCGACAAGCAGCGCACAAACGAGAACATCAAAATAGAAGAAGGTTGCTTGTTTTTCGTAATTCAGAACAAATGATAGGTTTTTTGTTCTTTATTATAATTATTTGTATTAGTGCCTGGGCTATCAATTGTGTTAAGAACTGGATGGAAGATCCAGATCAGATGGTTTTATCACAATTGACTTTAAGTGGAGAGTATACTTACACAACTGAAGATGATCTTCGACAAGCAATATTAGGTTTAGGATTGCCAAATACCTATATAGGACAGGATGTTGACGATATTCAACAAGAAATAATGCGATACCCTTGGGTTAAACAAGCTAGTATCCGTAAGCAATGGCCGGATAGGTTGATTGTTTATATTGAAGAATACAAACCTGCATTTTACTGGAATGATTTATATCTACTTGATAATGCTGGCAATGTATTTAGTGTGCCATTAGATCGTTTGGGTGAATTGCAATTACCTAGGATATATGGCCCTGAAGGTAAAGCAAAAACAATATTAGAAACGTATTTTAAGCTAGAAGAAATTTCTAGAAAGTTAGCTAATAACAAGTTTGCATCAGAAATTAAAGCAGCTATAGCTGATGAACGTAATGCTTGGCAATTGCTGATTAAACAATGTACAGCTGATTTATGTTCTGAAAGTCAGGATATAAAATTGATAGTTGGTAGTGAAAAAATAGAACAACGCTATCAACAATTTATTAAATTATTTCCTGAAATTCAGTCTAGAATGCCAGCTGATGAAAAAATAACGGCTGCTGATTTGCGTTATGAAAACGGCATCGCAGTACAACGAGAAAAAATATCGCAATAAGGAATAAATAAAGGCTTAAGTATGAAAGCAACAGAGAAAAAATTGGTTGTTGGACTTGAAGTTGGCACATCCAAAGTACTTGCCCTTGTCGGTGAAGTGCTTCCTGATGGTGTGGTCAATATTATAGGTGTTGGACATTGTCCATCGAAAGGCGTTGATAAAGGTGGTGTAAATGACCTTGAATCAGTTGTTAAATCAATCCAACGAGCAGTTGACCAAGCTGAATTAATGGCTGATTGCCAAATATCTTCTGTTTATTTAAGCCTATCTGGTAAACACATTCGTTGTCAAAATGAAATAGGTATGGTGCCAATTGCTGATGAAGAGGTTACTGCAGAAGATGTCGAAAACGTAGTTCATACAGCTAAGTCCGTTCGAATATTAGATGAACATCGTATTTTGCACGTTATTGCTCAAGAGTATTCAATTGATTTACAAGAAGGCATTAAAAATCCTATCGGATTATCTGGTGTAAGAATGAAAGCCAAAGTTCATTTGGTCACCTGTCATAATGATATGGCAAGAAATATCGTTAAGGCTGTTGAACGTTGTGGTTTAAAAGTTGATCAACTTATTTTCTCTGGGTTGGCTTCTAGCTATGCAGTCTTGACTGATGATGAAAAAGAATTAGGTGTATGTGTTATTGATATCGGTGGCGGAACAATGGATGTTACTGTTTATACAGGTGGTGCATTACGTCATTCGGTAGTTATTCCTTATGCTGGCAATGTTGTTACTAGTGATATCGCTTATGCATTTGGTGCACCACCAATGGATGCTGAAAATATCAAAATTCGTTATGGTTGTGCTGTCGGTTCATTAGTTGGTAAAGATGAAGTTATTGATGTGCCGAGTGTTGGAGGACGACCATCACGCTCATTACAAAGACAAACATTAGCAGATGTAATAGAACCACGCTATTCAGAACTTTTATCTTTAGTCCAAAAAGAATTACTAGTGTTACAAGATGAACTTAAGAAACAAAATGTGAAATATCAGTTGGCAGCAGGGATTGTTTTAACTGGTGGAGCAGCTCAAATTAAAGGCATGGTTGAATGTGCTGAAAAAGTTTTTCAAAATCAAGTTCGTATTGGACAACCTTTGAATATTTCAGGATTAACTGATTATGTGCAAAAGCCTTATTGTTCTACAACCGTAGGCCTATTGCACTATGGAAAACAAAGTTTATTAAATGATGATACTAAAGATAGCAATAAATCATCATTGAAAGGGATAGCTAAAAGATTGACCGGTTGGTTTAAAAAAGAATTTTAGCTAATATATTTAATAACTTCGTAGACATTGTAGCTGGTTATCTGTACAATGTTGTTAGATCGTAAATTTGGAGATAAGTTATGTTTGAGCCTATGGTTGCGGATGATGAGCCAGCAGCAGTCATTAAAGTTATTGGTGTAGGTGGCGGCGGCGGTAATGCTGTTGAGCATATGATTGCTGAACATATTGAAGGCGTTGAGTTTTTTGCAGCAAATACTGATGCACAAGCATTGAAAAGAATTAAAGTTGGTCAAACTATCCAAATCGGTAATAATGTGACCAAAGGACTTGGTGCTGGAGCTAATCCAGAAGTGGGAAGGAATTCAGCAGAAGAAGATCGTGATGTTATTCGTAGTGCGATTGAGGGTGCCGACATGGTATTCATCGCAGCCGGAATGGGTGGCGGAACAGGAACAGGTGCAGCTCCAGTCGTTGCAGAAATTGCTAAAGAACTCGGTATTTTAACTGTAGCTGTTGTTACAAAACCTTTTGGATTTGAAGGTAAAAAACGTATGGCTTTTGCTGAGCAAGGTATTGCTGAGTTAGCTAAACACGTTGACTCTCTTATCACAATTCCAAATGATAAATTATTAAAAGTATTAGGTCGAGGCGTTAAGCTATTAGATGCTTTTGCTGCTGCTAATGGTGTTTTAAAAGGTGCAGTACAAGGTATTGCTGAATTAATTACCAAACCAGGTCATATCAACGTTGACTTTGCCGACGTTAGAACAGTAATGTCCGAAATGGGTTACGCTATGATGGGTTCTGGTCGTGCGAGTGGTGATAACCGTGCCGAAGAAGCTGCTGAAATGGCTATTTCAAGCCCGTTACTTGAAGATATTGATTTATCGGGTGCACGTGGCGTGTTAGTTAATGTTACAGCTGGTCTTGATCTTGGTTTAGAAGAATTTGAAACTGTTGGTAGTACTGTTAGAGCTTTTGCTTCTGACAATGCAACTGTGGTTGTTGGTACTACATTTGATCCAGACATGTCTGATGAAATTCGTGTGACAGTGGTTGCAACTGGTATTGGTATGGATAAACGTCCAGAAGTTAAAATTAATAAGCCAGTTACATCACATGGTTCATTATTTGGCCAAACAAATCATTTGCCACAGCAACAAGAGGAACCAATGCCTAAAGTTGTTAATGAACCAGCGGTTTCTCCAATGGAAGAACATAAAATTTTAGATATTCCTGCTTTTATCCGTAAGCAGGCTAATTAGTATTGAACTTATTTGATTTCTTATTGTCTAATGGATAATGGAAGCGAATAAAAAGAGTAGGTGCGAAGTGAAACAAAGAACCTTAAAAAAGACAATTCAAGCAACTGGTGTCGGTTTACATACTGGCAAAAAAGTTACTTTGACTTTACGTCCTGCGCCAGAGAACACAGGTGTTATTTATCGCCGTACAGATTTAAATCCGTATGTTGATTTTCCTGTGGATGCAAAATCTGTGCGTGATACAATGCTTTGTACCTGTTTGGTTAATGAAGATAATGTTCGTATTTCAACTGTTGAACATATCAATTCTGCATTAGCTGGGCTCGGTATAGATAATATTATTATTGAAGTAAATGCGCCCGAAATTCCAATTATGGACGGAAGTGCAAGCCCATTCGTTTACTTATTATTAGATGCTGGAATTACTGAGCAAAATGCACTGAAAAAATTCATACGAGTTAAAGAAACTGTTCGTGTCGAAAATGGTGATAAATGGGCAGAAGTAAGACCATATAGTGGTTTTCGATTAGATTTCACTATTGATTTTCGTCATCCAGCTATTGATAACAGTTCACAACGTTACCAATTGGATTTTTCTTCAGAGTCTTTTATTCGTCAAATCAGTCGTGCAAGAACGTTTGGATTTATGCGAGATATTGAAGCATTACAATCTAAAGGATTATGTTTAGGCGGTAGCTTAGATTGTGCAATTGTTGTTGACGATTATAAAGTTCTTAATGAAGATGGTCTTCGTTTTGAAGATGAATTTGTACGTCATAAAATGCTAGATACCATTGGTGACTTATACATGAGTGGCCATAATATGATTGGTGAAGTAGTGTGTTATAAATCAGGTCACGCTTTAAATAACCAACTATTGCAAGCGTTATTAGCTAAACAAGATGCTTGGGAATATGTCACCTTTGATGAAGAACAAAATGTTCCTGTTGCTTTAGGTACAAGACAGCTTGTTTTAGCATAAGTCATTAAAATCGTATTATAAATTTACTAACGCTTCCGATTTGGAGGCGTTTTTTATTTTAGAATCAATGAGATAATCATAATGAATAACAGCCATTTTTTTGCTCATTTATCGCGTTTAAAACTAATTAATCGTTGGCCTTTAATGCGTAACGTGAGAACTGAAAATGTATCAGAACATAGCCTTCAAGTTGCTTTTGTTGCACATGCTTTAGCGATAATTAAAAACAAACGATTTAATGGTAATGTTAACCCTGAACGCATAGCATTACTGGCTATGTATCATGATGCATCAGAAGTATTAACGGGTGATTTACCAACACCGACTAAATATTACAACCCACAGATCACATCTGAATACAAAAAGATTGAAAAAATAGCTCAAAATAAACTCATTAATATGTTGCCAAAAGAGTTACAAGATGACTTTAAAACACTAATTGATGACGATTATTATGATGAAGATGAAAAAAGCATTGTAAAACAAGCAGATGCTTTGTGTGCATATCTTAAAACAATTGAAGAGCTTAGTGCGGGTAATAATGAGTTTAGGTTAGCAGAACAACGATTAAAAAAAACATTATCAGATCGTAATACTCCAGAAATGGATTATTTTTTAGATGTATTTGTCCCAAGTTTCAGCTTATCATTAGATGAAATTACAATGGATGAATAGTTTTAGTTAACTTAGTAATCATTTACAGCACAATTAATAACAAACTAAATAAACTATTTTTGATAAATATAACGTTTTACTGGACGGCCAATTGGTAAATAGGTCAAATGGCTTTCTATTTCTCCTAACTCTTCTAAATAATCAAGATATTTCTTAACCGATATCCTAGATAAAGGAATTAATTCGATAATATCGCTCATAGAGAAATCTTGTTGATAGTTAACAATAACATCTCGAACAGATTGTAAAGTTTGTGAGTCGATTCCCTTTGGTAATCTATTTGTAGTATTAAAGTTTTTAGTGAAAATTCGATCATCTAATTGATTCTGGTTTAGTATTTCGGAAGATGATAATAGGCGAATCCGTTCTTGATATGAAATCAAAGCCGTACGAAATCTCTCAAAAGTGAAGGGTTTAACAATATAATCAATGACTCCTAAACGTAATGCGGTTTGGATATCATTGGTATTACATGCGGCGGTTACCATAATAATATCTATTTTAGGGTAACTAATTCGAATATATTTTAACAGATCAAGACCATTTAGTTTTGGCATAAAAACGTCAAGCAACAATAGATCAATATGATTATCATGGATAAAATGTAGCGCTTGTTCTCCATTAGTAACAGTTGCCACTAAATTAAAACCAGGAAGCATTTGCAAATATTTTTTATTGAGCTCTGCTACCATCGGATCATCTTCAACAATTAAAACTTCTACCATATGATTATTTTTTCCTATAAATCTCTTCTAATGGTAATAATACCTTAAAGCAAGTCCCTTTTTTATTATCAGAATCACATAATTGTATTTGCCCATCTAACTCATCAATACTAGCTAACACTAAATAAAGCCCAAAACCACGATTATCGCCCTTTGTCGAATAGCCTTTTTGAAAAATATATTGAATATCATTTTCAGAAATACCTTCACCATTATCATTGATTTCAATCTGAAAATTAGAATTATCAATAACTAAACTCACCTTTATCTGCTTATCATCTAAAAATTGTACTGCATCAAGTCCATTATCAATTAAATTACCAAGTATTGTAACTAAACCATGTGTCACAGATGTATCTGTTATTGGTGCCAAAATACCATCAATATTAAACGTTAATGTCACATTTAGCTCACGTGCTCGGCTAAATTTACTATTTAAAAATCCTGCAATAATTGGATCTTTAATATATTGACTGACAAGTTTAGATTCCGCTTGTTGATTGCCAATAATTTCTTCAAGATAATCAATTAATTCAGATTTATTGTCATTAAAGGCTAACCCATAAATAACATGTAATTTATTATTAAACTCATGAGATTGTGAACGTAAAGCATCGGCATAACGATTAACTCCTGTTAAATTTTCTGCCAATCTACGTACTTCTGTCATATCTCTAAATGAAGCAATAGCTCCAACTAAAATATCATTAACAAATAATGGAGTTCGATTGGTTAGTATCACCACCCCATTAATATTTTGTTCACAATCATATTCAGCTTTTCCACTCATCATCACTTCATGCAGTCGAGTATTTGGAATAAAGTCACCAATAGGTAAGCTTATAATATTTTCTTTATCTTTTTTAATGCGCAAAATTCTAATTGCTTCATCATTGATCTGTGTAATTAATCCATCTCGATTGATAACCACAATGCCTTCTTTTACCGTTCGGATAATAGCATTTCGCTCAGCAAATAGCTGTGCCATTTCAACTGGCTCAAGGCCGTATAAAATTTTCTTTATATTGCGAGATAACAAATAGGCCAAAAGAATAGCTATCGATAATGAAGCAAACAAGGATAGCCAAATCGGCTGACTTGTTCTTGATGCTAAATGATTAATTTTTTGCAAGGTCTGACCAACTAAAACTACACCAATTTGTTGATCTTTATCATTCATAATTGGCTTAAATGCCCGAACAGAATCTCCCAAAGTGCCTTTCGCAATTGAAGTATAGGACTCACCATTTAATGCGCGCTGTTCATCTCCGCCGACTATAGTTTGACCTATTTTATTTTCATCGGGATGCGAATATCGAACGCCTTGCATATTAAATATCACAATAAAATCAGTTTGTGTTAATACTCTGGATTGTTCTGTTGTTTTTTGAATGGAAGCAATATTTTGTGGTGTTGGATTTTGTATTTCGTCAATGATACTTTGTGATGTAGAGATAATATTTGCGATATTCTCAACTCGTTGGCGAGAGTTGATAAGATATTCGTTATTCACTACATGAACAATATAAATATTTTGTGCAATAACTGAAAGTATAAACACTAAGCAAATCAGGCTTATTAACTTAACTTTGAGTGGTAATTTATTAAATAAATATCTCATTCTCATTTACTGTATAAAAAGCGATCACTTACTATCATAACTTATTAGGGAGGAAAACCTACTAATAAATTTCGTATTAGCAGGTTTTTAGCTAATTTAATCGACTATTAAAGATTATTTGCTGCATTTTTTACACTTTCAGCAACCACCTTGGCTACATTAGGTTCAAATGCATTTGGCAATATACAATCAATTGATAGTTTGTCAGGTGTAATGATATTGGCTAATCCTTTTGCTGCTGCAAGCTGCATGGCCAATGTAATATTTTTTGCTCTAGCATCTAAAGCGCCTCTAAATATGCCAGGGAATGCTAAAACATTATTAATTTGATTCGGATAATCACTACGCCCAGTACCGACAATATAAGCACCAGCTGCTTTAGCTTCGTCTGGGAATATTTCTGGTGTTGGATTTGCCATAGCAAAAATAATTGATTTTTCTGCCATCGTTTTAACCCAATCTGCTTTTAATACTCCTGGGGCTGAAACACCAATAAACACATCAGCACCTTTAACCGCATCTTGTAATGTACCTTTTTGTTTGTTCTTATTGGTTCTCTTCGCCATGGCCAAATGGTGAGGTGGTAAAGAAAGATCATCTTCGGATAAAATACCAATCTTATCGACAATTTTAAGATCGGTTACTCCAGCGGCTAATAACATATCGGCAATTGCTAAACCAGCTGCTCCGCCACCGTTAATCACCACCTTGGCCGATTCGATCGACTTACCTGCAACTTTAAGTGCATTATAAAGCGCTGCTAATACAACGATTGCTGTACCATGTTGATCATCATGGAATACAGGAATATCTAATAATTCTTGTAATCGTTTTTCAATCTCAAAACACCTTGGTGCACTAATATCTTCTAGATTGATACCGCCAAATGAGGGCGCTAATGCTGCTATATGTTTAACTAACTCATCTGGATCTTGAGTATTAATTGATAAAGGTATTGCATCAACATCTGCAAATTGTTTAAATAAAATTGCCTTGCCTTCCATTACTGGAATTGCTGCTTCTGGCCCAATATTTCCTAACCCTAAAACAGCTGAACCATCAGTGATAACCGCAACTAAATTACGTTTACTGGTATATTCATAAACTGAATCGGGATTTTTAGCAATTTCTGTGCAAACTGCCGCAACTCCTGGTGTATAAGCAACACTAAGATCTGCCATTGAATTAACAGGGACTTTCGAGTGGGTTTCAAATTTACCGTGCATTTGTTTACTGATTGCTAACGCTTTTTCTTGTACTGTTGTCATAATGCTTACCTTTTTAAATACTTAAAACTATATTTAATATTTTTTGAGATCAAACCAATATTTATCTCAAACTGCTTTTAAAACTTCTAATTCATTCTTTAATGTTTATAAAACTACATATGTAAATAACGCATCAGTGCCGTGGTGCATATCACCATTAAAGCTCCCCCTAATCGTGTTGCAACTTGAGCAAAAGGCATCAAGTTCATTCTGTTGGCTGTTGAAAGTATTGCTACATCACCAGTTCCACCCATTCCACTTTGGCAAGATGAAATAATAGATGCCTCAACTGGATACATTTTTAAGAAGAAGCTACAAACAAATCCTGTCATTGAAACAGTGAAGACGATAGAGATAATGGTAATAAAGTATGGGATAGTTAATACTTTAACTACGCTATTTAAATCTATATAAAGTAGCCCAAGTCCTGCCATTAATGGAAAGGTAAAGTTGCCTGAGATAAATTTGTACCATTGTTGGCTTCCTCGTTCGACACTCGCTGGTAATAAACGAAAATATTTAACTACAGCGGTAGCAATAATCATTAAAACAGGACCAGGGAAATGAGTTACTTTTTCTAAAATCATACCGAAGATAAATAGCGTAGCTAAAATCATAACTGCGCCACTCATTGCACGAGCATCAAGAGGTGTCTTATCATCTTTTAACGCTTCAGCTAAGCCATCAAATTCAATTTTTACTAATTGACCGTGCCCACTTAAGTGAGGTTTAACTTCACCAATTCGGCTCATAATCGCCGTAAAAGTGATTGCAAAAAAGTTACCTACAACAGTTGCAGGAATTAATGCGCTAACAAAAACATTATAATCTTGATTAAGGATATTGCTGTAGGCATTGGAAAGTTGCAAAACACCTTCACCAATTCCTCCTGCCATTACTGGTGAAACTGTATAAAAGAAGGCGTGCTCCCAATCATCACCAAAAGCTACGGCGACACAGACGCCAACAAACGCAGCTAAACACATACCTAATAGCATCGGAATCATCATTCGAATAAAGCCTTGAACTAAAATAACTCGATGCATACCAAGAATACTACCGCACACTAAACTGGCGATATAAAAGAGTAAAAAGTTAGAGTCTTTCATTAACATCTTTGTTGCTGATAAAGTATTCTCATCAAAAACGTTGTAGTAAACCAATAATGAAGGAACAATAAGTGACAAAATGGCAGGCGCCCCAAATTTTTTGAAAAATGGAATATTCTGCCCGACAGTGCCTAAAAACCAACCTAAAGGTAATATCACAGCAAAACCACCAATAAGGCTTTTAGGTAGCATATCTAATTGTGCAGCAATAATAACGATAATCGAACAAACTAAAAATATGGGGAGGGGAAGTGAACCTATATACATTTTGTTTTCTTTTATATCTTGTAACATACTCATAACTAAACCTCTTTATTTTTTTATAGCACATATGCAGTATAGTTATGCAGAAAGAAATCAGAAGAATAAGAAAGTTAACTAACTAGTTTTGTAACTAATGTAAGTATCTTATTAATTTTATGATTGATTTATATAGGTTTTTATGACAAAGTCACCTTTAAAATGGAAGAATTAGTAATGACTAATTTATTAGAAAGACTTTTATCAGTTATCTAATTAAAGAATGGATTGATGTCAAATTTTGACTATTTTTAGACTTAAAAAACACCGCTCCTCAACTTTTTTTTTATACATCAATGAATCAACAATTTTTGTATTGTTTATCTAATAGATAACAAATAATTTAGGGAATAATAAATTAAGGAGTTAGTTTAATTAATATACTGAAAAGAAGGATATTACTTGCTTATTAGCTTCTTAGTTTATTATTTTATAGCTAGTCTTCACTCATCCTTTAATTTAACTAATTGATAGCCATTTTCAGTTGGTTTAATTTCAAAGGTTCCTAAATCTCGAACTGTTTTATCTTCTACGCCTTCACAGTCACCAGAACGCTGGAATAAATTGATTTGTAATCGAAGATGTGTTTCATCAATTTTTTCAAAAGTACCTTCCGAACGGGTAAAACAATCGTTACCACACCAGGCAGAGTATTTTGATAAGAAAGTACCATTAGTATTAAAAGTTAGCGAGTTACCGTAAATATATTTCGTTCCATCCGAACTTATATGTAATCTTTCAGCGGGGGGATTGGATAACTCAAATAAATCCAATTCATGATTTACTACTTTATTAATTTGCCAAAGATCATTTTTCCAAAAGTCATTTATGTCATTTTGTGCAAAGCAAAAAAATGGAAGCAATAATAAAAAAAGAATTTTTTCATGATGAGTTTTACTTTTTAAAATGTCTTGATAAGAATTTTGTATCAATTTTAGATTCAAAACCCCCGTTCCTCAACTGTAATTTTTTTGAGGATGCAGTATTAATGTAATAAACAAGCTTGAATTTTATCGACCTCTTTATTGAGTGCATCAATAACTAAATCTGGGTGGGCTCTTTCTAAGGTTTTTACATTTTCAAACCCTTCATTGCCAATAGAACCAGTATATTGTTGAGCTTGTTTGATATTGCTAAATAGATAACGGATATTTTTGGCATTGCGAGTAGCGGTTAATGTATAACTAACAAAGTATTTAGATTGTGATTGATAATTGGTAACAGCGTTAGCAACAACATTATTACCTTCAACTAATTTGATAGTATCACCACCATTTATCGTAATTGCTTGTTGAGAAGGCATATTATAATATGGCCACCATGCCGAACTTAAATAGTTTTCACGGTTCAAAACTACTGGTCTATTATCAAGTTCTTGTGCAATACAGAGTGATAATGAAGAATGAAGGATAGGTCGTGAAGTACTGTATTTATTTATGATATCCTCACCAAACGTGTTTTGAGTAATTTCTACACCTTCTGTTTGATAGATTGACAACATCTTCTGAGAAGAACAACCAGTTAGCAACGCAACTAAAACAGTAAAACCAATTAACTTTCTCATAACTCATCCTTCTTTGCATGATTAGTTTTATTCTAAACGGTTATAAAAGTATTTACCAGTATTTCGAACAGAAGGATTTAAATATTTTTTAGAGCTGAAAAGTATTAAAATGTATGATTTAATATATTGAATTAATTATATTTATTTGCAATGAAATGAGAGAAGCTTGTCTTTCTCTCATTTAATTTATTAATCTTCTTTACCGCGAATTTTACGCGATAAACGTTTAAATCCGTGAGTAAATTTTTTAATTGCCATAGCCATGAAAGGAACATTAATTTTAATACCAAAGCGTTCACGTAATTCGATTGCATCATTGGCTTTAGTTAACCAAATAAAACCGGAGTTAGTTAAGTCGATTGCTTTGATTTTACCCTCTGGAGTTAAAATAAAGTTACCACCGTGAACATCGTTTGAAACAAGATTATAACTATGCAGTTTTTCAATACATGCTTTAACTTGCTCTCCATATTCACGCATTTCATCCCATGTTAATGAGCGTCCTTCTAAAAAATTAAAGATCATATAGTGGCGATTGGAGGTTTTATCAAAAGCAACTAAATAGAGTTCATAAGCGATATCGCATTTATCCAACGAAATTTTAGCTAGCTTACGAATTAGATTAAAATAAAAATCACCAGTTATTTTAGCAATAAGTCGACGTTCTAAACGATGCTCAACACCGCCATCTATTTTGAAAATAAATTTAGATTGATTGTGATTAATTAGATAAGTATATCTCTCAATTTTATCACTTGGATCTAGTAGCTCATGATGTCCTTCTTCGGCCAAAAATTGGTCAAAAAGTTCCAAATAATTTATCTCATCATTTTGTACGTAAGCGAACTTCATATTGCCGCGCTCGATTTCAATAATGTTTGCAAAGTTATTCAAGTTTTAAAGTCCTAAGATACATCAAAAAATGAGTTTATCTTAAACACTATCAAGCTTAAAGTAAATGAAACAGTCAATATTAACAGGTGATGCGTGCGAAAAAATATTGGTTACTAGTTAGCTGATGTTTATTTTACATAAAATTGGCAAAAGGCGGGCAAGTAACGTTTACTACAAAAGCATTTTTGCTATGTCTCAGTGTATTTATTGTCAATAAAGTTAAATCAATCTTTACTCTAATTATGCAATTTAGCTTAGCGATTAAATACAAATGAGTTTATTGTTAAAAGCGGATCAAAACACGATTTTTTTATTTGCAAAATAATTTAATTTCTTCAACAATTCCTTAATTAGGATCTCATTATCTTTGATTAATGCTGAAACTAAATGCAATCCTTTTTCTAAATTATATTGATAAATATGAAAATGTGATTAAACTCACATTTTGTTTAAAAACTAGTTGTCCATAGTTGTCCATAGTTGTCTATGGATGTATATTTAACTTAACCAACATTTTGGGGTAACCAATGAGTATCAATAAATTTTCTAGCACACCACTTTATGTACAAGTCAAAGAGTGGATAAGAAATCAGATTTATCGTAATGATTTAAAAGCGGGCGACAGAATCCCGTCGGAAAACGAGATCATGAGCCTACTTTCTGTTAGTCGAGGCACAGTTCGAAAAGCGGTAGAGTTACTGATTAAGGAATCTGTGTTGGAACAGATTCAAGGTAAAGGAACGTATGTAAAAGCTGAAAACATCTCTTATCAATTAGGTTATGGACTACAGTCATTTGCCGAGTCGTTAGAAATGCAGCACGTCAAGTTCACCACCGAGGTTATCACCAAAAGAGTAGAAAAAGCAAACGAATATATTAGTGGAAAATTACAAGTTCCGCTTAACGCAAATATCTTTTATATGGAAAGGGTAAGAAGCGTCAATGGTGAAAAAATCATGTTTATTGAAAACCGAATCAATTTAGCTTTATGTCCTGAAATAGAGCATGTCGATTTTACAAAACATAGTTTATTTAACCAAATTGAACGCATTACCCATAAAAAAATAGATCATTCGGACTGCCGTTATTCAGCCCGAGTGGTAGGTAAGGAACGGGCAGATATATTAAATATTAGTGATATCTCCCCCGTTCTTCATTTAGAACAATTAGTTTACCTTGATAATGGTCTACCAATCGAGTTTGGTAATGTATGGCTAAAATCAAACGTAAACTACTTGGGGACAACACTTAGACGAAAGTAGGAGTTAGTTATGGCATTAGTCAATGGGTATACTTTATTAGGTGAAGCTAAAAAACAAAAAACATTAGCTGGCGCATTTAATACAACAAATTTGGAAACAACTTTAGCCATATTAGATGCAATTGAAGAGAGCAACATACCAAGCATGGTGCAGATTGCACCGACAAACATCGTGTTATCGGGTTATAAATATATTGTCGATATGGTTCGTAATCGAGCTAGTACCATGAAGACCCCATTTTGTCTGCATTTGGATCATGGCAAAACTTTTGAAGATGCTAAGCAAGCGGTTGAAGCTGGTTTTACCTCAATTATGATTGACGGCTCTCATTTACCTTTTGAAGAAAATATTCAATTGACAAAAAAAGTGGTCGATTTTTGTGGTGGATACAACATTCCGGTAGAAGCAGAGTTAGGCGCCATCACCGGTAAAGAGGACGATGAAGTTAATGAAGCCGATCGCAAAACCGATCCTAATCAAGTTCAAGAATTTGTTAAACGAACTGGCTGTGCAACTTTGGCTGTATCAGTTGGTAATGTGCATGGTTTTGAACAACAGCCTAAAATAGACTTTGATTTACTTGGCAAACTATCCGACATATCTCCCGTATCATTGGTCATCCATGGTGGCTCAGGAATTGATGATCAAACTTTGCAAAAAATCAGCCAATATAATGTTGTTAAACTCAATATTGGTGGTGATTTGCGTAGAGCTTATATTAGTTCAATTGGTAAACAATATGTCGCTAATAATAATGAATATAATCTTATTAAAGTATTGCTAAAAGCAAAAGGCGATGTGAAGCAAGTTGTTTACAACAAAATACTATCTATGAATTTATTAAACATTCATCGTTAAACTAACGTCATAGGTGGTAAATATGCAATTAGAACAATTGGATGACAATATTATTTTTTTAAACAAAAGCTTTGAAAGCCGTGAAGCAATGTTTGAAGCCATTAGCCATGAATTATTAGCAAATCATTATGTTACAGAACAATACTTACAAAAAGTTATTGAACGAGAAAATGAACATCCAACCGGATTTAAATTAAAAAACCTTAATGTTGCGATGCCTCATGTTGACAGTGAGTTTGTAAAAAAAGATGGCATGTTTGTTGTGACCAGTAAACAAGGCATTATTTTTAAAAATGCCGAAACTGATGAAGACCTCTCCGTCAATATCGTATTTGGTTTACTGTTAAAACAATCCGATACCCACTTAACTTTTTTAATGAAATTAGCATCATCGTTCAGCAATGATCAGATTTTGCAAAAAATAGTTGAAAGTAATAACAAATTTGAAATCAAAAAAATCTTAAAAGATATTTTGAAATAAGGAGCTTTATTATGAAAAAAAGAATCATTTTTGCCTGTACCAGTGGTATTGCAACTTCAACTATTGCAACTGAGAAAGTTAAAAATTATTGTGCCGAGCATGGTATTGAGGTTGAAAACATTCAGTCTGATGTCGCAACTGTACAATCTCAAGACGGTATGGCTGATTTAATTATCGTGACTTCTAAAGTGTCTTATCAATTAGAGAAAACACCAATTATCAATGGCGTACCTTTAATTACCACTATAGGTGAAGAAGAAGTCTTAGCCGAAATCGTTAGGATCTTGCAAGGAGATTGATTATGGCTGATAAGTTACTTGAAGTTGTCCAATATATTTTGGGCTTCGGGCCGACCGTTATGTTACCTGTTGTCATCTTTATAATGGCACTGTGTTTAGGGGTAAAAATAGGGCGGGCAATTCGTTCATCATTAACCATTGGAATGGGCTTTGTTGGTATCTTTGTTATTTTTGACTTATTAGGAACCAGTCTTGGCAGTGCAACAACTGATTTAGTTGAACATGCCGGAATTGATTTACCCGTCATTGATCTTGGGTGGCCACCGTTAGCAGCAATTGCTTGGGCTTCACCGATTGCCCCTTTTGTAATTCCAATGACCATTATTATCAATATTGTAATGTTAACCGTTAATTGGACTAAAACTGTCGATATTGATTTATGGAATTTCTGGCATTTTACCTTTGTTGGTGCGCTGGTTTATAGCAGTACTGGCAGCTTTGTCTATGGATTGATTATAGCAGGGGTTACTGCCGTGATAACTTTTGTTTTGGCTGACTGGTGTGCGCCTATGATTCAAAAGTATTTTGAGTTACCCGGTATATCACTTCCGACACTATCATCTGTTATCTTCTTTCCTATTGGTGTGTTAGGTAATCTTATCTTAGATAAAATACCGGGATTACAAAAATTGCATGCCGATCCTCAAACGATACAAAAAAGATTTGGTATCTTTGGCGAACCGATGATGATTGGATTTGTCATAGGTGGCGCAATTGGTATAGCGGCGGGTTATGATGTTAAAGGGATTTTAAACTTAGCGATTAATCTTGGTGCTGTCATGTTAATTATGCCAAGAATGGTTAAATTACTCATGGAAGGATTGTTACCATTATCCGATGCAGTGAAGCAATTTTTAAATAAAAAATTTCCTAACCGAAAAAATTTATACATTGGTTTAGATATTGCTGTTGCTGTTGGGCATCCATCGGTGCTTTCTACTGCACTTTTACTTATTCCCGTTGGATTGATTTTATCAATCATATTACCCGGTAATAGGTTATTACCACTTGGCGATTTAACCAATATTTGGGTACCTATTTCCATGGTGGTATTGGCTTGTCGTGGCAATATTGTGAGATCATTTATTATCGGCATACCTTGCTTAATTGTGAATCTTTATGTTGCTTCAGCAGTGGCGCCGATAATTACCAACATTGCAAAAAGTATTAATTTCCCGGTAAAAACCGACGGTGAATTTTCAAGCTTATTAGATGGTGGTAATCCCTACCGTTTTTGGGCAGTGAAAGTATTTGAAGGAAATTATATCGCTTTAGCGTTAATTCCAATAATTTTCATCACTTGTCTTTTATTGTATCGCCACACTAAAAAAACATGGGATCTGGCCTAAAAAAATAACGTATACCCACTATAAATAACACTTTTAATTAAGGTAATGAATTTGATAAGGCAACTTATCGGAATGGAGACAGCTACACTTTTTTTCAAGATGAATAAATTTAACCATATGATTAATTTGTTATTTTATAGTGGGTGTACACTCAATTTGCTTGAAAACTATCGAGCGAAAGGGTAAGTAAGGAGGTTAATATGTACTCGATTGGGATCGATATCGGGACAACAAATTGTAAATTATGTGTTTTTGAATTGCCTTCACTAAAACTGGTTGATAGCGTTGCTTTTCAAACCCCTAAAGTGATTTCAGAATATGGATCGGACTTTGATATTACATCGTTATATAACCAGCTTGAAAAGGCTATCATTACGCTTATTGGTTCATCTTCTCAAGCGCAAAATGTTAAAAATATCGTTATTGCAAGCGTAGGTGAATCAGGTGTACTGATTAATGAAAAAGGTGAGGTGGTAGGCCCGGCAATCACTTGGTATGACACCAGAACTAAGAAAAATGTAGCAGAAATTAATCAAAAATTCACCGATGATGAGCTTTATGCAATTACCGGTATTCCTGTGCATAGTAACTATAGTTTAACTAAAATCTTATGGATTCGAAAAAACATTGATTTGGATATTGATAAAGTTAAATGGTTATGTGTTGCCGAATATATTGCTTATAAATTGACTGATGTAAAAAGAGCAGAGCCTTCACTTGCGTCAAGAACGCTGGTTTATGATCTGAAAAATCATTGTTGGTCACAAAAAATTGCGTCAGCTTTTGCGCTTAATCATCTATTTTGCGATCTTGTTCAATCCGGCAAAAATATTGCGAAACTTAAACCAGCATTGGCCCAAAAACTCAATTGTAGTCAGTCAATCATGGTTTCAATTGGTGGTCATGACCATATGTGTGGTTCGATCGCAGCCGAACTTAAACCGGGTGAAATTTTAAACTCAACCGGCACCACTGAAGGATTACTGTTATTACGTAATCAAGCCAATTTTGACAACGGTTTTTTAGATAGTCATCTATCAAATGGGCAATATGTTATTGATGATTTATATACGCTTTATGCTTCGCTTCCGTCAGCGGGATATAGCATTGAGTGGTTTAAACGATCTTTTTCGGTGAGTGATGATGAATTTAATCAATTAATCGATTCATTGCTTGGCAAACTGACCGATTTACCTTACCTCAAAGCAAACCTATCAATCTTTATTCCGCATTTGCGGGGAAGTGGACCACCTAAGCGTAATATTGATGCCAAAGGGCTTTGGTATGGGTTTGATGAAAACAGCACTTTATCAAATATATTATTGGCTGTTTTTCAAGGATTGTGTTTTGAATTAAAAAATACCTTGACCACTATTGAGCAATTAACCGCAAGCTATCACCCCATAATAAAGGTAATCGGTGCGGCGGCAAAAAATCCACTGTGGTTGCAGTTAAAAGCCGACATTCTTGGTCGAGAAATCATATCGTGTAATATCAAAGAAGCGGTTTGCAAAGGCGCAGTCATGTTAGCCGGATATCAAAATCACTATATTGATAAAAATTCAGATAAGCAGAGTGATAACTATATGGTTCGGTATATCCCCAATTTGCAAATAAATCACTATTACAATTCCGTTTTTAAACACTATTACCAGCCATTTTTTGATTTAAAAAACTGTTTAGAATTTCAAAGTAAAAAGGACAATAAAGATGAAAGCGTTAGTATGTTATAAACAAAACGATTTAAGAACAGAGGATCTTCCGATTCCTGATATTTCTGATAATGAAGTATTGATAAAAATGCTCGCCTGTGGTTTGTGTGGTACCGATATTCAAAAAATTAGGGGCGATAGTGTTAATAAGCCTACCGTGCTAGGACATGAAGTAGTCGGTGAGATTGTTAAAAAAGGCCAAAACGTTGATCGTTTTGAGTTGGGCGATAGAGTTATCACCGCAATACATGTTCCTTGTTTTACTTGCCACTATTGTAATAAAGGACATTACACAATTTGTGAGCAATTTAGAACAAATAATATCGATCCCGGTGGTTTTGCACAATTTATTCGTATTCCCGAATTACATTTAAAGCATTTGACCCATAAGGTTTCCGATAGTGTTACAGATGAAGAAGCTACCTTAATTGAACCTATTGCTTGTTGTTTGCATGGTCTTAAGCAAGCAGATATTAGACCTAATGATAGTGTACTTATTATGGGCGCCGGAACAATCGGCATCTTACATGCGCAATTAGCCAAAATTAAAGGCGCAAATAAAGTCATTATTAGTGATATGTCTGAATTTAAATTACAAACAGCACTAAAAGTAGGATGTGATTATGCAATTAATATTGCAGAGAAAAATATTTTTGAAGAAGTGAATAAAATCACTCATGGGCAAGGTGTTGATGTCGTTGTTATTGCTGCCGGGGTTTCATCATTAGTGTCTGATGCAATTAATCTGGTAAGAAGGGCGGGGAAAATCATTGTCTTTTCCGGGTTTGATAAAAATAAAATGGTGAATATTGATGCCAGCCGTTTCTTTAAGGATGAAATTAGTATTATCGGCACTTATTCGGTGACACCTTATGAGTTCCCGGAAGCGTTAGATCTACTTGAGAAGAAAAAGCTCAATACTCAAGAAATGATAACCCACGTTTTTCCTTTAGATAAATTAAGCGAAGCGATTGACTTATCGACTGATCCTAAACAATCAGTATTAAAAGTTGTCATAAAAACTGAACTATAACAAGCCAATTACTTTGTTTAAAACAGCACAATCATTGGCAATGATGAGATGAGCAAAATTTAGTATTAATAAGGTAGAACAGATGAAAAAAGTATCGATTATTCTTATTTTAGTTGTGTTATTGATTAACTTTTATTCTATCAGTTATGGTTTATATTCGAATTTTGCTCATTTTCAATTAGATGTTTTTTCAACACTGCTTTACTTGGTCATACTGTGCTGTATTGCGCTGTTGATTTATTTGATTATCAAAAAAAATCAGAACACGCCAATTTATCTCACTTTTTACTTTTTTCTTTGTTTAATTACCACAACAGTAGAGATTATCTATTTATCTTCACAGCAAATCGGTACAGGTAACAATATAATTTATTTTTTGATCTATTTTTCACTATTTAGTTATGTCATCAAATCAATCAGCCTTAAAAAATATTTCTCTACTTCAAAAAATTGAAAGGTAACAACTTTATGTTTAAAAACATCAATCTTTATTTTGTCCGCCATGGTGAAACAAAATGGAATCAATTACAGTTATTTCAAGGATCATCAGATTCTCAACTCACTTTAAATGGTATTAATCAAGCAAAATTAACTGCTAAAGCAGTAGACAAGGTGAATTTTGTTAACGCTTATGTAAGCCCACAGAAGAGGGCTGTTGATACTGCAAAGCTTATTATTAATAACCGAGATATTTCCTTAAATTTGCATAAAGGATTAAAAGAGATTGATTTTGGTCAATGGGAGGGTAAATTTGTGCCCGATTATTATGCTGACCCAAACTTTATCTATTTACAAACTGATGCCCAAAAATATTCAATAGCTGACAATCAAGGAGAAGATTTTAGAAGTGTATTTATGCGTTCCATACAGGCAATTGACGATATCATAACTGAAAATCATCATGGAAATATTTTAATTGTTTCGCATGGTTCATTGTTAAGACAACTGATTTATGTTCTTACGGGTGGAAATTGGCAAGAACATTTACAAAATACAGAAATTTTAGCAAATACCAGCATTAGCATTATTAATTATAAACAAGATGATATTGACTCGTGTGGTTATTTTACGTTGACATCGATTA
Source organism: Gilliamella sp. B2772 (assembly GCF_026536985.1). Taxonomy (NCBI): domain Bacteria; kingdom Pseudomonadati; phylum Pseudomonadota; class Gammaproteobacteria; order Orbales; family Orbaceae; genus Gilliamella; species Gilliamella sp. B2772. Next base: position 917,386 of record NZ_JAFNNB010000001.1, on the reverse strand, counting down.
ATCAAACCGATCATCTCTAATAATAGAACGGGACTTTACTGATTAAATTGGTTAAACAGCGTATTATATCCATCTAAATTACATCTGCGTTTTAAATTTGGTTATGGGTAATCATTCTGCTATTTGGATTTTGTATATTATCAGAACGGCTAAACACTCTTTATATACCGGTATCACAACTGATGTCGCCAGGCGTTTACGCCAGCATCAAAATGGTAAAGGAGCTAAACACCTTAAAGGGCATCATAATTTAACCGTTGTTTATCAAATCAGTGTAGGTGACAGATCAACCGCATTGAAACTTGAGTATCGTATAAAACAGCTTTCTAAACAGAAAAAAGAGCAACTGGTGGCAAACGCCCCCGACTTAGTGAATTTATTAACTTTGATCAATCGATGATTTGCTCAATTGCAGAATATTGAATGATATTATTGTCCTGATTTGCAATAGAGGTTATTTGGCGTAATTTATTCTTGATACTGCTCAATTTAAAACATTGACATCAATTGTAGCGGTGGCGCTTTAATGGCTTGACTTTGACGATTAAATTCAGCTAATTGCTGATACCAAAAATCAGCATCGATTATCCAAGGAAATGCGATTGGAAAAGCTCGGTCTTGCCAACGCTGAACTATCCAAGCCAGGTAGTGCACCATTCTCATTGCTCTAAGTGGTTCAATTAAACTCAGTTGGTTCATATCAAAATCATAAAACTCTTGATAGCATTCAAGAATGCTATCAAGTTGCAATTGTTGTGCTTTTCGATCGCCATTGAGTAACATCCAAATATCTTGAATCGCTGGTCCATTACGTGCATCATCAAAATCGACAAACATGGCACTATCACGCCATAATATATTACCCGCATGGCAATCAGCATGAAGGCGAATTGGTTGCCAATCGGTATGCCAATGCTGCTCAACAATCTGTATTAAGTGGGTTAAACTGGTCTTGAGTTCGTCATGGATTTTCTTAGGGATCAAATTAGAGGTTAACAAAACTTCTTTAGGCTGATAAAGATATTCTTCCAGTCCAATTGTGGGGCGATAAATAAAAGGTTGTTTTGCACCAATTTGATGAATACGTCCCAGCAAAGTGGCTACCGATTCCATTTGCTCGATATTATCACTTTCATATTGCCGTCCTCCTACACTTGGGAACAGAGCAAATAGGTAGCCTTCATATTCATGCAAAGTCTGACCATTAAAGGTTAATGGTGCAGCGACAGGAATATTAGCTTCTGATAGTTGCTTAGTAAATTGATGCTCTTCAAGAATTTGTGCCTGATTCCAACGATAGGGGCGATAGTATTTGGCGACATATCGTATGCGATCCTCATCAGAAAATTGATAGACACGATTTTCATAACTATTTAAAGCAGTCAGCCCGGAATCAACCCGAATACCAATGGTTGCCAAACTAGCAAAAATAACGTCGGGTGATAATGATTGAAATGAAAAGGCTGAACTATCCATTTTAGCGTTCCTTTATTGCTGTCTGAACCATTGGTCTAATTTCTGTTTCAAAGGCTCTAAGCCGATACGTTTTGGCGATGAAAACGGTGCAACAGTAATATCACCTTGAAAAGGTAAGATAGCTTCTTTAACCATGTTAACCTGTTTTTTTAATGCGCCTGAAGCGAGTTTATCGGCTTTAGTTAACAGTAGCATAACAGGAATATCAACTGATACAGCCCATTCAATCATTTGTTGGTCGAGATCTTTAAGCGGATGCCGAACATCCATTAATACAATTAAGCCTTTTAAGCTTTCTCGTTTTTGCAGATATTCGCCTAATGATTTTTGCCATTTGCGTTTAATCGCTTCCGGAACTTGTGCATAACCATAGCCCGGTAAATCGACTAAACGACAATTTTCTTCCACTTCAAATAGGTTAATAAGTTGCGTTCGTCCCGGTGTTTTACTAGTTCTTGCTAAAGATTTTTGATTGGTTAATGTGTTAAGTGCACTTGATTTACCGGCATTAGATCTGCCGGCAAAGGCAACTTCAACGCCACTATCAATTGGTAAATGTGAAATATCGGGGGCACTTAAAATAAAATGCGTTTTAGCATAGTTTAATGGTCGAATGTCGGTCATAAAAAATGTCCTTTAAGTGCATTAACGGCACTTAATCACTTAAAATGCCGTTACTGTATAGAAAAACTTAGGAATTGACAACTTTTTCGACTGCTTTACTAAGTTGGTTCATTCCTTCGTTTATTTCGTCTTCAGATATAATTAGTGAAGGGGTAAAACGAAGCACATTTGGTCCTGCATTAAGGATCATTACTTTAAATTCGGAGGCAACATTCAAGAAGTCACGTGCTTTATTATGAAACACTGGCTGTAATTCAGCACCTAAAAGTAGTCCTTTACCACGGTATTCTCGAAATACTTTGAATTTATCATTTATATTTTCAAGTTGTTCAATAAAGATTGCTCGGCGTTTTTGAACGCCTTGAAGTACATCAGGTGTGTTGATAATATCAAATGCTTCACAACCAACTGCACAAGCAAGAGGGTTGCCACCATAAGTTGTGCCGTGAACACCAGGGTGCATTACTGATGCTATGTCATCGGTTGTTAACATTGCACTGATAGGGAATCCTCCGCCAAGTGCCTTTGCGGAAGTTAAAATATCTGGAACTACGTCATATTGTTGATAAGTGTATAAAGTACCCGTTCTTCCCATTCCACATTGTACTTCATCGAAGATTAACAAGGCATTATATTGGTCGCAAAGCGCTCGTACACCTTTTAAAAATTCTGGTGTTGCTGAGGTTAATCCTCCTTCTCCTTGTACCGGTTCTAACACCACGGCACACGTATGATCATCCATTACTGCTTTAACGGCATCTAAATTATTAAAAGGGACATGAATAATATCAGCAGGTTTAGGACCAAAACCATCGGAGTATTTAGCTTGTCCACCCACTGATACTGTAAAAAAGGTGCGACCGTGAAACGATTGATAAAACGAGATAATTTTAGTTTTATAAGGAGTATATTTTTGAGCCGCATAGTATCTTGCTAATTTGAAAGCAGCTTCATTTGCTTCAGCGCCTGAATTAGCAAAGAAAACGCGCTGAGCAAAGGTATTATTAATAATTTTTTGGGCAAGGCGTAAAGCCGGTTCATTGGTAAAAACATTACTTACATGCCATAATTGTTCACTTTGTTGGTGTAAGGCATTAATTAGCCTAGGATGGCAATGACCAAGCGCGTTAACCGCAATCCCTCCTGCAAAATCGATATACTCTTCACCATGTTGATCCCATACTCTACTACCTTTCCCTTTAATAGGTATAAATTTAGCTGGTGAGTAAACGGGTAGGATTACTTTGTCAAACAGTTCTCGTGTTATTTCTGGCTGCATTATACGATCCTTATCTTATCTAACAGTATTTTTCTATTTTATGTTATTTATAAAGATAGTAAAGTAAATATTTATTCATAAATACTGAATTTATATTCATTTAAAAAAGTTGGATATTTTGTATATTTTATTCTTTTCTGCAATTATTTTCGGGTATAATTAGCGATTAATTAATAATCGTTAATAAAATAGGAATAAATATGAGTCGTATTATTTATTGCCATTATTTAAAAAAAGAATCCGAAGGTCTAGATTTTCAGCTTTACCCAGGAGAGCTAGGCAAGCGTATTTATAATGAAATTTCTAAAATAGCATGGCAAGAATGGCTTAAGAAGCAAACAATGTTAATTAATGAAAATAAGCTTAATATGATGAATTTAGAACATCGTAAAAAAATTGAAACCGAAATGATAAAGTTTTTGTTTGAAGGTGAAGATGTGGTTATTGATGGATATAAACCTGAAAATTGAGAGATTACAATGAAAAACAATTTTAAAATTCTAACATTACTCATTTCAGTAAGTTTATTAACAGCCTGTCCTGGCTCAAATAACAAAAAAACTGATGAAGACTATTATATAAAAGATACTAATGCATTTAATATTTTAATAAGTCAGTACGCTAATAATATAGAACAAATCTGGGGACCTAAAGAGGTTCTTATTGCTGGTCCTAAAGATTATGTTCAATATGAAGATAATCTACAAACTCGAGTTCATATCAATTTTGTTTCTGGGATAATTACCATTGAAACTTTATCTGATACACCAATCAATAATTTGAAGGACGCAATTGTATCAACATTACTTATGCCAGAACCTGTTGATATTATCAGGCGAGATAAAATAAGTCAGGATTTATCACAAGAACCTTTTTTATATAACCAGGTTCTTGATCAAGAAAGACAACCAATTCGTTGGAGTGGTAGGGCAAATAGCTTTGCCGATTATTTGCTTGCCAATACTTTAAAAGTACGCTCTTCTGGAGCTCATAAAATCACTTATGTTGAAATCAAACTTGTTCCAAACCACATTAATCAACGTGCAAGAAAATTCTTACCTTTAGTGACTGAAGCCTCAAATCGTTACTTTATTGATGAACGATTGATTTTAGCTATTATGGAAGTTGAATCAGCATTTAACCCATTTGCGGTAAGTCGTACAGATGCATTAGGATTAATGCAAGTACAACAACATACTGCTGGTCGAGACATCTTCAAGTTGCGTGGAAAACCAGGTGAACCGAGTCGTCAGTTTTTACTTGACCCTCGTAATAATGTTGATATGGGAACTGCCTATTTATCTTTACTAAAAACGAAGTATTTAGCAGGCATAAATAATCCAATATCACTACGATATGCAATGATCACCTCTTATAATGGTGGGGCTGGAAGTGTATTACGTACTTTTTCTGATGACCGAAATGAGGCGATCAATATAATTAACTCCATGACACCTCAACAAGTTTATCGCAAATTAGTGACTTCACATGTTTCTCAAGAGTCACGAAATTATCTTATCAAAGTTAGTAGAATTCTAGATAATAAATAAAAAGTATCTATTTTTTATAGGACTATCACATTATTTTAAATAAATAATATTGTGATGGTCCTTTTAACAAATATTAAATTTCTTATGCAAAATTTAATATTTTAACCTTCCCCTTTCATTTCTTAAAAATAGCTTACCACAAGAGTTGTAAATAACGCATAATAATTTGTTTTATAATAATATTTTGACTTACAACTCTTATCAAATATGAAGTTGCTGGCTATCAATGGCAAATCTAGAATATATCAACATTTTTATAATAAATTTCTAATATTTATATGTTTGTAAATGAACATATAGAAAATTTTCATTTCTTTAATTTTGAAATTTCTTCAGCTCTATTTTTATAACAACAAGATGTATTTAAGTGAAAGGAAATAATAGTTCATGGTCAAATTTAATCGTTTCCGTAACATTTCTTATCTAAGTATAAGTGCTGCATTTTTACTTGGTTCAAATAGTGTTTATGCGAGTACAGAGACCGTACCAAAATTAAATATTATCCGCGATGAATTTAATTCAGCGGAAAAACTAAATTTAAGTATCTATAATCCGAAACTTAAATTAACATCCCAAGGTTTATTCAATACCCCAATGGGGCTTTATGTTTATACCAACTATCCGAGTAAAATAGCAGAATATCAAATCACTATTTATCGCCAATCTGATGTTGATAACCAACATCCAATAAAAACATTGAAGTTTAATGAAATTAGCCCATATGAAGCACTATTGTGGCAAGGTGATACCGACAATGGAGAACCATTGTCAATTGATAGTGATTATAAAGCGATTTTAACCACGACTAGTCATGACGGTTTAAAAGATAACGTTCATGCCGTTAACTTTAGTACATTAGGGCGTGGTATAAAACAAGAGAGTGAATTTATTTCATATAGCAAATCTAATGTTTCTTTCTCACCAGCCACTAACTTGACCTTTGGTAAATTAAAATCAGATAGTACTATTCCTGGTTTTGGAGAAAGTCGGATCGATCATCAAGGCATTGTCAGTGGTGCGCAGGATCGTAAAGTTGTCATTCAAATGGCGGGACTAAAAGATAAAAAAGATGTGATGTTAAATGGTGAACGATTGGTGGTGGACAATAGTGGTCGTGCTATGCGAGAGATGATCTTATCGCCAGGAGAATATCAGTTCGATTTAACTTGGAAAGATGAATTTGGTCAAACTCATTCACAAAACGAAAAATTAGTTGTTCAAAAAGAAAATGATGTTTTTTATGTCGGTATTGTTGATGTCACTTATGCTCAAAATAATGTTAGTGGTGAAGGTCAATCAATAGTGGAAGATGCTGATAGCCATCATTATAGTGGTAAAGGTAGTTGGGATGGTCGAGTCGCATTTTATTTAAAAGCCAATAAAGAAGATTATCGTTTAACAGCTCATTTAGATACCACCGAAACCAAATTAAAAAATGCGTTTGGTCATTTAGGTGAAAAAGACCCAACGCGTTTTGTTCGAGAAATCGATCCTCAAGCTTATTATCCAATTTATGGTGATGACTCAACCACTGAAAGTGATGTTGATACCGAAGGTAAATTCTATGTTAAGTTAGAGAAAGGAAAAAATTACGGGTTATGGGGTAATTATAATACCCAAATTACTGGCAATGAATTTGCAAATTTTAACCGAAGTCTATACGGTGCTAAGCTTTACCATGAAAGTGAGCAGACAACAAAATATGGTGATACTCGTACATTAGCCACCATATTTTTATCAAATGGTGAAACACGAGGTAGTCACAATGAATTAGCCTCAACGGGTGGTAGCTTATACTTTTTGAAACATCAACGTGTAACTCAGGGTAGTTTAAAACTTTCTGTCGAAGTGCGTGATCGTAACACTGGACGAGTATTAAGCACCAGCACCTTAAACGAAGGTGTGGATTATGAAGTTAACCAATTCCAAGGTCGTATAATGCTAACTAAACCATTACCGATGACCTCCAGTGGTGGCTCGGGTAGTTCTATTATCGAAGGTGGAAATTTAGTTGGTGGTGACCCAGTTTGGATTATTGCTGAATATGAATATTACTCGGATGGATTTGATCTTGAAGGTCAGAAAGTATTTGGTGGAAGAGCTTATCACTGGTTAAACGATTATCTACGTATTGGGGGGACTTACCTAAGTGAAGATCAGGCTAGTGGTGATAATTATGAATTGAAAGGTGTGGATTTAATTGTAAGGCCAACGCAAGGAACACATACTCAATTAGAATACGCCAAAACCAAAGCGAAAATGAATGATATATTTGTATCGAGCAATGGTGGTCTATCATTTACTGAAACTGTGCTATCAGGTGATACTCGTGGAGCCGCTTGGAAAATAGAACAAAAAATCGATTTTAATGATTTTACCGAAAAAGATGTTCCACTAAGCTTCAAAGGCTATTACTCGATGCAACAAGAAGGTTTTTCATCTTTTGCTAAAGCTCGTAGTAGTGATTTAGAAGAGTGGGGCGGTGAATTGCGTTATGACTTTGAACCAGATAAACAAGGTGTATTGGTTGGTCATAGCCAAGAAAAAGATAAAGCAAATTACGTTGAACGAATTACTCGTGCACAATATTACACTGCCTTAGGTGAATTATATAAAACCGCTTTAGAGCTCCAACAACGAAATGATCATAATTATGGTAGTGATTCAACTAAAGAAACATTAGTGGCAGCAAAATTAGAACGTTCATTTTTTGATGGTCGAGATAAAGGTTATATCATCCAACAATTAACCTTAAATAAATCAGGCGATGTTGCCGATGATAACCGCACAACGTTAGGTTATAACTCTCAAGTGACAGAAAACATCAATATCGGTGCTGAAGTTTTTGGTTCTAACCGAGGTGCAGGAGGTGGTGTACAAGGTAGCTGGGATGTTAATGAACGAACCAGTTTATACACTAAATTATTAAATGATGTCGATTCAACTTCTGGTCGTGGAATAACTACTGTTTTTGGTGGAAAAACCAATGCGACAAGTAAAATGGAGTTATATTCTGAGCGTCAATTTAAAACCAGCAAAATCGATCACACTACTTCAGATATCTATGGTGTCAATTATAAGCCAACTGAAGCGCAATATGTCGAAGGGTCTTACTCTATAGGTCGAGTAAATAACCGTAATCGAAATAGTACCAGTCTGACGGGAAATGATGAAACTCGCCGAGATGTATATGCAGTAGGTTATGGCTTTAAAAATGACAAATTTCAAATGCGTAACCGCCTTGAATATCGTATAGATGAAGCGAGTGAGCGTATCAAACAATGGGTAACGACAAACCGAGCTAAAACTATCGTAAGTGAGAACTTAAGTTGGCTTACTCAGTTTGATTTTGCTAAAACATTAGGTGAACGCGATGATAAAGTTGTGAGCAATTATACTGAATCTATGGTTGGTTTTGCTTATCGACCCCAAGCCATTAATAACCTAAATCTGTTTGGAAAACTAACCTATGTATATGGATTAGATCCTGACGATCAACTAATCGCAAACTCTACCTCATCAGGCAGTAAAAGTTACACATCAAGCTTATATGATCAGAAGAGCTGGGTGTGGTCGTTAGAAGGGGTTTATGAATGGAATGCAAATTGGGAAACGGCGTTTAAAGCGGCGCACCGTCAAGGGCATTTACGTTACAAAAGCGAAAGTAATTGGTACTCATCAGGCGCAGACTTATATGCCTTAAGAGTCAATTACAAGCTTGGCGATTGGGAATATCAAGTAGAAGGAAGAACCTTACGCACAAGTTTAGCTGATGACCATAAAGATGGTTTAGTCACAAGTGTTTATCGCAATGTTGGTGACAATATCAAGATGGGTGTAGGTTACAACTTCACTGATTATAACGATAACTTAACGCACCTGAACTATCGTTCACATGGTTGGTTTGTAAATGTCGTGGGGAGTTTCTAATGAAAAGTTGGCAAAAAGTTAAAAATGGTCAACCGCATTTACATATGCAAGTTAAATCAGATCAAAAAGTTGAAAACGTTAAAAAGAATTTACGCATATCAGGAGATAAGATAATGCGAACTGAGCATAACGCAAAATCTAAAGAAAGATCATTAGTAAAAATTTTTAATTATAAAGCGATAATAAAACACTTTAATTTGGTGTTGTTCTCATTTTTTATTTCGTTTATGGCATTATCTGCAGCAAATGCAATACCGATATCAGGTAAAGTATTTTTAGACTATGATGGAAAATCTAATAATGTTAACTTCCCATTAAAGAACTTACCTGTTGAATTAAAAGACTATACAGGTGCAAAAATTGCTAGCGTACAAACTGATGATAGTGGGACATTTCAATTTGATGTCTCTTCATTAGGTTCTTATAAGATTGAAGTAAAAACTAGTAATAATGAAAGTGTAGCGAAGTCAGTTTCGATAAATGGTATGACGGGGGAATTAGGTCAAAACCTATTTTTAAAAGGTAATGGAGGATCAATTTATCTTAAAGTTAAAAATGATAATAATCAGGGGGTTGGTAATATCCCTGTTAAATTACTTAATTCATCAACCAAAAATGTCATAGTGTTAAATACTGATACTAATGGTGAGATAGAGATAAAAAATACATTATTGAATGATGAATATACTGTTTACTTCGATAACGAAGTTGATGTCTTCCTAAAAAATTTAAAGTATAAATTGTGGGATGTAACCTTACCTAATGGTAATAATGTTTATGAAGACAAAGTTAAATTCTTAATGAAAGGGGCGGTACAAAAAGGCTCTTTTAATCTTAAACAACGAAATCAAAATAAACTAGATGGTGTTGTTGTAACCGATATAGATAATGATGGACTGTATACGGTCAATACAGATATAGGTATAGAAGGTATCAAAGTAAATATTTATTATGAAAATACCAATATTCCTGTAATGGGAACAACAACTGTTACAACTGGGGTTGATGGTTTCTATGGTTTCATCGACTTACCTGTAGCGACTTATGATATTGTAGTATCGGGCGTACCAGCTCCTCCATATAAATACTTACAAAGTGATTTAAAAAAGAAAGCAAAAATACCCGATGCAATAGGTATTCCTACTGGTCCTGATTTCGTTTTTCAAATCGATCCAAAAGATAAAACTTTATCAAGTATATCTGGTAATGTTTTTAAAATTCAAAAATATATTCAAGCAGGTCCTGATTCTGGTAAAACGGGCAATAACCTTTATGATGCTTCGGCCGGAGATGTTGGTATTGCAACTGTAGTTGAACTTCATCAACATGATGGTTCTGCATGGAAGAAAATTTCTACTGTAAACACAGATGGTTCTTCAGGGTTTTACCAATTTATAGGTCTTACTAAAGGTAAAGATTACAAAGTTGTATTGACTGAAAAAGGTATTGATAAAAGTAAATTCTTTTTCATCAATGATACGGATGGTAAATCAACAAGTACTTCACCAAAATCAAGAAGTAGTCATAAAGGTAAAGTGACATTAAGCAATAACACAAAAGACAATATTGCTGGAAAAGAAATTATTTTACCTAATTTAGGTGATAAAATAGCAAATCAAAATTTCTGGTATTCATCAATACTAGATAAGCTAGGTGATTTATTTGTTGTTAATTATCTAGAAACAGCTGGTGGACATTGGAGCTGGAGTACAACTTACAATGGATTAGAGGCTCAGTCGGCAGGTACCTATACCAAAATAGTGTTTTATGAAGAAGATGGGGTTACACAAGCAACTGATTCTAAAAATAATAAACTTGAAGTTTCATATCAAACACCAGGATTTTATGGTTTAAGAGGTTCTCAAAATTATTTCGTTGATCGCGCTGGTTTATTTTATTATTCAGTCGTGGATTATGATGATACTCTTTTAGATACACCTAGATCAAGAAACCAGAATTATGAAATAACTGTAATTCCTGGTAAAAATTGGGAAGATGCATTATATTTCACACCTAAACAAAGAAATACTATATCAGGTTATATTTATTTAAATAATAGTCACCCTGATGCTTTAGGTAGTTATGTACCTGGTTATGATACTCCTATTAAATATAATCGAGTTGTTTTAGAAAGGAAAGTTCAAGGTAGATGGACTGAATTTACTGTCTTTTCTACTGATGAAAATGGTAAATATGAATTTACAAATATACCAAACGGTGATTATCGAATTACTGCCAAACAAATATATGGTTTAGCTAGTAATATAAAAGACGGTGATTTAGTATTTGAAAATAACGATAAAAATAACGGTTTTTTAATAGATCCAAGTAATAACCAAAGAACAATCTCACAAATTGAAATATCAGTTAATGGAGGTAATACATATAATACTAATACTAATTTTTGGTATAAATTGAAAGTCAATGAATATGTAATACGAGGAACCGTATATCTTGATACATGGCTAGGCGACAGTATAATACAGACTGGACAACTTTATAATTCTAATGATTTGCCATTGAAATATGCAACTGTTTTACTTTGCCAAGATGGTGATGAAAGCGATTGTACAGAAAACGGTAGGAATTTCCTTGATAAGAAAATTACAGATGATAAAGGCGAGTATTTATTTGATAGTCAACTTAATGGTGTAACTGCTAATAAAAATTACATGATTAAGGTAAAATATGATGGAATAAAAACAGTTACTAATCCTCGTGAGAATTTATATCCTTTTTATAGAGTTAGCTTTACAAAACTTGATGCACCTATTACTAAAAACTTTCTTATGCAAGGTAAAGGTACTATTTCTGGTGGTCCAGTTAATGATTTAAATGGTGACACTGAATATGCTGGTGATCAATCAAGTGAAAATGGTAAAGGGCTCTTTGTATTATATTATTGGGATAAGGAGACTAATAAATGGGCATATTGGTCTAAACTTGGTGATTATTATCGAACATTCAATTTAAAATCACTACCAAAGGGCAAATATCGAATTGTTCATGACACTAACACTTTTGACTATATTGATATAGCAGATCAAGATCCAGCCACTAGTCCTGGTACATTAGAGTTTGAAGTTTTAGCTGATGGTTCTTTAGCTAATGATATGCAAGCAGATAAACAGTGGTTTATGCAAGCAACTAGTGCTCCAGATGCTTTAACTGAAGGTATTACAGGTAACTTGTATTTAGATGTTACTGGTTCAAATGTTAAGAATGAACAGTCAATATTGTTAACTAAGGAACAATTAGAAAAATATAATTCTTCCCAAATAACTGTTGAAGGGGTGTTTACTCCTCGTCTTTACAATAAGTATTACAATGGAAATTTTGAATCAATCTTTGATACACCAGATTTTACTGATAATGAAGTAAAACAAAAAGGTAGCTTTGTTTATAATCTATCTACCTCAAGAAGAAAAAATAAATTATACCTTTCCAATATGATGTTAAAACTCAAAGGATTAGATAATGCATTTGAAATAGTAGGAAATAGCAGTGAAATAAAAGGAAACTTCTTACCCAACAAGGTACAAAAGGGTTTGGAGTATATGAAAGTTGGAATATCGCCAAGTGGTGCTCGAGATCAATATTGGTTATTAAGATTAAGAGAAACAACAGAAATTGGTGGGAAACTTTATTACGACTACGATAATAATGGCGCTTTTGAGCCTAGTAGCGGTGACGTACCAATGACTGGAGTTCGAGTAGAATTATATCGTGATGGTAATTTATACTCATTTACAACGACCGATCGTGACGGTAATTATAAGTTTACAAATCTTTTATATGATGACTATACAATTAAAGTCACAGATGAAGGTTTAGATAAGACTCGTTATGAATTAAAAAGTTTATCTGACACAATTTCTAATATCAAAATTACACAAAGTAATCCAACTGTTACTAGTGGAGCGTTAGATTTTCTTTATAAAAAAGAAGGTGACACTTCTATTTATGGCTATGTATTGATTGATATTAATAATAATGGTGTAGCAGATATTCATTTTGATAAAACAGGTGATATGCCAGTACAAAATGTTACTATTAATTTGTATAAAGGTTCTACGAATAGTTCACCATTTAAGACAATACAAACAAATCAAATTGGGGTTTACAGTTTTGATTTAGATAAAAATCAACTCAATGATACTTATTTTATAGAAATTGTACCTCCAACTGGTTATGGTGTTATTTCTAATGTGGATAATAATACTAATACGATTTTATCTCCAATCAATTTTAGTACAGGAAGAGAAAGTCAAAGAAGTAAATACTTTTTATTAGCAGGAGGAACGAACCCAAATCCTTCAGATGGTATTAATAGTCCTACAGCAAAAAATAGTGGTATTGCTGGTAAAACATTGATTGATGATCCAGAACCAGCAAACTATAAACCATTAAAGAATGTTTTATTAAGTTTAGTTGATGGAAATGGTAAAGAGTTAGCACGTCAATATAGTGATTCTAATGGCGAATACCACTTTTATAATTTGCCGAGTGGAACTTATAAGGTAAATGTGAAACAACCACCAGCAAATTATGCTATTGTTAGAAATAGTGTGAGTACCATTCAACCAATTGATACTATTTCAGGTATTGCTATTACTAATACAGGGGTAACGGATAAAACCTTCTTCTATAGCAAAGCAAGCCATGATGGTATCCAAGGTAATATTTATGTTGATTTTAGTGATACTAATACTGATACAAGTCATTTGAATGAGTATGCACATTTAATCAATAGTTCACACCAAGTAACAGTTAAGCTTTATGATGGTTTAAATGGTACAGGTCAGTTGTTAATGACACAATTGACAACCGATGGGCACTATCATTTTGCAGATCTTTTATATGGAAATGATGTTGATTACTCAGTTAAAATTGAAATGAACACTCTTCCGGACTATGACTTTAAATTCAGTAAAGCAGGTAATAGAGTACAAGATATTGTTATTCCTGTAAAAGCATTGAAAGAAGAGGGATCATTAGATAATCACTATGTAGTTTTAGGTAAACAACAACTAGGTGGTGATGTTTGGATAGATAATAATAATGATAAGATTAAAACTGATCAAAAACTGACTAATGATGTTGAGGTTGAATTATCTTATCAAGTACCAAATACAAATACTTTTAAAACGCTTAAGAAGACAAAAACGGCTAATATTGCATTGAATGGTAATGCATCGAAAAATGGGCAATATTTGTTTGATAAATTACCAAAAGATTATAATTATCAAATTAAGGTTAGTACGCCTAATTCGACTGTATTAGTACCAGCGACTGATATACCGAATAATACTAATACATTCAATTTTGAACCTTTAACTGATAATGATTTTAATAGCAGTACAGCTTTCAAATATACTGGACGAATATCAGGACAAATTGTTATTGATGTTGATGATAGCAAAGATAGAACCGGTGCAGACACTAGTTTTGCAGGTGTTAAACTGGTTCTAACGAAAGTATCAAGTTCAACTTTCAGTGGTGGACAAACTTCATTTGAAGCAACAACTGATCCAAATGGTAACTTTGCATTTGATAATGTTCCGGTAGGAAAATGGGCTATTTCAACAGCATCTTCACAAACAATAACTGATTGGAATAGTTATGTTCTAAATTATACGACTATTGGAAATAATGTTGTTCCAATACAATCAGGTAATAATTTATCGTTAGAAGTTGAAGTGACAACTACTCAAAGTGTTGTTGATAACATTGATATTGGTTATCGAGGTAATAGTAAGATTACCGGTTATGTCGTTATTGATAGTGATAGTGATGAACAATATAGTTCTAACGATATGAGCTTTGGTCAGCTAGCTACTCCTATAACTCCGAAAATAACACTAACTTCGGCAACCAATAAAGCTGGATTTAAAACAAAAGAATTTACTGTTGATGCATCAAACGGTCTTTTCGAAATAACAGGATTGAGCGCTTATAATTATGAAATAAGTAGTAATGTGAGTGATTCTAATTATAAATTAGTCTTTAGTCCTGGATATCCATCACCTGCATCTGCGACAGCAACGTTTAATGTTAATGGACCAAATGATACAAGTTTTGAAACAAATCCAAATACAAGAGCGTTTGGGTATCAATTTGCTCGTAAATTATCAGGGAATGTTTATTTAGATATCGGTGGGAATGAGTCTGAAAAAACATTTAATCCAAAACTTGATGGGGCGGTAGTTAAAGTTGAAGGCATATTGATTAACAATAAGCATGTAACTTATACTAAAACTGTAGGAAGTAATGGTGAATTTACCTTCAATAATATTACTGAAGGTAAATGGACAGTATCTGTTTCTCATCCGACACGAACTGATTTAACCTATAGTTATTTTGTTGAAAAATTGGTAACCCCAACTGTTGTCAATAATAACAGTATCACTTATGAAGTAGATTCAAATACTGGCAATGAGATCAATCTTGATTTAGGTATGAAAGGCCAAGCTAAGATTACTGGTAAAGTCGTGTTTGATAATGATGCGGATGAGCAATTGTCATCACTCGATACTGGTGTCGATGGTTTAACTATAAAATTGATAGACCCAAATAGTGATACCGTTATTTATAAGGAAGCGGTATCGAATAGTGATGGTGAATTTACTTTTGATAATTTAGCCAATGGCAGCTACCGAATTAGAGTGACTGACCCATCTAATAAATTAAATGGTTATGTCATTAGCTTTAGTCCTTCTGGTCAAGCATCAGCAAATACTGCTTCGGATATTGCGACAATTTCTATTTCAGGCGATGCTGCGCAATCAGATAGGAATGACTTTGGTTATAAATCTAATTTAGGTATAAGTGGACATATCTATCAAGACATTATGGGGAATGGTCAGCATAATACTAATTATCCTCCGTTAGCTGGTGTTGGAATTACCGCAGTTAATCAAAGTAATAATTTAGCTATTAATGCAGTTTCTCTTGCAGATGGTAGTTATTCACTAAACAATCTAACTGCTGGTACTTGGATAATTAAAATTTCAAATTCACCGTCAGGTTGGAATTATAGTTATTTTGATGCTGCCGTAGGTAATGCAACTATTAGCGAAGTTAACCCTGGCGAATTGAAAATAATAATCGCGTCAAATGATACGGTAGGAAAAAATATTAATTTCGGTTTGAAAGGTAGTGCAAAAATATCAGGTAAAGTTGTTGTTGACGTGGATGTAAATGATAATGTCGGTTTAAATTATCATGCAGCATCAATTGATAGACCATTAAGCGGTGTAGAGGTTACCCTTAAAGCAAATGGTTTAAACGGTACAACCGCTATTTCAACAACTACAGGAAGTGACGGTAGTTATAAGTTTGAAAACCTTACCGCATATAATGATTATGAATTGACTGTTAATGATAGTAATTTGACTAGAGCTGGCTATCAAATCAGTTTCAGTCCAGCTATGATAAATGGTGGAGCTGCAATTAATCATGATATATTAGCATTAACATCTGCTACTCAAGATCTTGCTCAGATTGACTATGGTTATAAGAGCCAAAAAACCTTGAAAGGAACTATTTATAAAGATGTTTCTGGAAAAGGTGTGCATCAAACATACGATACAACTTTAGCGGGAGTTACCGTTGAGGCAAGAGATGTTAATGATCATAATATAGTATTAACTGCAATTAGTGATCCTAATGGTCAATATGAAATTAATAATATAGCTGAAGGTCAATGGGATGTAACTGTAAACGCAACAGCCGTTGCAGGTTATAGTTACAGTTATGTAATTCAGCCTCAAGGTTCAAATTCAACATCTATAACAAATGGAACAAGAATTAAAATTGAAGCAACATCTTCTAATTTGGTCACAAATGTTGATTTTGGATTGAAGGGACAAGCAAGTATTAGCGGTCAAGTTGTAATTGATGTTGATACTCAAGATGGTAATGCTATTTCATCTCGGGATATCGGTATTGATTCTCTAATTCCAAATTATCAAGTTGAGTTATTTGTAGACGATAATTTAATTGATAAGAAAGCCGCAACTACTACTGGAACAAATATTGATGAGCTTGGTAAATATCAATTTGACAATTTAGCTTCTGGTATTAGTTATAAAGTTAAAGTTAGTATGGGAAGTAATAGTTACATTAGTAGCTTCATGCTTACTGATAGTAATATTGCCGCAACAATCAATAAAACAGATAACTTGATGGAAGAAACCTATCAGTTTGCTAGTGCAACAGATCAAGCTAAAAACGTTACATTTGCTTGGAGTGGTATTAGTGGCATTAAAGGTAAAGTGTTCTTGGATAATAATGATGATGGAGAATATAATCCTTCAATAGATACAGCTATTAATGCTCCAATAACAATTACCTTTAAAAATGTGAATAATCCGTCAATTAACTTCACACGTAATTTAGCTGCTGGTGATATAGATTATGATGTTGCTAATCTTATTCCGGGCAAATGGAGTATTGAAATTGCTGGCGTACCATCAACACTAAAAGCTAGCTTTGACCCTGATGATGCCCATCATAATGCAAGTGGTGAATTAAAATTACCGCAAACTGCGAATATTGCCGTTATAAATATTACAGGTAAGTTATCTGATCAAAACTTTGGTTATATCAATGGTGGTATTATCGAAGGTAAAGTTCTAGATGATAATCAAGGTGCTGGTTTAACTGGAGTATCTGGTTATAAAGGTTTATCTGGAGTTAAAGTTTACTTATTAGATGGTAATAAAAACCATATAATGGATAGAAATGGTCGTCCAATTGTTTCGACCAGCAATGACAATGGTAAATTTAATTTCCGTAATCTAATCAGTGATACTACTCGTAGTACAAGCGCACGTTACTTTATCCGTGTTCTTTATGGCGATTATAATGATGGAACTGTTAGTGTAGGTCGAGGTAATCCTTTATATGATCTAATACCATCATTTGATAAGTATAGAGATGCTAGTGGCAATTTAGTAGAGCATGATTTAATTAATCTCTCTAACCCACCGGCTACAATAAACTTTAATGGTGTAGGTGGTGAACATACTGTACCAGTTATGGTAAATGATGGAACAAGTAATTTAGCATATGGAATTTTATTAGGTTATCGTAGTTCAGATGCTGATATAACTATTGCTAAAATTGCATTAAAAGATAAGGTAACGGTTGGTGATATTGTTCCTTACTCTATTAAAATAACGAATAATAGTTCACGCGTTTCAACTATTAAGATCAAAGACGTTTTACCAGCAGGCTTTAAATTTGTTAAAGGCTCCACTCGCCTTAATGGTAAAAAAGTTGAAGATCCTACTGGAGGAAGAACAGTAAATTCACAACTTATTCAATTAAAACCAAAAGGTGAATTAACCTTTACCTATATGCTTGTTGTTGGTGCTGGTGTCACTCAAGGTGAATACACTAATACAGCTGTAGCAGTTAATTCAATAAATGGAAAAGTTGTATCTAATACTTCTCAGGCAACAGTAACTGTTACTGCTGATCCATTATTTGATGATGCACTAATCTTCGGAAAAGTGTATGTTGATAAAAATGGTAATGGCGTTCAGGACGAAGGTGAAGAAGGCTTAGGTGGTGTAAAACTAGTTACTGTACGTGGTGAAATTATTACAACTGATGCTAGTGGCCGTTATCACATAGTTGGTGTATCTGGCGGACGTTGGGAACGAGGTGCGAATTTTGTTCTTAAATTAGATACAAGATCACTACCGAAAGGCTATGAAGTAATTGGGCGTAATCCTAAAGTAGTGAGAGTATCACCAGGCTTACCAAGTAAAGTTGACTTCACAGTTTCAGAGGAAAAGAGTCAATAACAAATGAATTTGGATCGTAAGATCCAAATTTTAAACCACCTTAATTTCCGTCCTTTTCTGATTTATTAGGAAAAGGGCGGAATTTTATATTTCTAACTGATAATTACATTGATTTATAATTGTTTATCTCTAAATATTAACTATTTAAGTGCAGAAAAAAAACATTGAAAAGTAACTAAAAAAAACAATTGGTTAAAAAAAATGTTTTTTTTTAACTAAAAAATTGATGATCTGACTTAAATTAGTAGTATACTATGCGCCTCATAAAAGCATAGTTTTTTTGAGGATGTCAACTTGAGTAATGATAAGCTTGTGGACTCGTTTTCTCCCGCGCAAATGACCCAAATCGCCGAGGAACTTGGCAACTATAAAGTAAATAAAAACCCTACTAGTACCATAGTATCAGCTATCCTTGCAGGTGTTTTTATCTCTATCGCATTCGTTTTCTATATTACTGCTACAACAGGAACTTCAACCGTTGCTTTTGGCTTGGCTAAATTAGTTGGCGGTATCTGCTTCTCGTTAGGTTTGATGCTTGTTGTATGTTGTGGAACAGATCTTTTTACTTCAACTATTTTAACCATTTTACCTAAAATGACACATAAAATTAGTTGGATAAAAATGTTCCGTAATTGGATTTTGGTCTATATTGGTAACTTTATCGGTGCTATAATATTTGTAGGAATTATTTGGTTTTCTGGGCAATATATGGTAGCCAATGGTTTGTGGGGATTGAATGTATTACAAACCGCAGATCATAAATTACATCATACTTTCATCGAAGCTGTATTTCTTGGTTTATTAGCTAATTTAATGGTTTGCTTAGCTGCTTGGATGAGTTATGCTGGTCGCAGTCTACTTGATAAAATGCTAATTATGGTATTACCTGTAGCAATGTTTGTTGCAAGTGGTTTTGAACATAGTATTGCAAATATGTTTATGATTCCTATGGGAATTGTAATTAATAATTTTGCATCACCTGAGTTTTGGACTACTGTTGGAATATCTCCTGATTCATTTAAGGCATTAACCGTTGAGCATTTTATTGTAAATAATTTAATTCCTGTTACTATCGGGAATATTTTAGGAGGCTTGTTAGTCGCTATCCCTAATTGGGCTTTACATCTTCGTAAGCCACATTGATTTTATAATATTTACCCTTATGTAAGAGTAGATAGATATTTTTGTAAACCTGAGGTTAATAACTATGAGTAATTTAAACGAAGTACAAGCAGCAGCTTGGAAAGGATTTAAAGAGGGTGATTGGCAAAGTAATGTCAATGTTCGCGATTTCATTCAAAAAAATTACACACCATATGAGGGTGATGAATCTTTTTTAGCTGGCGCAACAGATGCTACAACTAAATTATGGGATAAAGTCATGGAAGGCATTAAAATTGAAAATGCTACTCATGCTCCTGTAGATTTTGATACAAGTGTAATCTCTACTATTACTGCTCATGATGCAGGTTATATCGAAAAAGATTTAGAGAAGATTGTTGGTTTACAAACTGAAAAACCATTAAAACGCGCGATTATCCCGTTTGGTGGTATCAAAATGATCGAGAACTCTTGTAAAGCTTACAACAGAACGCTTGATCCATTAGTCAAAAAAATCTTTACTGACTATCGTAAAACACATAACCAAGGCGTGTTTGACATCTATACTCCGGATATCCTTCGTTGTCGTAAATCAGGTGTTATCACTGGTCTTCCTGATGCTTATGGTCGTGGTCGTATCATTGGTGATTACCGTCGTGTTGCACTTTACGGTATCGACTTCTTAATGCAAGATAAATTTGCTCAATTCAATTCATTACAAGCTGATTTTGAAAATGGTGTTGATTTAGCAATGACTATGCAACGTCGTGAAGAAATCGCTGAACAACATCGTGCTCTTGGTCAAATCAAAGAAATGGCAGCTAAATATGGCTACGACATTTCTGGACCAGCTAAAACAGCTCAAGAAGCAGTGCAATGGACATATTTCGGTTACTTAGCTGCAGTTAAATCTCAAAATGGTGCGGCAATGTCTCTTGGTCGTACTTCTACATTCTTTGATATTTACTTCCAACGTGACCTTGAAGCAGGTTTAATTACTGAAAAAGACGCTCAAGAAATTGTTGACCATTTCGTTATGAAATTACGTATGGTTCGTTTCTTACGTACGCCTGAATATGATGAATTATTCTCTGGTGACCCAATTTGGGCAACTGAATCAATCGCAGGTATGGGTGTTGACGGACGTACTTTAGTTACTAAAACTTCATTCCGTTTCTTAAACACACTATATACAATGGGTCCATCACCTGAGCCTAACATGACTATTCTTTGGTCAGAACAGTTACCAAGTGGATTCAAAGAGTTCGCATCTAAAGTATCTATTGATACCTCATCATTACAATATGAAAATGATGATTTAATGCGTCCTGACTTCAATAACGATGACTATGCAATCGCATGTTGTGTAAGCCCGATGATCGTTGGTAAACAAATGCAATTCTTCGGTGCGCGTGCCAACCTTGCTAAAACTCTTCTATACGCAATCAATGGCGGTGTGGATGAAAAACTTAAAATGCAAGTTGGACCAAAAGAAGATCCAATCACTGACGAATACCTTGATTTTGACAAAGTATTTGCTCGTTTAGATCACTTTATGGATTGGTTAGCAAAACAATACGTAACTGCACTAAATGCAATTCACTATATGCATGACAAATACAGCTATGAAGCATCATTAATGGCACTACATGATCGTGACATTATTCGTACAATGGCATGTGGTATTGCAGGTCTATCTGTTGCTGCTGACTCATTATCAGCTATCAAATATGCAAAAGTAAAAACGATTCGTGATGAAGATGGTTTAGCAGTGGACTTTGAAATCGAAGGTGAATATCCACAATTCGGTAACAACGATCCACGTGTAGATGATATCGCAGTTGATTTAGTTGAACGTTTCATGAAGAAAATTCAAAAACTTAAAACTTATCGTAATGCGATTCCTACACAGTCTGTATTAACCATTACTTCAAACGTTGTATATGGTAAGAAAACAGGTAACACTCCAGACGGTCGTCGTGCTGGTGCTCCATTTGGACCAGGTGCTAACCCAATGCACGGACGTGACCAAAAAGGTGCAGTTGCTTCATTAACATCTGTTGCTAAACTACCATTTGCTTATGCGAAAGATGGTATTTCATATACTTTCTCAATCGTTCCTAATGCATTAGGTAAAGATGATGATGTTCGTAAACGTAACTTAGCTGGTTTAATGGATGGTTACTTCCATCACGAAGCTACTATTGAAGGTGGTCAACATTTAAATGTTAACGTATTAAATCGTGAAACATTATTAGATGCGATGGAACACCCTGAAAAATATCCACAATTAACTATTCGTGTTTCTGGATATGCAGTACGTTTCAACTCACTAACTAAAGAACAACAAAAAGACGTTATTACACGTACTTTCACACAATCAATGTAATTTAGTTAACTGATACTAACTTAAAATGGCGCCTACTTGAGGCGCTATTTTTTTATCAGAATAAGATTAAGATTTATTGATTCCATATCAATATTATTAAAAAGAACGTTTTTCAACTGTTATTCTCATCATTAATTTAATAAGCAATTATCCAATTAATACAATTGGTGTAAGAAAGTATCATATGAGTTAAAATATCTTAAACAATAAAAAAGTAATATGAGCAAGCACTAGAGAATTTTTATGGAACAAAATATTATTATGACAACAAAGCAACCAATCAAAGGTCGCATCCACTCTTATGAGTCGTTTGGTACCGTAGATGGGCCAGGTATACGTTTCATTGTTTTTTTTCAGGGTTGCTTGATGCGTTGCTTGTACTGCCACAACCGAGATACTTGGGATTTAAAAGCAGGCCGTGAAGTCACTGTTGATGAATTGATGAAAGAGATCGTTACTTACAAAAGTTTTATTATGCCTAATGGCGGGGGCGTAACCGCTTCTGGCGGTGAAGCGACACTACAATCTGAGTTTATTACTGAATGGTTCAAAGCTTGTCATCAAGAAGGTATTCACACATGCTTAGATACCAATGGTTATGCAAGACAGTTAGATCACACAGTTGAAGCACTTATGGAAGTGACAGACTTAGTCATGTTAGATCTCAAACAAATCAATGATGAAATACATCAAAAACTAGTTGGCGTACCTAATAAGCGTGTGCTCGAGTTTGCTAAATATCTACAAAAAATTAATAAGCGAACCTGGATACGATATGTGGTTGTACCGGGGTGGACTGATGATGATAATTCCGCACATCTTTTAGGGCAATTTATTCAAGGTATGGAGAATATTGAGCGAGTAGAGTTATTACCCTATCATAAAATGGGCGCTTACAAATGGGATACGTTCGGAGATAAATATCAGTTAGAAGGGGTAGAGGCGCCACCGCGAGAAACCTTAGACAGAATACAACAGATCATAGAAAGTTATGGTCAATCGGTTACATTTAGTAAATAACATGATAATAAAAAAGGTACCAGCTATGGTACCTTTTTCGTTGCTATCCTTTTTTATCTAATTCTTTTACGCTTTATTGCTCGCAAAACAAAAATCGTTCCCTCCAGCGCAAGTACGCATACTGACAACCAAATAAAGCTGTAAGAGACAATATGTTGTGCCGAGATCGATTCATGCAAAAATAGAACTGATACAAGCGTTAATAAAACGGGTTCAACATATCCAAGCAAACCAAATAATCCCAAAGGTAATAGTCGTCTAGCTAAGAAGTACATAGCAAAGGCGATAGCAGTAATGATCCCCAGCATTGGGATAAAAATGTGAAAGTGCGTAATATCACTCACAATCTGGCTAAATGGGTAATTAAAGGCGAAATAAATCACGCAACCAATAAATATAAAAAAGAAGTCGGAAAAGGTACCACAAATCCCCTCTATTTGCAATTTACGACGTGTAATAAAGTAAATGGGGTAACCCAATGCAACCACTGCTGTTTCCCACGAAAATGCGCCTGTGGTATAGATTTCAACGGCTACGCCGATAGTAGCAAGGCAAACGGCAATCTTTTGCAAAAAGCTGAGTTTTTCCTTGTAAAAAATCTGACCTGAAATCACCATGGTTAATGGTAATAAGAAATAACCTAAAGAAGCAGATAAGCCATGCCCATTAAGCGGTGCCCAAATGAAAATTAACATCTGAATAGTTAACAATAGGGAGGAAAAGATCAATCCGACTAAAATCATCGGTTGCTCTCTAATACGCTTAAATAAATCCCTAATTGCGGACCACTGGTGTTCTATAAAGACTAACACCACTATGGCTGGAAACGAGGTTAATAAACGCCAGCAAAAGATGTCAATCACAGGAAGAGGCTGTAGTAAAACCGGATAGTAGTAAAGTAAGCCAAAAAGGCATGATGCGAGTATTGAAAGAACAACACCTTTAATCATTTTTCCACCTTTAATAAAAAAATAGCGCTAATTAATAGCGCTAAAAATGAAGTAAGCAAACTTTTAGTACATGGTTAACCGATTACTTCAACACCATTCATATATGGCACTAAAACAGAAGGCACTTTAATGCTTCCGTCTGCCTGTTGGTAGTTTTCCATAATTGCCACTAATGTGCGTCCAACAGCTAATCCTGAGCCATTTAAGGTATGGACTAAATAAGTTTTGTTATCCGATTTATTACGATATCGAGCTTGCATTCGGCGAGCTTGGAAATCCCACATATTAGAACAAGACGAGATTTCTCGATAAGTGTTTTGAGCCGGTACCCAAACTTCAAGATCGTAAGTTTTGCATGAACCAAAGCCCATATCGCCGGTACACAATACGATTTTACGGTATGGCAATTCAAGTAGCTGTAAAACCTTTTCCGCATGTGCTGTCAGCTCTTCTAAAGCTTTCATTGATTCTTCCGGTTTAACAATTTGCACAAGCTCGACTTTATCAAACTGATGCATACGAATTAAGCCACGGGTATCTTTGCCATAAGAGCCTGCTTCAGAACGGAAACAAGGTGTATGAGCAGTCATTTTCATCGGAAGCTGGCTTTCATCAAGTATCTCATCACGCACTAAGTTAGTTACCGGCACTTCTGCTGTTGGAATTAATGCATAGTTACTGCTTTCAGCTTCTTCATCGAGAGGTTTAGTATGGAAAAGATCACCTGCAAATTTAGGTAATTGACCTGTGCCAAATAAGGTAGCATGATTAACAAGATATGGAACATAAATTTCAGCATAGCCATGTTGTTCAGTATGCAGATCTAACATAAATTGAGTAATCGCTCGATGTAAACGGGCTAATTGTGATTTCATCACCACAAAACGTGCACCAGTAAGTTTTACCCCAGCAGCAAAATCAAGGCCACCAAAACGTTCACCTAAAGCGACATGGTCTTGGATTGGAAAATCAAAAGTCCTTGGTGTACCAAAACGAGATACCTCAACATTATCGCTTTCATCTTTACCATCGGGTACAGAGTCATCAGGAATATTTGGAATGTTGGATGCAATATCTTTAATTTGGTTTAAAAGGAGATCAAGCTCTGCTTTAGCGCTGTTAAGCTTTTCGCCTAATTGGTTTACTTCTTCTCGTACAACTGAAATATCTTCACCACGTGCTTTAGCTTCCCCAATAGCTTTAGAGCGGGCATTACGCTGTGCTTGTAAATTTTCAGTTTCAACTTGTAATATTTTGCGCTTTTCTTCTAATTGTCGAATGGTTTCAACATCTAATTTAAAACCACGACGTGCTAATTTGCTAGCAACAAGATCTAATTCGTTTCGAAGTAAATTTGGGTCCAACATAAAAAAGTCCATTATCGTTTATTAATGTTATCTATTTAATTTTCTGTTTGCGTTAACAAAAAATATGATGAATAACACATATGAAATTTGTGAGCTTAGTATACTAGAATTATATCGGGTTTCAACCGAAGTGGTAAACCCGAAGAAATCTAACTGATAGCCATAAATCAAAGTAGTTCAATAGGATAAAAAATAATCATTTTTTATATATGCTGATTTTATACATATATAAATTTTATCTATTATTTTATTTGCTAATACTGTTGAATATTTTAACTTAACTATTATTCATAAAAGGAAAAACAAATACAAGTTATTAACAATCATTTTTTAGTAAATTTTATAATACCAATGCTGTATTTTGAGTTGAAGTCTATTTTTCTGTATTTCATAGTTGTAAATCAACGTACAAACCATTTATTTAAGATTATATGTTTATTTTTGCTGATATAAATCTTATTAAGATATTTAATGGAATAAATTATTATGATTTGCCATTGGTAAAGTGGAATCTGTCTTAGATTGATCTGCTAAACCGATAATATTATACTTAATCACAATTTGTTTAACTTTTCGAAATCTTTACGGAGCAAAAAATAAGTGGATCAACAGCAATATAAAGTAATAAGTGGTTTAGCTATAGCAGGGATGGTTTGCGGAATTATATCACTAATCCCAATAGGCCTTAAAAGCATTGTATTAGCTATTGTAGCTATAGTATTAAGTGCAGTTGCTAAAAGTGATATAAAAACTAATAACAAAAGTGGTTCTGGTTTTGCAACAGCAGGAATCGTTTGTGGAATCATTACCCTTGTATTATGGTTTTTATTCTTTTTCGTAATTGGCAGTATATTATTATCAGCTAACCATTAATCTCATAAATAAAGAATAATGTTATGGTGAATTAAAAGCTGTCAGCTTATTATGAATAAAAGATTGTGTTCTAATAAATACCCAATTGTTTCTGCAATAAACGCATTGCATTTCATATCAAACATTCAATATAGGCTTCTTAATATTTAATTCTTTAATTTCATCATTGAAAGTATAAACAAAGCTTTTAAGTAATTATTTTTCGGTTGTCCTTGATGTTCTTTTTATAACTTTATTTTTCTAAGTCGATGTACTTTAATTTTATTATTGCCAATTTAAAATTTAAGCTCGTACGAAGCTTTTTAAGAGCGGGTAGGGTAATATTTAAGGGAAAACAGAAAAAGCTTTGTATAGTGATTTATAGCATTCAACGTTTTTAAAATAGTTTGTAGTCCTAATAAGCTAAAAGTAAATAACATTGTTAATGAGTATAACCTTTTATGATATTCAATATAACGTTTAATTGGCATTATAAATCGAAGAAGGTTTTTAGGATGCTTAAATGGCGCACCCGAAGGGATTCGAACCCCTGACCGCTCGGTTCGAAGCCGAGTGCTCTATCCAGCTGAGCTACGGATGCTTGTAAGTTCGTAAAAAAATGGTGCATCCGAAGGGATTCGAACCCCTGACCGCCCGGTTCGTAGCCGGGTACTCTATCCAGCTGAGCTACGGATGCGTATTAGGTTTTTAAAATGGTGCATCCGAAGGGATTCGAACCCCTGACCGCCCGGTTCGTAGCCGGGTACTCTATCCAGCTGAGCTACGGATGCATATTTTAATTTTTAAAATGGCGGTGAGAGAGGGATTCGAACCCTCGATGCAGCTTTTGACCGCATACTCCCTTAGCAGGGGAGCGCCTTCAGCCTCTCGGCCATCTCACCAAAACATTATGACTCTGCTTGAACAACAAAATCATAATGTGTGGCGCACATATTACGTTCTACAAAAAATAAGTCAAACATTTTTTTGCGAACACGTGCTGGTTGTTTATTTAGTGCCCAATATTACTCTTTGGGTTGAACTAATTCATCAACTTTGTCTTGTGATTGATGAATACGGTTGTAAATTTCTTCTCTATGAATAGAAACTTCTTTAGGTGCGTTAATACCGACTCTGACCTGATTGCCTTTCACGCCCAAGACGGTAATAACAACATCGTCACCAATGATAAGTGTTTCACCTACTCTCCTAGTTAAAATTAACATTAGATCTCCTAATATCAGTTAAGTATATATCCAAACAATTTTAAGATATAGCTTCGTCAGCCTACTATCGATAAGATAGAAAGACGTAATTTTACAGAAATACACTAATGTCTAATTAACAACACTGGAGTACTTCCGGCTAACTTGCTTGTAATTTATTACTGATTTCCTTTTTTACAGAAGATAACGCTTCTGGTAACGCCGAAAGATCCATTCCACCTGCTTGAGCGAAATCAGGCCGCCCACCGCCTTTACCACCTACTTTTAATGCTAATTGAGAAACTAATTCGCCAGCTTTAACAATGTTTAATAAATCATTGGTTACACCAGCAGCTAAATTGATTTTGCCATCATTGACAGCGGCTAAAATAATTACACCAGTTTTTAATTGATTTTTAAGATCATCAATCATGGTACGTAACATTTTTGCCTCGACGTTATCAACCTTAGCAATTAGTAAGTTTTTATTATTGATTTCCACACATTGATTAAGCAATTGCCCACTTTGTTGGCTAGCTTGTTGGGCTTTTAACTGCTCTATTGCTTTTTCAAGTGTTTTGGTTTGATCGAGCAGTTGCTCGATTCGTGATAAAACAGCAGATTTATCACTTTTAACCAATTGTCCAATTTGATTTAGCAAATTGGATTCATGGTGTATATATTCCATCGCATTTTGACCTGAAGTAGCTTCAATACGACGTACTCCTGATGCAATACTTGACTCAGAAATAATTTTAAATAGTCCTATATCTCCAGTTCTATCAACATGTGTTCCACCGCAAAGCTCAATGGAGAAATCTCCCATAGTTAATACTCTTACAATATCTTCGTATTTTTCACCAAATAGCGCCATAGCACCTTTATTTTTAGCCTGATCAATAGGCATGAGTTCTATGTCTACTGGTAAATTACGTCGAATTTGTTGATTAACTAAATTTTCAATTTCTTCAATTTGTTCTGATGTAATCGGTTGATTATGTGAAAAATCAAACCGAAGATAGCTATCGTTAACTAATGATCCTTTTTGATGTACATGACTTCCTAAAATACGTTGTAACGCGGCTTGTAATAAATGTGTTGCAGAATGATTACGACGAATGCGTTCACGTATCTCTACATCGATTGCAGCTGTTACTATATCACCAACTTTCAATGATCCTTTGGTGACCTTACCTATATGACCAATGCTTTTACCATATTTCTGGCTGTCTGAAACGTTAAATACTAAATCGGCAGCGGTTAATACACCTTTATCGCCAACTTGACCACCAGATTCACCATAAAATGGTGTTTTATCTAATATGACAACAGCTTGATCACCGGCATTTATTGTTTCAACTTTGTTTCCATTTTGGAAGATTGCAATCACTTTTCCTGAAGCTTCGCTAGACTGATAACCTAAAAACTCTGTCTTATCATCAAGCTTAATCATATTGCTATAATCAACGCTGAATGAACTAGATTCACGAGCTCGTTTACGTTGTTCTTCCATGCATTGATTAAAGCCATTTTCATCAATAGTGATATTCTTCTCGCGACAAACGTCAGCGGTTAAATCTAATGGAAAACCATAAGTATCATAGAGTTTAAAAGCAATATCGCCAGGTAATACATTGTTAGTAATCTTACCTAACTCTTGGTCAAGTAAGAATAAACCCCGTTCTAATGTTTTTAAGAACTGCTCTTCTTCAGTTTTAAGTGTATTTTCAACTATCTTTTGATTATTTGCTAATTCATTAGCAGCACTTCCCATTACGTCAATTAATGGTTTAACTAGCTTATAGAAGAAAATATCTTTAGCACCTAACATATGTCCATGGCGTACTGCTCGGCGAATAATTCGACGTAATACATAACCACGCCCTTCATTTGAAGGTAGGACTCCATCAGAAACTAAAAAGGCGCAAGAACGTATATGATCTGCAATTACTCTTAATGATTTACTTTCTAAATCTTTAACTTGAATGATTTCAGCTGCAGCTTTTATTAATGTTTTAAACAGATCAATATCATAATTTGAATTGACATGTTGTAACACAGCTGCTATTCGTTCAAGCCCCATACCAGTATCAACTGATGGTTTAGGCAAAGGTTCCATAGTACCATCAGCGAGACGGTTAAATTGCATAAAGACGAGATTCCAAATTTCAATAAATCTGTCACCATCTTCTTCAGCACTTCCAGGTGGTCCACCCCATATATGATCACCATGATCATAAAAAATTTCTGTACAAGGTCCACAAGGTCCTGTATCACCCATTTGCCAAAAGTTATCGGATGCATATGGTGCACCTTTATTATCGCCTATGCGGATGATACGCTCTTTAGGAATACCGATTTCATTTTCCCAAATAGCAAATGCTTCATCATCAGTTGCATAAACAGTAACCGTCAATCTGTCTTTTGGTAGATTAAACCATTTTTCACTGGTTAGTAGTTCCCAAGCAAAATGAATCGCATCACGTTTAAAATAATCGCCAAAACTGAAATTCCCAAGCATTTCAAAAAAAGTATGATGCCTAGCAGTATAACCTACGTTGTCAAGGTCATTATGTTTTCCGCCTGCTCGCACACAACGTTGAGATGTTGTTGCTCTGGTATAAGGTCTTTTATCAATACCAAGAAAAACATCTTTAAACTGATTCATTCCCGCATTTGTAAATAAAAGTGTTGGGTCATTGTGTGGAACAAGGGAACTACTTGCAACGATTTCGTGTCCTTTGCTATGGAAAAAGTCAAGAAAACTTTGACGAATTTCTGCAGTGCTTTTCATTTATGCTTCCATATTAAACGATAAATTTTTAGACATAGTAATATACCCGTTACAACTTAAGTTGAAAAGTAAATATTCTTAGTACAACGATTGATCTAGTTACTATTAATAAGTAATAAGGAATAAAATTAAAAGATCTTGAGAGCTTTTTACGTAATGGGTATTATCTAAGTAATATTGTAGGGACTATAATAATTTAAGTCAACAAACTATACGCAGTTTTTATATCAAGTTGTGTAAATCCTCGAGCTTTTAAAAATTGTATTACTTTTTGTTTTTGTTGATTATTCTGGGGGTCGATAAGTTTGAACTTTTTTAATAATTGATGATGTGCAATTTTTGACCAATCAATATCAGCTAAAAGTAATAACTCTCTACTAAGATCTGATGACAAACCTCGCTGTTTTAATTCCAAGCTTATTTTATATTTTCCATAACCTTTATGAGCACGCATAAAGATATACTTTTCAATATACTGCTTATCATCCATCCAATGTTGATTAGTACAGTGTGCAATTACATGTCCTATTTCTGTTTTTAACTTATTTAGTTGTTCTGGATAATCATCTTTTGAGCAAGTAATTTTTTTGCTAAAAAATAATGTTAATTTTCGGCTAAGTTCGCATGATGAGTGATCACGCTGTGCAAGTAATTGCACAGCTTTATTTAAGATTAATTTATTGAGTTTTTTTTCCATTACTCAAAGCTTTCATCATCTGCCGAAACGTCTTCATCATCAGCAGAGAAAACAGCAGGACTGTTTAACAATAAATCGCGTAATTTAGTTTCAAGTTCTTTGGCAATTTCAGGATGTTCTTGTAAAAACTTAATTGAATTTGCTTTACCTTGACCTACTTTCTCACCGTTGTAGCTATACCAAGCTCCAGCCTTATCGACTAATTTATGTTTAACACCTAAATCAATCAATTCACCTTCTTTAGAGATACCACATCCATAAAGGATTTGGAATTCAGCTTGTCTAAACGGCGCAGCTACTTTATTTTTAACTACTTTTACACGCGTATCACTACCAATAACATCTTCGCCTTCTTTTACCGCACCAGTACGACGAATATCTAAACGAACAGATGCATAGAATTTTAAGGCATTACCACCGGTAGTGGTTTCTGGATTTCCAAACATTACACCAATTTTCATACGAATTTGGTTAATGAAAACGACAAGACAATTTGCATTTTTGATATTAGCGGTTAATTTACGTAATGCTTGAGACATTAAGCGTGCTTGTAACCCCATGTGAGAATCGCCCATTTCACCTTCAATTTCTGCTTTTGGTGTTAATGCTGCAACCGAGTCCACAATAATCACATCAACTGCACCAGAACGAACTAATGCATCACAAATTTCAAGAGCTTGCTCTCCTGTATCAGGTTGAGAAACTAATAAATCATCGACTTGAACACCTAACTTAGCTGCATAGATAGGATCTAAAGCATGTTCAGCATCGATAAATGCACAGGTTTTACCTTCTTTTTGTGCTTGAGCAATAACAGATAATGTTAATGTTGTTTTCCCTGATGACTCCGGCCCAAAAATTTCAACAATTCTTCCCATTGGCAAGCCGCCGATACCTAATGCAATATCTAACCCTAAAGAACCTGTTGAAACCGCATCTACGTCTAGTGTCTGAGTATCACCTAAACGCATTATTGAACCTTTACCAAATTGTTTCTCGATTTGGCTTAATGCTGCAGAAAGTGCACGTTGTTTGTTTTCATTCATATAATAAAATTCCAATAAGTAAGGATATTGGGGTACATTATACTGTATTGTTATACAGTATCAAGTTTTTTTTATAAACATTCATAAATTAGTTAACTCTGTGAAATTGGTCACAAAATTTATTAATTTTTTGCAGAATTTGTTTATGATCTAGTGCTGAAAAAGATATTGAATTATTTAAAAAGGCGACTAAAAAATAGAGCTTTTAAAAAATGAGAATAATCAAATTAAGGTAATTTAATTAGGTAATACTTTCATAAAAAAAGACCATTTGGTATGATGATAGAAATAAATTTTAGTCGTTATTGATGTATTAAATTAATTGCCTCAACATATTATAATCATTGAAGATTTTTATACCTAAATGTTATGCTAATCAAAAACATCTTTATAGCTTAAAACATAAATAAAGGAAAATAATGACCACTGATAGTCAAGACTATGTATTGTGTTCTCATTGTGATTTGGTCATCGAATTAGCTGATGTTGCAGTTGGCCACAAAGCTGTTTGTCCACGATGTAATACAATATTATTTAAAAACAATGTCAATATGAAGTTTAGAGCGGCAATGTATGCAATTTGCTCTCTAATTATGCTCATTGTTGCTTGTGGTTTTGTTTTTATTGATATCAATTTAGTTGGTAATGTCAATGGCGTAAGTGTGCTAGACATTCCAAGAATACTTTTTATTGATAAATATAGTTATATTTCAGCATTATTTATTTTTTTCGTATTAGTCTTTCCATTACTCAATTTATCTATTATTGCCTTACTTTGTTCAAATATTAATTTAACCAAATATCGGAAAAGAGATTTACTTATTGTTTATGAAAAATTCCAACATTGGTGTATGCCTGAAATATTTTTAACAGGCATATTAGTTAGTTTCGTTAAATTAATGAGTTATGGCAATATTGGTGTCACTAGCACATTTTGGGCATTTTGTTTATTCGTATTCTTTTATATTAAAGCTTTAGTTATCTTCACTCCGGGTAAAATCTGGAATGAAATTCATCGAAGTAATTTTTCAATAAAAGCACTAGAAGTTGGTGAGACGGGAATTTCTCAAAATATAAAATTGTGTCAATGTTGCCATGCAATCGTCCCTGTTGAGTATGCCAAATGCCCAAGATGTAAACAAAAAAGCCAAGTAAGAGGGCGAGATAAAATACAATGGACAATTGCATTATTGGTAACTTCATTAATAATTTATATTCCCGCTAATTTATTCGGAATTATGATCACAGTTGTATTTGGCTCAGCGTCGACCTCAACTATTATGGATGGTGTTATCTATATGTGGCAGTCAGGGGATGTACCAGTGGCATTAGTTATCTTTTCCGCAAGTGTGGTTATTCCAATTTTAAAGATTATTTCACTCAGCTGGTTATGTTATTTTGCTTTAGCCGTGAAAGATAAAAATAAACATAATTGCTTAAAAATGAAGAAATTATATAATGCGGTAGAATTTATTGGTAAATGGTCAATGATAGATATCTTTGTTGTTTCTGTAGTTTGTTCTTTAGTTAGAAACCAACAAATGATGGGAGTTTATCCTGATATTGGTGTTACTTTTTTCGCAACCGTCGTCATCATTACTATGATTGCATCCCAAAAATTTGATCCACGCTTACTTTGGGATCGAAATCAAAAATAGAATAATAGGAATAATATGGCAACCTCAAGAAAAATAGCAAAAATAATTAAAATCCGAGCAATTTCTGCAATATGGATTATTCCCATAGTAACCGCCGTTGTTGGATTATGGATTATCTATGCCCACTTTGCTGATAGAGGCACATCTTTTACCTTATTAGCCAATGATGCAAATGGCATTATTGCAGGTAAGACAGTAATCAAAAATCGTAGTGTTGACGTTGGTATAGTTGATGAAGTGACATTATCTGATGACTACAAGAAAGTCGTCATAAAAGGTCGAATTTATAATGATATGGAACCATTGTTAAAAAATGACTCAATTTTTTGGGTAGTTAAACCTGAAATTGGCCGTGATGGTGTGACAGGACTAGGCACTATTTTATCTGGTGTATATATTGAACTGGTCTCAGGCAACGATACGCATAGTTTCAAAAATAACCCATTTATTCTATCTGATACACCACCGTTATCTGATCCAAGTATAAAAGGAATTCGCTTAAATTTAGAAAGTGACCAAAGTGGTGTAGTACCTCGTGGTGCAAAAGTGATGTTCCGTGGTTATCAAGTCGGTAATGTTGAAACGTCCTTATTTGATGTCGATGCTCGTAAAATGAAATATCAAGTTTTTATAACCAAACCCTATGATGCATTAGTTACCGAAAATGTACGCTTTTGGAAAGAGGGTGGTATCAATTTATCTTTATCATCACGTGGAGCAAGTCTTGAAGTTCCTTCGTTAGATGTTCTAATGTCTGGTGGAATCAGCTTTGATTTACCAGATGGCGCAAAACTAGGTGAACCGGCGAAGCAACATGATGTCTATAAATTATATGAAGATAGAAAATCGATTCAAGATTCACAGTACACTGAATATAAAGAATTTCTAATTATGATTACTGATTCCATATCGGGATTAACCGAAGGTGCGCCAGTGGAATATCATGGTATAAGATTGGGTACAGTGAGTAAAGTACCGTTTTATACCACAGAAATGTTAAAAGAAAGATCAATTCTCAACCAAAAAGTACCAGTATTAATCAGAATAGAGCCTGATCGTCTATCAGAATTAGTTGATGATAAGATCGATATAGCAGCTTTGATAAAAGATGAACAAAAAAATGGACTAAGAGCATCATTAAAAACGTCCAATA
Organism: Gilliamella sp. B2772; assembly: GCF_026536985.1. Lineage (NCBI taxonomy): Bacteria > Pseudomonadati > Pseudomonadota > Gammaproteobacteria > Orbales > Orbaceae > Gilliamella > Gilliamella sp. B2772. The sequence continues at coordinate 882,480 of NZ_JAFNNB010000001.1, read as the reverse complement.
TGTTTACTGGTGCGCTTTATATTGATCTAGATTTTTATCCTGATTTAAAAAATAAATACAATATAAAATTAGCTAACCAATATGGTTACGATACTATCGAAACAACATCAACAGGATTTGCTCAAATTCAAGCAAAAATATTGCAATTACTCGACAACTTTAACAGTTTACCGTTGAATAACACGATGACACAATTTAATAAATCATTAGAATCAAGTGAAAAACTAATGAATTCATTAAATCAAATTATGGCGAGTAAAGAGATGCAAGCTATGCCTAAGGATTTACAAAAGGCAATTCGTTCATTACACGAGACCATGAAAGGGTTGCAACCGGGATCTGAACTTAACACGCAAATGATCGAAAGTTTACAGAAAATTCAACTAATGATGGACGAGCTGACCCCTTTACTTAATACATTAAATAATAAAAGTAATGCATTGATTTTCTCAGCGCCAAATAAAAAAGACCAAGAACCCAAAGCCAGAGGTAAGAAATAATGGTTAAATTAATTCGAACGCTAAAAGTTACGATATTGGTGACATTATTAGGAACTATAATTGGTTGTTCATCAAATGCACCGAGTAAAAGTTATTTTCAATTAACTAGTAATTTGACTGGCTCAAGAATGACACAAACTACAGATCATTTTATTTGGATTGAGTCCATTGAGGTAGCTAGTTTCTTAAACAAACCCGGTATTGTTCTGCAAACACAGGACATAAAATATGTCACAGCAACTAATCATTTATGGGCATCAACGCTGTCTCAACAACTTGCCGATCGATTATCACAAGACTTAACTCAAATTTTACCTAATTATTTGGTGTCAACTAAATCAATTACCACACCATCTCTTACAGTTAAACTTTTTATTGATGGTTTCCATGGCGGTTATAATGGCGATGCAATCATAAAAGGACGCTGGGTAGTGACAGATAAGAAAGGTAAAATCGTTACTAAAGCTATTGAACGTCATGTTCCACTTGCAACAAATGGTTATGATGCTTTGGTAAAAGCCTTATCCGAAGGCTGGCAAAATGAAGAATTAGACTTTGCAAATTCAATTAAACATTAATACTTACTAAACATTCCGTCAATATGATGACGGAATGTTCTCTGCTCTTAATTTCAGATCATGAAAACTGTGCTTTTAATTTATCTAATATCTGGTCTTTAATTTCAACCCATCCTCGCACACTATTAATAAATGCTATTTTCTCGGCTTGCAAAATATCTTGTTTGACAATCTTTTGCTCGGTTAATTGATGATTATCCAAATAATACTGTCGCATAGTACCAGCAAGTAAACCCGAAGTAATAGTTGGTGTTACCCACTTTTCATTAATCAACAACGCAATATTACCATTAACAAACTCAGTGATTTCATCATATTGATTATAATTGATATATTCTTGCCCAACTGCTAATTCGTGAAAGTGTTGTCGATTAGTCGTTTTATGATAGAGAAAAGTGTTTTCCTTATCGACACATTTGGGTGCAAAATCAAGCTTATCAATTACCATTGAATGAGTAAGTTTATCGAGACTTATTTTTGCTTGGCCATATTTAGGTTGCAGAAGCCTAATTTTATATCTTCCTGATGAATGAGTTTTTGCTAAATTAGTTAATGTCTGTTTAATTGTTTGAATATCACATTCAAAATCAAAATAACTCGTTGAATTTATCAACCTATCTAAGTGCATATCAAACAAAACCAACTCGCCATCTTTAAGCAATAATGTTTCAATAATATATTCAGGAATAGTCAGCGTTCGATTTAAGATAGCTGTTTTAGCTAAAATCTCATGATATTCATCATCAGCAGTTGAATCCCATGTAATGCCACCACCAACACCATAATTCAACTGTTGATTATGTATGGTTAAAGTTCGTATTGGAATATTAAATACTGCCTTTTTCATTAAAGGTTCTACATAACCAATTGTGCCACAGTAAACCCCACGGGCCGAGTTTTCAATATCACTAATGATTTGCATGGTACTTGATTTGGGCGCACCAGTAATTGAACCACACGGGAACAGCGCTTGAAATAGCTGATACAAACTTATATTTTCTTTTACGGTTGCTTGAATAGTTGAAGTGAGTTGCCAGACAGTCGGATACTTTTCTGCTGTAAATAAATGTGGAACGGTTACTGAACCTGGCACTGATATTTTGCTTAAATCATTACGAAGTAAATCAACAATCATCATATTTTCAGCAAGATTTTTTTCTGACTTCAACAAGGCCACTTGTTGTTTATCTTGGTCAGAATTTAAACCTCGTGCTGCTGTTCCTTTCATCGGTTTAGTTGTAATGGTTCTATTTTCTAATTTAAAAAATAGCTCAGGGGAGATAGATAAAATATGATAATTTTCAAATTCAATATAGGCACAATAATTTGCCTGATTATTTTTTTGTAGAAAATGATAATAATCTAAAGGATCACCATTGAATGGAGCGTTAAATTGAATGGTATAGTTAGTTTGATAAGTATTGCCTAATTCAATTTGTGATCGAATATAACTAATTTTCTGCTGATATTCGTCAATATTTGTGTCACAAGACAATTCAAAATACTCGGGTGAAGCACACTCAGTATGAACTATTGTTGTATAGCTCTCAAAAATACCAAAAAAAAGTAAAGGTAAATCCTGGTCTGACTTTGTGACTATTTTGGTCTTATTTGACTCATTAAAACCCATAGCGCTTTCATAAGCAAGATAACCGCAGGCAAAATAACCTTGTTGTATAAACTCTTCTATCTCATCAATATGTTTTTTTATTGAGTGATAATCAGATGACTTTATAATCTTTATTGGATCACAAAAATATTTACGTTGCCCCTCAAAATCGATATAAATTTTCATGCTTATTGCTCACTAACAAAATTGCTTATCATTTTTAAACCAAATTCAGTCTTGATCGCTTCAGGGTGGAATTGTACTGATTCGATAGGTAATGTTTTATGACGTAACCCCATAATCAACCCTTGTTTATTAGTAGCAGTGATTGTTAAAGGTGACTCATTTGACGAATTTTGTACAATTAACGAATGATATCTTACAACAGACAGAGGATTTTTAATTCCAGAAAATAATCCCTTTTCATCATGAATGATCTCATCAATTTTTCCATGCATGGGTACAGGTGCTTTAATAATCGAGAATCCAAAATATTGAGCAATCGCTTGATGGCCTAAACAGATACCAAGTATTGGACATTTATTCTCAAAAGCCTGAATTGCTGACAACGATATCCCAGCATTATCTGGCGTACCTGGCCCTGGGGAAATTACCATTTTAGAAAACGACAATCGTTTTAATTCATCAATAGATTTTTCATCATTTTTAATGACCATAACCTTCGCGCCAGCACGGCACAGGTAATCATATATATTAAATGTAAATGAATCGTAGTTATCAATCAGAAGAATCAAAATTATATCCAATACTAATTATTTTAAAAAATGAAGGTTTGAAATGTGACAGATGATTCTATTATAAAAAGGGATATCACATAAAGCAGTTTATATATAAGCTTTCAAAAACCCCGTTCCTCAACTTTTTTTGAAATTTTGAGGAACGTATTTTCTCAATACAATTTAAGTAAAAATTTAGGGGATCGAAACCATCTATAACATTGGATGGTATATAAAATAAATGATATTCCACCGTCAATAATGCTCAAAGCATAACATATCCCTACTTAAACGTTTCTTTTAAAAAGCATATTAAAAACACTTTTTTCTTTGTCATATTTTTTCTTAATGTGATCTTACTCACAAAAATATACTAATCTACTTGTATGGTAGTATTTAATAAATTAATTTGTTGCTACAGAAATTATTTATGAGGTATTCAATGAAAATTGTAAAAGCAGAAGTTTTTGTTTGTAGTCCAGGAAGGAATTTTGTCACACTAAAAATAACGACAGATGACGGCGTATATGGAGTAGGTGATGCAACGCTCAATGGACGTGAACTTTCCGTCGCATCATATCTTAAAGATCATCTTTGCCCACAATTAATAGGGCGAGATGCCAGTCAAATAGAAGATATTTTCCAATATTTCTATAAAGGTGCCTATTGGCGTCGTGGACCTGTGACAATGTCAGCGATATCAGCCATAGATATGGCGTTATGGGATATCAAAGGTAAAGTTGCCAATATGCCACTTTATCAATTATTAGGTGGAGCTTCTCGTACCGGTGTAATGGTGTATTGCCACACCACAGGTAAAGATATTGAAGAAGCCTTAGATGATTATGCTAAACATAAAGAAATGGGCTTTAAGGCCATTCGAGTACAGTGTGGCATACCAGGAATGAAAACCACTTACGGTCAAAGTAAAGGTAAAAACTTAGCTTACGAACCAGCAACACGAGGTAACTATCCAGAAGAACAGTTTTGGGCAACAGACAAATATCTTGATTTCACACCAAAATTATTTGAGGCAGTGAGAAATAAATTTGGTTTTAACGAACATTTATTGCATGACATGCACCATCGTTTAACACCAATTGAAGCAGCTCGATTTGGTAAAAGTGTTGAAGACTATCGCCTATTTTGGATGGAAGACCCAACACCAGCTGAAAATCAAGAATGTTTCCGCTTAATTCGCCAACACACCGTAACACCAATTGCCGTAGGTGAAGTATTTAACAGTATTTGGGACTGTAAACAGTTAATTGAAGAACAGCTTATTGACTATATCCGAACCACAATAACCCATGCAGGCGGTATAACTCATATGCGTCGAATAGCTGATTTTGCGTCGCTTTATCAAGTTAGAACAGGCTCTCATGGCCCCTCAGATTTATCACCAATCTGTCATGCAGCTGCACTTCATTTTGATATGTGGGTACCTAACTTTGGTGTTCAAGAATTTATGGGTTACTCAGAGCAAATGCTAGAAGTCTTTTCACCAAACTGGACCTTTACTGATGGTTATATGCACCCAAGTGACAAACCAGGTTTAGGGATCGATTTTGATGAAAAACTAGCAGCTAAATATCCATACAACCCCGCTTATTTGCCAATTGCTCGTTTAGAAGATGGCACGTTGTGGAATTGGTAAATTGAGGGAGCTTATATGAAAAGTATCGTTGTAAAAAAAACTAATGAACTGGAAATCGAGGAACGTGAACTTCCTCAACCAGCTAAAGGTGAAGTAAGAGTCAAAGTTAAACTAGCTGGCATCTGTGGTTCAGATAGTCATATTTATCGAGGGCACAACCCATTTGCAAAATACCCAAGAGTTATAGGACATGAATTTTTTGGTGTTATTGATGAAGTAGGTGAAGGAGTAGATCGATCAAGAATTGGTGAACGTGTTTCTGTCGATCCCGTCATTAGCTGTGGTTGTTGTTATCCTTGTTCAGTTGGCCGTCCCAATGTTTGTACATCTTTGACTGTTTTAGGCGTTCACCGTGATGGTGGATTTAGTCAATATACAACAGTGCCAAGCAAAAATGCCTATCCGATTCCAGATGACATTAGTAATGAATTTGCTGTAATGATTGAACCGTTTACTATTGCAGCGAATGCTACTAGTCATTTGAAACCAGCTGAAAATGATGTTGCTTTAATTTATGGTGCAGGTCCAATGGGACTAACATCAGTACAAGCGCTAAAAAATGTTTATAAAGTTAAACAAGTTATCGTTGTCGATCGAATTGATGAACGGTTGGCTATGGCACAAACCAGCGGTGCAGATAAAGTTATCAATAATACTAATCTATCACTGAAAAATGAATTAGAAAAACTTAATATTAAACCGACAATTATAATTGACGCTGCATGTCATCCTTCGATTTTGCCAGAAGCAATTTCTATTGCCTCCCCTGCAGCAAGGATCCTAATCATGGGCTTTTCAAGTGATCCTTGTGTAATTACTCAACAAGGGATAACCAGTAAAGAGTTATCTATTTTTTCTTCTCGATTAAATGCGAATAAGTTTCCAGTTGTTATCGATTGGTTAAAGAAAAAATTAATCGACCCCAAAAAGTTAATCACACATCAATTTGATTATACCCAAGTAATTCAAGCGATTGAAACTTTTGAAAAAGATCAGAAACATTGCTGCAAAGTTTTATTGACCTTTAATTAGCACTAAAAAAGTCTTGTGAAAAACCTTTTTAGATAAAATATTAAAAGAGAGAACAGTATGAATAATATAGGAAATAAGTGTGAGAGGGATACTTCGGATTTAGTTAAAGCTGCAGTATCAGGTTGGTTAGGAACAGCTTTAGAATTTATGGATTTTCAATTATATTCTTTAGGTGCTGCTTTAGTTTTTCATGAAATTTTCTTTCCAGAACAATCTGCTATTATGGCGTTGATTTTAGCAATGGGTACTTATGGTGCTGGTTATGTTGCACGAATCATTGGTGCCTTCGTTTTTGGTCGCATGGGTGATGCTATCGGTCGTAAAAAAGTTCTATTCATTACTATTACCATGATGGGGGTATGTACTACGTTAATTGGTGTACTACCAACTTATGCTCAAGTAGGTATTTTAGCGCCATTGATGTTGGTTATTTTACGTATAATTCAAGGATTAGGTGCCGGTGCTGAAATTTCTGGTGCAGGAACAATGCTCGCTGAATATGCACCGAAAGGGAAAAGAGGAGTAATTTCTTCATTAGTTGCAATGGGAACTAACTGTGGGACATTAAGTGCAACAGCAATATGGGCATTTATGTTCTTTTTATTAGATAAAGATCAATTAGTTGCATGGGGTTGGCGCATTCCATTTATAGCAAGTGTTATTGTTATGATTTTTGCAATTTGGTTAAGAATGAATTTAAAAGAAAGCCCTGTATTTGATGAGGTTAATGATACTAATACGCTAAAAAATGATAATGATGTTACAAAACATATCTCATTACTTGAAATGTTTAAAAGTAAATCATTTTGGTTAGCTACAGGATTACGTTTTGGTCAAGCAGGAAATTCTGGGCTAATCCAAACTTTCTTAGCGGGATATTTAGTGCAAGCATTATTATTTAATAAAAGTATTCCAACTGATGCAATTATGTTTAGTTCAATTGTCGGCTTCTTGACTATTCCTTTCTTAGGTTGGTTATCAGATAAGATTGGTCGAAAAATTCCTTATATAATACTAACATTGTCTGCAATTATACTAGCATACCCAATGTTATCTATCATTGTAGATATAAATCATTCTGTAAATACTATTACATTATGTTTGATTCTCATTCATAATATTGCAGTTTTAGGTTTATTTGCCCTAGAAAACATCACCATGGCCGAAATGTTCGGTGCTCGAAATCGATTCACCCAAATGGCAATATCTAAAGAAGCAGGTGGTTTAATTGCCGTAGGATTTGGCCCAATTCTGGCTGGAATTTTCTGTAAAATGGTAAATGATTGGTGGCCAATTGTGGCTATGATTATTGTTTACTCATGTATTGGTCTTATCTCGGCTATTCTTATGCCTGAGGTAAAAGATCGTGATTTAGCTGACTTACATGATGCGGCAGATAGTAAAAATTAAACGGAAGAAATAATGAGATTATCGAATCAAACTTTATCACAACTACCTAAAGAGGTAGTTGTTCCAACTTATGATAGAAGCAAAATTAAAACCAAAATTGTTCATCTTGGTTTTGGGGCATTTCATCGTGCTCATCAAGCTATTTATGCAGATATATTGGCTGCACAATATGATAGCGATTGGGGATATTGTGAAGTTAACTTGATAGGTGGTGAAGCACAAATTCAAGATTTAAAACAACAAGATTGTTTATTTAGTGTGTGTGAAATGTCTTATGACAACTGGAATACTCGTGTTGTAGGTATTGCAAAAGAAGCATTACATGCAGATGTTGATGGAATTCAGAAAGTCTTAGATGTGATGACTCGTCCAGAAATTGCAATTGTGTCAATCACTGTAACCGAAAAAGGTTATTGCTATCTACCATCAACGGCATCAATTGATACTAATAATCCATTGATTATTCATGATATAACTAATCCACATACACCCAAATCTGTTCCTGGTGTCATTGTAGAAGCCCTACGTTTACGTAAAGAGCAAGGTTTAAAACCTTTTACAGTTATGTCTTGTGACAATATGCCAGAAAATGGACATGTTACTCGTAATGTTGTGTTAGCCTTGGCTAAGCAGCGCGATGAAAGTTTAGCGCAATGGATTGAGGAAAATGTTACTTTCCCATCAACAATGGTTGATCGAATTGTACCCGCTGCAACGCCAGAAACAATGGCTAAAATAAAAAAACAACTTGGTGGTATTGATGATCCGGCAGGTATTGCTGGTGAACCATTTAGACAATGGGTGATTGAAGATAATTTTGTGGCTGGTCGTCCAGAGTGGCAAAAAGCAGGAGCAGAATTAGTTAATGATGTACTGCCTTATGAAGAGATGAAATTGCGTATGTTAAATGGTAGCCATTCATTTTTCGCTTATTTAGGTTATTTAGCTGGTTATATGCATATTGATGAATGTATGCAAGATCCTAATTATGTTAAAGCAGCTAGGCATTTAATGTTAAATGAGCAAGCAACTACATTACGGGTGAAAAATGTTGATTTGTCAGCTTATGCTGATTCATTACTAGATCGATATCGCAACACCGGTTTAAAACATCGTACATGGCAAATCGCAATGGATGGAACATTAAAGCTTCCTCAACGTATGCTTGATTCTGTTAGATATCATTTGGCTAATGGTACACCATTTGATTGTTTAGCTTTAGGTATTGCAGCTTGGATGCGTTATGTTAGTGGCGTGGATGATAGTGGTAACGTTATTGAAGTTTGCGATCCAGCAGCTGAGAAATTAAAAGAGTTGGTTTTAAATAGTTCTGATAATCAAGATCGAGTTAATGCGCTGTTATCTTTAAAACATGTTTTTGGAGAGGATCTACCCCAAAATCCATTGTTTATTGCACAGGTAACTAAAGCTTATCATTCTTTAAGAGACATAGGAGCGAAAGAGACAGTTAAACAAATAACTCAAAATTTTTAATTCCACTAATTAATAAGCAAAGTGCAATCATCTTTAGATGATTGCACTTTTATTATTAAATAAAAAACTTTTCTTATATTCAAAAATCCCCTATATTCTCTTTTCTTGTAATTTGTTTTTTGAAAGTAATATATGTTCAAATCTGAAGCGTTAACTATCTCAGAACCTGTTAATCAACAAATATATCGCCAATTAAGAAAGGCCATTATCACTTGCCGAGTATTACCAGGTGTTTTATTGTCTGAAAAAGACATTTCGGGTCAATTTAATGTTTCACGCCAACCAGTTCGTGAAGCTTTTATTAAACTAGCAGAAGCTGGATTGGTCCAAATTCTTCCACAACGTGGCACCTTTGTAAGTAAAATATCTGTTAAAAAAGTAATTGATGGTCAATTTATTCGTGATGCTGTTGAGTGTGCAATTATTAAACGCGCAGCACAAGAAATTAATGATTCAGATCTTTTATTACTTGAAAAAAATTTAAAAGAACAAATTGAAGCTAACAAACATAAAGATATTGGTTATTTTCTTGAAAAAGATGATGAATTTCATCAGATTATAATGAATGTTGTTGATTGTCCCATGGCATGGGACACCGTCGAAAATATCAAAGCAATGATGGACAGGGTCAGATACCTTACTTTAGAAGATATATCCCCACCAGAAGATCTAGTTAAACAGCATGAAAAAATTGTTATTGCATTAAAAAAGCATGATCCAGAAATGGCAATACTTGCACTTCATGAGCATTTATCAACTATATTAAAAACGATAAAAATAGTATCACAACAGCATAATGAATGGTTTGTTGATTAATTTTTTATATTTCAAAGGCGATAAACATTATATATTTTCATTATCATTTTTTCTTAAATAAAAATAAATAAAATTTAGTTTTTTTCATTGTGTGCTAATTTAAGAAATATTCATCAATGTTTTTATATATCTAAATATCGCTGATTGCCTCAAAAAAGAAGAGTTATTTAACTTTTCTTATTGATGAATTGATGTTTTTAAACTTTATTTTTTTGTATCATAATTTTTGATTAATTCTTTTTATAGACTAAATCATGTAATCGTTTTAACATATAACAGCACAAAAGCATAAATATTATAATTTTGGTAAAGAAAATGATGAATGTCAGGAAGTTATCAGTTATTGTAGTAGTCTTTATTCTTGTTGGTTATGTTGAGGCAGATTCGCAAGTAACCAATCAAAATCAAAAAGTTAGTGACAAACAGCTAATTTATCAACAGGAACGGCAAAAAGCAGCGGAAGAAGCGCTATCCCCCAAAACGCCTGATGTTAATTTATTATCCCCATTAAAGAAAATTAATAATATTGATTTTCCAGAAGAAAAATTATGTTTCCCGATTGCTCATGTTAAGTTATTAGAAAAAGAAACTTTACCTTTTTATGTTCCATTAAGTCCTTTAACAAAGCAAGCCGAAGGGCGTTGTTTAGGTACTCAAGGTCTGAATTTATTGATGACCGAATTGCAAAACCAACTTATTAATTATGGCTTTATTACTACTCGTGTGGTTGCTCCACAACAAGATTTATCACAGGGTACTTTCACTCTATTAATCTTAAAGGGGGCAGTAAAAAGTATACACTATTCAAAAGATAGTGATACCTATGCAAATTTGTATACCAGTATTCCTTTAAGAAGTGGTGAATTACTTAATTTACGATCACTTGAACAAGGTTTAGAGAATTTACAAAGAATTCCTACTGTAGATGCTAAAATCGAGTTAATCCCTGGTGCTAAAGAAGGGGAAACCGAAATTGTTATAAAACGCAATCAATCAAAGTTTTGGCGGGTAGGAATGTCTGTAGATAACTCAGGCACTAAAGATACGGGACGTTATTTAGGTGGATTAACTTTCTATCTAGATAATCCTCTTGGATTTAGCGACTCATTTTATGTTTCTGGTGACCATGATCTTGAAAATAAAGACAAATATGGCAACCGGGATTATTATTTTTCATATTCAATCCCCTATGGATATTGGATGTTTGATGCTTTAATTTATGGCAATACTTATCACCAAAATATCCCCGGTATTGTAGATTATCAATATAAAGGTCGAAGTAAAAATTATAATTTTAAAGTTAGCCGGGTATTGCACCGTAGTTCAACACAAAAAACAACATTAAGTTATGGTATTAATTTAAGACAATCTCACAACTTTATGAATGACCTTGAACTTGAAAATCAGCGCCGGAAAACAACTAATTGGAAATTAGGGTTACAACATCGTCATTATATTAACGATATGACTTTAGATGTTGATGTCTGGTATCAAAAAGGAGTTCGTTGGTTCGGTGCAGAAAAAGCTCGAGAAGAAGAAATAAATATAGCTAGTGCGTTGACTAATATTTTCAAGTTTGATATTTCATTTTATGCTCCATTTAATCTAGGTAATCAGAATTTTGCTTATAGTGTTGATTATAATGGTCAAATGACACGAGGTAATAAATTAACACCGCCTGATCGATTTTCGATCGGAAGTCGTTGGACTGTTAGAGGATTTGATGGCGAGCAAATGTTGACGGCTGATAATGGCTGGTATCTGCGTAATGATTTGATTTGGCAAATGCCTATAAGGCAACAATTATATTTTGGCTTAGATGCTGGGCAAGTAAGTGGGCGAAATTCAGAACGGTTGAGCGGTAAACGGCTTGTTGGTTCAGCACTTGGTATACGGGGGCAACAATTTAATGTCTATTATGATGTATTTGCTGGAGTGCCATTGCACAAACCGAATAATTTTAAAACAAATCATTTAACAGTTGCCTTTTATTTAAATTGGACTTACTAGTATTTCAGTTTCTTTATTTGTAATAAATTTTTACCAAAAAAAACTCTATAATAAAAAATTGTTGATAAACTAAGGATTAGTTAGAAAACAAATAAAAATTATGTATATAAATAATGAAAAAATCTTTTATCTTATGTTATATTGAGTATTATTATAATATAAGCAATAGCTTTATAAGCTTTTGTTAAGAGATACACCACAATTTATCAAGAATTAATTGAGTTTTTAATTATCATTTTGTAGTAAAAAGTTTTTGTGATTTTTAATATTTATTAATGTCAGTAACGTAATACAACTTAGTAATATGGTTTTATGGTATGAGTAATATTAAAAAGGAGACTTTTTATTGATCACATTTAATTTGTCTTCAATAAATGGCTATTAATTTTTAATTTGCCTGTTTGGATGCTACATATCCTTTCCCCTTTTTAAATAAAGTAAGTACATTTGATGCTTTGGTTTTTCTTTGAATATCTTATAGATAATTTAAATAACTCTTTCATAACAATAAATTGGATTTAATGGTAGCTAGGAAAATGGATTATATTTTATAGTTAAAGTTAAGTTTGTAGTAAAAGTAGTTCTCTAAAAATATAGTTTTATTTATTGGTTATAAAAGATAAATAAATCATATTGTTATAAGTTGTAAATAACTAATTATTTGCAATTTATTTTGTGGTAGATATTAATCGTTGTAAATAAATCGTTTTTATTGGAAATAATAACTTTTTGTTTAGACATTTGAATAACAAAATAAGATGAAAGGCGAAATACTATGAATAAAAATTTTTATCGGATTATTTTTAATCAAGCTCGTGGATTATTTATTGTGGTGTCTGAAATTGTTAAATCACATCAAGCTATTTCAGGTAAGAGTCAAAGAAAAAAAGATACGAATACTCAAGCGGATATTATAGGTAAGAAAAAAGCAGTTTTAAAACCTATAGTTTTCTTATCTTATGTTGTTTTAGGTATGGTAAGTGTTGTTAGTAATAGTTATGCAGGTGGTGTCGTTGTAGATCCTAGTGCAGGAAAAAATCAAAGACCTAATGTTCAAGAATTAAATAATGGTACGACACAAGTTGATATCGTATCTCCAACTAAAGGCGGTATATCACATAACAAATTTACACAATTTGATGTATCAAAAGATGGTTTGATTCTTAATAACTCACTCACCGATACAAATACCGAGTTAGCAGGAAATATTAATGGGAATAAAGGATTAAAAAATAATGCAAGAGTCATTTTAAATGAAGTAAATTCTAATAATCCAAGTCAACTACTTGGCTCTATTGAAGTAGCGGGTCAAAAAGCTCAAGTGGTTATTGCTAATGCTGCGGGTATTACTTGTAATGGTTGCGGTTTTATTAATGCTGATCGTACAACATTAACTACAGGTAAGCCGATCATGGAAGATGGCGAATTAAAAGGTTACGATGTCCGACAAGGTAAAATTGAAATCCAAGGTGATGGTTTACGTAGTGGCGGTCAAAATTATACTGATTTAATTTCTCGTTCAGTTTCAATTAATGCAAAGTTATGGGCAGATAATGAAGTCAATATTGTAACAGGCAAAAATAAAGTCAGTGCTGATTTAAGTAAGGTTGAAAGACAAGGTGCGGATTCTAATTCAGATAAACCTGAATTTGCGCTTGATGTTTCCGCATTAGGTGGAATGTATGCCGGTAAAATTACTATGGTAGGTACAGAAAATGGTGTAGGTGTACGTAATCAAGGTAAAATATATACCAACGCTGGTTCTATCAATATTACTACTGATGGTAAAGTTGTTAATGAAAATATAATAGATGCTGTTGGTGATGTAAGTTTGAGAAGTAAAGGTAATGCTATCGAAAATAATGGAAAAATAAAAAGTTTAAATAAGAATATATCATTAGCTAGTTATCACGAAATCAAAAATAATGGCACATTACAGGCAAGAGAAAATGTTAATTTTTCATCAGGGAGTTGGACTGGTAATAATGGTGTAATTACTGCAGGTAAAACGGTAACAGCTCAAGGTAATGAATTTAATAATGGTTTTGGGGCAACAATTGACGCTCAAGATGTTGATGTTACAAGTTATGTAACTAAAAATACTGGTGATATGAAAGTAAAAAATAGAATTGATATTAAGTCTGAACTTACCCAAAATCAAGGTAATATGTCAGCTGATAATGAAGTTCATATTGCTAGTAAAGAAATTATAAACGATTACGGTGGTTCTATTTCAGCCAAACACATACTTTTACAAGGTGATAAATTATTTAACAGAAGTAAAGCTCATGCTTCAGAAGACCTTACTGTTCACGTGTTAGATGTTACCAATTCAGGAGAACTTTCGAGCGACAAGCAAGTATCAGTAGTAAGTAATATTTTTGAAACCAATAATTCAGCTGGTCTTGTTAAGGGTGAGAATGTTCAATTTAAAGCTGATAAACTGGTTAATAAAGGCGTGATATACTCAAATAATAATTTGAATATTTTGACTCATGAATTTGGAAACCAAAAAGATATAATTGCCGGCAATCAATTAAACATAAAATCTGAATCATTAATAAATGATTGGTACGGAAATATAGTTGCAAACAATGCTGATATTAATGCAATTAAATTAATTAATTATGGAAAAATTGAGCCAATTGAAAATCTGGAATTAGAAGTCGATTACCTTGAAAATATTGGAAAATTACAGGCAAAACAAGACTTAAAAGGCTATGTATTAACACTACACAATAGAGATGGAGCTACTATAGAAGGTAGAAATGTTAATTTAGAAGGTGATACTTTAGATAATAAAGGTCAAATTCGTGCAGAAAATGTATTGGACCTTGCGTTTAAAAAAATTGATAACTACGCCAAAATTTTTGCAAAAAATCAAGTTAACTTGAATACGGAATATTTAAATAATGATCATGGTTCATCAATTGAATCCGACCATATTGTTAAAATTCAAGCACATGATTTCCAAAATCGTTCACAAATAAAATCAGCTGATCTTATTGAAATTAAAGCCAAGAAAGAGTTTAACAATAGACGTTATACTACAGAAGATGGCACTAAAGTGATTGGTACACTCAATAGTGGTGATATCAAAATTAATACTGAAAGTGGTGTCAATACTGGTGAAATAATAGCGTCTAAAAAAGCTATCATTTTTGGAGATAGTTTCAAAAATGATTGGTATGGAGTAATTAAAGGTGGTGATATTACGATAAGTGGTAATAAATTCGATAATTATGGTAGTGCACGAGCAGAACATAATTTCTATATTAATTCAACTGATGTTATGAATGCTTCAAATTTGTTATCTAGAGAATACCTTACAATTAACTCTACCAATTTTACAAACAACTCAACAGGTATTTTAAAATCCGATAAGCAAATTGATTTGAGAGGTGATAATATCCTAAATAATGGTTTGATAGATACTATCAAGGCTGTTATTAATGCAAAAAACTTCAAAAATGATTGGCTTGGCGTAATTAAGGGTGCTGATATTTCCATAGCAGGTGATAAATTTGAAAATTATGGTAATGCAAATGCTCTTCATAATTTCGATATTAGTTCAACCGATGTTGAGAATCATAACAAATTATATTCAGCTAACTATCTAAGATTTGATTCAAACAATGTCAAAAATTACAGATCAGGTGAATTAAGCTCAAATTGGCAAATTGATATAAAGGGAAATCAAATACACAATGAAGGATCAATTTTAGCTAATCACGCTATTAATATTAATGGTAAAAACATCAAAAATGATGGCAAATTGAAATCAAACATACATATTAGATTATCAGGTGATAAATTTGAAAATTCAAGTCAGGGTAGTATGATTACAGAAACAATACATGGCAATATGGTTGAATTTATCAATAAAGGCTATATGCAAGGCGATTTTGTTGATAACAATCAAAATACAATAATTGAAAATTAATCATTTTAATTGAATTTCAAAAACATTACTTAAATAAAATAAGATCCTAGTTTATTTATCCTGTTTTAAGGCAAAATAATCTAGGATCTTTTTTATGTGTTTTATGCAACCTTACTTTTACTTAATTAGTATTGATGGTTGAAAATTAAATAAACTAGAAGCCATATTATCAATTTCACTCAAAAGAAAATCAGCCTGATAGATTACTAATGTTTTAAATAATTTAATAAATTTTAACCAAAATATTAATATTAGTGTTTAATTAAAACGATAACTGATTTAGGCTAATAGGTAAACTTGAATTATTTAGGTTATATGATGATAAAACAAATTAAAATACAGGTTAGTGGAAGAGTTCAAGGTGTTGGATTTCGATTTTTTACTTATCAGGAAGCAAAAAAACTTAATTTATCAGGTTACGTCAAAAATTTAGATAATGGTGATGTTGAAATTATCGCACTTGGCGAAAGTAAACAGATAGATTCACTAGTCAATTGGCTTAATTCTGGAGGACCAACTTCAGCAAAAATTTCAAATATTAAAATTATTCAAATGGTACCCCAAAATGATTTAACTTCTTTTAATGTTAGATATTAATTTACTAAAAAATAAAGTAAAATAAGGCAATTTTTGGGTGATTTGTAATAAAGGTCTACTTTTATTAGTGATTAACTTTATTTACATAATTAACGTAAACTATGAATAAAAAAAATTTAATCTGTATCCTACTCCTTATTCTGATAATTGGTATTTATTCTGTTTACCAAACAGAAGATAGTGTTTCGGTCGCACCATCAAACGCAAATTCGCCTGATACACCCATTTATCAAAGTGATGAGATGATAACCAATGTCTATGATTTATCAGGCACTATGGTATATAAAATTGCTTCAAGCAAAGTAAAACATTTTGATAGCAATGAAAATACAGATTTTGATTTACCTAATGTCACGCTTTACGATCAGGAACATGCCGCGACTTGGCATATTCAAGCAAAACGTGCAACATTGACTAATGATAAATTAATCTACCTTTATCAAGATGTACAATTAACAAATTTATCACCTGATTCACAATTACAGCAAGTATTGACAGATAACGCAGTGGTCGATTTAAAAACACAACTTGTCACATCAAATGATCCTGTAAAAATAAAAGGGATTGGCTTTTTATCGACGGGGACAGGGTTAGTTGGCGATTTAAGAGAAAAGACGGCAAATATACTTGAGAATATAAAAACCTATTATAATACTGAGGCACAATAAAAAATGAGATTGAGAAAACAAGCAATTTATCCATTATTTTTTATGTTATATGTATCATTTGCTTGTTTTGCAAATGAGCCTAATTTTGAAGCGTCTTCCCCTCAAAAAGATCAAAAGATGGTTGTTAATGATAAACCTATTACAATTGATGCAGATAACCAACAAATCGATATTGAAAAAAATATTATTACCTTTAGTGGTAATGTACAGATTGTTCAGGAAGGTCTTACCATTTGGGCTGATAAGGTTGTTATAACCGATATGCAAGACTCTACCAAACAAAAAATTACTGGATATGGTAACCCTGTAAGATATAAGCAAATTATGCCTAAAAATAATAAAGTTGTAACAGGTCATTCATCACAAGTTATTTATGATGTGAAAGAAAGTAATATTGTACTACAAGGTGATGCGGAGCTTATTCAGCAAGATAACCGTATAAAAAGTCCGATCATTACTTATGATGTCAAAAAACAACGAATACTTGCGCAGCCGGGTAATTCAGGACGGGTGAAATCTACTATCATCCCAAGTCAAGTTAAAGAGATGAATAAATAAAATGTCAATTTTAAAAGCTGAAAACCTCGCAAAAGTTTATAAAAAACGACGTGTTGTTGAAGATGTAAGTCTCACAGTCAATTCTGGTGAAATTGTTGGTTTACTTGGTCCTAACGGTGCGGGTAAAACTACTACTTTTTATATGGTAGTTGGCATTGTGACTTTAAATGCAGGAAGAATCTATCTTGATGATCATGATATCAGTATTTTACCATTACATGAGCGTGCTCAAAAAGGTATTGGTTATCTACCTCAAGAAGCCTCAATATTTAGAAAATTATCTGTTATAGACAATATTATGGCTATCTTAGAAACACGCCAAGATATTGACAAAAATGAAAAATTAAATCGAGCAGAAGAGTTACTTGAAGAATTTCATATCACACATATTCGAGACAATATAGGCCAATCTTTATCAGGCGGTGAAAGACGAAGAGTTGAAATTGCTCGAGCTTTAGCTGCTAATCCAAAATTTATTTTACTTGATGAACCATTCGCTGGGGTTGATCCGATTTCTGTTATTGATATCAAAAATATCATCAAACATCTGCGAGATCGTGGGTTAGGGGTACTAATTACGGATCATAATGTCCGTGAAACGCTTGATGTTTGTGAACGTGCCTATATAGTAAATAAGGGACATTTAATTGCTGAAGGTACGCCAGATAGCATATTAAATAATGAATATGTAAAACGTGTTTACTTAGGACATGAATTCAGATTATAGATTATGATGAAACAAGGGTTACAACTGAAGGTATCGCAACAGTTGTCAATGACGCCACAATTGCAACTGGCGATTCGAATGTTGCAATTGTCTACATTAGAATTACGACAAGAAATTCAAACCGCACTTGAAAACAATCCACTATTAGAGGTTGCTGATCAATACGATGAGATCAATGTTGAAGAGCATGAGCCTAGCGAAAATATTGATACTCGTGAAGCACTCGATAGTCAAGAAATCCCAGAGGATATTCCTTTAGATGCAACTTTAGATGATATCTATACTGCAGGCACACCATCAGGAACCTATTCAGATTATCGTAATGATGAGTTACCTATCTATCAAGGTGAAACACACGAAACCTTGCATGATTATTTAAATTGGCAATTAGATTTAACGCCTTTTAGTGAGGTAGATCGTGCAATTGCGCTATCCATTATTGAAGCAATAGACGAAAGAGGTTACCTGACTGTTTCAACTGAAGAAATTTTAGAGGAACAAGGTAATAATGAAATTGAGCTCGACGAGGTTGAAGCAGTATTAAAGCGAATTTGGCATTTTGATCCCATCGGGGTTGGAGCAAGAACATTACAAGAATGTTTATCTATTCAAATCCAACATGTAACACCACCGGCGTTAGTAAAAGAGATCATCAATGACTATTTAGATTTATTAGCAAGTCATGATTACCGGACACTGAAAAAACGATTAAATGCTTCTGATGAGCAACTAAAAGAAGCTATTAACTTTATTCAACATTTACAGCCTTATCCGGGGGATTCTGTTAATACCACGCCACCTGATTATGTTATTCCGGACGTTGTAGTGAAAAAAATTGATGGTAAATGGATAGCAGAATTAAATAATGATACTGTTCCAACGCTACGTATTAATCAACACTATGCTGCGATGGAAAAAGTCAGCAATGAACATGACAGCCAATATATTCGCTCACATTTACAAGACGCTAATTGGTTTATAAAAAGTGTCGAGAATCGTAACGAGACGTTATTAAAAGTTAGTCAATTTATTGTTGAGCATCAACAAGACTTTTTTGAAAATGGCGCTGAATATATGAAGCCAATGATTTTATCTGATGTTGCTGAAGCTATAGATATGCATGAATCGACTATTTCACGAGTGACAACGCAAAAATATTTACAATGCCCAACCGGTATTTTTGAGTTAAAATTCTTTTTCTCAAGTCATGTTAACACTCAATCCGGTGGGGAAGCCTCTTCCACAGCAATTCGGGCATTAATTAAAAAATATATTTCAGATGAAGATTCTAAAAAACCTCTGAGTGATAGTAAATTAGTCTCACTCCTTGAAAATCAAGGTATCATAATTGCTCGCCGTACAGTGGCCAAATATCGTGAAGCGTTATCAATACCTCCATCAAGCCATCGAAAACAACTTTAACTTAATTCTTAATATGTAGTCATCACACCTTAAGTGATAACTTAACTGATAAGCAATAAACCATTTATCTAATTGAATTGATTAATATAAAACTCAGTGATTACAAGTATAGCTTCGGTTAGTTATTTATATGAAGTGTAGTTGAAAGTTTATTTAAGAAGTAGTGAGATATCATCGCTTAAATAACAATAAGCGATGATATTTTCATAAAGATTTTAAGCTAAAAATGTTGGAATCTTATGTTCAAAGGCACTGATTGCATCTTCATGTTGAAGTGTTAAACCGATATTATCTAGTCCATTTAACAAACAATGGCGTTTAAAAGCATCAATTTTAAAAGGATATTGTTTATCTCCAGCAATGACAACTTCGTTAACCAAATCAATAGTAAACTCAATTCCTTCATTGGCTTCTACAATCTTGAAAAGCTCATCAACATCTTCTTCAGATAGATTCACTAACAATAGTTGATTATTGAACGAGTTGTTATAAAAAATATCGGCAAAACTCGATCCTATAATAGTTTTAAAACCATAATCTGTTAATGCCCATGGAGCGTGTTCACGAGAAGATCCACAGCCAAAGTTTTCACGAGCTAATAAAATACTCGCACCCTTATAACGAGGTTTATTTAACACAAATTCAGGGTTTGGTTGTTTACCGGCATCATCTAAAAATCGCCATTCATGAAATGCATGTTGTCCAAATCCTGTACGAGTAACTTTCTGTAAGAATTGTTTAGGAATAATGGCATCAGTATCCACATTTGCAGCATCTAAAGGAACGACTAATCCAGTATGTTTTGTAAATTTCGCCATGACAAGTCTCCTTAAAATGGTTTGCGAATATCAGTAAAATGACCAGTAATGGCAGCAGCAGCAGCCATTGCAGGGCTAACTAAATGTGTTCTGGCATCACGTCCTTGTCGTCCTTCGAAATTACGATTACTGGTTGATGCACAGCGATCGCCAGGAGCTAACTTATCATCATTCATCGCTAAACACATTGAACATCCTGGTAAACGCCATTCAAAACCTGCATCGATGAAAATTTGGTCTAATCCTTCAGCTTCCGCTTGTTCACGTACAGGCCCAGAACCTGGAACAACCAAAGCTTGAACGCCATCAGCTACTTTGCGTCCTTTGGCGACTTCTGCCGCAGCACGAAGATCTTCGATACGAGAATTCGTGCAAGAGCCGATAAACACTTTATTGATCTTAATATCAGACATATTAGTACCAGCAGTTAAACCCATATAAGCTAACGCACGTTCAGCAGACTGTTTTTCAATCGGATCAGAAAAATCTTGTGGATTTGGAACTTGCTTATCAATAGCAGTGACTTGACCAGGGTTAGTTCCCCAAGTTACTTGTGGAGCAATATCTTTAGCTTCCAAAGTTACAATCGTATCGAAATGTGCACCTTCATCTGTTTTTAAGGTTTTCCAATAAGCGACTGCTTGCTCAAAATCTGCCCCTTTAGGCGAAAATTGTCGACCTTTCAAATATTCAAATGTGATTTCATCCGGTGCAACTAGTCCCGCTTTGGCTCCCATTTCAATCGCCATGTTACATAATGTCATTCGACCTTCCATTGACAAAGATGTAATTGCTTCCCCGCAAAATTCAACTACATGGCCAGTACCTCCAGCGCTCGTTGTTTTGCCAATGATGGCTAAAATAATATCTTTAGCAGTTATGCCACTGGCTACTTTGCCTTTTACTTCAATTTTCATGGTTTTAGCCCGACCTTGTTTTAAGGTTTGGGTAGCTAAAACATGTTCAACTTCTGATGTCCCAATACCAAAAGCTAATGCCCCAAAAGCACCATGCGTTGCAGTATGTGAGTCACCACACACAATGGTCATACCAGGCAATGTCATGCCTTGTTCAGGTCCAACAACATGAACGATACCTCGTAATGGACTTTGTAAACCATATAAAGATACGCCAAATTCTTCAGCATTCTTAGCTAATTCAGTTAATTGGATTCTAGCCATCTCGCTACAAGCACTTAACTCATTGCTTTTCGTTGAAGTATTGTGATCCATCGTAGCAAATGTTTTATGAGGTTGGCGGACTTTACGATTCATCGCTCGTAAGCCATCAAAGGCTTGAGGAGAGGTTACTTCATGAACCAAATGGCGATCGATATACAAAATAGGGGTCTCATTCGGTGCTTCATAGACAACATGTGCATCATATAATTTTTGATACAATGTTTTTGGTTTTGTAGACATTGCTTATATTCCTTTAATATTCTTTAAAAGGGTTAATATGATAGCTTAACCCTTAGTCTAAAAATTAAATTAAACGACAAATGGTATCACCCATTTCATCGGTTGAAACATAACTACCACCACGAGCAAGATCGATAGTGCGGGTCCCTTGTTCTAAAGCTTTATTAACTGCATTTTCAATAGCTTTGGCGATATCATCACGTTTTAAACTATAACGCACTAATAATGCTAAAGATAAAATTTGTGCCGCTGGATTAGCAATATTTTTACCAGCAATATCTGGTGCACTACCGCCAGCTGGTTCATATAATCCGAATCCATCTTCATTCAAGCTAGCAGACGGTAGCATTCCCATTGAACCGGTAATCATAGCGCACTCATCAGATAGAATATCACCAAATAAATTAGAACATAATAATACATCAAATTGAGAAGGATCTTTAACAAGTTGCATGGTTGCATTATCGATATACATATGTTCAAGTGCGACATCTGGATATTGTTTAGCGACTTCGTTTACAACTTCACGCCACAATATTGATGTTTGTAATACATTAGCTTTATCAACAGAAGTGACTTTTTTACGACGAATTTTTGCAGCTTCAAATGCCATTTTAGCTATACGCTCAATTTCAAAGCGGTGATAAACTTCAGTATCAAAAGCACGTTCTTGAGGGCCAGAACCTTCACGACCTTTAGGTAAACCAAAATAGATACCACCAGTTAGCTCACGCATACATAAAATATCAAAACCACGCTTAGCAATATCTTCACGTAAAGGACATAATTCTTCTAAACCTTGATATAAACTAGCAGGGCGCATATTCGCAAATAATTTAAAATGTTTTCGTAATGGTAATAAAGCTCCGCGTTCAGGTTGTTGATCTGGCGGTAAGTTTGTCCATTTTGGACCACCAACTGAGCCAAACAAAATAGCGTCGGCTTTTTCACAACCTTCTAGTGTTTCTTTAGGTAATGGACAACCATGAATATCAATTGCTGCACCACCGACATCATATTCACTAGTCGTAATTGCAAGGTTATATTTTTGACGAATGACTTCAAGCACTTTATAAGCCTGTTTCATCACTTCTGGACCAATACCGTCACCAGGTAATACTGCAATATGGTAATTTTGAGACATATCTATTCCTTATAATTAATTTAAGCATTTCGTCAATAAATAACGAAATCGCATCTATTATTTAATCGTGGTGCAATTTTTGTTTTTGCTCAGCAACTTGATTAGCTCTATAAACATTATTTAAAACATTAATTAATGCTAATGCGGATGAATGAACAATATCAGTCGCAAGCCCAACACCGTGGAATTTGCGCCCTTTATATTCGGCAACGATATCAACTTGACCTAAGGCATTTTCACCTTGACCTTTAGAAGCTAATTGATATTTTACAATGGTAATTGGTTCACCGGTAATACGATTTATTGCCTGATAAACTGCATCAACTGGACCATTACCCGTTGCCGCATCTGAATATTTTTGATCGCCAATAATCAAACTTACTGACGCAGTTGAAACGACAGTAGAGCCTGATTGAACATTAAAATAATCTAAAACATAATGCTCTTGATCATCTTTAAGTTGATTGATAAATATCAAAGCTTCTAAATCATAATCAAAAACTTGGCCTTTTTTATCTGCAAGCTCTAAAAAAGCTTCATAAACTTGATCTAAATTATAATCGTTATCGTGGTAACCCAATTCTTCTAGGCGATGTTTAACAGCTGCTCGACCAGAGCGTGAAGTTAAATTTAATTGGATTTGATTTAAACCGATCGACTCTGGTGTCATGATTTCATAAGTTTCGCGGTTTTTTAATACACCATCTTGATGTATTCCTGAAGAGTGGGCAAAAGCATTGCTACCAATAACCGCCTTGTTAGACGGTATTGGTGTATTAGTAATTTGGCTTACAATTTGGCTGGTACGGTAGATTTCTTGATGATTGATATTAGTGTGAACGTTTAAGATATTTTGACGAACTTTGATCGCCATAATCACTTCTTCTAAAGCAGTATTACCGGCTCGTTCACCTAAACCATTCATCGCGCCTTCAATCTGCCGAGCACCTTCCTGAATCGCGCTAATCGAGTTAGCCACCGACATGCCCAAGTCATCATGACAATGAACAGAGATAATCGCTTTATCAATGTTCGGGACACGTTCAAATAAGGTACGAATAATGCCACCAAATTGATAAGGGACAGTATAACCGACAGTATCCGGAATATTGATCGTTGTTGCCCCTGCTTGAATTGCTGCTTCAACAATCCGACATAAGTTATCAATTGGGGTACGGCCTGCATCTTCACAAGAAAACTCCACATCATCTGTATAATTACGTGCACGTTTAACACAGTGCACCGCTCGTTCAACGACATCTTCAAATGTCATTTTTAATTTATCTTTAACATGTAAGGTTGATGTCGCCATAAAGGTATGAATACGAAATTGATCGGCTACTTTTAGCGCTTCAGCGGCAACATCAATATCTTTGTCAATACAACGAGACAACGCACATACACGACTATTCTTAATGGTTTTAGCGATAGTTTGTACTGATTCAAAATCACCAGGCGATGAGATAGGAAAACCAACTTCCATCACATCAACCCGCATTCTTTCTAATGCTAAAGCTATTTGTAATTTTTCTTTAACACTTAAACTTGCTTGTAACGCTTGCTCACCATCACGTAATGTTGTGTCAAAAATAATAATCTGATCGCTCATTGTTATTTCCTTTATATTTTGGTGCTATCTCGGTATTTCAAGTTAAGAAAACAAAAAACCCGCACTTTAGCGCGGGTTCTTGTTAATTTGTCGAGTTAAGTATTAAATCACTTTTACTCCACACACAAGCTATCCGCGCAAACTGATGCGAGGAGGAGGCTGAGTAGGAGGCTAGTAAATTTAATCATTAACTTCTCAATTCTTATATTACTTATTAAATATTATTGCATTTTTTATCAAAAATCTTCACACATGTCAAGAAAGATGTTTAAAATTTACCCTTTTACTTGATAAAACATTAGTTAAAATTTGTCTAACTATTAAGCTTTTATTTTGATTTATTGATGATGCATAATAAAGAACGTCAAGAATTGAATTGAAAAATAGTTTAATAGTATGCAAAATGGTAGGAGTTTAAGGGCATAAGCGATAAGGTGCCTGATAAGTACTTTTCAATAGATTCAAAATAATCATTTCAAAAATAAGAATGTTCATTATTTATGTATCATTTTTTGCTCTAAAAAATAGTTTTACACAAGTAACGCTATTTCAGAATTAATTATCAATTATTGGAGCCATTATGAATATTGTCGAAATTTCACAAAAACGTTATACCACCAAACATTATGACAAAACGAAAAAGATTCCCCAAGATAAGATTGAGCAGTTATTAACTGTTTTAAGAAACAGTCCGTCATCGGTCAACTCTCAACCGTGGCATTTTTATGTTATTGATAATGAAGCGGCCAAAAATAAAATTTTGCCGGCAATAGCTGATTTTAATCAACCACGTGTCACCGGCTCATCACATACTATTGTTTTTTGTATTAAAACTCCGTTGGATGAAGCCCATTTAGTTAATCTCCTTAATCAAGAAGAGAAAGACGGTCGTTTGCCTTCGGCGGAATTAAAGGCGTCTCAAGATCAGGGACGACGTTATTTTGTAAATTTAAATAGCAAAACACCTGAATCACAACAGTGCTGGGAAGGTAAACAAGCCTATATTGCATTAGGGCAATTGCTTTTTGCTGCTGCAGCAATTGGTGTTGATTCTACCGCAATAGAGGGTTACGATTCTGCTAAAATGGATGAAATTTTAGATCTTAAAAGCAAAGGATTGAAAAGCATTGTGGTTGCAACGTTAGGTTATCGTGCTCAAGATGATGGTAATGCGCATCGTCCAAAATCACGTTTGCCGAAAGATCAAATCTTCACCTTTTTATAATCTGATTAACATCCCACCTCGTATTAGGTGGGATGAGTAAAAAAGGTATGTTTTTATTTCACTGAATAATTTTTATAGTGTTTCAGTTTCTCTTCCAGCGCTTGTTGTTGTTCTAAACTAAACTCGTTATAAAAAAAGTAATACCCCGAACTCTCTTGTATGAAAAACACATAACCTTTTGATGTTTTATCTATTTTATGAAATTCAGCATAGTTAATATTAAAAGATCCAACTGTTTTTTTGTAATTGAATGTTAGATGATCATCATAAAAAATACAGGTCATACTGCCAAAGCGTTCATTCAATGTTAAAACCTGCTTTTTTGATTGTTTTTTAAAATTAGCCAAAAATAAGGTAAGTAATAAAATAGGCAGTATGAAAATTAGTACTGATAAAGTAGGATTTTTTGGAAATAGCAACAAACTCAAAAATAAAAGGATAGTAGATAAAATAAACATCCTTTTTCTTGAATTTCGAAATTGATAACAAATAAAAGCATATACTTTTTGATAGTCAAATTGATAATTTACCGTTGCTATTTCGGGTTGTTGGTTTTTGCTTAAATAAGGAGCCAGATAATCTTTTAGCAGCAGTAACTCATCCGGTTGAAACAGATCAAAACGAACAAATTCAAAAATAATCTTATTACTAAAAAAAAATAATCCAGTTGTGGTTTCTTTTATTTGATACAAATCAGAGTAATAGAAAGTACTGACTTCGTTTTTATCTCTATTTAGCTGTACTATTTTTTCATTATCGAAGGTGAAGGTAAAATTACGCATATTATCAGCAATCGAATCATCTAATTGCTGTGCAAAATCATTATCTAAACAATCTAGCAGTGCGTAATAAGTATCAACTAAATATTGTCGATCAATGTGGCAATTAACGGTGATATTACTCATCCTTGCTCCTAAAATGGTCTTTATCACTAATACTGTCAATTTAATTGATTATATATAAAACTGAGTAAATTGTATGTAAAAAACAAAACCGACAGTGAATAAATCTAATCAATTCGACAAATAACCCTAGACCCCATTGACAGAATCGTTACAATATACGGCATGACTTTTATAGCAAGTAAAATTAACTTGGCTATGATTAATTTAACAAACGGATGATGTTTTATGGCGCAATATGTTTATACCATGAATCGTGTTGGGAAGATTGTTCCTCCTAAACGTTATATTTTAAAAGATATCTCATTAAGTTTTTTCCCCGGTGCCAAAATTGGTGTTCTTGGCTTAAATGGGGCAGGTAAATCGACATTACTACGAATTATGGCTGGAGTGGATACCGAAATTGAAGGTGAAGCTCGTCCACAGCCGGACATAAAAATAGGTTATTTACCGCAAGAACCTAAACTTGATCCTAAACAAACTGTACGTGAAGCAATTGAACAAGCCGTTGGTGATGCCAAAAAAGCATTGGCTCGTTTAGATGAAGTTTATGCGGCTTATGTTGATCCAGATGCTGATTTTGACAAATTAGCCAAAGAACAAGCCGAACTTGAAGCCATTATACAATCGCAAGATGCGCATAATCTGGATAATCAATTAGAACGAGCTGCCGATGCGCTACGCTTGCCTGATTGGGATGCAAAAATCGAAAATTTATCGGGTGGTGAACGCCGTCGAGTGGCGATTTGTCAGTTATTGTTGGAAAAACCAGACATGTTATTAATTGACGAACCGACTAACCATTTAGATGCTGAATCTGTCGCATGGTTAGAACGCTTTTTACATGACTATGAAGGCACTGTGGTCGCCGTAACCCATGACCGTTATTTCTTAGACAATGTTGCTGGTTGGATTTTAGAGCTAGACCGTGGTGAAGGTATTCCATGGGAAGGTAATTATTCATCTTGGCTTGAACAGAAAGATCAGCGATTAGCGCAAGAAGCGGCAACCGAATCAGCTCGCCGTAAATCGATTGAAAAAGAGCTTGAATGGGTGCGTCAAAATCCAAAAGGTCGCCAAGCAAAAAGCAAGGCTCGTTTAGCGCGTTTTGAAGAATTAAATAACAATGATTACCAAAAACGTAATGAAACTAACGAACTCTTTATTCCGCCTGGGCAACGTTTAGGTGATAAAGTCATTGAAGTCGCTAATTTAACTAAATCATATGGCGATCGAGTATTAATCGATAATCTTTCTTTTAGTATTCCTAAAGGGGCGATAGTTGGGATCATTGGTCCAAATGGAGCGGGTAAATCGACGCTATTTAGAATGCTATCAGGTAAAGAACAACCAGATTCAGGAACTATCACATTAGGTGATACCGTACAACTTGCCTCTGTCGATCAATTCCGTGACAGTATGGATGATAATAAGACTGTTTGGGATGAAATTTCAAATGGGCAAGATATCATGCGTATTGGTAACTTCGAAATCCCAAGCCGTGCTTATGTTGGTCGCTTTAATTTTAAAGGTGTGGATCAACAAAAACGAGTTGGTGAATTGTCTGGTGGTGAACGTGGTCGGGTGCATTTAGCTAAATTACTTCAAGTTGGTGGTAATGTACTATTACTCGATGAGCCAACCAATGACCTTGATGTTGAAACACTGCGAGCGCTTGAAAATGCGTTATTAGAGTTTCCGGGCTGTGCATTAGTCATTTCGCATGACCGTTGGTTCTTAGACCGCATTGCAACTCATATTCTCGATTACCAAGACGAAGGGCATGTTGAGTTCTTTGAAGGTAACTTTACCGAATATGAAGAGTGGAAAAAACGGACTTTAGGCGCGGAGGCACTTGAACCTAAACGAGCCAAATATAAACGAATTACAAAATAACTTCATAAATTATTCCGCCGAAAGTTATCGGCGGATTTATCAATCTCTAATCAATAAAAATTTAAAGCAAGGATTTAGATGTCTTAACCAACTTAGCAAAAGTATCGGTTAATAATCTTGGAATTGCTGTAATACCTCGAGCTTTAGCATCATCACACACTGCAATAGCCAAATCTGGTTTTGAACTTTTATGGATCGCCTTTTGAATAATTTTGGGTACCGACATATCAATATGAGCAACGGTATTATAAGCAGCTAATTTATAGACATGACTAAAGCCATGTTTGAATAAAAAGTTTTCAATATCACGCGCGGGTAATACAGTAATATAATCGTTTAGATTTTCACCTGGAGCACATTGTGATTGCACGGTTTCGGCATATTTTTTACCTGCCATATCACCATCAGTAATCACGTACCAACGAATGCCCATTTTATTTGCATAATGGATTAATGGTTTTAAACCACATTGCGCAAATTCTAACAATTGAATTCCTTCCGAACTTAAGTGATAACCACTTTGTTCTGCGAGCTCTCTTAATAACCACACTTCAGTTTCACCCTCAACCAGTAACCAACAACGGGCAAATAGGGCTGTAGGGCGTCGATAAAGGACATGGAACAAAATGCGTCGACTATCGGCAACACTCAATGAATGAGGTGAAATGTACTTAGTGACAATTTGATCTGGAAGTCGGATTAATCGATAAATACTCTCCAAAGGAAATAACGACACCAAATCACTTGAATTAGAGGTAATAATTTTTTGAGCGGGTAAATTTTTCAATAATCGAAAGCCAACCGATAAAATAATTGGATGTAGCTGACTTTCTGGCTCTTCCAAAATTAAAATAGGGACTGAACTGTGTGATAGTGGATTATCACCCTTAGCATTAACAATAGAACCAAATATACCTAAAAGGGCAGTACGTAAATAATCATTATCCAAATCATCCAAAATATTATTGATGCGCTCAAGAGAATTCCAATCTTCTATTTTTGGACTATTTTTTTGCGCCATTTTTTTATAATTAGAACGTTGTTGATAATCAACAAAATAGTATTCTAATAATGAACGAGCAGCTTGTAATCCTCGATTAAGTTCAGCTTGGCTCAATTGCTCTGAGTGGGCTTTTAACTGTTCGGAAAGTTGGTCAATAAAGTGTTGTGATAAAGGTTGATTAGTAACAGGTAAATCTTTAGCATTAATCGAATTTTTAAGCGGCATCACTGGATTCAAATTAATTAAAATAGCAATTAATAACTTAGAATCATCTAATTTTAACAACTGTCCGTGCTCATTTAACAAATGATGCTCAGTGATAATACTATCACCACTTTTTTGAGCACTCATTTGGTAAGTAATTCGATATAAATTATCTAACTGCGAGCTATAGCTAACGGCTTGCAAAGGTTGATAAGCTTGTTCATTTAATTGATTTGGATAGGATTCACAATAGACAACATTTATTGAGATATGATTACCATCATTATCATTATCATAATAGAAATCTGAATCGACAAACTGATAAAACTTATTATCTAGAGTTAGCAACTTTAACGCACTAAGTAAACTTGATTTCCCCCATTGATTTTCACCAATTAGAACGCTTGATTTAGCGTTAAGTTTTAACGAAAGTTGCTTAATTCCTCTAAACCCTTTGATATCAATTTGTTCAATAAACATGACATATCCTTATGGTTAAAGTTGGTACTTTTCAGTTCGTTTCGCAATGCGCTCAGCTTTACGCTTAGCACTATCAATTAACTTATGCTCATCACGTACAATGGCTTTAATGGGTTTATTAAAATAGGTTCTTAAAAAACGCCAAATATCTCGCTGAGTTAGTCCAATATTAATTGATGAAAAGTAAAGCCCAATTAAATCTTTATCACGCCAACGCGTCGGGACTTTATCACGTGTTTGTGCTCGATGAAGATCAATTACAGAAAGTTTTATTTCTTCACTATTTTCATATAACGGTAAATCCAACAAAAAATGACACAAATAACAATCACGGTGATTGACACCCGCGCCGTGCATTTTAGCGGTCATATTAGCTAAATAAATAGTTAACGAACGTTTTAAATGATAGCTAGGTGGATTGTTTAACCATGGTCGAGTAAAATCCTCTAAACTAATGGTTGGATTAAGATCTTTAGTAATAATAAACGAATGCCGAGTAAGCGGATTTAATCCCTTGCGCCCAAAAGCGCGCCCATCCATCGTATTAACACCAACTTGCTCTAAACGATGAATTGCATCCCACTCTTGTTTAGCATCTAGAACTGGCAAACGTAAAGAAATAAGGTTTTTTACAATCTCTTTAACCGTGCTGCCACGATGAATTTTAATAAAATAAGATTCACCATCCAACTCAAAATTAAGGGTTTTTCTTTGTTTAACCGCACGATAAACTTTACCTGAAATTAATTCAACTTCAGTGAATGGATCTTTACCTAACCATAACTCTTTAAAGGGTGATTTTAGTTTGATTTCATTCATAACGACATCCTAAAATAATGTCTGCTGCGCGTTGTGCTAGATGATATAAATCTTCACTATCACCATAAGCAATCGCATGATTATGCCAATTACCCCATTGCTCCTTATCACTAATAGACCGTTTTAACGCTTGATTCAATGTGCTTTGATCATAAGGTTCTGGCAGCACAATGCCGGCATTAGCTTGGCTGATATGATAAGCATACCCAGAAATACCCGACACAATCACCGGTACCCCAGCCGCTAAAGCTTCAATCAATACCATGCCTGCGGCTTCTTGCCTTGCCGGATGCAACAAGAGATCGGCTGAAAATAGAAAATCAGGAATATCATTACGACCGGAGAAAAAACGCACTTGTTTACTAATGCCTAAGTCATCGGCTAACTTCTGATAAGGTTCAGGATTATCCTGTCCTACGACCAGATAGCTAACTTTCTGCCTAAGCGCATCGGGTAAAGCTGCAATAGCTCTCAAAGAACGGTCAACCCCCTTACGTTTAAAATCTGACCCAATTTGCACAATTACAAAATCATCTAAGCTAATTTGATTAGCTTGTCGAAATTGTTCACGTTTTTTGGGGCTATCAGCACAATATTTTCGATCTAAAGCAATCCCTGGCGGTAATAAAAAAAATCGTTCATCTTGGGTATGATAGTGATTCTTAAAATCTTGAATTTGTTGCTTAGTGAGCACCATGATTTTAGTTTGTGAACTTCGCGAAAATACTGAATTTTCAAATACTAAATAGTGCTTGCAACGTTTCGATAATCTATAAAAAAAGCCTTTATGAGCGGCTTTTTCAGCAAAACAAGTATCTCCAGCAAAATAGACATCCAAATCAGGCATTTTATTAAAACCCACCACACAGTTTACTGGATTAGCTTGTATGTGAGCCTTCACCCAATGATAATAGGCTTGATTTCGGCTATGGTTAGAGAATCCTTTTTGGGGCACGATAATAATATCAATCCCAGCTGGTTTATCACCTTGCCAGTCCAATACATAAACACGGATCTGATGTCCACGAGCTTGGCAAGCGGTAGCAATTTGCAAGAAATCACGTTGTAACCCGCCAAAAGGGAAATATTTATAAATACAAAAAGCTAGTTGCATCTAGATTGCCTCAAGTCAGAAAGGAATATTATATACTCACTCTTGATTGATGCGCAAAGCTTGATTTTGCCTACAAGGATGGTTAAGACTATTTATAAATTCCAGTATTTAAGAGTGAAATAGTAAAAACTAAATAGAATCTAAAAGCGATTTTAACGGTTAGAATCGCAAATAATTATCTTTTCATTTCTTATTAACAATATTAAAAGAACTAAAAAATAAATGATTGTTTTAGACATGTTCAAAGCACTTTATATCAAAGTAAATTCATAGCTAAAACTATTTTTCTGAAGAGAATCTAACATTATTTTTTATAAGCTTACAAAAAGCTATATTTTATATTATATTAGCAAACTTAGTTTTTATTAATGGATAAGAGAAGATTAGTATGAATAAGGACATTTTTTTTAATAACAAATATGTTATTTTATTTCTCTTTCTCGTTGTGTGCTTCACATGGGGAACGACATGGATTGGAATAAAAATTGCTGTTGAAACTGTTAACCCTTTGTTAGCCGCTGGTCTGCGCTTTGTTATCGCATTTCCTTTTTTAGTATTAATTACAATTATTGCTAAATCACCAATACTGTTTCCTCGAAAATCATTCCATTTTTTTCTACTATTAACGTTATTTTATTTTACCATTCCTTATTATTTAATTAGTTTTGGTGAACAATATGTATCGTCAGGTTTAACCTCATTGTTATTTAGCACCATGCCGATTTTTTCAATTATTTTCGCTAAGATAATCTTAAAAGATAAAATATATATAAATCAGGTAATAGGTATTACAGTGGGATTTTTATGTTTGATGTACATTTTAATCTCTGAAGGTTTTATTCTTTCCTATAGCGATTTTTGGGGCGTAATATCAATACTGTTAGCGGCATTGATGCATGGTTTTTTATATGTTTACTCCAAAAAAGCTGGCGAAGGTATAAATGTATTTACCTTCAATACCCTACCGATAGGCGTTGCGGGTATCGCACTTTGTTTGTTAAGTTTTACTTTTGAAGAAAATAATTTTCAAACTATCTCGTTAAATAGCTGGTTAGCATTAATTTATCTCGGTATTTTTGCATCCGTATTTGGCTTTATTGCTTATTTCTTTTTATTAAAACGAATGAGCCCGGTAGTATTGTCATTTATTTTCATTATTTTCCCGGTCGTTGCTATTTTTATTTCATCGATTTATGAGCATAAAATCATTTCAACTAACTTCATCATTTGTACAATCATTATGTTGTGTGGGTTTGCTATAACAAAATTACCTGTCAATGTTTTTAAAAAGTGGATAAAGAGCGGCAAAAATAGAGACAATCAATAAATCGTTACTTCAACAAAAGGTTAACTTGATTTTTTGATTCAGACATCGATTGACTTTGAATGGTTTTAACACTTATCAAAGTCAATCCTTATCTACTATGATTGAATCCTGTTTTATCTACACTTTTTAGATAATTAAAATTATAGCAAGTTGCAACTAAATGATTGATAGCAAAGTTAAGCTATAGCAATATTATAACTCAAAGCGATAAGTGTCATTAATTGCACTACCTTGCGCACCAAATTGGCGTAAATTATTATCAACCGCATTCATCGATTGCCAATGGTTTTCGCACCAATCAGGGGCAAGTAGGGTGGGTTTGCGGGCATTGGCGGAGATACGGTGGTATAAAATATTGGCAGGGGTTTGCCGGATAATATCACCAGCAATATCGACATACTGCTCTAAGGACAATACATCAAGCCGACCCGCACGCCATGCTTTAGCCATAATACTACCTTCTACAATATGTAGTGGATGTAGTTTTAAACCATCAACACCGCTATTTAAAACACAATCTAGCGTAATTAAATTATCTTGCTTAGTTTCTTTAGGTAGACCAATAATTAAGTGAGTACAAACTTTTATACCAAGTCTACGCGCCTTTTGAACGGTTTGATGATAAACATCGAACGTATGTCCACGATTAATACTGTGTAAGGTTTTATCATGAGCGGTTTGTAAGCCAAGCTCCAGCCAAACTTCAAAGCCTTTAGCATGATAACTGGCAAGTAAATCGAGCGCTTCATCCGGCACACAATCAGGGCGAGTACCAACACAAAGTCCAACAATATCGGCATTATTAAGTGCTTCTTCATACATATTTTTGAGTATTTCGACTTCGGCATAAGTACTGGTATAAGCCTGAAAATAAGCAAGATAGCGCTTAGATTTTTTCATCTGATGCGCCTGTTGGGCAAGTTGCTGTGAAATGGTTTTGACTTGAATCGACTCATCGATAATCGATGCGACATTACAAAAGGTGCAACCGCCTACACCGATAGTTCCGTCCCGATTAGGACAGCTAAAACCGCCATGTAAGGTGAGTTTATAGATTTTTTCGCCATAACGGCGTTGCAGGTCAGCACCAAACGTATTGACCACTAAATGAAGTTGCATAATCAGCCAAAAATAAAATTTTGCCTATTTTACGAAGCGAATGAGTTAAATTCAACCGATGATAAATTTTTATATACAATTGACGTAACTTTAGTCGGCTTTTCTTTAAGATGTTTTGAAACGAACACTATGGTGTAACATATTATGCCGTAATAAGTTTTATTGATGATTTTTAGAATCGCAATATTTTCAAAGCTTAATACTGAGAAAATTATACGAGTAATCTAATCTTTTTATTTTTCTGTACCTAGAAAATAAGATGTTTCAGTTTCTACCTTACTATCATCTTTCCAATCTTGGATATCTCTTTCATATTGTATTAATTCGACCTGATCACCTTTTTTATAATTGCGTAATTGAAAGGCTTTTTCTAATCCTACTTCTAACTCGTAAGGTTTATCATTGGGTAAAAAACAACCATGATCTGCGCGCCCCCTCTTTTCCGATTTCGTAATTAACACCTTGATATCAAATACACTTTTTTCATGTTCCTGTTCGCCTTCGCCAATAGAAAAAATACCCTGTTGTGGATCTTCTAATAATGTCCCGGTTAGCAAACAGAGATTTTGGAAAGAGGCAGTAGCTATCTGACTGAATAAAATACAAATAATAAAACTTATTATGCGGCAAATCGTTTTCATAGCGTTAATAGACTCGGTAAGACAAATTTCCAATATTATTCAAAAAATTTAATTAAAAAAAAAGCGTTTTTTTGTCTAGTCCTGATACTTTTACAAGTCGTTTGATTTTTTATTAACTGGCTAAAAAACAATAATTGCGATCTTCTGCTTTACTATAAATATTTTTTATAATTCAAAAAAAGGATTGAAATCGTTGGCTGATTAAGTAAGGATATTCGTTATGCTGTTTTCCATACTTGAAAACAATAATTAAGTCAAAAAGTCAATGTAATCCAAAAACAAGGAGTCAATATGTTTAGTAAAGAAATGACTATTGCCGATTATGATAAGGAATTATGGGACGCCATTAAGGGTGAAGAGCAACGTCAAGAAGATCATCTCGAATTAATTGCCTCCGAAAACTATACCAGCCCAAGAGTGATGCAGGCACAGGGTACTCAATTAACTAACAAATATGCTGAAGGCTATCCAGGTAAGCGTTATTATGGTGGTTGTGAATATGTTGATATTGTTGAGCAATTAGCGATTGAACGAGCCAAAGCGTTATTTGGTGCAGATTATGCCAATGTACAACCACATTCAGGATCACAAGCGAATTTTGCTGTTTATATGGCGTTGTTAAAACCGGGCGATACTGTGTTAGGTATGAATTTGTCGCAAGGTGGTCATTTAACTCATGGTTCACCAGTTAGTTTTTCCGGTAAACTCTATAATGTGGTTGCTTATGGCGTTGACGAAACTGGGCATATTGATTATGACCAATTAGCGAAAACGGCCTTAGAGTCAAAACCGAAAATGATCATCGGTGGTTTTTCAGCTTACTCAGGCGTGGTTGATTGGAAGCGTATGCGTGAGATTGCTGATAGTGTAGGCGCTTTCTTATTTGTAGACATGGCACACGTGGCCGGCTTAGTAGCAGCAGGGGTTTATCCAAATCCTGTCCCATTTGCACATGTAGTGACAACCACAACGCACAAAACGCTTGGCGGACCTCGTGGTGGACTTATTTTGGCCAAAGGTGGCAGTGAAGAACTTTATAAAAAATTAAATTCAGCTGTATTCCCTGGCGCACAGGGTGGTCCATTAATGCATGTCATTGCTGCCAAAGCAGTTGCATTAAAAGAGGCGATGGAACCAGCATATCAAGAATATCAAAAACAAGTTGTTAAAAATGCTCAGGCGATGGTTGATGTAATTATCAAACGTGGCTACAAAGTCGTGTCTGGCGAAACAAAAAATCATTTATTCTTAATTGATTTGGTTGATAAAAAGATAACCGGTAAAGAGGCTGATGCCGCTTTAGGTAGTGCTAATATCACCGTCAATAAAAATAGCGTACCTAATGATCCACAAAGTCCATTTGTGACATCTGGCGTTCGAATTGGTACACCAGCCATAACTCGTCGAGGTTTTAAAGAAGAAGAATCTCGTGAATTAGCCAACTGGATTTGTGATGTATTAGATAACATTGATGATGAACAAGCGATTCAAGCAGTTAAACAAAAAGTTTTGGCAATTTGTCATCGATTACCTGTTTATCAACATTAATATTCTCGCCGACGTTATGTCGGCGAAATTATTATAAAATATTAGTTTTGAGTTGTTTTTTGAGTCATTTGTTGCTGCTGCTTAACATAATTGGCAATATCATCTTTAAACCATACTGCACTGCCAACAAGTAATACACCAACTAAGATAGCTGACCAAAATATTATCCGTGCTTTTTTATTACGTTTTCTTAAAGGATCACTTAAGTTTCGTTTAGCATTGGCTGGTAATTCGGCCTTACTGGTCAGTAGCCCACCAAGAAGTAAATTGATTTTTACTTGCCCATTGATTGCCCAACCTGAAGCTTCGAGCAATGGACCTAATGTTCTTCTTCTTAATTTTAACCAAGCTAAAATGACTGATGGCCCAGATATAATTAAGAATAAACCTAAAATCACCAATGGAAATTGCCACCAGGAAAGAGAAAAAATAGCCTGAAAAATGGTAGCTAGTGCAGTACCAATCGCGCCTATTGCTAAGCCAATCGCAGCAAATATGCCAACACTCTTACCAATATCAAATTTATTTTCTGGACTTTGCACAGCTTGGGTACTGGTCTTTTCAATATCTGCGTCTTTATTGCTTGCCCATTTATTGATCTGTTCCGTGATTAATCGACCAATACGTTGATAAGGTGCCCAAATTGCTTGTTGAATACTAATTGGCTTACTAATCATTTTGACCACATTAGCATCCCAATCATTACCAGCATTATCAATAAACACCCCATTACGGCCTTCCATTAATAAATCACCTTGTCCGGCGGTTATGGCAGCGACAATCGTCTGTTTCTGACCTAGCCTTGTACATTCACAATACAGTAAACATAGCTCTGAATAATTTGCCATTGTTGAATGTTTAGCGATGTTTTCAACGGCAACACAAAGCGTAGCACAGCGACCATCAATATAAAGCTTGCCTAATTGAAAAGCGGCATAATGGTCAAGTGAGAAGAACTCGGCAAATGAAGCAAAGTTAATCAATAAACGATAAAGATGTTTTTGAAAAAGTACTAACTTTTCTAACACAAAAACATCCGAAGCTGAAATAGGCGTTTTATTATCTTGTTCGACCATTTTCTCAAATTCATCTAATAAATTATCATTGATAAAATGAGTGATCTGATCGGCGGAAATATCCTCAATACTCGCCGTTGGTTTAGTTGCAACACTTAACTGCTCTATATCGGGTTTAGAACTAATTAATGTCGCGTAGGCATCAAGACTAGTTTGAATATTTTGCCACTCTTGTTGTGTTAAATGATTTGGATCGGATAAGTGAGAAGCCACTAAAGCCCTAAATCGGGTGATTTTACTTTTCCAAAGTGGGTTAAGCCCATTAACGAGATCCAATGAATTATTAGTATCAATCTTTGATAAAGGCAGTTCAGAAAGTGCTTCATCTGAAAGTAATCCATTTTGAGAAGGGACAATATATTTCTCATCAACATTTAATGCCGTTTGTGCTTGAGGCGCATATTGAGCTAATTCAACACGAAGAAAATAATCATCAATTTTGGGTTTGAGCTCTTGAACTAATTTCCATATTTCTGAGCGATTTTCCCCAAAAGGTGTTTGGGTATTGCTGATATTAGTTTGCCACGCTTGCCAACTTTTTAGATTTTTAACAAAGGTTTGGGCTATTTCCAGATTTATCCCATCTTGCCCACTCATATCTTTTTGCCCGCCAGTAGTCTTAATGGCTGTTTGGATAAAGCTTTGCATTTCAGGCGATAACTCAGCAGAAGGTGGAAAAATCAAATCACCATTGTAGAGCTTGCTGGCATTAATTTTTAGTGATTGTTGGACATCATCTTGAGTCAAATAATCGGCTTGGCTTTTATTTAAATTGGCCAAAATACTATGCGCTGTAACTAATAATTTTTTACCTTGCTCGGTTGAATCATCAATTTGTGATAACGACAAAGTTTCGGATGATTGAATAATAGTATCGAAAGAGACGATTTTATCTTTTACCCAACTAATCGCATCTAAAATATCAGGAATACGGATGCGTCCATCTTTATCAGAATCTAATAACTCTAATGTTCTTTGATCAAAATCTAAACCGGTAGTCGGGCAACTTAGTGCAACCCATAATTTTGGATCTAAATTGGGCAAATTGATAATGTCATTGGCATTTTTTAAAACGACTTGATCTAAACCACCAACACGCTGAAATGTCCAAGTATGACTCATAATCACCTCCATACTAAAATATTATTAATTTATTCAATTTATTAATAAGTATAGCAGTATTTATTTTTAGAAGAGAAAAGGAATGCTCATATTTAAGAGCTGTAATATATCTTTGATAATTGATTGCCAATTGCAACTTTATGATAGAATAACGCCTTATTATTTAATATCCAAATAAAAAATATGTCATTAATAAATCTTACCAATGCTTATCTGTCATTTAGTGATGCACCACTACTTGACCATATTGATATGTCGATTGAAATCAATGAACGAGTCTGTCTTGTTGGTCGTAACGGTGCAGGTAAATCAACACTGCTAAAAGTACTTAACAAAGAAATCCCATTGGATGAGGGTCAGATCGTTTATGAAAGTAACGTTGTTGTCTCTCGATTACAACAAGATCCGCCTCGAGATATTCAAGGTAATGTTTTTGACTTTGTAGCTGAAGGATTAAAAGAGCAAGCTCAATTATTGAAAGATTATTATGCATTATCACATTTGGTTGAAACGGATCCAAGTGAAAGTAATCTATCTAAATTAGCTAAAATGCAAGAACAGCTTGATCACCAAAACGGTTGGCAACTGGATAATCGTATTCGTAATGTTATTTCTTCACTATCGTTAGATGGCGACGCCTTATTATCATCATTATCAGGTGGTTGGCTACGTAAAGCGGCATTGGCAAAAGCCCTCGTTTGCCAACCTTCAGTTCTATTACTAGACGAGCCAACCAACCATTTAGATATCGAAACCATTAAATGGCTCGAAGAGTTCTTAAAAAGCTTTAATGGTAGCATTGTGTTTATATCGCATGACCGATCTTTTATTCGGCAGATGGCGACTCGGATTATCGATTTGGATCGCGGTAAAGTCGCCTCTTGGGGTGGCAATTATGATAGTTATTTACTTGGTAAAGAAGAGGCATTACGCGTCGAAGAGCTGCAAAATGCGGAATTTGATAAAAAATTAGCACAAGAAGAAGTCTGGATCCGCCAAGGAATCAAGGCCCGTCGAACACGTAATGAAGGACGTGTTCGAGCACTTAAAGCCATGAGGCAAGAATACTCACAGCGTCGCCAAGTTATGGGTAGCGCTAAAATGCAAATTGAAGAAGCATTACGTTCAGGAAAAATTGTATTCGAGCTGGAAAATGTCACTTATCAAATTGAAAATAAACGACTGGTTAATGACTTTTCCGTGCAAGTATTACGAGGCGATAAGATCGCTTTAATTGGACCGAACGGTATTGGTAAAACGACATTATTAAAACTAATGTTAGGCAGCCTAGCACCAACATCAGGAAGTGTGCACTGTGGAACCAAACTCGAAGTTGCTTACTTTGACCAGTATCGACTAGAACTCGATCCCGAAAAAACTGTTATGGATAACCTTGCGGAAGGTAAGCAAGAAGTGATGGTAAATGGTCGTTTAAGACATGTGCTTGGCTATTTACAAGATTTCCTCTTTCCGCCAAAACGCGCTAGAACCCCAGTACGAGCACTATCTGGTGGAGAGCGCAATCGTCTATTACTCGCAAAACTCTTTTTGAAACCAAGTAACTTATTAGTACTTGACGAACCAACCAATGATCTCGATATTGAAACGTTAGAATTATTAGAAGAACTGGTTAATGATTATCAAGGAACGGTTTTACTCGTTAGCCACGACAGACAATTTGTTGATAACGTGGTGACTCAATGTTGGTTTTTTGAAGATCAAGGGCGAATTGGAATATATGCTGGTGGTTACACTGACGCACTACAACAGCAAGCACAATCAATGAGTGCACAAGTTACTAATAGCAAAAGTCATGAATCGGTTAAAAATGACCCAGCAAAAACGGAAAAAAAGAAGGTAAAATTAAGCTATAACGAACAACGAGAATTGGCACAGTTACCCAATAAAATTGAAGAACTTGAAACAGCGATTGCTGATTTACAAGCACAAATTGGCCATAGTGACTTCTTCAATCAACCACATGAAGTCACCAGCCCAATATTACAATCTTTAGCCGATAAAGAAGCGGAACTTGAAGCCGTGTTCGAACGTTGGGAACAATTAGAAGCATTAACACAATAAGCGCTCACTATGAGCGCTAATTTACCAAGTCTTTCTTGAAATAAAGCAGAAAAGTATAAGTGTCAAAATCACAAAAATAGCACCGACAAAGCCAATGTAATGGGTAGACAAATAGACTAATACTTGGCTACCCACAAAAGCGCCTCCACCAATACCGATATTATAAATACCGGAATAAACCGAAGTTGCAATATCGGCAGCATCAGGTGCAGCATCAATCACTTTACTTTGCATCACCATACTAATAACGGTAATCGAAAGCCCCCAGACCATCCCTTGTAATATTGCGGTGATGAGGCTGAACGAACAAACATAAAGCGATAATAGACAGATTATTAATAGTAGTGCAGGAACAACAAATATCGCAACAGGGTGGGCATCAGCATACCTAGCAAAAATAACGCTACCAATCATCCCTGAAAAACCAACGGCTAATAACAAGTTAACTATCACGTGCTCATCAAAACCGCCAACATTAATCATAAACGGCGTAATATAAGTATAAGCCGTAAAATGACCAGTAATCATAATTGCCGTTAACAAATAAATATTTAGCAATACAGGGCGTTTAAGAACTTTAGGAATATCTTTGACTAAAATCTTGTTCAAACTTGGTACAGAAGGTAACAAGTAGAGCAACGATAACATGACACAAAAAGCAATAAAACCGATACATAAAAAAGTTACTCGCCAGCCAACCAGTTGCCCAATCATGGTTCCAATTGGAATACCTAAAACAGTTGCCATTGAAGTACCAACCACAATAAAGCCCATGGCTTTAGCTTTTTTACCATTTGGCGCTAACCGAACCGCTAAAGGCGTAGTAATAGCCCAAAATACCGCATGAGCGCAGGCAATACCAATCCTCGCAACCATTAAACTGTAAAAACTCCAAGCAAAGCCAGCAAGGATATGGCTACCAATAAACAAACAAAACAGAAAAATCAAAAGTTTTCGGCGATCCATCCTTGACGTTAAAACCGTTAACGGCAAAGACAACAACGATACAGCCCAAGCATAAATCGTTAATAACAACCCAGCATGAGCAACATCCATCGAAAAACTTTCGGCAATATTGGGTAGCAACCCAACCGGTACAAATTCTGTTGTATTAAATATAAATGCAGCAAAAGCAAGGCAAAAGATCGATGACCAGATTCGAGACCGGTGGTTAACTTTTCTCATGATTAGTTTTAAGAAGGGATTGATATTTAATAGCGTGATTATAGCTGAATATGTTTTACGATTAAACAGAGAAAACAAATAAATAATAAGATCAAATTAAATCATTTAACCACAGTACTGCTTTAATGGATTATAATATTACCACCTAAATCATTCTTCGATTAACTATCATGAATCAAATTCTTATCACAGTTTGTC
Organism: Gilliamella sp. B2772; assembly: GCF_026536985.1. Taxonomy (NCBI): domain Bacteria; kingdom Pseudomonadati; phylum Pseudomonadota; class Gammaproteobacteria; order Orbales; family Orbaceae; genus Gilliamella; species Gilliamella sp. B2772. The sequence goes on along the minus strand of NZ_JAFNNB010000001.1, from coordinate 839,789 downwards.
TATTAACCTGTAGTAATATTTTTATGACTTTTGCTTGGTATGGGCATTTACGCTTTTTGCATAATCAAGCTTGGATTGTGGCTGTATTGGTTAGTTGGGGGATAGCATTATTTGAGTATTTGCTACAAGTACCTGCAAACCGTATCGGCTTTCAAGTCGCCAGTGCGGGGCAATTGAAAATTATTCAAGAAGTGATTAGCCTATCTGTATTTATTCCGTTTTCAATTTACATATTAAAAGAACCATTCAAAACTGATTACATCTGGGCGGGGCTATGTCTACTTGGTGCAGTTTTTTTATGTTTAAAGATAAAATTTTAGCATAAAACCAATCTACAGCACGCATGATGATATTGGTTGTTAACGCCTAACAACCAATATCATTTCGACTATAACGCCTTAAATGAAATATCCGGTAAAATGGTTTCACCTTGCCAATAAAGCTGACTAGCAACTTGTGCGGCAATATGACAATATAGCTGGGTAAACTCACTATCAGGATGACTAATAACCGTCGGCTTGCCGGAATCTAAATCTTGACGTAATAAACGGTGAAGAGGAATCTGACCCAGTAATTTCGTATGATATTTTTCAGCCAAATGCTTAGCCCCCTCCTCACCAAAAATCGCTTCGTGATGCCCACAATTTTCACAGATGTGATAACTCATATTTTCGATAATACCAAGGGTAGGGATGTTAACCTTATTAAACATCACAATCCCTTTTTGGGCATCAATTAAAGCAATATCTTGTGGCGTCGTCACAATCACAGCAGCAGTAACCGGAATATTTTGGGCTAGAGTTAATTGAATATCTCCTGTCCCAGGTGGCATATCCATAATCAAATAATCAATTTCAGGCCAAAGCGTATCTTCCAAAATCTGACACAATGCTTTACTTGCCATTGGTCCACGCCACACCATAGCATTATCAGGCTCAACCAAATAACCAATAGAATTACTCGCAAGACCATAGGCCATAATTGGTGACATATGTTTATTATCCGGTGTTACTGGTTGCTCTTTTTCGGTGCCGAGCATGGTAGGAATAGAAGGACCATAAATATCCGCATCTAAAATCCCCACTTTAGCCCCTTGCTTTTGTAATGCTAAAGCTAAATTAACCGCGGTTGATGATTTACCAACTCCACCTTTGCCCGAACTTACCGCAATAATATTTTTAACATTATTGATAGGATGATTATTATTCGCCCGCTTTAACGTCGCAATATTATAGTTAATCTTCCAATTAACCTTTTCAACCCCATCCAACTTAAGTAACTGAGGTGTAACTGTTGTTTTCAGGTCTTCAAAGCCAGTTTGCCAAGCAAAAGGCATCACTAAGCTAATTAGCAGTTCTTGGTTAGCCTGTTCACATTGAGTAATTGCGCCAAGCTCAATCAAATTTTTGGATAAAGTGGGATGAGTAAAATTCTCTAGAATTTTTTTTGCTTCCATGGTTATTAGCCTTAACTGTTATCAACAAGTTTTATACTCATATTGCTTCAAATAGATATGATTATCGATATTGTTTTAACTTGATAAGAGTGCTCCCTCTTTCTGATAGAATGATATCCATTCCCAGCACAATATCGCTCAAAGTATATAAAGAATTTTTATCAAATTATGGCATAAATCTGGCGATAATCCCACGATTGATGTACTATTTCCGCCATTATGTAATAAAAGGTATTAATTCAATATGACAACTCAACGCAAAATATTGGTAACTTGTGCGCTTCCTTATGCAAATGGTGCAATTCACTTAGGTCATATGCTCGAACATATTCAAGCAGATGTATGGGTACGCTATCAACGTATGCGTGGCAATGAGATCTATTTTATTTGCGCTGATGATGCTCATGGTACGCCAATTATGCTTAAAGCACAGCAATTAGGCATCACCCCAGAACAAATGATAGATGAAGTTAAAATTGAGCATCAACGTGATTTTGCCGGTTTCAATATTAGTTACGATAATTACCACTCAACCCATAGCCCTGAAAATCGGGAAATATCTGAAAAGATCTACAAACGATTAAAGGCTAATGGCTATATTAAAACCAAAGTGATATCACAACTATTCGATCCCGAAAAAAAGATGTTTTTACCGGATCGTTTTGTTAAAGGGACTTGCCCTCGCTGTAAATCACCAGACCAATATGGCGATAACTGTGAAGTTTGTGGTGCAACTTATAATCCGATTGATTTAATTAATCCGCAATCAGTGGTATCGGGTGCAACGCCGATCATGAAAGATTCTGAGCACTTCTTTTTTGACTTGCCTGCGTTTTCCGATATGTTACAAGCGTGGATCCGTTCAGGAACATTGCAAGATCAAGTGGCTAACAAAATGCAAGAGTGGTTTGAAGCAGGCCTACAACCATGGGATATCAGTCGTGATGCGCCATATTTTGGTTTTGAAATTCCCGATGCACCGGGCAAATATTTTTATGTTTGGTTAGATGCGCCAATCGGTTATATGGGATCATTCCTCAATTACTGTAATAAACACAACAAACCGATTTTTGATCAGTTTTGGAATAAAGATTCAACCACTGAACTTTACCATTTTATCGGTAAAGATATTGTCTACTTCCATAGCCTGTTTTGGCCGGCAATGTTAGACGGTAGCGAACATCGTAAACCTTCTAATATTTTTGTCCATGGCTATGTCACTGTCGACGGGGCGAAGATGTCAAAATCACGTGGCACCTTTATTCAAGCAAGTACCTATTTGAAACATTTAGATCCTGACTGTTTGCGTTACTATTATGCAGCCAAACTCTCGCCACATATCGATGATATCGATTTAAATTTAGAAGATTTTGTGCAACGGGTGAATAGTGATTTAGTTAACAAAGTGGTGAATATTGCATCCCGTTCGGCTGGTTTTATCAGTAAACGTTTTGGCGGTAAATTATCCGCCAATCTTGCAGAGCCGGAACTTTATGCTTTATTCGTTGAAAAATCAAAAGTTATCGCTGATTATTTTGAACAACGTGAATCCGGTAAAGCGATTCGTGAAATTATGGCATTGGCTGATGAAGCGAATCGCTATATCGATGAAAAAGCACCATGGGTGGTGGCTAAACAAGAGGGACAAGATCAAGCATTACAAGATATTTGTTCTATGGGTATTCATCTATTCCGCATTTTAATGACCTATTTAAAACCAGTCGTGCCGTCATTAGCGGAGCGCAGTGAGGCGTTTTTAAACAGCCAATTAACCTGGGACACGATTGATAAACCATTAACTGGGCACACGATCAACCAATTCAAAGCCCTGTTTAACCGTATAGATATGGATAAAATTACTGCTATGATTGAAGAAACCAAAACTGCTTTAGCAACACCTGCCAAAGAAAAAGTGGCAGAACCTATTGCTGACACTATCAATTTTGATGACTTTGCCAAAGTTGATATGCGTGTTGCGTTAATTAAAAATGCCACGGTGGTTGAAGGGTCGGATAAATTATTGCAGTTAACACTGGATATTGGCGATGAAACTCGCAACGTATTTTCCGGTATCAAACAGTTCTATCCTGATCCTGCGGTTTTAGTCGGTAAACTAACCATAATGATCGCTAACTTAGCGCCGCGTAAAATGCGTTTTGGTATCTCAGAAGGCATGGTACTTTGTGCAAGCGGTAAAGATGATAGTGAAGGTGTTTACCTATTATCACCAGATAGCGGGGCAAAACCGGGTATGCGAATTTCGTAATCCTCTAAATTATCGACATCTTAACAAGTTAAATGCTTGTTAAGATGTATTTAGGATGATAATTGAATATAAAATTGGTTTTCGTGTTTGGCAAGTTTTGTGAATTTAATTATAAATGTTTACTTAACCAGCTATCATGCAACCATTTTTGTGTTTGACGACCAGCTCGAATAAAGTCCCATTCAACATCTCTTTCAAATACCATTATAGTCTCATCAGGTGCAATAATTGTCCAGAAGTAGAGACCTGTGTTTAGATCACGGCATTTTACTTTCATACCGGTTAAAGTCATTTTTTTTCCGTCAACTATAATCTCTTCATCATGAGTATTTATCCAATTATTATTATAGTTTTTTAATAAATCTGGTGCATAATTTTCAAGAAATATGAGCGTTATTGCTAATGCTTTATCTTTGGTTACTTGCGCTTCAGTTGATTGATATTGAGGTAATAATCTGACAAATCCTTGTAATTTTCCAGAATTATCATCAAGCAAAAATGAAATATGTTGATGTTTAAGATGCATTGTTTGTTTTGGTTCAAAACGGTATAACGTTACCGGTTGCTTGTTGTGCAATCCTTTATGTGTTAACACTAAATTAAAATTAAGCTCATTATTTAGCAATAACTGTTGCAAGTTTGGCGTAAGTTGGTTACTGATGTTCGCTGATTGTGTTGAGTCCATAGTTGTTTCCTTTATTGGGTTAAATTGCTTGGCATAACATATTGAATAAAATCCACTTAAGAACAATATGAGTATGGTTAAATGTTTTATCATAAATTGATATCCTTAATGATTAGTCCTTAAGTTGATAACAAGTTGTATTGCACAGATTAAAAGTAAAATAGACAACACTATTATCAAAATAAGCGGGTTGATTAGTGTCGGCAAGAAAGCACCAAGGCTTGCACCGATAAATAAAATGCAGGTATAAAGTGAAGTTGCAATACCGCGATCTTTTATCTCTGATTGGGTTGCTACACAAACAATCATGGAAGGAACCGCATAGGCAAGACCAATAATTAACACGCAATGTGAAAGATAAAGAATAAAGAGCATGTTTAATTGATCATTAATAAAAAACGTATGTATAAATAATGACAATGCCATTAAGCAAAGTGCTAGCGCAAGAACATATGAAGGTTTGATCACTTTAAATAAATAACTGGCGGTTAAACTAAATAACATAGCAACCATGCCGATGTTTCTTAACGTTGGCACATATGCACTGAGTGAGCTATGGTGTAAAACAGAATAAAGCGAGACAAAGCTAAGTAGTACAAATGATGCGCATAGATATATTGGCAATAATTTTTTATTAGTGAGTATATTCGGTAACTTACAAAATATTGAAAAAAGAGTTACTTTTGGCAAAGCGTGATTGTTCTGTTGGTTTTTAAGACGGTAAAAGTAAAAGATAATTGCGCCAGATGCATAAATACAGCCTAAAAACCACATTGCGTTATAAAGTGAATTTGAAATCAATAGCGATCCTAGCCATTGACCAATCGTTGCTGCAAGTAAAAATGCGCAACTGATCATAGAAATTGCTTTAGATTTATAACTATCCGGCAGATTAATTGAAACCCAAGCCAAAGCAACAGGCGGAAACGCTGCGGCACAAAAGCCTTGAATAGCACGAACAAATAGTAATAAATAGTAGTTTTGTAGCAGTGGTAAGATAAAACTTACACAGGCAAGTAGTAACAAGCCAATAATCAATGTTAAATCCTTGCCTATTCGATCTGATAAACTCCCCCAAATAATCAATCCGATAGCGTAAAAGATGCCAAATAAAGAGGTTAAAAATCCTATATTATTAGCTGTGGCGAGCTCAACAAATTGCAATAAATTGCTTGAAACAGGCATGAGCAAATAGAGCTGCGTAACAACAGCCAGAGCGAGTAAAGGAATGCATAGATTACCTATAATTAGTTTATATTTCATGTGCGGTTCTCAGTGTTCAATTATTGTAGTTAAAATACAATAATTGTAATATAAGATCAATTGTGTTTTAAATACAACATTATTTGTTGTTTAATGATATTGTGCTCTATAATGAGGTCTTCATTTTGGGTCTAAATAGGTTTTTGATATGGAAAAAAACTCATTAAAAAATTCTTATGATAACTTTTTATCAAAAGTGATTGTGGGTATTGGTGAAGTTTCAGAAATGACTAAAATTCCAGTAAGAAAATTGCGTTATTGGGAAGAAAAAGGCATCATCAATACAGTCGACCCGCAATCTAAATCGCGTCAATTTGATTTAGCGAATATTAAAAAGATCATTCTTATTCAAGAGTTGATTGATGATGGATATTCGTTAGACGGTGCAGCTAAAAAAATTGAAGAAAGAATCAGTAAGATTGGATCGTTGATGAGTTTGATTGAAATATAATCATATCCAGATCCGCAATTTTTTCTTATAATATAATTCTTTTTCAATCCTATATAGTTGAAAAGTAGGAGGGGGAGGTTTAAAATTCAGGCTTGTATGTTACTTCCAAATAATTAACCTCGCCCCAAACTGTGGCGAATTTTAGAAACCCTATTTTTATATCAAAAAAGTTGAGGAACTGGGTTTTTGAACCCCAAAATCCCTTTATTGTTCCCTCCATATTCAACTTTTTATTTTTGATTTTCTGCTGGGTTTCCTGAATAAGGAAAATGGCTGTCTTTTAGTTGGAATGAGAAATCTTTAGTATCAACTTCCCCAACGGTTTTATCACTGTCATAGAGCGCTAGTAAGAATTCAGCCATCTGGTCGGCAGAATGATATTTGGCAAAACTTTTGTCATAATTATATTCACTAACATTGTTGGCTTTTTTGCCGAATTCAGTTTGCGTTGCTGCTGGGGCGAGTACTTTGGCTCTTAGTTTTGCGTTAGTTTGTATTAATTCTTGAGCAAGCCCTTCTGTAAAGGCACTGACGTAAAATTTGGTGGCGCAATAGGTAACCGCGTTAGGTACAATGGTATAGCCACCTCGTGATGAGATGTTAATCAGCTGTGTGTTACTGTGATTATGGTATTTACGTACATAAAGGGTTGATAGGATGGTTAATGCTTCTATGTTTAGATGGAGCATTGACTCAATTTTAGTTAAATCTTGTGTGCTAACACTGCCATAATGTCCAAAACCCGCATTGTTGATCCATGTTTCGATAAAGTAATTTCTTAGTTCATTAAATAATGTGTAGATGGATTGTATATTGCTGAGATCACAAACTTTAATGATGACTTCAATGTCGGGATTGATTGTTTCTATTTTGTTTTTTAATGATTCTAAATTTTCTATTCTTCTTGCTATTATAATCAGATCTTTGTTTCTTTTTGCAAATGCTATTGCTGTCGCGTAACCTATTCCTGAGCTGGCTCCGGTGATGACTGTATATCTTTTTTCAGTGTTAATAGTTTCTATTTCGATATCCATTTCTATTTCCATTTCCATTTCCATTTTGTATCCTTTTTATATCCGTATCTATGTCCTAATTAATCAATTTTAGTTGCTCACATTAAAATTGTTCAGCGAACATGAAAGTTCACACTTATGATAACAATTTTTTGTTTAGAGTATTTTCTTTTTTTAATTAATGATGTGTATTATATTTATATATAAAATGAGTATAAATAGTGTCAAAATTTATTTATTAACAACTGGAGGTTGATAATATGGATTTAGTTAAGTGTATGGAAGCTTTTGTGATAACGGTTAAGACCAGATCGTTTGCTGCAACTTCAATCTCTTTAAATACCTCTCCACAAATGGTCGCGAAGTATATTTTGTTTTTAGAAAATTATTTAGGCTTAAAGTTATTAAATAGAACGACGCGATCGCAAAACTTGACCGAGTTTGGCAAGCAGTATTATGAGCGATGTCTATTTATTTTAAGTGAGATTAAAAATACTAAGACATTAGCACAAACATATAGTAAGGAGCCGAAAGGTCGTTTAAGAATTAGTGCACCGGTGAGTTATGGGCAATTTAATTTGGTTCCGGTTATTAGTCATTTTATGAAATGTTATCCGAAGGTGAATATTGATATTCAGTTAAACGATCGTTATGTTGATTTAGTTAAAGATGATTTTGATGTGGTGTTTCGAATCGGTTCTTTAAGTGATTCGGGATTAATTGCGAGAAAGCTTAGTGATTTGCAACTTATTTTTGCTGCATCGCCAAGTTATTTGGCTCGTTATGGTGTGCCAGCGGTACCCGATGATTTGAAAAAGCATCAATGTTTGATCTATCAATATGTTAATTCAAACAAAAAAGATAATTTGTGGCCGTTTAAGATAAATGGTGAATTGATTAATGTTCCAATTACAGGATCATTTCAAAGTAATAATACGGCAGCACTAGCTGTGGCAGCCATTGAAGGGTTAGGTATTACGATGTTACCTGAGTCGACGTTGAGAGAGTCAATTAAACAAAATAAATTAATCCCAGTTTTACAAAATTTTTTACCGCCGGCGAGGGAAGTCCATTTGTTGTATACCGCCGATAAGCAACGGTTGCCTAAGCTCAATATTTTTATCGATTTTATTATTAATGCGATGACTTAATAAGTATTTGGATAAATAAAAAAAGCGATCTGATGATCGCTTTTTTATTAATTTTTATTGAATTATTTTATTGTTGCAAGTGTGCTTACTTCTTTACCTAACATATTGTTTAGGTAATCTAGATCACTTGCCGTTAAGGTTCCAACTGCATATTTTAACTGTAATAAACTTGTTAAATAGTTGTATTTAGCGTCAGAAAGATTTCGTTTTGAGCTATACAGTTGTGTTGTTGCGTTAAGTACGTCAACGATAGTACGAGTTCCCACTTGGTACCCAGAAGAGGTTGCTTCTAATGAGCTTTGTGCTGAAACAACCGCTTGTTGATAAGCTTTAATCGCACTGATCGATGATGAGATGTTGTTGTAAGATGAGCGGATTTGGTTAATCACACTACGATTAGTACTTTCAAGTTTTTCACTTGAGCTTACGAAGCTGTGTTGTGCTTGTTGTACTTGTGATACTGTTGCGCCACCAGAGAATAGTGGTAAGCTAACGCTAACCCCAATTCTGTTATCACCTGCATATTTTTTACCGGCAGTATGACGCTTGTAATTGGTATCACCATAACTCTCGCTTTTATTTAGGTTGGTTGATGCTTCTAAGCTAGCAGTAGGCATAAAACCGGATTGAGCCATTTTGATTTGGTCGCGAGCAATCTCTTGGTTTAACTTCATTGTTAATAAATTGAGATTAGTGGTTTCAGATTGTTTTAACAATGTGTTGATTTGAGTTGGTTGCTCAGTTCTAAAGGTTTTGGTATCAACGCTGGCAAGTTGAGAATAGAAGCGTCCACTTACTTGGCGTAATGCTTCAAGCGCATTATTGAGATCATTTAATGCATTCACTTGTTGTGCAACAGTTAAGTCGTAATTTGCTTGAGCATTTTGTACGTCGGTAATAGCAACTAGACCAACTTGATGTTGTTGGCGAGTTTGTTCTAATTGACGACCAATTGCTTTTTTCTGTGCATCGATGAAACTTAATGCATCAAGGGCTTTTAATACGTTAAAGTAGGCTACCGAGGTGTTTAAAATTAATGTTTGGCCTTGATATTGATAAGAGATATCCGCAATAGTGGCTTGTTTTTTGGTGATATCTAACGCTTTCCAATTAGAAAAATTAAAGATACTTTGTGATACACCAACTTGGTATAAGCTACCGTTTTTAGTTTTAACACCGCTATCGTCTCGACGTCCATGTGATACACCATAAGAAGCACTAAGGCCAACTTGCGGAAGTAAGCTTGCACGAGAACCTGAAATTGCTGAGTAAGCTTTATCTTTTTCAGCTAATGAACTGCGTAGATCTGGGTTGGTTTGTTTCGCTTGTTCATAAACCTGTACTAAGTTTTCAGCAAACACAGATTGACTTAATGCTAAGCCAATTAAAAAGGTTAAAGTTTTTTTCATTAATCTTCTCTTTAAAAGCAATAAAATAGAATAATATTTTCAATTGCATAATTTTAACAGATAATTAGCATATAGAAAGTATACTTATTCGTGATTCGCACTTTTTATTAAAATTTAGCTTAAAATTGAGAATTTGATATGAAATTTAAACCTGTGCTTTATAACAAGAAAGATGTTTTTAATTTAACTAAACGCATTTTATATAAGGGCTTTTTTTCGTTATTGGAATACCGCTTTCAATACCGTAAATTTGATGGTTCAGTCAGTGAGGTGGTGAGTCGCGAAATTCTGGAGCGTGGCCATGCTGTGGTGCTTTTAGCATATGATGATAAGCGTGATGAAGTTGTGCTTATTGAGCAAATTCGGATAGCTGCAATTGAGACTGAAGATTCGCCTTGGATGTTAGAGTTGATTGCTGGGATGATGGATCATGAGAATGAGTCGATCGAAGAAGTGGCAAAACGAGAGGCTTTAGAAGAGGCGGGTATTGTTGTTGGGCAATGTAAGCCAATTATTAGTTATCTTGCATCACCGGGTGGTTTAACTGAGAAGTTACATGTTTTGGTTGGTCAAGTTGATGCTTCAACCGCTAAAGGCGTGCACGGTTTAGCTGAAGAAAATGAGGATATCAAGGTTCATGTAGTCAGCCGTGAGCAAGCTTATAAGTGGGTGGAAGAAGGCGTAATTAATAATGCAGCATCAATTATTGCTTTACAATGGTTACAACTTAATCATTTGACACTAAGAAATGAGTGGAAATAAGAGATTTTTGTTAAATTCAGGAAATTATTGCTTCCCTAAAAATAAATTTTATTTTACAATTTAATATAACATCATGATTTAAAAATAAAAAATTGTGATGTTGATCACAATATCATTTCTATTGCTGGCATGATTTCATATATATAATTATTGAGGTAGATTTTGGAGTCACTTTTAACGCTTCAAATACAGAATAAGCATTGTGCAAATATTTTGCATATTACTGATACACATCTGTTTGCTGATGAGGATGGTGCGCTATTAGGCATTAAGTCAAATGCGAGTTTTTTATCGGTTATTAATGAAATTAAGCGTGGTAATAGAAAGTATGATTTGATCGTTGCAACAGGTGACTTTGTGCAAGATGGTTCGAAGAAATCCTATGCGCGCTTTGCCGAGCAGATTAAGCAGTTTAATACGCCATGTGTTTGGTTGGCGGGTAATCATGATAATTTTAGTTATATGCAGGAAGTGTTTTCGAATTACCAACTGGCTGAAAATAAAGTAGTATCGCTTGGTGATAATTGGTTGATTGTGCTTTTAAATAGCCAAGTTGTTGGTCAGGCATGTGGTTTGTTACCTCAATCTGAGTTGCAATTTCTTGAAAAGACGTTATTAGCTCATACTGATAAAAATGTGATGGTCTTTTTGCATCACCATCCTATTGATTCGGGTTGTCATTGGTTAGATGAGCATATTTTAAAAAATAGTAATGAGCTTGAGAAAATCGTTAAAAAATTTCCTTCAATAAAAGGTCTTGGTTGGGGGCATATTCATCAACAACAAGATCATGTTTGGCATAATTGCCACGCGTTTTCTACACCCTCTACTTGTTTTCAATTCAAGCCAAATTGTTATGAGTTTCAATTATCTAATGATGAAGCTCCAGGCTGGCGTGAAATTACGCTTAATGAAGATGGGACAATCGAATCTAGCGTTTTCCGTATTGCAGATAATCTGTTTTTGCCTGATGTTTCGCAAAAAGGTTACTAATATCTATCTTTTCAAAGGTTACTCAAACGTTAATTTTTACAACGATTGTTTAGAGCAATGGAGCAAAAAAGTAAAATAGTCTTTCAACAATCCGTTGCCAGATTGGTCTTTTTTTCCATTTTTCAATATCCACTTTGTCTGATTGTGATAAATATTGTTCTAACAGTGTAGATAGTGATTTTGCAAACTGTGCATCATCAATTACCGTTGTGATTTCAAAATTGAGCCATAAACTTCGCATATCTAAGTTAACGGTTCCAACTAAACTAAGTTGGTTGTCGATTAATACACTTTTGGTATGGAGTAAATTATCATTAAATTGATAAAGCTTAACCCCACCGTTTAATAATTCAGAAAAGAATGCTCGACTTGCCCATTTAACCATTAGCGAATCATTCTTTTTAGGTACGATGATGATGACTTCAACACCTCGTTGAGCGGCTGTACATACTGCATGTAATATATCATCACTTGGTACTAAATATGGCGTGGTGAATACAATTTGTTCTTGAGCTGAGTAGATTGCAGTTAAGAGTACCTGGTGGATCATGTTTTCAGTATAACCAGGACCTGAAGCAATCAGTTGCATAATATGTTTTTTATCTTCTGGCGGCTCTGCGAAATCAGTAATTTGAGGAAGGGCTAAATATTTTCCTGTTTCTAGCTCCCAGTCACTGGCGTATATTGCACCCATTAGTGTGGTAACTGGACCACACATTCTGATCATGATATCAACCCACTCCCCAACATGTTTATTTTGTTTGAAGAATCGTGGATCTACGATGTTCATGCTACCAGTATATGAGATGTAGTTGTCAATAATGGCGACTTTTCGATGTTGTCGTAAATCAAGTCGTCTAAACATAAATCTCAGTAGATTAACCTGCAATGCTTCGATGATGGTTATGCCTGCGTCTCGCATTCTTTGGCTGGCTTTGGAGCGGATAAAATGTCGACTACCGGCTGAGTCAATCATTAGGCGACAGGTGACGCCTCGTTGTGTGGCTTGTATAAGCGCTTGTTCAACATCGTCAGCTCTACCACCTTCGTTCCAGATGTAAAAGACCATTTCGATATTTGACTTGGCTTGGTTTATGTCTTGAATTAGTTGGTCAAAAATGGCATCGGTATTGCTCAGTAATTCAATGTGGTTGCCTCTGATCCCATCAAGACCTGTTTGATGTTTACAGAGTTGAAAAATAGGTTTGCTAACCTGGCTGACTTTGGTGGTAAAGATGTCAGGAAAAGCACTTAATCGATTAATAAATTTTGTAATAGTCGGGCGCATTTTTTGCGCACGTTTAGCTCTTTGTTGCCCAAGATGAGCTTCACCTAGTGCAAAATAGAGAATGACACCAATTATAGGTAATATATATATTACTAACATCCATGCGATTACGTAAGTGGTTGGTCGTCTTTTAAAGACAATACGTAAGGTGGTTGACACAATAAGCAACCAGTAAACAAGAAATATTAATGTACTTACTAAGGCATGAAATGATGTAAATTGCATAATTATCAGCTATAACTTAAGTTTAGTTTACTAATTGGGTCTTTAGTACAATCGAAATTTTGAAATATTTCAGGCAACGGTTTTGGATTATTATGTTTATCTACAGAAACATAAGTAAATGTCGCGTCAGTAATGCAGAAGCGTTGTGTTGCATTGTCAGCATCTGTTATTTTTTTTATCCAAACTTCAATGCCAATTGTAATGGATGTTGTACCGGTTTTTATACAATGCGCATAACAACAAACAACATCGCCAACCATTGCTGGTTTGTAGAAGGTGATACTACTTGCATTTACTGTTACTACTCTTCTTTTAGCAATTTCTTTAGCTAAAATACCACCGGCTAAATCCATTTGTGACATTATCCACCCGCCAAATATATGGCCATGAGGGTTGGTGTCTGCTGGCATGGCTAAAGTGCGTAAAACGAGTTGTCCATTAGGATTGTCTTGCGTCATGTTGAAAGTACTCCTACTTATATTTTTTTATCCGTTATCAGCCATTTTATTCATATGCCGATAGATGTAAATGCCCGATATCAATGACATGACTAATGATGCAATCGGTAAAATAAATACTTTGAAGATCCAGAAGAAATCACTTGATGCATAATAGGTTGCAACTAGGCTAAATGAACCGCAAGCCGTAAAAAAAGCGATCCATATCAAGTTGAGTTTATTCCAAATAGCGATATCGAGATGTATCTCTTTACCTAACATTTTTTGTATTAGATTTTTTTTGAAACCAAACTGGCTAATAGATAATGCAGCAGCAAATAAGAAGTTTATGATGGTTACTTTCCATTTAATTATGTCTTGATTTTGCGTATAAAGTGTTATGCCACCAAAAATCATTATCATCAGATAGGAGATGAGCTCGACTTTATCAATTTTTTTATACATAACAAGAATAATTAAAAATGAGATGGTTGCTGAAACCATCAAGGCTTGTACGCCAACAAAAATATCGTAAATTGTTAAAAATATAAAAAAGACGATAAGTGGTATAAAATTTAATAGCTGCTTCATTTAATTATTAACCTGAAAGATAAAAGTAAGAGTTCTCAATAAGTGAAAAGCCTATGAAATAGGCTTATTTTTTTGTATGAAGTTCCGGATGAGTTTTACAGTTACCTGATTTGCAATGACCATAAAGATATAAGCTATGAAAGGTGAGTTCCACGCCATATTGCTCTGCAATTTCTTTTTGACGTTTGTTGATAATTTCGTCTCGAAATTCAAAAACTTCTCCACAATCTAAACAAATTAAGTGGTCATGATGTTTTTGTGAGGCAAGCTCAAAAACGGCTCTTCCTCCTTCAAAATTGTGGCGTGTTACAATACCCGCATCATCAAATTGATTTAATACACGATATACTGTAGCAAGACCAATCTCTTCGCCCATATCAAGTAGTTTTTTATAAAGATCTTCCACAGTAATGTGTTGGCATGAAGGATCGCGTAGTAATTCTAAAATTTTTAATCGCGGTAACGTAACCTTTAAACCCGCACTTTTGAGTGCTGCATTGTTATCTTTATCATGATTTGTCATATTACATTCCAATTTAGTTAATTAATTAGGCATATTATAAAATATGAACGGAAAATAAAATAAATCACTCTGATAGATCAAATATTCATTTCGGTTTTTACTTGGTTTACCCAATTATTAATTCTTTCTTCTGTTAATTCTGGTTGGCGATCTTCATCAATTGCTAAACCTACAAAGTGGTTGTCATCAACTAAGCTTTTAGATGCTTCAAAACTGTAACCTTCAGTAGACCAATGACCAACAATTTTTGCGCCTTTAGGTTCGATAATATCGCGGATTGTTCCCATTGCATCACAAAAATATTCAGCATAATCTTCTTGGTCACCACAGCCAAATATTGCGACTGTTTTGCCATTAAAGTCAACGTTTTCTAAGTTAGGAAAAAAATCATCCCAATCCGCTTGAGACTCACCGTAATACCAAGTTGGAATACCAAAAAATAAGAAGTCATATTTTTCGATATGCTCTTTTGTTGTTTTTGCAATATCAAAAAGATCTGCTTTGTCTGTACCTAAAATTTGTTGGATTTGTTTAGCTACATTTTCTGTGTTGCCTGTGTCACTACCAAAAAAAATTCCAACTTGTGCCATATTTTTACCTTTACTGTTTTTACAATATACATATTTTGAGTATAACACTGTCGGTAGTTATCAGCAATAATTCTCAATTACTCCAAACATAAGTAATTATTTACTACACAATTTTTTCAACTTGAATTAAAATTAGCCACTATTTTATGGCAATCGACGTTTCGGAATTATTTATGAATCTGCATGAGTATCAATCAAAACACCTATTTAAACAATATAATTTGCCAGTGCCAGAAGGTTATGTGTGTAATTCAATCGATGAAATACAAGATACATTGGCTGAGCTCTCTTCTCAATCTAATGCTTGGGTAGCAAAGTGCCAAGTTCATGCAGGCGGACGTGGTAAGTCTGGCGGGGTAATTTGTACAAAAGATTTTAATGAAATTAGATTGTTTGCTGAAAAATGGTTAGGTCAATATTTAGTGACTTATCAAACAACGTCTAAAGGGCAACCAGTTAATAAAATTTTAATTGAAAAAGCGTCTAATATAGAGAAAGAGCTTTATTTAGGGGCGGTTGTTGATCGTAGTACAAAACGCATTGTGATTATGGCATCTACCGAAGGTGGTGTTGAGATCGAAAAAGTCGCTGAGCAATCGCCACATTTAATTCATAAAATATCACTCGACCCTTTAACAGGACCATGCGGATATCAAGGCCGAGAGTTAGCTTTTAAACTTGGCTTAACCGGTAAATTAGTCAATCAATTCGCTAAATTATTTGTTAATTTTGCTAATCTTTTCATTGAAAAAGATGTTTCTTTAGCAGAAGTCAATCCTTTAGTTATTACCGATACACAGGAGTTAATCTGTCTAGATGCTAAAGTTGTGCTAGATGATAATGCTATGTTTAGACATCCTGATTTAGTCGTATTAAGAGATACTACACAGGAAGACGAACGGGAGTCGATAGCGGCTAAACAAGGCATTAGCTATGTATCTTTAGATGGCAATATTGGTTGCATGGTTAATGGCGCAGGCCTTGCTATGGCAACTATGGATATGATTAAACTTTATGGTGGTGAGCCCGCAAACTTTTTAGATGTTGGTGGTGGCACGACAAAAGAACGGGTTGCCGAAGCCTTTAAATTGATACTTTCTGATAAAAATGTGAAAGCAATATTAGTCAATATTTTTGGTGGTATTGTTCGCTGCGATCTTATTGCTAATGGCATTATTGATGCAATTAAGGAAATAGGTTTGACTGTTCCTGTTGTCGTTCGTCTTGAAGGTAATAATGCGGAACTAGCAAGAGATATTTTAGCTAAAAGTAAATTAAATGTTATTACCGCAAAAAGTTTAGTCGATGCAGCCCAACAGATCGTCAGTGTTGCACAATAAGAGAATGGGTGGAGAATAATTACTATGTCAATTTTGATTAATAAAGATACAAAAGTTATTTGTCAGGGATTTACTGGCAGCCAAGGTACATTCCATTCTGAACAAGCACTGGCTTATGGTACTAAATTAGTTGGTGGCGTAACACCAGGCAAAGGTGGTACGACACATTTAGGTTTACCTGTTTTTAATACTGTTAAAGAAGCGGTTGAAACAACCGGTGCAACTGCAACCGTTATTTATGTTCCCGCTGCTTTTGGTAAAGATTCAATTTTAGAAGCCATTGATGCAGGTATAAAATTAATCGTCTGTATTACAGAAGGCATTCCAACCTTGGATATGCTTATTGTTAAAGAAAAATTAACCCAAAATGATGTTGTGATGATTGGTCCAAATTGCCCAGGAATTATTGTTCCTGATGAGTGTAAAATTGGTATCATGCCTGGACATATTCATTTAGCTGGTAAAGTTGGGATTGTTTCGCGTTCAGGTACGCTAACTTATGAAGCAGTTAAACAAACAACCGATATTGGATTGGGCCAATCCGTTTGCGTCGGAATCGGTGGTGATCCCATTCCCGGCAGTGATTTTATTTCAATATTAAAATTACTCCAACAAGATCCTAAAACAGAAGCAATAGTTATGATTGGTGAAATTGGTGGTAGCGCAGAAGAAGAAGCCGCCAACTATATTAAACATCATGTTACTAAACCTGTGGTTGCTTATATAGCTGGTGTTTCAGCCCCAGCCGGCAAACGTATGGGACATGCAGGTGCAATCATTTCTGGCAATAAAGGTACCGCAGCAGAAAAAACTAAAGCACTGCAATCAGCAGGTGTTACTGTTGTAAGTAGCTTAGCTCAAATTGGTGAAGCAATAAAAAAACATTTTTAAGTTTTATTTTTTTGACATTAATCAATTTTTATTCATTAAATTTTGTTGTACAATAATAACGTTACAAAATTTGTGGGCATTTAAGGATAAGGGAGCGCTTTATGTTAGATATAGTAGAACTGTCACGCCTTCAGTTTGCACTCACTGCGATGTATCATTTTATTTTTGTACCATTAACGCTTGGTATGGCGTTTATGCTTGCAATTATGGAAACGGTATACGTTGTTAGTGGTAAGCAAGTCTGGAAAGATATGACTAAATTCTGGGGTAAACTATTTGGTATCAACTTCGCTGTTGGTGTTGCTACTGGTTTAACTATGGAATTTCAGTTTGGTACAAATTGGTCTTATTATTCGCATTATGTAGGTGATATTTTCGGTGCACCGCTTGCAATAGAAGGATTAATGGCATTTTTCTTAGAATCAACCATGGTTGGTTTATTCTTTTTTGGATGGGATAGATTAAGCCGTGGCAAGCATTTAATGGTCACTTGGTGCGTGGCTTTTGGTTCTAATCTTTCTGCGCTCTGGATTTTAGTTGCCAATGGTTGGATGCAGTTCCCTGTCGGTTCAGACTTTAATCCGATTAACTCAAGAATGGAAATGCAAAGTTTTTTTGAGTTAATTACCAATTCTGTTGCTCAATATAAATTCGTTCACACCGTAGCAGCGGGTTATTTAACTGGTGCTATTTTTGTCTTAAGTATTAGTTCATATTATTTACTCAAAAAACGTGATTTACCATTTGCTAAGCGCTCTTTTGCTGTAGCTGCAGTATTTGGTTTTATTATGTCAATTGTGGTCGCTATTATGGGTGATGAAGCTGGTCATGAAATGACTACTGTACAGCCGGTTAAATTAGCTGCAATTGAAGCTGAATGGGAAACTCAACCAGCACCTGCATCGTTCAACGTTATAGCGTTCCCTTCACAAGAGAAAAAAGAGAACTTGTTTGCGGTTGAAATTCCTTATGTGATGGGAATTATGACAACGCGCTCATTAGATACCAAAGTAACTGGTTTAAAAGATATTTTAGCGGATAATGAGACTCGAATTCGTAATGGTATTGTCGCTTATTCTAGTTTAGAAAAAATTCAAAAAGGCGATAAAGACCCTGCGGTTTTAAAAGCCTTTGAAGATAATAAAGTTGATTTAGGCTATGGTTACCTAGTTAAACGTTTTACCGATAAAGATAACCTAACAATTCCAGAAGCTACTGAAGAACATATTAAAGCAGCGACTGAAGATTCAATCCCAGCTGTATGGCCTTTATTCTGGGCATTTAGAGGTATGGTTGGCTTTGGTTTATTAATGATTTTAGGTACTGGCCTTGCTTTATGGTCAACTTACAAAAATAAAATTGGTGAAAAACGTTGGTTATGCCGTTTACTTCTTTTATCACTCCCATTCCCTTGGTTAGCATGTGAATGTGGTTGGTTTGTTGCAGAATATGGTCGTCAACCTTGGGCAATTCAAGACATATTGCCAACTGGAGTAGCTAATTCATCATTAACTCCAGGTGAAGTACTATTCACTATGGTTCTTATTTGTGGACTTTATACAATGTTCTTAGTTGCTGAGATGTTCTTAATGTTTAAGTTTGCTCGATTAGGACCAAGCTCTTTAGGTACTGGCAGCTATCATTATGAAAAAACACAATCGATATCAGAATAAGGCATAGGGAGTATATACAATGATTGATTATGAAATTGTAAGAGTCACCTGGTGGGTGCTGATTAGCGTTGTGTTAATCGCTTTTGTTGTCACCGATGGTTTTGATATGGGTGTTGGTATCTTACTACCATTTATTGGCAAAACTGATACTGAACGCCGTATTATGATAAATGCAATAGCACCACACTGGGATGGTAACCAAGTTTGGTTAATTACTGGTGGTGCAGGTATTTTTGCTGCTTGGCCTATGGCTTATGCGGTATCTTTTTCTGGATTTTATATTGCGATGATTTTGGTGTTATGTGCACTGTTTTTTAGACCAATTGGGTTTGATTATCGTAGTAAATTAGAAAATTCTAAATGGCGTAATATGTGGGATATTGCAATCTTTTTAGGTAGCTTTGTTCCTGCTCTTGTTTTCGGTGTTGCATTCGGAAACTTGTTAGAAGGCGTTCCATTTAGATTTGATAATAGTTATCGCTCTTTTTATGATGGTTCATTTTTTGGTTTACTTAACCCATTTGCAATATTAGCAGGTGTTGTGAGTTTAATGTTAATCGTTGCTCATGGTGGTGCTTGGTTGCAAATGAAAACTTCTGGTGAACTTTATTTAAGAGCAAGAAAAGCAACTCAAATAGCTAGTTTAATTATGTTAATTGCATTTGTATTAGCTGGAGTTTGGGTTGCCTTCGGTATTCATGGTTATGAGGTAACTAGCGCTATAGATCCTAATGGTGTTTCAAACCCATTGAGCAAAACTGTTTCGACAGATGTTTCATGGTTAAAAAATTACATGAACTATCCAATATTATGGGTTGTACCAGCTTTAGGTGTTTTATTACCTTTATTTACTATTTTATTTTCTAGTTTAAATAAAAATGGATTAGTGTTTTTATCTTCTGCACTAACCATTGCTTGTGTATTACTGACATATGGTATTGCGACATTCCCATTCATCATTCCTTCAAGCATTATGCCAAATGCGAGTTTGACAATTTGGGACGCATCTTCTAGCCAATTAACACTTAATATCATGTTTGGTGTAGCACTAATCTTTGTACCACTCATTCTGTTCTATACCACATGGTGTTACATTAAGATGTTTGGCCGTTTAGATAAAAATCATATTGAAAATAATAAACATTCACTTTATTAAGGATTTATTATGTATTACTTTCTATGGTTAGCAGGATTAATTGCAGCTTGTATGCTTGCAGTTGTTACAGGACTTTGGCTTGAAAATAACGATAAAGAAACTAAAGAGTCATAAAATAGATAAAAAGGTGGCAAATTGCCACCTTTTTAGTTATAGAGCTGTATATTAGACAAATAATTAACAAATGATAATTGTTTTCATTTAACTATTTTTATATCATAGTGCAGCGAATTTTATAATCATATATAATGACGCAAATTTTTTGTTCAAATTATAAAATATGAAACAATTCAATTGGAATGCAAGAGTCTATTATGAAGACACAGATGCTGGCGGAGTAGTTTATCATGCTAGGTATCTAGCCTTCTTTGAACGAGCTAGAACGGAAATGCTAAGACATCTTGATATTAGTCAGCAAAAGTTATTACAGGAAGGTATTGCATTTGTTGTCAAAAAGATGGATATTAGCTACGATTTTCCAGCCCGTTTAGATGACATGCTAACTATCAGCACTAAGGTTGAGCAAATTCGTAAGGCGTCTATTATTTTTAAACAGACAATTTTAAACCAGAATAAGCAAATTATCAGCAGCGCTGATGTCGTTATTGCTTGTGTCAATATGACTAAAATGAAGCCGTGTGCGCTTCCCAAGTTATTAGTTTTGGAGTTAATTTAAGTGGATAATCTCAATATTATTGATCTATTTTTACAAGCTGGACTTTTAGTACAAGGTGTTATGTTATTGTTATTAGCATTTTCGGTAATGTCTTGGGCTATCATTTTCCAACGTAGCAAAATTTTAAGCAAAGCAAAAAAACAAGTCGAACAGTTTGACGATAGTTTTTGGTCTGCCGAAGACTTAAATGTGCTCTTTGATAAAGCAAAATTCAATAAAGAAGAGATCTGTGGCACAGAACATATTTTCTATTCGGGATTTAAAGAATTTTCTCGTTTATATCAAATTAATCCAAATATGCCAGAAGCTGCATTAGATGGCGCATCTCGTTCAATGCGTTTAGCAATGAATCGTGAATTAGATAACTTAGAATTGCATATCCCATTCTTAGGAACAGTCGGTTCAATCAGTCCATATATTGGTCTTTTTGGTACTGTGTGGGGTATTATGCATGCCTTTATTTCACTTGGCGCAGTTAAGCAAGCTACATTACAAATGGTTGCACCAGGTATTGCGGAAGCGTTAATTGCAACAGCTATTGGTTTGTTTGCGGCGATTCCAGCTGTATTAGCATATAATCGATTATCATTAAGTGTAAGTCGAATGGAACAAAACTATTTGAACTTCATTGATGAGTTTTCTACAATTTTACAACGTCAAGCAGTAGCTGTTAGGAAATAATTATGAGTAGACGTTCACGCTATTCAACCAAATCAGAAATCAATATTGTACCGTTACTTGACGTATTGCTTGTATTAGTATTGATTTTTATGGCGACAGCCCCAATTATTAGTCAAAGTGTTGAAGTTGATCTGCCTGAAGCGACAGAGTCAAAAACTGTTTCACCTTCCGATAATAAACCAATTATTATTGAGGTTTCCGGAGTTGGTGTTTATGCAATAATTATTGACCAAAATCGACAATCGAATATACCTCAAGAGCAAATTGTTGCAGAAGTTAAACAGCAAATGTCATTAAATGATAAAGCAGTGTTTTTAGTCGGTGGAGCTAAACAAGTTCCTTACGAAGAAATTATAAAAGCTTTGAATTTGCTTCAATCTGCGGGTGTTAAATCTGTCGGTTTGATGACTCAACCAATTTAAATTAATAATTATAAAAAATGTCAGCAATGTCTAACAAGTTAAGATCAAAACTAAGTCTACCAGTTATCATATCCATTATTTTACATGGTATATTGATTATTGTTTTAGGATATCAATTTATTCCTGATGATAATGGAGAAAATTACGGTAGTATTAATGGTAATTCTATTGACGCAATCATGATTGATCCGTCAGTTATGACCGAACAATATCAAAGACAATTGCAGGCGCAAGTTAATCAGGAAAAAGCAAATCAACAGCGTCAAGAGCAATTAGACAAACAAGTTAAAGAATTAGCCGAAAAAGCCGAAGCCGAAAAGGCTGCTGCTGAGAAAGCCGCTGCAGAAAAAGCTGCTGCTGAGAAAGCTGCTGCTGAAAAGGCTGCTGCTGAAAAAGCTGCTGCTGAGAAAGCTGCTGCTGAAAAGGCTGCTGCTGAGAAAGCCGCTGCAGAAAAAGCTGCTGCTGAGAAAGCTGCTGCTGAAAAGGCTGCTGCTGAGAAAGCCGCTGCAGAAAAAGCTGCTGCTGAAAAGGCTGCTGCTGAGAAAGCCGCTGCAGAAAAAGCTGCTGCTGAGAAAGCCGCTGCTGAAAAGGCTGCTGCAGAAAAAGCTGCCGCCGAGAAGGCCGCAGCTGCAAAAAGGGCTGAGCAAGCAAAAAAGGATAAAGCGCTTAATGAGCTCTTAGGTGGTCTTACATCAGGCTCTCCTGATGTTTCCGGTGGTGCAGCTAGTCGTAAAGGTGTCTCAGATGGCGAATTAAATAAATATAGATCGTTGGTACAAAATGCAATTAGTAATAAGTTTATTAATCCGCAAAATCTTTATCGAGGAAAAACTTGTACATTGCAAATCCAGATAGCACCTGATGGATTATTGCTGAATGTCACCTCAAAAGGCGGTGATGCTGATTTATGTCGAGAAGCATTAGCAGCTACTAAATTAGCGGTTATACCAAAACCTTCTAGTAAGTTATATAATGAAGTTAAAACAATGACTATTGATTTCCAACCCAAATAAGTAAGATCTGAACTGCTTAAATCTTAATACGATATTTAACCATTTCATCTATTAATAAATATTTCGCATTTTAATAATCAGATGTTGAAAATTTATTAATCATCCCAATATATTCTCTATTCATTCCGAATTAAGTGTTTTAGTAAGAGAAGGAGCAGAATATGACAACAATTGTCAGTGTCCGTCGTGAAGGTCAAGTCGTTATTGGAGGCGATGGGCAAGTTACATTAGGTGAACGAATTATTATGAAAGGTAATGCTCGAAAAGTTCGCCGTTTATACAATAATAAAGTGATAGCAGGATTTGCTGGAGGTACAGCAGATGCTTTTACTTTATTTGAATTATTTGAACGTAAATTAGAAATGCATCAAGGCCATTTAACTAAAGCGGCAGTTGAACTAGCCAAAGATTGGCGAACCGATAGGATGTTGCGTAAGTTAGAAGCATTACTCGCTGTAGCTGATGAAACCGCATCATTAATTATTACTGGTACAGGGGATGTTATTCAACCAGAAGATGATCTGATTGCGATTGGATCTGGTGGACCTTATGCTCAAGCTGCTGCAAGAGCTTTATTAGATAATACTTCATTATCTGCGCATGATATTGTACAAAAATCGCTATCAATAGCTGGTGACATTTGTGTTTACACCAATAACTTCCAAACTATTGAAGAGCTTAATTACTAATTAAAACTGATTTAAGAGAAATATTATTATGTCTGAAATGACTCCTCGCGAAATTGTAAGCGAATTAAACCAACATATTATTGGACAAGATAAAGCAAAACGTTCTGTTGCTATTGCTTTACGTAATCGCTGGCGTCGTATGCAACTTGATGAAGCATTACGTCATGAAGTTACCCCAAAAAATATTCTTATGATAGGCCCAACAGGGGTGGGTAAAACAGAAATCGCAAGACGATTAGCTAAACTTGCACATGCTCCATTTATCAAAGTAGAGGCCACAAAATTTACGGAAGTTGGTTATGTAGGTAAAGAAGTTGACTCAATCATTCGTGATCTTACCGATTCTGCTGTTAAGATGATTCGTCAAGAAGCAATTGAACGAAATCGTAATAGAGCAGAAGAATTAGCTGAAGAACGTATTTTAGATGTGCTAGTACCGCCAGCAAAAGATGGTTGGGGACAAGTTGAAAACAATAATGATTCAACTGCTAGACAAGCATTTAGAAAAAAATTACGTGAAGGCGCTCTTGATGATAAGGAAATTGAGATTGAAATAGCTGGCGTTAATATTGGTGTTGAAATTATGGCACCGCCAGGTATGGAAGAGATGACCAACCAACTTCAGTCAATGTTTCAAAATTTAGGTGGTCAAAAAACCAAAGCTCGTAAAATGAAGATCAAAGATGCCTTGAAACAGCTAATTGAAGAAGAAGCTGCTAAATTGGTTAATCCCGATGATCTTAAACACGAAGCCATTGAAGCTGTCGAGCAAAATGGTATTGTGTTTATCGATGAGATCGATAAGGTGTGTAAGCGTGGTAATTCATCTGGTCCTGATGTTTCACGTGAAGGTGTTCAGCGTGATTTACTACCACTTGTTGAAGGTTGTACTGTATCAACTAAACATGGTTCAGTAAAAACTGATCATATTTTGTTTATCGCATCAGGTGCGTTCCAAACTGCGAGTCCTTCAGATTTGATTCCTGAGCTGCAAGGACGTTTACCAATTCGCGTTGAATTACAAGCATTAACTAGTGAAGATTTTGAGCGTATTTTAACGGAACCTAATGCGTCGTTAACAGTGCAATATAAAGCATTAATGGCAACAGAAGGTGTTAATATTGATTTTACACCAGATGGGATTCGTAAAATTGCTGAATCTGCTTGGCAAGTTAATGAACAAAATGAGAATATCGGTGCTCGCCGTTTGCATACTGTGCTTGAACGTTTGATGGAAGAGGTTTCTTTCGAAGCCAGTGAATTGGGTGGTCAAACCATTACAATTGATGCTAAATATGTCAGCGATCATCTTGACAAACTTGTTGCTGATGAAGATTTAAGCAAATTCATTTTATAATCAAGTAGATTAATTGAATAAAAAAAAGGTGAGTTATTTAGCTCACCTTTTTTATATCTATTATCATTATTTCATCAAATATTTATTTCTTGATAAATTCACCTAAAATATCAACTGCTTTTTGTCTAGATTTATCTTTATCTTTGGAACCATTGTTTTCTAATTTATCACGTAGCTTATCTAAACGTTGTTGTAATTTATCACTAAGCACATCAGATACTATTTTGGCAATATCTAGTTGATAGTGTAAATTAGAAAATTGACCATATATACGTAGTGGTATAGTCACTTTTTGTAGTTTTGCAATAGTTTCACTTTTACTATTCCAACCACCTAATATTTTTATATTTAGATTAACATCTAAATCACGATTAACCATTCCCACTCTTCCTGAACTATCTATAACATCTAATGTTTCAGAGTTTGCATTGAGTGAATTAAGATCAATGTTACCTTGATTTATATAAGCATTGGTTGTGATTTTATGAAACTCAGTATATTTTTTATGATTTTCAGAACTTATATTACCATTGCTATATTTTGCGGCGGCATTTTCGATGATGCTTTGGATGTTAATATTATTTAGTTTAGCATTAGTAATGACGATATTAGCATTACCTTTAATGTTCTCTAATAATTTAGTTGTTGATAATGTATTGGCTTCTAATACTCCAGAAGCATTGAATATACCATCAAGATCATAAGCCATATTCATTTGCGTAAAAAATGAGCTTAAATTGATATTGCTAACTTTAGTATTCAATTTAACTTGTGGGTTTTTTTGTTTACCATTAGCGGTGCCGTTGGCAGCAATTTGCCCATTTGCAAAATTGAAAGTTAGATTTTTTAAGTTTGCTATACCATCTTGATTGTCAATTTCAACATTCAAATTATCTAATGCAATTTTATCCGCTTTGACTTCTTTGATATTTATTTTTGCTTTTCCATCAAATGAATTAAGCATACTTAATTCATTATTATTTTTGGAAACATTCGATACAACTGGCGAAGTTTGTTGAACGTTAGTACTTTTCGTTGAATTTTCATTTTTTTGGATGAAAGGTGTTAAATCAAATTTATTTGAATTTAATTGGAAATCGATCACCGGTTTGTTATCAAAACGGACATTGATCTTACTTGTAAAATCATTATCGTTAATTGAAAAAAACAAATTTTGGCTATCCAATTGCATTGGTGCTTTTTGATAATTAAATACACCAGTTACATTACCTTTTATCTTTTTTTCTGAATTGACTATGCCGCTAAACGTGTAATCCAATTTTTTTAAATCAATAACTGCTTTTTCAGGGAATTGGGCTAAATCAATATTGGCGTTTAATGAATAATATAAGTCTTGCTGGTTTTTATCGATGTTCCCATTGAGTTCAAGAGAAAGGTTTTTATCGTTATTTTTTTCTAATAACAGATTAATATTTCTGAAATTTATCAAATCATGATTATGCTGAAATGCAATTGTACTATCCGCTATTTCAAACTTATTTAAACTGAATTTCCAATCAGATGGATTTTTTTTATCTTCAGATGGTTGTTTTTCTGAAGAATTAGTTATGGCTTGAGTGCTATTTTTAGCATTTTCGCCTTTACTTTCATCCGTAATATTGATTGTTGCTGATTTAATAAATACATTTTTAATCGCTAAATTTTTTGAAAACAAAGGAAGGAGCTCAACATCAAGCCTCATGTTGTCAGCGGTTAAAAGAGGTTTTGTTGCACCGCTATCGGATAACTTAACCGAATCAGTTAAAATACTAACTTGAGGCCAGATATGCCAACGTAGATTGCCCTCTATAGTTAGTTCATACCCTGTTTTGTCTTTCACTGTTTGTGAGATGTAACCACGAAAATTATTAGGATCAACAAATATAATAAGGGAAGCGATACTGATAACAATGACCAAAATTAAGATAAATAGCGTAACCAATATTTTTTTTATCATATTAATGTCCTTTATTAAGGTTATGAACTGTATTAGTCTTTATCAATACGACTGGCGACAGCGCCATGTTGGTCTTTATACTTTGCATCTTGTCTGCGATTATATGGTCTAGAAGCTGGTCCACTAAGTGTTTCAAAACTTAATGCACCAATAGTCATACCAGGTCTAAGTGCTACTGGTATCTTTCCTGAGTTGTAAAATTCTAAAACAATTTGTCCATGCCAGCCTGGATCGATACGATGAGCAGTAACATGTACCATAAGTCCTAAGCGAGCTAATGATGAACGGCCATCTAACCAGCCAACCAAATCATCAGGAATCGTAACTGATTCGAGTGTTACTGCTAAAGCAAGTTCGCCAGGATGTAAATAAAATGCTTCACCTTCAGCTAATATCATCTCTTCGCTCATAACGCGATCTAGAACGGCTGCAACTTCTTCTTTAGGTCCACTTAAATCAATATAAGGTGTTGTATGCTCTCTGAAAGTACGAAATTGATTACCTAATCGAACATCTACTGTTGCTCCATTAATACAACTTGATGCAGGTTGTGGCGTGATTTTTAATTTACCACTATCTAAATATGCTTCAATATCACGGTCACATAATCTCATAAGTTATCCTTAAAGTCTGCTTTTTATCTTATTCTAGCAGGTTCTTTTGATGGCGTCGATGTTGGTTGGTTAAGGTTGTATCACCCAAGCTCGACCAAAATGATTGTAATAACCTGCTTGTTTACCTGCTTTGTTTCCAATACCTAGATAAAGATCAAAGTGATGACCTTTAATTGCACCGCCAACATCAAGCGCAACCATTAAACGAACTTCGCGCCTTCCACGATATTGACCATCATTATCAAGCAGTGGTACATCAACTAATACAACTGAACCGGTTGGGACTAATGTTTTATCTGATGCCACTGCTGCATTGGCAACTAAAGGTACTGCTGCTGCACCTTTTACTTCGGCGTTATATTGCGGTTTAAAAAACACAAATGATCGGTTTTGGATTAATAGCTCTTTGACTTTCTTTTCACTCTTACTTTTTGCCCAATCTCTTATGGATTGAATAGACATATCTTCTTTAGCGATCTCTCCTGATTCAACCAATAAGCGTCCTATACTTGAATAGCCATGGCCATTTTTTCCACCATAACAGAAGAAAACAAGCGGATTACCATCTTCAAAATCGATATAGGCACTTCCTTGGACTTCCATTATGAAATTGTCCATTAATGAATTACTGTAAGCGATCTCCAGTCCTTTTCCAGCTAATGCGCCATTGTAGATCTGTTCTCGACTTGGTAACTGCCCTTTAGATTGGGTTGGCATTCTATAAATTGGATATTTAAATTCACCAGTTGGTTGGTATCTAGCCTTAATAACCGGAGTGTAATAACCGGTTAGATGTACATTACCATATCCATCTTTACCCGCCATTTCATAACTTTTTAGACCCACTTTATGGAATTCTGCTGAGCCCAATGAGCGATTAATCCAAGCATCAACGGCTTTATAAATATGTTCATTTTTACGATACAAAGAAGGCGATGTTGTTTTTATTTTTTCAATTTGAATCGTATAGTCAGAAATATTTACAGGCACAGCTAAATGCGGACGACTGGCATTTAAATCATGTGGTAGTTTACCGTCTTTAAATTGTTTACTTGATGAATTAGGATCACTCTGGCATCCAGTAAGTAGTGACATGATAAATGCTAAACATAATAGATAAATGTGAAATTTGTTTTCTTTCATCTTGATAATTTATTGTAATAAGTTAAATGATATGGTTGGTTATGCTACACAATTCTATTATAAGAAACTACCAATAATTATGATATTGCTATAAAAATTTTTCATGTGATTGAGCTTGCGATTTAGCGCTGTAGACTTTATAGTCCTTTACTTCTTATAAAAAAACGAAAATTGTAAAAACGACAGGTAATCGATACGATGAACAGTACGTCTTCAAATAATGATCTTAAACGAAATCTCTCCAGTAGACATATTCAACTAATAGCAATAAGTGGTGCAATTGGTACGGGATTATTTATGGGTTCTGGGAAGACAATCAGCCTTGCCGGACCATCTATTGTTTTTGTGTACATGATTATTGGGTTTGTTTTATTTTTTGTTATGCGGGCAATGGGAGAAATTTTATTATCCAACCTAAATTATAAATCATTTAGTGATTTTGCTAACGATTTATTGGGTCCTTGGGCTGGTTTTTTTACTGGTTGGACTTATTGGTTTTGTTGGGTAATTACCGGAATTGCAGATGTTGTTGCTATCGCAGGATATGCTCAACACTGGTTTCCAGAACTACAAGCATGGATCCCAATGCTACTTACAGTTATTGTGCTTTTAACTTTGAATTTGTTAACTGTTAGGATGTTTGGTGAAACTGAGTTTTGGTTTTCTATGATCAAAATAGTGGCCATTTTAGCCTTGATAGCTATTGGACTTGTTTTAGTCTTCACGGCTTATCATTCAGAACAAACCAATACTACGGCTGCGTTTTCTAATCTTTGGGAGTATGGTGGTTTCTTTCCCCATGGTACGATGGGATTTTTTGCTGGTTTCCAAATTGCAATTTTTGCCTTTGTTGGTATTGAGCTTGTTGGAACTACAGCGGCTGAAACACTAGATCCAAATAAAAATTTACCACGGGCAATTAATTCAGTGCCAGCACGAATTATCTTTTTCTATGTTTTTGCTTTGATTATTATCATGAGTGTAACACCTTGGCAGTTTATTTCACCCAATAAAAGCCCATTTGTTGAACTATTTACCTTGATTGGCTTACCTGCTGCGGCAAGTATTATCAATTTTGTGGTATTAACTTCGGCGGCTTCTTCAGCAAATAGTGGTATTTACTCAACCAGTCGAATGTTGTTTGGTCTTGCTAAAAAACAAGATGCACCAGAACCATTTGGTAAATTATCAAGACGTTCAGTCCCAGCTAATGGTTTGTTATTTTCATGTACCTGCTTGTTCGGTGGGGTAGTACTGATTTATTTAGTACCAAATGTGATGGAAGCATTCACTATTGTAACGACTATTTCTGCCATTTTATTTATGTTTATTTGGTCGTTGATATTGATTTCCTATATTGCTTATCGCCGAAAAAAAGCTAATTTGCATCAAGAATCACAATTTAAAATGCCTGGTGGAATTTTTATGTGTTATGTTTGTTTAGCGTTTTTTGCTTTTGTGATTGTGTTATTGACATTTGAAGCTGATACTCGCCAAGCACTGATTGCAACACCACTATGGTTTATTATTTTAGGTGTGAGTTACTTTATTCGTTCATCAACACGCCAATAGCTCTCATCTTTAATCGGCAGGTTTACTGCCGATTATCAATTCCCTTATTATTTTTTAGGATTTATTTGGCCAAATAAAACTTGCAATAATACCTAAAGATAAAATGCCTAATACTATATAAAGGCTGAGAGTAGGGCTAATGTTAATACCATAATTAAATAGATGGTCGCTAGCATTTAAAGCCAGTTTTGCTGCGATAAAAAATAGTAGGCAGACTACAGCTTTGCCTAAATGAACAAGATATTGTTGCATTGCTTCTAAAACAAAATACATAGTCCGTAACCCTAAAATAGCGAAAATCATTGCACTATAAACAACGAGTGGTTCTTGGCTGACCGCGATTACTGCAGGAACAGAATCAAATGCAAACATAACATCACTCAACTCAATCACCACAACACATAAAAATAGTGGTGTTGCATATAAGGCACTTTTTGGCATTTTATGAATTAGGTCGCTATTTTCTGGCTTCGTTAACTCCGCGTTTAGTTGTTTTCGGGTTAATAAAAAGTGATGACCAACTATCTTAGGGTAAGAGGGAAAAATACGTTTAGCAATACGATAAGCAAAATGTTCTGAATAATCTTTTATTTTTTCATCTTGACCTTGGTTTTTCAGCATCATAAATCCAGTTAATGCAACCACTACTGAAAAGAACAATTCCATCCAAGGACCTAACGATAATAAACCTGTACCTATTACAACAAAAATAGCTCGGAAAATAATCGCCCCAATTACGCCCCAATAAAGTAATCGATGTCGATAATTGTTAGGGATCGCAAACCATGAAAACAGCGCCATAATAACGAATAAGTTGTCTACCGAAAGCGCTTTTTCAAGCACATAACCCGTGATAAATAAACTTGCTATCTCACTTCCATGGTGAAGATAAAGATAAAGTGCAAAACCTAATGCAACAGCAACCCAGAATAAAGACCATAATATTGCGCTGGTTAGGCTAATGGGTTTATCGTTATGGTGAGCATATAAATCAATTATAATCGCAGTTAAAGCCAAAATGACGAACATCAGTACAGTTTCGATTGGAAAACCTAATGAATGATGAATCATAGCCTTGTTACCTATATTAAATTATCTCTTGGATTAAATTCAAAAATGTAAAATATAATGGTATTTAGAACATTATTTTTAAAGAGACTGAGTATATATTGATAGGCTTATCAAAAAAAGATATATTTGTTTTCACACTAATATATTTAATAAATTTTTTGAGCATACATTCATGACAAATATAAGGGTATCTTTTCTATTTATCGTTTCTTTTTATTCAAGCTTATTGCAAGCACAATCGGTTGAACCATATATATCATCATTACCCAAAGGGAGTGATTTATCAATTTTAGTGCAAACTGTTGATGGCAATCCTAAAACATTAGCCAAATACAAAAGCGATCAATTTAAACAGCCTGCTAGTACACAAAAAGTAATAACTGCACTAGCTGCACAGCTTGAACTTGGTAATGATTTTCGGTTTGTTACTGGAATGTACGCGAATGGTTCAGTTAGTAATAAACAACTCAATGGTGATCTGATTATCAAATTGAGTGGTGATCCCACTTTTAGTCGAGAAAGATTAAAAAATATGATTAGCGCCCTTCGTCAAAAGGGTGTAGAAAAAATTTCAGGTAATGTTATTTTAGACACTTCAATTTTTGCTAGTCATGATAAAGCAGAAGGGTGGTCATGGAATAATTTAACTGCTTGTTACAATGCCCCTGCATCAGCTGCAACAATTGATGATAACTGCTTTTATGCAACAATTACCCCAGGTAAAGTAGGTGGTAAAGCATCAGTTTCTGTTTCATCTAATATTCCAGTTATGGTTTCAGGTGATGTCAGAACGATTTCCGCTAGTAGTAAAGATGCACATGATAAATATTGTGAGCTTGATGTTAATGCCGATAAAAATCGCTACTATTTATCTGGATGCATCGCTTCTAATGCGGATAAAACACCATTAAAATTTGCAGTAATGGATCCAACCGAATATTTTTCGACTGTTTTAAAAAATGAATTAAAACAACAAAAAATAACTTATGGTGGACGTGTT
This sequence comes from Gilliamella sp. B2772, assembly GCF_026536985.1. NCBI lineage: Bacteria > Pseudomonadati > Pseudomonadota > Gammaproteobacteria > Orbales > Orbaceae > Gilliamella > Gilliamella sp. B2772. The sequence goes on along the minus strand of NZ_JAFNNB010000001.1, from coordinate 807,431 downwards.
TTTGAAAGAAAACAAAAATCCACTGGTTCCTTAACGTTATTAACATCAAGTCAATCAGCACCGCTTTCTGAGTTAATAACGGTTATGCTCAAAAAATCAAATAATTTGTATGCTGACACCATTTTTAGAACACTTGGCGCACGCTATTATAATACTGCAGGAACATGGCGTAATGGTGGTGATGCGGTTAAACAAATCCTTCGCAAAAAAGCAGGTATTGACTTAGAAAACTTAGTGATTGCCGATGGCTCGGGTTTATCTCGTCTTAATCTAGTTAGCGCCAACAAACTAATGGAAGTGTTGCAGTATATTTCAGCACATAACAATCAACTCGCTTTTATTGAAAAATTACCAATTGCGGGTGTTGATGGAACGTTGCAAAACCGTAAAAGCTTCAGTCAAGCACCATTTAAAGATGTAGTTATGGCTAAAACAGGCTATATTCAAGGTAGTTATAATTTAGCCGGATTTATTCAAAAATCAGACGGACGTTATGTCGCTTTTGTTCAATTATTATCAGGGTATCGGGCTGATAGTAAAGGGGAACCTAAAAACGGGGCAGTTATGAAGTTCGAATCTGAGTTTTATAAAAATTTCATTAATTAGATTTGACTAATTTGAGAATTAAGATTTTGGGGCAATGTTATTTACTCATCGCCCTAAATTTTAAGTTAAAAATTTTCAGCTAAAAAACCACCACTTTGATGCTTCCAAAGTTGAGCATAAAGTCCATCTTTACTAAGCAACTCTTGATGTGTTCCTTGTTCGATGATTTTTCCTTGATCTAAAACGATTAATCGATCCATCGCCGCAATTGTAGATAATCGATGGGCAATAGCAATAACCGTTTTACCTTCCATTAACGTATATAAGCTTTCTTGAATAGCTTGTTCAATTTCTGAATCAAGCGCACTAGTTGCCTCATCTAACAATAGAATTGGTGCATTTTTTAAAATAACTCGAGCAATAGCGATACGTTGGCGTTGTCCTCCGGACAATTTAACCCCACGTTCACCAACAAAAGCATCATATCCAGTTCTTCCATTAGCATCTACTAAGGTTTCAATAAAACTATCGGCATGAGCTTTTTTAGCTGCGATTATCATCTCTTGTTCTGTGGCATGGTTATTACCGTATAATAAGTTATCTCTCACTGAACGGTGTAATAGTGAAGTATCTTGGGTAACCATACCAATTTGAGCGCGTAAGCTTTCTTGATTGACTTTGGTGATGTCTTGATTATCAATAAAAATATGACCATTTTGTAAATCATAAAATCGCAACAATAAATTGATTAAAGTGGATTTACCCGCCCCTGATCTGCCAACTAAACCGATCTTTTCACCTGGTTTAATGGTTAAATTTAAGTTGTCGATAATGGCATTGTTTAATTTTGCATCGTAACTAAAATTAATATTTTTAAATTCGATTTTACCATCAGTCACCTTAAGAGTTGGTGCATCAGGTTCATCGACAACGGTTTTCGCAACAGAAAACGTATTCATACCATCTTTAACCACGCCGATATTTTCAAATAATGCTGCCATTTCCCACATAATCCAATGTGAAAAGCCGTTCAATCTAAGTACGACAGCGGTTGTAGTGGCGATAGCTCCAACACCAATTAAATCATTAGTCCATAGCCATAATGATAAGCCAGTAGTACCAAGAACGAGGAAAATAGACAATAAATGATTAACAATTTCAAAACTACTAACTAAACGCATTTGTTTATTAACGGTAACTAAAAATTCGTCCATCGACTCTTGTGCATATTTTGCTTCATTGCCTGCATGAGAAAACAGTTTAACTGTCATAATATTCGTGTAAGCATCAGTCACTCGGCCAGTCATGGTTGAACGCGCATCAGCCTGCATACTAGCCACTTTACTTAGTCGTGGAATAAAGTAATACATCGCAATGCCATAAACAAAACACCAAACCATAAACGGTACTAATAACCAAAGATCTAACTGACCTATGATTGTTGCCATAGTAATAAACGAAATCAAAACATAGATAAAGATATCAGCAACCAAAAAGCAGGTATCCCTAACCGCAAGTGCGGTTTGCATCACTTTTGCTGATATACGGCCGGCAAATTCATCTTGGAAAAAGCGCATACTTTGATTTAGCACTAATCGATGTAGATTCCAACGCAGTCGCATTGGAAAGTTTCCCGCCAAACATTGATGTTTAATGATGGTTTGTAAGGCAATAATGATCGTGCTAGCTAATATAATAATCGTAAATACAATTAAGGTTGATTTTTCCTGCTGCCAAAATTGACTTGGTGAAACAGCTGCCAGCAAGTCAACAACTTTACCGAGTGCAGCATATAAAAAGGCTTCAAAAGCGCCAGCTAATGAACTCAGTATGATTAATAATAGAAGGAAAGAACGTGTGCCTTTCGTCGATTGCCAAATAAAACTAAAAAAACTTTTAGCCATCGGCTGTGGTTCATCTTGTGGATAAGGTGATACCAATTTTTCAAAAAATCGATACATATTAGACCTATTAGTTAAAAGGTTATTCATTGATAGCTTTACCAATGATCTAAAAAAGTGAGGTTTTTTATTACCAAATGCTGAGTGCTATAAGCTAAGTATGATATTTTTAAATTAAAAGAGACATCACTCCAATACCTATTAAACTAACATTAATAAAAATTAAAAAAAGTTGAGGAAAGGGGTTTTTGAGCTTTCCTCATGGCAAATTATATAGTGAAAAGTACTAGATTACTAATAATTGTCTTAAAAAACATCTTTAATAATTTGTACAACGCGTCCGACAATATTATATTTTTCGAAATGAGCTTTAGGAACCTCAATCGTTGGGTATTGATGATTATTACAAATCAAAATCCAATTTCCGAGTGATAGGCGAATTTTTCTTAGTAGAGTAAAATTCTCATATTCAATTAAATAAATTGCGCCATCGATTATTTCGTTTATTTCTGTATTAATAATTAATCCATTATTATTTTCGATTTCAGGTGCCATTAAATCACCTTTCGCCCAATAGATTATAAGTTTTTTGATATCTAAACCACGATGAGAAGCCCAACCTTCAACAATAGGATAATTCATTACTGGTGGCGTTTCACGTACGTAACGTTGATTTTGCGCCTCTTCTTTAGTTGGTAATTGTTTTTTATAAACCGGGATACGATAGATATTTTCATTATAAACTTCGTTATTATCATCGTCTTTAGGATCCAACACTTCCAATTTATAACCGGTAGCTAACCAGTTGAATGAAACATTACATTTTTCAGCAATTACTTCTAAACGAGTTAGTGAAGGGTAGGTTTTTCCAGACAAATAATCTCGTATTACCGTTTCTGACATATCACATTTTTTTGCAAAGGATGAAACAGATAATCCTTGCATTGACGAATGTAGCCTATCTTTAAAAGTTTTTACATTTTTATTTTTAATCATACTTATTTCGTTTTTATTTTTTCATCCGTTTGATAATTATATTGTATTTTTTATGAGTTTTACATATGAATTTGAATCAATCTTCTTAATTTTATTAAGTTTTAATGCGATTTTTTGTTTAAACGCGTTTTATATTATGGAAAAATATTCTTTTCTCGCATAAAAATAAAAAAACAGCGAGTGTTATAATAAGAAGTATGGCTTTTTTTTCCGTTTTATTGTCTTTGTTTTTCCGTTGAAAGTTCAAGTAGTTTTATAGATATTAAGTTTTTTTTAATGCGTAATTGATATTTATCAAATATATATTATTCTTATTTATATGTTGAGGGTTATTTTAACTTATTGATTTATAATGGTTAAAGTTATTTTTTAGCTAAAATTGCTACATTTGCCGAAAGGCAAATAAAAACGTTGACTAAAAAGAAAAAAAGTGGATAATAAGCAGCGTAAGGATTTTTCATTGTTTTCTTTCCTTATATTCCTTATATTTCATGTTGGCCCGTATATTTTATGCGGGTCTTTTTTTATCTAAATTAACTTGTCATGAAATCCCATCATAAAAAGAGTATAATCAATTCCAATATTTAATAATCTATTTGTTCGTTTAACTTGTTCAAATAGCGATACATTTTTAAATGAGGTTTTAATTATGTCATTTAGCATTCCACATCTATTAGTTTTTCTTGCCGTGGTGGTTCTCATTTTCGGAACAAAGAAGTTACGTAATTTAGGTTCTGATCTTGGTTCAGCATTGAAAGGTTTTAAAAAAGCGATGAATGATGATGTTGAAGATGATAATAAGCTTGATAAGAAATAACCCTATTTATTGATATGAAAACGCAATTTGATGTGGCCATCGTTGGTGGTGGATTGGTTGGTTTAGCAACTGCATGTGCTCTTAGCCAATCTAATTTAACTGTAGCTATTGTTGATGTTAACGTTAATGATAATCAAAATTTTGCTTTTGACGAAATAGGAATTAGAGCTTCTGCAATTAATGGCGCAAGTCAGCAATATTTTTCTCAAATTGGTATTTGGAACGATTTATGTGCGAGCGAACGCGTTAATGCTTTTAGCGAGATCGGAGTTTGGGAAAAAAACGGTTTAGCGCATCTTACTGCACATGCTAAAGATTATGGTTATCCAAATCTTGGGTATATCATCGAAAATAATTTAATTTCTTACTACCTGTATCAACATGCTCAAGCAAATTCAAATATCACTATTTTCAATTTGGCCGCTATAGACAATAGCTATAATGAAGATTATGCTTTTTTAACGCTTTCGGATAATACTCGGTTACAAGCAAAACTGATTATAGGTGCTGATGGCGCACACTCTTGGCTGCGCAGACAGGAAAAAATTTCTGTGTTTGAGCGTGATTACCTTCATCATGCAGTGATTACAACTGTTGAAACACAATATCCTCACCAAGCATGTGCTAGGCAGATTTTTTATCCCAATGGTATTGTGGCATTTTTACCACTTTGGCAACCCAATTACAGTTGTTTAGTATGGTCAACTAAACCAGAGCAAGCAGCTATTTTAACTTCGTTAACTGAATCTGAGTTTTGCCAAGAGCTGTTTAAATTAAGCGGTGATAAAGTAGGACAATGTCAGTTGGTCAATCCGAGAATGGTGTTTCCATTAAAAGCTCGGTTTGCAAAACAATTTATTAAACATCGATTAGTGCTAATTGGTGATGCTGCCCATACTATTCATCCATTGGCTGGTCAAGGAGTTAATTTAGGATTTGAAGATTCTGCATTATTGGTGGCAACCATTAATAAACTTATTGATGAACATAAAGATATTGGTTTAGTAGAAAACTTAAAATCATTCCAATTCACTCGCCGTAAAGATGCTTTAGTCATGTTAACCGCAATGCGAACTATTCAAGATATGTTTAATGGCGATAATGCTTTTAAAAAAATGGTGAGAACAGTTGGGATGAACGCAATTGATAACTTTTCGCCAATAAAGAAACGTCTCATCAAATATGCCATGAAAATTTAGTTTGTAAATTAATCCTGTAGCTAACACTACAGGATTATCATTAGTTTATTTAAAAGCTATTTGATAAGATGTTGGGATAAATGGAGATGCTGGAATTCTTAGCGGCCAGTAAGGATCTTTCAATAAACCTCGACCAATTGCAACTAAATCAGCATCGCCAGTACTTAATACATAATCAGCAAGATAAGGGTCTTCAAGCATACCAACAGTAATAATTGGCAAATTAGTGACCTTCCTAATAGCACGCGCTAAATAAACTTGGTATCCAGCATAAAATGGAGGCGTATGCTTTGGATCTAACTGACCATCACCACCGCCACTCACATCTAAAACATCTGCGCCTGCTTGTGCAAAACGTTTAGCAATTTGGCAACCATAATTAATATCGTAACCATTAGTACCGTATTCTTGAGCCGAAAACCGAACAATTAGTGGCATATCTTTTGGCATCACTGATTTTGCTGCTTTAATTACTTGTTCACCAAATAATAATTTATCCTTACCATATTCGTCCGTTCTAATATTCGTTTTTGATGAGCTGAATTGATGGATTAAATAACCATGTGCGCCGTGTATTTCAATTGCGTCAAAACCTGCTTCAACCGCACGTTTGGTTGATTGTTTAAATTTTTCGATAATATCAGCGATTTCACTTTTGGTTAATTCTCTTGGCATTTGATATTGCCATTTTGGATTCGCTTCGACGTTCCCATCATAGCGGATAGGAGAACAGGATACGACGTCAGACTCACCCAAAGCTTTACGTCCTGCATGGGCAATTTGAATAGCGATTTTTCCTTCTTGAGCATGAACCGCATCAACGATACGTTTAAGCTGATCGCGTTGCTCGTCATTCCATAGACCTAAGCAATTTGGCGATATTCGACCATTTGGAGCAATATTGGTCATTTCTAAAATTATTAAACCCACGCCACCAACCGCTCGTGAAACATAATGAACAAAGTGCCAATCATTAGCCAATCCGTCTTTTGCTTGATATTGACACATCGGCGGCATAACAATACGATTTTTGAGTGATAAATTTTTTACTTTAAATGGCGTATTAATATAGGCTATTTTAGCCATGGATGGCTCCTGTTTTTATTAATGGTGCAAATGTTTAAGTTAACTGACGAATAGTATATAGTGTTTAAAAACGGATTATTAGAGCAAATAAACGTTAAAAAACCCCGTTCCTCAACTTTTTTTTGCAATTAAATCGTTTATGGTTTGCGAACTGATTTAAGATAGTAGAGCCAACATAATAAACCCAATAATCCTAAAACTGTTCCAGCAATAATTATCGCGATCCAACCATAGTTGCTATACAAATAAGTAGAAGCGATAGAACCCAACATGCCTCCGATAAAATAACTTACCATATAACCAGTGTTCATACGGCTACGTGCTTCTGGTCGAATTTGATAAATGGCGTTCATGTTTGATACATGAGTAACTTGAACAGCAAAATCCAGCAATACTACCCCAATAATTAAGGCTAAAAGTGAATATTCAGCAAGAGAAAGTGGTACCCATGAAGCAAGAAGTAATATTAGGCCAATGGTCGTGGCTAAAAAGCCTTTTCCTTTGTCTGATAATTTGCCAACGATAGGTGAACCTAGTGCACCAGCGGCACCGGCTAAGCCGAATAAACCGATTATAAAATCAGAATAATAGTAAGGTTTATTACTTAATAAAAAGGCAAGCGGCGTCCATAACAGTGAAAATAACGCAAAGGAAATAACTGCTAACAATGAGCGAATTCGTAAAACAGGTTCTTGTTTATATAGTGAGCCAATTGATAATAACAGTTGAAAATAGTTAATACTGATGGTGTTATTATAAGTTGGTAATGATAACCAAAGTAGCAAAGTAACAATGATCATTACTGACGCGGCAATCCAATAAACATAATGCCAATCTGTCATCGAAGAAACAAAACCTGCGAATGCACGACCTAATAATATACCTAGCAACATACCACTCATCAATGTACCGACAATTTTACCTCGATGCTCTGGTCGTGATAGTGTTGCGGCAAATGGAATTAATACTTGGGCTACGGTTGAAAATAGACCTGTAATAGCCGTACCAAGCATAAGTAACCATAAGTTTTGTGAAGTTGCACTAATAATTAGCCCACAGGTTGATAATATCATCAAGGTCAATATTAATCGTTTACGTTCTATTTTGTCACCCAGTGGGGTAATGAACAGCAAGCCAACAGCATAACTAAATTGTGCAGCCATAATGATAAAACCTGCATGTTTAATTGCAATATGTAAATCATTAGTTATCGAGTGTAATAGTGGTTGCGCATAATAATTACTCGCTACCGCGACGCCAATGGCAAATGCCATTAGGAATACTAACCATGCAGATAGCCCTTGAGCTTGTTTGTTATTCATAATAAACAATTTGGAAAATAAATAATGTGTAATTATATATCAAAAGGTTGTTAGATACTGATAGATTGTGTTGATTATTGATTTAATAGATTATAAATAGGTGTTGCTAAGCCAATTTTTGCATTTTCCGATTTTAGTTTATACCAATAACCATTCGATTCATCTAGACATTTAGTATTGCCTTTGATCTCACAGTAAATAGGCACAATATTTAAATGAAAATGGCTAAAAGTATGTCGAAATGCAATTAACTGTTTGGGTTTGCTAGTTTTAATACCATGGCTGTCTAGCCAGTCAGTTAATGCTTGCTCGCTTGCAAATTGTGGTAAACAATATAATCCGCCCCAAATACCAGCAGGCGGTCTTTTTTCAAGCCAAATCATGTTGTCATGTTCAAGCATTAAAAAGTAGGCGGTTTTTTCAGGAATAGTCTTTTTAGGTTTTTTAGTTGGATATTGTTGCCAACTGTCGGTCTTATAAGCAATACATAATTGATGTAAAGGGCATAAAGTGCATTTGGGTTTAGAACGAGTACAAACCATTGCACCAATATCCATCATGGCTTGATTAAATTTAGCAACTTCATTTTTAGGCGTGACTTGCTCACTTAATTGCCAAAGTTGATTTTCGACATTTTTATTACCAGGCCATCCGTCTATAGCAAAAGTTCGGGTTAAAACCCGTTTTACGTTACCATCTAATATTGGATAATGTTGATTTTGTGATAGAGATAGGATAGCCCCAGCGGTTGAGCGCCCAACGCCTGGTAAGGCGATAACATCCTCAAATTTGGTTGGAAATTTTCCCCCAAACTTGTCAGCTATAACTTGTGCTGCTTTATGTAAATTACGAGCACGTGCATAATAACCAAGGCCAGTCCAAAGATGTAAGATATCGTCAATTGGAGCCTTAGCTAAATCGGTAATTTTAGGAAACTGTTTAATAAAGCGCTTAAAGTATGGAATAACAGTTGCAACTTGTGTTTGCTGCAGCATAACCTCTGACAACCAAACATGATAAGGGCTTTTTTCAATTTGCCATGGTAATGATTTTCTGCCGTACTGTTCATACCAGTTGAGTACGGCATTTGAAAAACTTAAATTAGTCATTACATGACAGCGGTAATAGAATCACTAGGATAACAACCAAGCACTTTAGTATATAAAGTGATGGAAGCTAATTCTTTAAGTGCGATCTGCATTTCGTAATCGTTAATATTACCTTGTAAATCAATATAAAACATCTCTTCCCAAGATGTGCCATGGATAGGGCGTGATTCAAGTTTTGTCATAACAATATTATGATTACGTAATACGGATAAAGCATCTACCAAAGCCCCAGCTTGTTGGCCCGTTTTCATCAAGATTGTAGTTTTGGCCGGAATTTGATCGGAAACTTCAATCGATTCACGCGATAACACAATAAAGCGGGTGATATTTTCTTTTTGATTAGCAAAATTGTGCTCCAGAACTTGTAAGCCATATAATTCACCACCGTCTTTATTTCCCATAGCTGCAATGTTTGGTTGATTTAATTTAGCTACGGTTTCCATTGCTGACGAAGTGCTATCACAATAAACAATTTTCCAATGCGGATACTTTTCTAAGAAATTACTACATTGTTGGAATGGTTGCGGGTGGCTATAAATAGTATCTATTTGCTCAAGTTTAGTGTTAGGAAGAGCTAAAATGCAGTGATCAATCATTAAGGATAGTTCACCAATAATATGTAAATTGGTTTTTTGTAACAAATCATACACTTCATTAATAGATCCCGAACTCGAGTTTTCTATCGGTACAATTCCATAATCAACAACTTTTGATTCAATCTTTTCAAAAACATCTTTAAATGTATTACAACTTGATTCAGTCAATTGATCAAAATGGGCACTAGCATAACGGCGAGTTGCTGAATGTGAATATGAACCTTTTGGTCCTAAGAAAGCAATTTTAGCTGATGAGATAACGCCTTGGTTGAGTTTTTCTTGTAAAAATTTCTGTTGTAGTAGAACCGAATCTTCAATAATAATTTGGTATAAACGCTTAATTAATAGGTCATCAAGATGATATTGTTTACCTTGTTCGATTAATGCCTTAATCAATGAACGTTCACGATCTAAATCACGCACAGGGATATTTGCTTTTATTTTAGCCTGGATAACTTCGGCTGAAATTTGGCGTCTTTCAGCAATGATTTCAATTAATTTTTGATCAAGTTGGTTAATTTTGTTTCGTAAAGGCAATAAAGGACTGGTTGTCATATTCATTAATAGATTAAAAATTAGATGGGTAATATTATAACAAGCAAAAAAATAAAGGCACTATTAAAGTGCCTTTTTGTTAAATTATAAATTATTATTCTTCTTCAATTACTGTATTTTTAATACTGTCAAATGCACGGCGCGACTCACCTTTATGTTGGAGTTTATTTAGCTGTCTTTCAAGTTTACCAACTAAATCATTAATTGCAGCATACATGTCAGAGTGTTTAGCGGAAGCAACTAGTGGCGAGCCTTTGGTTGCAATGGTTGCATCAATAATAAATCCATCGGGCTCTTTAGATAAGATAAAGTGAGGGTTGATTAGTAGAGCTCTCCATTTATCTAATTTCGAAAACTTATCTTCAAGATAACTACGAATTGCAGGAGTAATGTCCATTTGTTTACTTGTGATACTTAAAGTCATAATTGACCTCCACTATGTTTACTTACTAATTGAGCTATTATTATATTGATTACATTGACAAATTTTTTACATTTCGTCAATAGGTTATTAGGTTTATATTAATTTTTGTGACTTTTGTCTAAAATAATTTATTGGTATTTGATATTAGGTAGCAGAGAACTGCTTTTAATCTGTTTTTTATTATATACTGTGGTTTATTTAGATTGATTTAAAGTATTAAGTTTAGTTATTTAATGAGGAATATGTGAGCTATTTAGATAATGTTAAGATTGTTTTAGTTGAAACTTCGCATACTGGTAATATGGGGTCTGCTGCTCGTGCAATGAAAACGATGGGATTAACTCGTTTATGTTTAGTGAATCCTGTAATAAAACCCGATTCCCAATCGATTTCACTGGCAGCTGGGGCAAGTGATATTATCAAACAGGCACAGATTTTTTCATCCCTTGAAGAAGCAGTAGCAGATTGTTCATTGGTTATAGGTACCAGTGCGCGTCCTAGAAGTTTGCAATGGCCAAACTTAACTCCGAAAGAGTGTGGCGACAAAATTATTGCTGAAACCGCGCATCATGCTCAAGTGGCTTTAGTTTTTGGTCGAGAAAGAGTTGGATTAACTAATGATGAATTACAAAAGTGCCATTTTCATGTTGGTATTCCAGCTAATCCAGATTATAGCTCTTTAAATTTAGCTATGTCAGTTCAGGTTCTAACTTACGAAATTCGAATGTCAATGTTGTCAACTTTAGAGGCATCATTAAAACATGATGATGACAATCTGAATGAGGTTCAGTATCCTAAAAGTGAAGATATTGAACGGTTTTATCAGCATTTAGAGCAGACGTTATTAAAAACCGGATTTATTAATCCTAATCATCCTGGGCAGATTATAAGTCGTTTACGTAGATTATTTACGCGAGCTGGTATTGAACAGCAAGAACTCAATATTTTACGGGGAATTTTAACGTCAATAGATAAAAAATAGTGAGATTAGTCCCCTAGTTTTGTGTAAATCTAGGGGATGTTTCATTATTAAGTTTTTTTACGCCAAGTTGTGCCGTTAGCACCATCTTCTAAAATAATATTCATTTGATTGAGTTTGTCTCGAGCTTCATCAGCTAAAGCCCAATTCTTACTTGCTCGAGCATCATTGCGTTGTTTAATTAACGCTTCAATTAGCTGTGTATCTTCATCATCTTGACTATTACCTTGTAAGAATTTAACCGGATCTTGTTCAAGTAAACCAAGTACAGAAGATAAATAACGTAACTCAGCAGCTAGTTCATTAGCTAATGGCATGTTATTTTCTGCTTTAGCTTTGTTGATCTCTCGAGCCAAATCAAATAGAGTTGAATAAGCTTCTGGAGTATTGAAATCATCATCCATTGCCTGACAAAATTGTCGATGATAATCGCTATCTGGCGTGTTGTGCGGATAGTTAGCATCGGTGTCTCTCAAAGCCGTATAAAGTCTTTCTAAAGCGGTACGAGCTTGTTTTAGATTTTCTTCACTATAGTTAAGTTGACTACGATAATGGCCTGATAATAAGAAATATCGAACAGTTTCAGCATCATAATGTTTTAAAACATCACGGATAGTGAAAAAGTTATTCAGTGATTTGGACATTTTCTCTTGGTCTATCATTACCATGCCTGAGTGCATCCAATAATTTACATATTGGCCATTATGGGCACAGGTTGATTGGGCAATTTCGTTTTCATGATGTGGGAACATTAAGTCAGAACCACCGCCATGAATATCAAAATGGTTGCCTAATTGATGGCTATTCATTGCAGAGCATTCAATGTGCCAACCAGGTCGACCTTTCCCCCATGGTGAATCCCAGCTTGGTTCGTTGGGTTTTGACATCTTCCAGAGAACGAAGTCCATTGGATTATGTTTTACGTCCACTACATCAACTCGAGCACCTGCTTGTAACTGTTCTAAATTTTGGCGTGATAAAATACCGTAGTTAGGATCACTATCTACCGAAAACATCACATCTCCATTGTCAGCAATATAAGCGTGATTTTTTCTTATTAACTCTTCAACAAGTTCAATGATTTGTGACATATGACGAGTTGCTCGAGGTTCGACATCGGGTCGTTTGATATTAAGTGCATCGAAATCGGCATACATCTCATTTAACATGCGTTCAGTTAATTCGTCACAAGTTTCACCATTTTCTAATGCACGCTTGATGATCTTGTCATCGACATCGGTAATATTACGAACATAAGTGAGATCGTAACCTAAAAAACGTAAATAACGAGTAACGACATCAAATGCGACAAAAGTACGGCCATGGCCAATGTGGCATAGATCATAGATAGTAACACCACAAACATATAGCCCAACTTTATTTGGTGTAATTGGTTTAAATATTTCTTTCTCACGTGATAATGTATTAAATATTTTGAGCATTTTATCCTGCAGAATAAATTTGATAAATTTTAGTGTTTAATATAACAAAAAACTGGAAGTGGCGAAATTACTTCTTATAATATCCTTAAATAAATTAAATGGAATTAATTGATGATATCACAAATTTTGGGAATAACTTTTTTGTATAGTTTCATTGTAATATTAATGGCCATTGAAGTTATTAGTTTTGTAATGGAAATTGAATTTAATAATCGCTTTAAAAAATTACTATTTTGGCTTGCGTGGATTTTTTTAGCAATATTATTATTTGTGGAGGCTGTTAACAGGAGGTTAGGTGGCTTTGGCGATATAGGATTTTATAAGTTTATTGCACTTTTTGTTATTTTTTTAGTATGCCTTTTAGGGGCTTTGGTTGCTTTACTAAGCATTATCATAATTGTATATATATTAATTTGGATACTTAAAAAGCTATTTAAGTTAATAGGTTTTAAACATCGATATAAATGAGAGAACTTTGGTTGGATAGATCAGTGAAAATTGGCGAGTAAACTCGCCAATTTAAATTACTATTGAATTTATTTAAAAAGGCGGTAAAGATAAATAAGTAAAATAGAACCAAGCACAGAGATAAACAAGCTTGGGAAGTTAAAACCAGTCACACTACCCCAACCAAAGAAGGTACTGATATAACCGCCGACTAATGCACCAGCTACACCAAGTAGGATAGTTTTTATCACACCAACACGGCCTAATGGCATAAAAAACTTAGCGATCCATCCAGCAATTAATCCTAGAATAATCCAGCTTAAAATACCCATGATAATTTCCTTCGTCTAATTAAGTTGAAAGTTACTAGTATAGCTAAAAAATAACGATGATAGTTGTTGAACAGATATTAATAAAACGTAAAATTTACAGCTTTAAAAATTGTTATCTAAATATGAAGAAAAATGATTATTATGTAGAACAGTATGAAGCTATAGATGTATGAAACACAAATTCATACAAATATTAGGCGTAGTTTACAATTATTTTTTCAAATATTCTAGGTATTTTGTTTAATTGTTGATTTATATGATTAATGATTAGGAGCGATAATGTAATCGCCCCTGATATTAAACTATTCGAAAATCGTTTTGTGTAGAACCTTTATTACATCTTCAGCATCATTGCTTCTTGCTAGAAGGCAAAGATTATGGGTGCTAGCACCGTAACAACAAAGTCGAATGATAAAGTCATCTAAAGCGCCAAAGACTTCTTTAGCGATACCTTTTGTTGTGGTTAGATTGTTACCAATGATGGCAATTAGTGCTAAATCTTCTTCAACTTCAACATGGCAAACTGTTGATAATTCATCGAATAATGCTTTTGTTAATAGGCTATTTCCATTGGTATTAGTGCCTGTAGTATCAATGGTTAATGCGATACTAACTTCAGAGGTGGTGACTAAATCAACCGAAATATTATGTTTAGCCAATATGGTAAAGACATTAGCTAAAAAACCTTGTGCGTGTAGCATATTTAAGCTAGTTAAGGTCAATAATGTTTGTTTGCGACGAAGCGCTAACGCTCTAAATGAAGGTAGTGCAGATTTTATGCTATGTGTGTTATAAACGATAGTTCCACCTGCTTCTGGCGCTTTACTTGAACCAACAAATACTGGAATATTACTACGTACAGCAGGAACAAGTGTTGCAGGGTGTAGAACTTTAGCACCAAAGGTCGCCATTTCAGCTGCTTCAGCAAATGATATTTCGTCAATTCGTTTCGCACCTGATGTGATACGAGGATCGGTAGTATAAATACCAGCAACATCGGTCCAAATGTCTATTTGCGTGGCGTTTAAAGCCTCACCAAGAAGAGCTGCGGTATAATCACTACCACCACGACCTAAAGTTGTGGTTTTGCCCGTACTTTCACTACCAATGAATCCTTGAGTAACTACGATAGCCTCTGGATTCAAAGATTTCAAATGTGCACAGCAAAGTTGTTTAATTTCGTCAATTTTTGGTACTGCTTTACCAAACTTGTCATCGGTACGCATGACTTTACGTACATCAAACCATAGGGCATTTTTTTGTTTTTGTTTTAATATTTCGACAAATAGTTTTGATGACATTATTTCGCCATGACTGACTAATTCATCCGTCAAAGCCGGGGAAGTTGCCAAGCTTGCAGCTTCTGATAATGAGGCAATATTTGCAATTATTTGGTCAATTTCAGCGCGTAGGGTTGGATTTTCAGGAAGATTTTCTAATATGTTGTATTGAATCGATTGAATTTTAGCGATATGTTTTGCTCTTACATTGGCATCACGACCTTCAGCTAATGCTACCAGTAAATTTGTTATACCTGCAGAGGCAGACAACACAACAACTTTGACACTAGGATTAGCTATAACAATATTGGCACTATTAACCATTGCGGGATAATCTGCAACACTAGTACCGCCAAACTTAGCAATTATAAATGATCTTTCCATGTATTCCTCATATTAAAAATTTTTATTTTTAACAGAGATAGAGCGGGCATGTCCTAATACAGTTAAAAAAATACATACCATGAAGCGCTCCACCTGTTAGGGTGACAACCCAAGGGATTCAGCCCTTGCAGTCGATTTAATTGCTTTCTGGAATAACAATTAAACCTCGGCATTACATCCCCTCAATCATTTATTTGCGGCTCCAGTCCCTAAAATGATCTGCCTGAGTAATGCGCCTCTTCTTAATTCTGATTTCAGTGTCGTATAGGATTAACGATTTTACCAAATGTGTCAATAGGTTAAATATTAAAAAAAATTATAGAGCTTTGTTAAAATAAACTGTTAATTATAAACTCCGTTCAAATAATTCAATAATCGTTTGATATAGTTTTTTCACAGAACAATCTTTAGTTGGTGTGCTAAAAATCGTATCATCACCGGCAATTGAGCCTAAAATCCCTTCTGATTTACCGATTGAATCTAACAATCTCGCAATAAGCTGAGCTGCGCCTGGGCTTGTTCGAATAACAACCATTGAACTATTGTAATCAATATCTAACACTAAATTTTTTAATGGACTGCTTGTTGTTGGAACACTCATTTCAGCAGGTAAACAATAAACCATCTCAGATTTTGCGTTGCGAGTTCTTACAGCGCCAAATTTAGTTAACATTCGCGATACTTTAGATTGATTTATATTATCAAATCCTTGTTCTTGTAAGGCTTGTACGATACCTATCTGAGAACTAAACTTTTCTTGTAAAAGCATTTCTTTGAAAGTTTTAGTGAGATCTTTTTGTTTCATACTGTTCCTTTAAATTTAATTTATGACTAACTGATTAAAACAATAAGTCATATTAACGGGTTAACTAAAATGCTTGATTACGGTCAGTTATTTTTAATGATTGCTAATTAAGCTAGTGTGCTTATAAAGCTTCATTCAAATATTGAATATAATCTACATAATTATGCATGATATTTGCATAAAATTAAAGATTAGATTTTATAGCATTTTTGGGACGAAATGATTTAATGATGTGATCATGTGTTTCGATGTAAGGACCTTCTAGCAGATCAATACAATATGGAACACTTGCAAATATGCCAGTAACAATAGTGTTACCTTCATCATCCTTTACACCTTCAAGTGTTTCCTTGATTGATTTTGGTCGGCCTGGTAAATTCAAAATTAAACATTGCTTACGAATAACACCAACTTGTCTGGATAAAATCGCAGTTGGAACAAAATGTAAACTAATCTGCCGCATCTGTTCGCCAAATCCGGGCATTATTCTATCTGCTATAGCTAAAGTTGCGTCAGGTGTTACATCTCTTATTGCTGGTCCTGTGCCGCCTGTGGTTAAAATCAGATTACATTGCAAATCATCAACCAATTCGCATAATGATTTTTCAATGATGATTTGTTCATCGGGAATAATGCGTTGTTCGGTAATAAAAGCTGTTTTCAATGCAGATTTTAACCATGATAACAATGCTGGAATACCTTCATCTTGATAAACGCCTTGTGATGCTCTATCTGATATTGAAACTAATCCAATTTTAACCATAACATTTATTCCTTAATCCATATATTTATCTAAATATTAAACAATATTGTCAATTGATTAAACATGATATCATATTATTCAAATAGCAATTTACTCAATTAGGATACATTTATGTCGTCAACACCTGCACTAGAACTTATAGCGCTTAAGAAAAAATATAAAAATGGTGTAGAAGCATTAAAAGGAATTAATTTAACTGTAGCGGCAGGAGATTTTTATGCTTTACTTGGACCAAATGGTGCAGGTAAGTCAACCACCATTGGTATTATTAGCTCTTTAGTTACTAAAACCTCAGGCCAAGTTAAAATCTTTGGATATGACTTAGATACAGATCTTGTTAATGCAAAAAGACAATTAGGACTTGTTCCTCAGGAATTTAACTTTAACCAATTTGAAGAAGTAATCCAAATTGTTACCAATCAAGGTGGTTACTATGGGTTGCCACGAAAATTGACTTTACAACGAGCTGAAAAGTATCTGCGTATTTTAGATTTATGGGATAAACGACATAGTAGAGCTAATATGTTATCAGGTGGGATGAAAAGACGACTAATGATAGCTCGCGCACTTGTCCACGAACCTAAATTATTAATTCTGGATGAACCTACTGCTGGGGTTGATATAGAGTTACGTCGTTCCATGTGGGATTTTCTACGTGAGATTAATAAACAAGGTATCACAATTATATTAACCACGCATTATTTGGAAGAAGCAGAAATGCTTTGCCGTCACATTGGTATAATTCAGCACGGAGAATTAATTGCTAACTCTTCAATGCGTGATTTACTAGCAAAAAGTCAATCTGAAACAATTATTATTGATTATGTACCAACATCAACACCAATCTCCCTTAAAGGGTATAATTATACTGATATTGAATCTGGCATGTTAGAAGTAAACGTAGATAAACAACAAGGATTAAATCAGTTATTTGAACAACTCAATCAACAAAACATAAAAGTGATTAGTGTTCGTAATAAAGCTAATCGATTAGAAGAATTATTTGTAGATTTGTTGCGAAATGATACCAAAGGAGCTATTGATGAATAATTTATATTGGATTGCCTTAAAAAGTATTTGGCGTAAAGAAGTTACCCGATTTTTAAGAATTTGGATACAAACACTGATTCCTCCTGTTATTACAATGTCACTATATTTTATTATTTTCGGTAATTTAATCGGTTCGCGAGTTGGTGATATGGGTGGCTTTAGTTATATGGCATTCATTGTGCCTGGTTTAATTATGATGTCGGTCATAACCAATTCATATACAAACGTCTGTTCTTCATTTTTTAGTGCTAAATTTCAACGTAATATTGAAGAAATACTTGTTGCTCCTGTTCCGACTCATATTATTATTTGGGGATATGTTGGTGGTGGTGTAATGCGTGGTTTATTAACTGGTGTGTTGGTCACTGTTGTATCGTTATTTTTTGTTAGATATGAAGTTCATTCGTGGACTTTTGTAGTTTTCACCTTATTATTAACCTCAATTTTGTTTTCATTAGCTGGATTGTTAAATGCAGTATTTGCAAAATCATTTGATGATATAAGTATTATTCCAACCTTTGTATTAACACCGTTAACTTACTTGGGCGGAGTTTTTTATTCAATCACTATGTTACCGACTTTTTGGCAATGGGTTTCTAAACTTAATCCTATTGTTTATATGATCAATGGTTTTCGCTATGGTTTTTTAGGTATTAGTGATGTTTCATTAGTTATTACTTTTTCGATGCTTATATTATTTGTTAGCATTTTATATTTTATAGCATGGCAAATAATTGAAAGTGGAAGAGGGCTTAGAAGTTAGACAAATCAGACTAAACCGCCGACTTATATCGGCGGTAAGATAAAACTTATTTTGCTCCTGCAACGGCTTCTTTTGCCATTTCAGTAATTTTAGCAAAATCACCTTTAGCAATTGCATCAGTTGGAATAAACCAAGTTCCACCAACGCAAAGAACATTATCAAGCGCTAAATAATCGCGATAGTTTTTAGGATTCACACCACCTGTCGGGCAGAATTTCATATAACCACAAGGACCAGCAAATGCTTTTAACGCAGCAACACCGCCATTAATTTCAGCTGGGAAGAATTTTAATGCAGTTAAACCATATTCTTGAGCTGTTAATAATTCTGAAATGGTTGCAATCCCAGGAATAACTGGCACAGGGCCTTCAACTGCTGCTTTTAAAATAGAGTCAGTAATACCCGGAGTGATGATAAATTCTACACCCGCCTCAGTTACTTGTTTAAGTTGCTCTACTGTGGTTACAGTACCGGCACCGACTACAGCTTCTGGAACTTCGTTAATAATTTTCTTAATTGCGTCAAGTGCACAAGCTGTTCTTAATGTGACTTCTAAAACCTTCACTCCACCAGCAATCAATGCTTTTGCTAAAGGAACGGCATCTTCTAAACGCTCAATAACAATAACAGGAACTACTGGACCTAATGTTAAAATCTCTTCAGCGCTTTTTTTCCAATTTTTCATATGTATTACCTATACTTTATTTACTTCTATACAGCAATAAGCCCTCAAATTATTGAGGGCTTATTTTACTCATAAATACCTAATTTCTTTTCTAAATAGTGAATGTTCGTGCCACCTTTTATGAAGCCTTCATCATTTAAAATCTCCAGATGAAGTTCGATATTGGTTTTTATACCATCAATAACCAGTTCTGCTAATGCATTCTTCATGCGGGCAATAGCGACTTCACGAGTTTCACCATAGGCGATTAATTTACCGATCATTGAATCATAATATGGTGGTACAGTATAGCCAGCATATATATGTGATTCCCAACGGATACCAAATCCTCCCGGAGCATGGAAACGTGTTATTTTGCCCGGAGATGGCATAAATGTTTTAGGATCTTCGGCATTGATTCGGCATTCAATTGCATGGCCTTTAATTTCAATGTCACTTTGCTTAATTGACAAAGGTTGTCCAGCTGCAATCAGAATTTGTTCACGAATAAGATCAACTCCAGTAACCATTTCAGTAACTGGGTGTTCTACTTGAATACGAGTATTCATTTCGATGAAGTAGAATTCACCATTTTCAAATAAGAACTCAAAAGTACCTGCACCACGATATCCAATCTCGATACATGCATTAACACAACGTTCACCGATGAATTTACGCATTTTCGGTGTAATACCAACCGCTGGTGCTTCTTCAAGTACTTTTTGGTGACGTCTTTGCATTGAACAATCGCGTTCACCTAAATAAACTGCATGACCTTGCCCATCAGATAAAACCTGTATTTCGATATGGCGTGGGTTTTCTAGGAATTTTTCCATGTAAACCATATCATTATTAAATGCGGTTTTTGCTTCAAGTTTAGTCATTTTGATTGATTGTTCGAGATCTTTTTCTTCACGAACAATACGCATTCCACGACCACCGCCGCCGCCAGACGCTTTAATAATAACTGGATAACCAATTTTTTTAGCAATTTGCTTATTAAGGTCCATATTACTGCCAAGAGGACCATCAGAACCAGGAACACAAGGTACGCCTGCTTTTTTCATTGCTTCAATGGCTGAAACTTTATCACCCATTAAACGAATAGTATCAGGTTTTGGACCGATAAATATAAAGCCTGAACGTTCAACTTGTTCAGCAAAATCCGCATTTTCTGATAAAAATCCATATCCAGGATGAATAGCTGCTGCGCCGGTTACTTCGGCAGCAGAGATTAATGCAGGGATATTAAGATAACTTTTGGCTGAAGCTGCTGGACCTATACAAACGGTTTCGTCTGCAAGTAGCACATGTTTTAAGTCTTTATCTGCCGAAGAGTGAACAGCGACAGTTTTAATTCCAAGTTCTTTACATGCTCTTAAAATACGAAGAGCGATTTCTCCGCGGTTAGCAATAAGAATTTTATCAAGCATATTCAATCTCTTAATCGTCTAAGTTAACAAATAATTCTGATTATTCAATAATGAATAGTGGTTGATCGAATTCAACTGGTTGACCATTTTCAACTAAGATAGCTTTAATAGTCCCTGCTTTTTCTGATTCAATTTGGTTCATCATTTTCATTGCTTCAACAATGCAAAGCACATCACCAACATTTACAGACTGACCGACTTCAACAAATGCTTTAGATTCTGGGCTTGGAGTTCGATAGAACGTACCAACCATTGGTGATTTTATGGTTGTGCCACTATTAGTTTCTGTGATGACTTCTGCTTCAACTGTAGCCGCAGTGACTGTTGGAGCAGGAACAGCAACCGGTTGGGGAATTTGAATGTTTTGCACTGGAGCTGTATAGGTAGGTGTCGACCGACTAATTCGAACCGATTCTTCACCCTCAGAAATTTCAAGCTCAGAAATACCTGATTCTTCTACTAATTCAATTAACTTTTTAATTTTACGTATATCCATGAATTACACCGTGTTTATTTGATATAAATAACAATTATTTTAATGTACCTTTAATATCTTAAAAGTAATCTTTTAATTCGATACTAAAAATAGTAACTCAACATTAACGCGGAAGGATACACTGTAAATCATAATTTGTCATTATATATCTCCTTTACAAACACTTGTTATACTATTTTCTAGGTATTATTTTTAAATTGCGATACAATATAACCCTTAATTATTATTGAGGCTGGCTGTGGTTTTTATCTGCTAAATGAACTATTATTTGTCGGATAAAATTAAAATATATATTTTGTAGACGCCTAAGTTTGCTTCTAATACTCAAATATATTTAAACAAGATTAATTCTAGGAAGAGTTTTTATTATGTTCAAAAAAGTTCGCGGCTTGTTTTCAAATGATTTATCGATTGATTTAGGTACAGCCAACACGCTTATTTATGTAAAAGGGCAAGGCATTGTGCTTAACGAACCTTCAGTTGTTGCCATTCGTCAAGATCGCTCAGGAACACCTAAAAGTGTTGCTGCCGTTGGCCATGCTGCGAAACAGATGCTAGGGCGAACACCTGGTAATATTGCAGCTATCAGACCAATGAAAGACGGTGTGATTGCAGACTTTTCCGTCACTGAAAAAATGTTACAGTATTTTATTCGACAAGTTCACAGCCATAGCTTCTTAAGACCAAGCCCTCGTGTATTGGTTTGTGTGCCAGTTGGCGCAACACAAGTGGAACGTCGTGCTATTCGTGAATCAGCATTAGGTGCTGGTGCTCGTGAAGTTTATTTAATTGAAGAGCCAATGGCTGCGGCAATTGGTGCTGATTTACCAGTTTCTGCACCAACTGGTTCAATGGTTGTTGATATCGGTGGCGGTACAACAGAAGTTGCTGTTATTTCATTAAATGGTGTAGTTTATTCCGCTTCTGCACGCATTGGTGGAGACCGTTTTGATGAAGCAATAATCAATTATGTTCGTCGCAATTATGGTGCATTAATTGGTGAAGCGACCGCAGAAAAAATTAAACACTTCATTGGAAGTGCTTATCCAGGTGATGAAGTCCTTGAAATCGAAGTACGTGGTCGTAACTTAGCTGAAGGTGTGCCACGTAGTTTTACACTAAATTCGAATGAAATCTTAGAAGCATTACAAGAGCCATTAAGTGGTATTGTTAGTGCTGTTAAAGTTGCTCTAGAACAGTGTCCTCCAGAACTAGCTTCTGATATTTCAGAACATGGTATGGTATTAACTGGTGGTGGTGCATTATTACGTAATATTGATAAATTATTATCTGCTGAAACAGGGATTCACGTTGTTGTAGCTGAAGACCCACTTACTTGCGTAGCTCGTGGTGGTGGTAAGGCTCTTGATATGGTAGATATGCATGGTGGTGATCTCTTCAGTGAAGAGTAATAATATTACTAGCAAGTAACGAATATTTCATTTTTTCCGCCGACATTGTCGGCGGAGTCATATCTTAAAATAGCTAAATTCTAGATATATAACAGGTAAATACTGGACAATGAAATTACTTTTTTCTAAACGTTCGCCTCTGAGTGTTCAATTATTTATATCACTGGCACTCGCTTTGACGTTAATAGTGCTAGATATCAATTATCGTCCTTTTAAAGAGGTTCGTTATTATTTAGATACCTTAATTTCGCCACTTTATCATGTTTCAAATGCACCAAAATCATCATTTGATTCGCTGTATGAAATGTCGAAAACACAAGAGACACTAATTAAAGAAAATGCAGTACTGCAAGAAACCTTAATGCAACAAAAAAGTAATCTATTATTGCTTGAACATTTAAAGCATGAAAATGACCGCCTAAGAGGGCTATTAGGTTCACCTTTAAGACACGATGAACATAAAATGGCTGCTCAAGTATTATTAGCTGATACTGATCCTTACGTTTATCAAGTGGTAATTAATAAAGGTAAAAATGACGGTGTATATATAGGTCAGCCGGTAGTAGATGAAAAAGGTATCGTTGGACAAATTTATCAAACCGCTCAATCAACAAGCCGAGCGATCTTAGTTTGTGATTATCAACATGCAATTCCAGTACAAGTATTAAGAAATGATATTTCAATGGTAGCTGTTGGTAATGGATGCAGTAACGATTTAACGCTTGATTTTTTACCTAACAATGTTGATGTCAAAGTTGGTGATGTTTTAGTCACTTCTGGGCTTGATGGTCGCTTCCCAGAAGGGTACCCAGTGGCTGTCGTTAGTTCAGTAAAGCTTGATATAAGTGATTCCACCCCCATTATTTCTGCTACGCCAACCGCAGATTTAAAACGTTTACGTTATCTACTGTTATTGTGGGGCGATCAAGGAGTAAAACATGAGGGGTAATAATCGAATTAGTATACTGGTTATTTGGTTAACGTTGCTAATTGGCTTATGTGTACAAATCATACCGTGGTCACCTGAATATAATATGTTTAAGCCACATTTATTAATGTTAATTATGGCCTATTGGTTAATAGCATTACCGCACCGAATTGGTATGGGCATGGCATTTTTATTAGGTATCATTTTAGATCTATTCTCAGGATCGCTTTTAGGTATTCACGCATTTATTTTTTCATGCCTGGCTTATTTGTTAATGTTTAAATTCCAGTTAATCCGTAATTTAGCTTTATGGCAACAATCAATTATTATTTTTGCCGTTTCGCTTTGTTATAATATATTAGTATTTCTGTTTCAAGTTAGTATTTATCATACCATAACGATTTCACCTTTAATTTTAGTATCTAGTTTTGTTGATGGGGTATTATGGATAGTGATTTATCTATTCTTACGACTAATAAGACGGAACTTTGCTATTAATTAATAAGGGATCATTATGTCTGTCGAATTATTAATGAACGTAACGCCATCAGAAACTCGGGTGGCATATATTGAAGATGGGATATTACAAGAAATCCACGTAGATCGTGAATCACGTCGTGGTATTGTCGGTAATATCTATAAAGGCAAAATCATTCGTATTTTACCGGGTATGCAAGCTGCGTTTGTTGATATCGGTCTTGAAAAAGCTGCTTTTTTGCACGCTTCGGATATCATGCCGCATACCGAATGCGTATCGGACAGTGAACAAGAACAGTTTCAAGTTAAAGATATTTCTGAATTGGTACGTCAAGGCCAAGATTTAATGGTACAAGTTGTTAAAGATCCTTTGGGGACTAAAGGTGCCAGACTTACTACAGATATAACTTTACCTTCGCGTTATTTAGTTTTAATGCCTGGTCCAAACTCTGCTCATGTAGCGACATCGCAACGAATTGAATCGGAAGAAGAGCGTGAAAGGCTAAAAAAAATTGTTGAACAATATGTTACCGATGAAAGTGGTTTTATTGTTAGAACTGCTGCCGAAGGAGCAAATGCTCACGAACTTGAACAAGATGCCAATTTTTTAAAACGTTTATGGGCAAAAATTCAAGAACGAATGGCGCGTCCAATCAGCAAATATTTAGTCTATGGTGAGCTTGCTTTATCTCAGCGAGTATTACGGGATTTTGTTGGCGACCCAATTGAACGAATTTTGGTTGACTCTAAACTTACTTATGATTTGTTGGTTGAGTTTACACAGGAATTTATGCCAGAAGTTACCAACAAATTAACCCATTATCGCGGTAATATCCCTATTTTCGATCTGTATGATATTGAAAACGAAATTCAACGAGCGTTAGACCGTAAAGTCAAATTAAAATCGGGTGGTTATTTAATTATTGATCAAACCGAAGCTATGACGACCATTGATATTAATACTGGTGCATTTGTAGGTCATCGTAATTTAGAAGAAACTATTTTCAACACCAATATCGAAGCAACCATTGCGATTGCGCGTCAATTACGATTACGCAATTTAGGCGGTATTATCATTATCGATTTTATTGATATGCAAGAAGATATTCACCGTGAACGAGTGTTACTATCTTTACAAGACTTTTTAGCCAAAGACCGAGCACGAACATCCGTGAACACTTTCTCTGGTTTGGGGTTAGTTGAAATGACACGTAAGCGGACTCGAGAAAGTATTGGTCATATACTTTGTGAAGAGTGTCCTGCATGTAAAGGTCGAGGGATTGTTAAATCAGTAGAAACGGTTTGTAATGAAATACTCCGTGAAATTGTTCGTATATACAAAGCTCACCGCTCTGAATACTTTTTGGTTTATGCCTCAGCTGCAGTGGCTAATGCATTAACGACGGATGAATCACATGCGCTAGCAGAAGTTGAAGTGTTTGTTGGCAAACGTGTTGAAGTAAAAGTTGAACCACTTTATATTCAAGAACAATATGATGTAGTACTTATGTAATAATAAATTTTACAGTTTTTATATTGATAATCATTAGATTAAGGAATTTATGAACGTAGCCCAAGTGAGTGAACGGTTACTCAATCCAAATAACTTAAATCAGCAAGATATAGTAAATTTGCTTGACATGCTTAGTTCAAGGAAAATTGATTTTGGTGATTTATATTTTTTATCTGGTTATTACGAAAGTTGGTCTCTTGAAGATAGCATTATTAAAAATGCCTCTTTTCATCGCGATCAAGGTGTTGGTGTTAGAGCGATTATTGGTGAAAAAACAGGATTTGCCTATACTGATCAGCTTTCTTTAGCTCGATTAGAGCAAAGTGTATTAGCCGCAAACTCTATTACTAAAAATCAAACACCCATTATGGTTACTCCATTTAAAACGGCTAACAATATCATCAAGTATCCATCGCTTAATCCGATAAATAGCTTTTCTCAAGAGCAAAAAATTGCCTTATTACACCAAGTTGATAAGTTAGCACGTTCAATTGATCCAAGAGTCATTGAAGTTTCAGCAAGCTTAATTGGTAGTTATGAAGACATTTTAATCGCTGGCACTGATGGTACCTTATGTGCAGATGTTAGGCCTTTAGTTCGCTTATCAGTATCCGTTCTTGTCGAACAAGATGGTAAACGTGAACGAGGGAGTAGTGGCGGTGGTGGTCGATTTAGTTATGACTATTTTTTAACGACTAACGCTAAAACAGGTGAAAGTCATGTAGATAGTTATACCCGAGAAGCAGTGCGTCAAGCTTTAGTTTTGCTCTCAGCCAAACCGGCTCCAGCAGGCACCATGCCAGTTGTTTTAGGTGCAGGTTGGCCAGGTGTGTTACTTCACGAAGCAGTAGGACACGGGTTAGAGGGAGACTTTAATCGTAAAAATAGTTCTGTGTTTTCAGGAAAAATTGGCGAACAAGTTACCTCAGAGCTTTGTACTATCGTTGATGATGGAACCATTGAAAATCGTCGCGGTTCACTCTCTATTGATGATGAAGGTACGCCAAGTCAAAAAACGGTATTAATCGAAAACGGTGTTTTAAAAGGCTACATGTTTGATAAGCTAAACGCAAAATTAATGAATTGCCATTCGACTGGCAATGGTCGCCGTGAAGGGTACGCCTGTTTACCAATGCCTAGAATGACCAATACCTACATGCTAGCGGGAACATCGAGTTTTGATGAAATAATCCAAAGTGTAGATTATGGACTATATGCACCTAATTTTGCAGGTGGGCAAGTCGATATAACTTCAGGAAAATTTGTCTTCTCAACTTCAGAAGCCTATTTAATTGAAAAAGGTAAAATTACTACAGCGGTCACAGGTGCAACGCTTATTGGATCAGGTATTGAAACGATGCAACAGATTTCAATGGTAGGCAATGATCTCGAACTTGATCCAGGTGTTGGTGTTTGTGGTAAAGCAGGGCAAAGCGTTCCTGTTGGAGTTGGTCAACCGACTTTAAAAGTGAATAATTTAACCGTAGGTGGTACTATTAACCACTAATAATAATACATTAATGAGAAAATAAGCTAAATGGATACAATCATTACACTATATCAAGCATTTGTTCATATGGATATAAAAACACTCTCAAACCCAGATGTGTTATGGATATTATATGGAATGCTATTTGTCATCATTCTATTAGAAAACGGTGTATTACCCGCTGCTTTTTTACCGGGTGATAGTTTACTGTTTCTAACTGGCGTATTGATAAGTCTTGATGTTTTTCATTTTGGTCTTATAAACTTAATTCTAATTGCTGGTGCTGCCTTCGGCACATGGCTCGGTTATGCACAAGGCCGGTGGTTGGGTAATACCAAAACTGTACAGAATTGGATGGCACATTTGCCAGAAAAATATCACCATAAATCAGAGGTATTATTCCACAAATATGGCTTACAAGCACTATTTATTGGACGATTTATTGCATTTGTTCGCACATTATTACCAATGATGGCGGGGTTATCAGGTTTGCATAGCCGTAAATTTCACATCTACAATTGGGTAAGTGCAACATTATGGATATTTTTGATTGTTACATTAGGCTATTTATTTGGTTTATCACCAATTTTTAAAACATACGAAAAACAGATTATGTCTTTATTAATGTTAATACCAGTATTTTTATTGGTATTAGGATTAGTATTTTCGATTTGGTTAGCAGTAAAGCGTTGGTTGAGTAATAAAAAACAAGCAAAGCAAAACCGTAAAGAATAAAAAGGTGAAATTAACCGATAAGCCGGGTTCTGTCGTGGACAATCATTCCTCTAGGCTAATACTCACGCATTAGCTCAAGCAGTCTACCCGGATTCAACGCGGGCCGCGCCAATGAATCCCTATTTGACCTTGCTCCGAGTGGAGTTTACCATGCCACAACTGTTACCAGCTGCGCGGTGCGCTCTTACCGCACCCTTTCACCCTTACCTGATCTTATTGCTAAGCCATCGGCGGTATACTCTCTGTTGCACTAGTCGTGAATGCTCGCTCTCGCCAACACCCCCCAGGCGTTACCTGGCACTCTGCCCTATGGAGCCCGGACTTTCCTCCCCTCTGTTTGTCTCCCTTTTGCAAGGGACTACAACAAAGCAGCGATTGTCTGGTTAATTTCGCAAACGAGTATAACGTAATAAAGACTTTTGTCCAGAGCGGAATAAAGTATATGAATGGAATCTAAACAAAATATGAAATGAAAATCTGAGAATAAGGGGATTTAACGGTAAGAACAATCATTAAGCAAATAGATAAAAAAGCACATCTAATTGATGTGCTTAATAATCAAATGATAATTACCACTTCTTCTGTTTATTGTTTTGCGAATAGTTAAACCAAGTTACAACACCTTGATTTACCACTACTTCTAACGTACCCTCAAGAATGTCGTATTGAGTTTCCCCAAAAATTGCATTTTTGGTTGAACTTTTTTTAAGATATGTATAAGTCCATTTTGATTCGTTAGCATTAATACTAACCTTACTTGCTGGTTGACCAAAAATATGCAGCAGTTGTGCCTCAGTGGTTGAGCCTTCAACAATTTTATCCACCTTCTCATGACTTAGTGGGGTACCTTGTTCTAAATAATTTTTTTGTGAACATGCGGATAATGCTAATACTGAAAATAAAAGCACCAAAATTTTACTAAGATTTTTCATAATAATTGCCTATTAAACTATGATATATATCAAAAGATGGCTAATCATAGCATAGGATTAATATTGATGAAAATAATCAAGTTAGTTTAAATAAGGAAAATAGATGAATTGAATTGATAAAAGAATAAAGCAAAAAACGAACACATGAAAACAATTGTTTCTATATGTTTCCATATGTTTGTAAAAAAGTGTTAATTAGATTGTTGTCAGTTAATAATTTGAAGATGTATTATCTGAACTTTTTCTCAAAACTCGCTTAATTGGCTGTCTTGTCATTGAATTGATATAACGGCTTGGCCAAATTTGCGAAGGTTTTAAATTGAGTGCTTTTGCGATAATTGACTCTCCTTTTGTCCAAGGTCTAACAAGCGCATTGCTAAGTGTTGAAGAACTTAGTCCGGATTGACGAGATAGTTCAGCGAGAGTTGTCCCTTTCTTTTTTAATGCGGCAATAATGTCTGCTTTATGCCAATCATTAGATTTAATCTCCATTTTTTCTTCCTTCTTAGTTTATAACCTTAAATATCTATGTTATGCTTTCTAGTTATCAAAACCAGTAAGTTTATAATTTAACTTTAAATAACAATGGTAGGTAGTTTCTTAGTATTGTAACAAAGTTTCTTTAATTTCTATAACTTTTTCTTGTTTCTTAAAAATAGGATTATTAGAATGAAAGAGTGGTTCTCACCAAAAGAACTATTAAGTATTGCAGGGATGCCATCAACAACACAAGGTATAAATCGTAAAGCAAGATCTGAAAACTGGACTTCTCGTAAACGTTCAGGCGTTCGTGGTAAAGCTATTGAGTATCACATTAGCAGCTTGTCAATAGAAGTTAAAAAAGCTTTGTATCTTGAGGAAGAGAGTGCAACTTATGTTGTTTCGCCAATTAATCCACTACAACTGTGGATGACAGCATTTGAACAATTATCTGCAGAAGAACAAACGATTGTCAGTTCATGGATAATGCGAAATGGTATCAAAGATTTTGTTTCTTTTATTAACAAACACAAAAAAGATAATTAGTGTTATTGTACAAGCTGAGATATACTTTATCGTCAGAAAATTTTTAGTAGCAATGGAATAATCAATGGAAAATCAGTTTCAATTAACAAATACTAAAGAGATTATTAATTATTTAAACCAGCAGTTTCCTAATTGTTTTACTATTGAAGGGGAAGCAAAGCCTTTAAAAATTGGCATCTTTCAAGATATTATCTCTCGCCTAGAAAATAGTGAATTATTGAGCAAAACCAAACTTCGCATTGCACTTAGAGCCTACACCATGGGTTGGCGCTATCTATATTGCATAAAGGAAGGTGCAAATCGCGTTGACTTAGATGGTAACCCAACTGAAGTTATTACCAAAGAACAAATGGAACATGCTCAGCAACAATTAAAAGAAAGCAAGGAGCAAGCTAAGGAAAGGGCAAAACAAAAACGTAAAGCAGCCCCTAAACCTTCTCGAAAACCTAGAGCTTTGAAAATTGGTGATTTTGTTCGAGTCAATGTTGGTCAAAAACCAGTTAAAGGACAGATCATTACTATTGAAAAAGAGCACATCAAAGTCAAAGTAGGAACAGGAATGGAACTAACAGTCAAACCTGAGCATATTATTAATCGATAGAGAATTTATATGAATAAGTTACTGAAAGGTTTTGTTAAATTCGGTCTCATTATATGTATTATTAGTACAACGGCTCAGGCCAAAGCTCCTGCAACGGAACAAATTCCAGTTTTAAAACAAGATGAAGTTCATCAAGTCGTCGCCAAACGAGTAACTAATTTCTTTACTCAATCACATTATCGTGATTTTTCCTTAGATGGTGCATTTTCAGCTAAAATTTTCGATCGCTATTTCAAATTATTAGATGGTAATAAAACTATCTTTCTTCAAGATGATGTAAACAAATTCCGTAATTACCAAGAACAATTAGGTCAAGAATTAAGAGATGGCGATCTAAAAACAGCTTACGATATCTACAACCTTTTTTTACAAAAACGCTACAACCGATATCAATATGCGCTTGAAGTATTGCAACGTCCAATGGACTTTAGCGCTAAAGACGAAATTAATTTTAAGCGTGAAGACCTAGCATGGGCAACTAATGAAAAAGAACTTGATGACTATTGGGAAAAACGCGTTAAATATGACGAGCTAAATTTAGCATTAACGGGTAAAAACGAGACTCAGATTCGTGAAGTATTAACTAAACGATATAAACGCGTATTAAAAACTATTGAACAATCTAATAATGAAGATTGTTTCCAAGTCTTTATGAATGCATTTGCACGCGAAATTGACCCTCATACTAGCTATTTAGCGCCGCGTAAAAAACGGGATTTTGATTCTGAAATGAGTTTATCTTTCGAAGGAATCGGTGCCACACTTAGTCAACAAGATGATTATACCGTAATCATGTCATTTGTAACAGGCGGCCCAGCCGAAAAAAGTAAATTATTAACAGTTGGCGATAAAATTATCGGGGTAGGGCAAAGCAATTCTCCTATAGAAGATGTAATCGGTTGGCGATTAGAGGATATTGTTGACAAAATACGCGGTCCTAAAAACACCATAGTAAAATTAGAAATTTTACCAGCGGGCAACAACAGCAAACCTAAAATCATTGAACTTAAACGTGACAAAATTCATTTTGAAGATCGAGAAGCAAAATTAAAAGTTATCAATAATAGCCGAGGCAAAGTCGGTATTATTGAAATACCAAGCTTTTATATTGGGTTAAGCAAAAAGGTTCAATCATTATTAATGGAAGCTAACAGCGAAAAATTACAAGGTCTAGTTATTGATTTGCGCAATAATGGTGGTGGTTCCTTAGCTGAAGTTATTGAGTTAACAGGTTTATTTATTGACAATGGTCCAGTCGTACAAGTGCGTGATAATCTTCAAAAAATCACGACTTATGATGACAAAAATAAAGGTATTGACTACAGTGGTCCAATTGTTGTGATGATTAACCGTTATAGTGCTTCAGCATCAGAAATTTTCTCAGCAGCAATGCAAGATTATGGTCGGGCAGTAATTGTTGGTGAAACCACCTATGGCAAGGGAACAGTACAAACTTCACGAGGTATCTCATACCCAGTTGATGCCCGTTTACACCCAAGCTGGCCTGAACTTGGTGGTGCTCAATATACTGTCCAAAAATTCTATCGTATTAATGGTGGCAGTACCCAATTAAAGGGTGTTGATCCTGATATTGAAATGACCAAAAGCCAATATGTTGATGAAACTGGTGAACGGTTCTTAGATAATGCTATGCCATGGGATAAAATTCCTTCTGCAGACTATTTAACTGTAGCGAATATCAAACCACTATTGGCAAACTTAAAATCGCAACATGAAGCTCGAATTGCGAAAAATCCAGAATTCAACTATATCGAAGAAGATATCAAAGAATTTAATAGCAAAAAAAATGACAATCTCACTGTCTCATTAAATAAAAATGAGCGTGAAACAGAGCAAAAAACTAAAGAAGAGCAAGACCTTAAGCGCATGAATGAACGATTAAGTCGTGCTGGTCTAGCACCAATTACAAATTTAAAAGAACTACCTAAAGATTATAAACAGCCAGATCCATTCTTAGATGAATCGGTAGAGATCTTGTTTGACTTAATACCTAATTATCCAAGTATTGAAGAAAGTAAAAACTTAGGTGGATTTTTATCTTTAGATACACCAATTGAATAGTGTTAAAACAAAAGTAAGGAGAAAAGACTATGTGTACTGACTTAAAATATGCTTTAGTTGCAACCGTATTAATTTTATCCATTATTGCAGCTTTTGGCGTTGTTGTTTGCATGAATTAAGACTTGATTAATTTGGTCCAGATAATTATAGTATGCACCCTGCTTTTTTAAAGCGGGTGCTAAATTAAGGTGAGGTGTCCGAGTGGTTGAAGGAGCACGCCTGGAAAGTGTGTATACGGCAACGTATCAAGGGTTCGAATCCCTTCCTCACCGCCATTAAAATTTATTTAGTCATTGCAGCAAAGAACCCAGAGGTTCTATCTCATTACTGGTGACATATTCGCACAAGGTTAATGACCTGACGAGTAACCTCATCTTCTCCTTGATCTTCCGGAGTTAATATGGAAAATTTACGCACCGTTCAGGATTATATACGCTGGACCACGTCACAACTTAGTCAATCAGATATCTTTCTAGGGCATGGAACAGATAACCCTATAGATGAAGCTAAACAACTTATCTTAGCAACGTTAGGCTTATCATTATTTATTCCCCCTGAGTTTTATGCATCAAATCTAACTAGCGATGAAAAACAACAATTGAATGCGATCATCAATAAGCGAATTACTGATCGCTTACCAACACCTTACTTAACCAATCAAGCATGGTTTTGTGGTCACTGCTTTTATGTTGATGAAAGGGTATTAATACCTCGCTCTCCGATAGGTGAATTGATTAACAATCAATTTAAAGACTTAATTATTAGTCAACCAAAGAAAATCTTAGATCTTTGTACCGGTAGTGGCTGTATTGGGATTGCCTGTGCTTATGCCTTCCCTGAGGCGCAAGTTGATATTACCGATATCTCACTTGAAGCTCTTGATGTTGCTCAAACCAATATTGAAATGCATGATATGCAATATCAAGTCACCCCAATTCTATCTGATCTGTTTAATGGATTACCTGATAACAAATATGACTTAATCGTCACTAATCCGCCTTATGTCGATGATGAAGACATGAATGATCTTCCAGACGAATTTTTATATGAACCAAAATTGGCGCTTGAAGCTGGGCTTGATGGGTTAGATTTAGTGAAAAGAATTTTACATGATGCAAGTAACTATTTAACACCAGAAGGCTTATTAATTTGCGAAGTCGGCAACAGCTGGGTATCTTTACAAGAACAGTATCCAGACGTACCATTTAACTGGATAACTTTTGAACATGGTGGACTAGGTGTATTTTCACTGACCTATAATGACCTAAAAGCTTATCAACACTATTTTAAATAAATTAAATATAAAAAATAAAATCGGAATAGAGAACTATGGCAGGAAATTCAATTGGTAAATTATTTAAAGTCACTACCTTTGGTGAATCACATGGCATTGCATTAGGATGCATTGTCGATGGTGTACCACCAGGACTGAGTTTAAACGAATCCGATATGCAACATGACCTTGATCGTCGTCGTCCAGGATCATCTCGCTACACAACTCAGCGTCGCGAACCGGATCAAGTAAAAATTCTTTCAGGCGTATTTGAAGGGGTAACTACAGGAACCAGCATTGGATTACTTATTGAAAATACTGACCAACGTTCGCAAGATTATAGCAAAATAAAAGATATCTTCAGACCTAGTCATGCTGACTACACCTACCAAAAAAAATACGGAATTCGTGATTATCGTGGTGGCGGTCGATCATCAGCTCGTGAAACCGCCATGCGAGTTGCTGCAGGTGCTATTGCTAAAAAATATTTACATGAAAAACTGGGTATCACTATTCGCGGCTATTTAGCTCAAATGGGTGATATCGAGTGCCAACTAAAAGATTGGCAACAAGTAGACCAAAATCCTTTCTTTTGCCCTGATGAAAGCAAATTGGAAGCTCTTGATGAATTACTAAGAAAACTAAAAAAAGAGGGTGATTCTATCGGTGCTAAAGTTTGTATAGTGGCTGAGCATGTGCCAGTAGGGTTAGGAGAACCAGTCTTTGACAAACTCGACGCCGATCTTGCCCATGCCCTAATGAGCATCAATGCCGTCAAAGGGGTAGAAATAGGTGACGGATTTGCTACTGTCAACAAACGCGGAAGTGAAAATCGTGATGAAATTACCCCTGAAGGCTTTTTATCTAATCACGCTGGCGGTATTTTAGGCGGTATTAGCTCCGGGGAAACCATTTTGGCAAGTATTGCTTTAAAACCTACGCCAAGTATTGAAATTGCCGGGCAGTCGATTAATGTTTATGGTGATAGCGTTGAAGTATCGACGCATGGTCGACATGATCCTTGTGTGGGGATCCGAGCAGTACCAATTGCTGAAGCAATGGTTGCAATTGTTTTAATGGATCATTATCTTCGACATCGAGCACAATGTAGTGATGTAAAATAATCATGAGTTACGAATTACTGGCTTTACTTTTTTTTATAGCCATGTTGGCTGGTTTTATTGATTCTATCGCTGGTGGCGGTGGGCTATTAACGGTACCGGCACTTTTGGCGGTAGGCTTACCGCCAGCCAGCGCTTTAGCCACCAATAAATTACAAAGTACTGGGGGATCTTTCTCTGCCAGCCTTTACTTTATTCGTGAACGCATGGTTGATTTAAAACAGCAAAAATTCGCAATTACCTGTGCCTTTATTGGCTCGGCGCTTGGCACATTATCCGTCATGCATATACAAGCTGACTTCTTAAAATTACTCTTACCGATCTTAACTATTAGTGTCGGGCTCTATTTTTTACTCTCCCCGACCATTGGTGAAAATGACCGTAAAAGTCGCCTAACCATAATCCAATTCGCCTTATTACCAGCATTAGCTATCGGATTTTATGACGGTTTTTTTGGGCCCGGAGCTGGCTCATTTTACGCACTCGCCTATATCACCCTTGCCGGTTTTAATTTAACCAAAGCCACTGCACATACCAAAGTACTCAATTTTACCTCTAACTTAGCGGGCTTAATCTTTTTTATTGTTGGTGGAGAAGTGGTATGGTCAATTGGTCTTGTTATGCTTGTTGGTCAATTTATTGGCGCAAGATTAGGGGCCAAAATGGTTATCGCTAAAGGGCGAAAATTGATAAGACCAATGCTTATTACCGTTTCCACTATTATGAGTATCAAACTCATCTATGAAAACTTCTTTTAGTTATTCCGTTTTATACTAATAAGTAGGGTTTTCATAACAAACTTGTTGTTGTTTTGTAGTTGAAGTTAAAAGACTACAAAAATGAAACGGTATACACTCCTCAATCTTTTTTACAAAAATTATTTGATATTGAATAATTTCATATTAAATATCTTCTTCTAAACCATAAATATTTCTTAAATTTCTTGTACAAAACTGTAGCACTATATCTTTGTTGTTATGATTATTATCTTAGATATAAAAAAACACAAAAAAGTTGGTAGAAAAATCCAGGTTAATATTTTAATTATAAAACAATTGGTTATAATAAGAGTGTTCCCTATATACATAGGGATAAACCGTCCATCCGAATGTTCAAAACCAACTAAGAAATGTGTTCCCTATATACATAGGGATAAACCGCAGACACATCTGCAATTACCATGCCAAAAAGGGTGTTCCCTATATACATAGGGATAAATCGTACAAAATTCAGTAAAAATTTATTTAATTACTAAATTGAAGAAGTGATTTGTTATCATTGTGGTATCTATATAGGAAACTGGTAAAATATATTGATACTAGATAATTGATGAGTATGATAATTATCGACGATCCAAAGGTGAATAACAGCAATGAATTATACTGTAAACAAAGTGCTATATTAAATTAAACTAGTCTATCTATTTTGTTAAATTGGATTTTTGAGCTATAGTTTTTACTGCACATATAATTATATTTAATATATAGTTAAATTTATATTGCAAAATGATTTGCTTATAACAATCCATTAAGTGATGCCATGAAACTTCAACAATTACGTTACATTTTAGAAATAGCTCGCTCAGGCTCGATTAATGAGGCTGCTAAGAATCTTTATATTACTCAGCCTAGTCTTTCTACTGCGGTTAAGGATTTGGAAGCCGAATTCGGTATCGAGATTTTTGTAAGAACATCAAAAGGGGTTTCACTCTCGGCTGATGGTGTGGAATTTTTGGGGTATGCTAAGCAGGTTTTAGATCAAGCTCAATTGTTGGAGCAACATTTTTCAAAAAAAGAACCCTCTAAGCAGTTATGCAGTATTTCAACGCAACATTATGCGTTTGCAGTTAATGCGTTTGTTAATTTAATCAAGAAGAATCATACAGATGAATATGAGTTCACCTTACGAGAAACGCGGACTTACGACATTATTACTGATGTTGCCAATTTGCGTAGTGAAGTGGGTATTTTGTATCTGACCGATTTTAATCAAAAGGTTATTTTGCGACTGCTTAAAGAGCATCGTCTTACTTTTAATCCTTTGTTTGAAGCCGATCCTCATGTGTTTATTAGCACCCATCATCCTTTAGCTGCTATGAAGTCGTTGACGCTTGAAGATTTGGAGGATTTTCCATATCTCTCTTTTGAACAGGGTGAATATAACTCTTTTTATTTTTCGGAAGAGATTTTAAGTACCGTCTATCATAAGAAAAGTATTCATGTAAGTGACAGAGCGACGTTGTTTAATTTATTGCATGGGTTAAATGGTTATACAATTAGTACTGGCGTGCTCAGTACTGATTTGAATGGTTCGGATATTTTGTCTATTCCTTTAGCCGTTGATGAGAAGATTTTAATCGGTTGGATAACTTCGCAAAAAGCGCAATTAAGTTTGTCGGCGCAAAATTATATTGAAGCGTTGAAAAAGCTTATCCAAGAAGAATATGGTTTTAAACTTAAATAAGCGTTTTAAATTACTAAATCAAATTGCTATTTCAATAAATTCCAGTATAATTGCGCACAATTCATATATTGATTATATGAATACCGAGGAATGTCTGAATTAGAGATCGGTCATTCCATTTTTTTATTTATTTTAAGAGGTTTATTATGTCTCTAACTGTAGAAGCAAAAGCGAAAATCGTTGCTGAATATGGTCGTGGTACTAACGACACTGGTTCAACTGAAGTTCAAGTCGCTCTTTTAACTGCGCGTATTAATGATTTACAAGGTCATTTTTCTGAGCATAAGAAAGATCACCATAGCCGTCGTGGTTTATTACGTATGGTTTCTAGCCGTCGTAAATTATTAGATTATTTACGTCGTACAGACTTTGACCGTTATAACCAGTTGATTCAAAAACTAGGTTTACGTCGCTAATATTTATCAACTTGAAAAGAGGCTTAGGCCTCTTTTTCGTTGTATAAATTTAGGGCTTTGCTATAATGCTGAGCTCGAAAAGCATGTTTAATTGCTTTGTAGAGAAAAATTAATAAAAATAGAAGATTATGTCTCATGTTTCGCGCGACTAATGAGAGCTCTATAATTTATAGATTTGTCATTAGTCGTGACAGTGAAATAATCTTTTGTTGAGTATCCCCCACATGGTTGAAGTGTGTATCAATATGTTCCAGCATTGCGCTGCTTCCTGTCGAAATATCAAACTTCAACATGATTTATAACAAGAGGAATTTATTTTGTTTAATCCGACATATCAAAAATTTCAATATGGTCGTCATACAGTTACATTAGAAACGGGTATTATGGCGCGTCAAGCAACAGCTGCGGTTATGGTCAATATGGACGATACTGCGGTTTTTGTGACTGTAGTAGCTAATAAGAAAGTGAAAGAAGGGCAAGACTTCTTTCCCTTAACCGTTAACTATCAAGAACGTACTTATGCAGCAGGCCGTATTCCAGGTGGTTTCTTTAAACGAGAAGGTCGTCCGAGCGAAGGCGAAACGTTAATTGCTCGTTTAATTGACCGTCCACTTCGTCCTTTATTCCCAGAAGGTTTTGTTAATGAGATTCAAATCATTGCAACTGTGGTGTCTGTAAATCCAGATGTTAGCCCTGATTTGGTGGCGATGATTGGTGCATCGGCTGCGCTTTGTTTATCTGGCGTACCGTTCCATGGTCCAATTGGCGCAGCACGTGTTGGTTTTATCAATGATGAGTTTGTGCTAAATCCATCAGTTAAAGAGCTAGCATCAAGCCGTTTAGATTTGGTTGTTGCAGGTACCAAAAGTGCCGTGTTAATGGTTGAATCAGAAGCTGATTTGTTAACTGAAGATCAGATGTTAGCTGCGGTAGTTTTTGGTCATGATCAACAACAAGTTGTTATTGATAATATTAATGAGTTTGTAGCGAAAGCGAACTGTGAAAAATGGGATTGGGTTGCACCTGCTAAAAATGAAGAGCTGTTTAATGCCGTATCTGAGTTAGCTAAAGCTCGTTTAGGTGAAGCTTATCGTATCACTGAAAAACAAGCTCGTTATGCACAAATCGATTTGATTAAAGAAGAAGTGTTAGCGGTACTTAAAGAGAAAGACGAAGAGCTTGATGAAAACGAAGTTATCAATATTATTGTTGATTTAGAAAGTCAAATCGTTCGTCAACGTGTTATCGCTGGTGAGCCACGTATTGATGGTCGCGAAAAAGATATGATTCGTGCGCTTGATATTCGTACAAATGTATTACCAAGAACACATGGTAGTGCTTTATTTACGCGTGGTGAAACTCAAGCACTAGTGACAGCAACTTTGGGAACTGAACGTGACGCTCAAATTATTGATGAGTTAACCGGTGAGTATACTGAACGATTCTTATTACACTACAACTTCCCTCCATACTCAGTAGGTGAAACTGGCATGGTTGGTTCGCCAAAACGTCGTGAAATTGGTCATGGTCGTTTAGCTAAGCGTGGTGTTGCTGCTGTAATGCCAAGTAAAGAAGAGTTCCCATATACTGTTCGTGTGGTTTCAGAGATTACTGAATCTAATGGTTCTTCTTCAATGGCTTCAGTTTGTGGTGCTTCGTTAGCGCTTATGGATGCTGGTGTGCCAATTAAGTCTTCTGTTGCAGGTATCGCAATGGGGCTTGTGAAAGAAGGCGATAACTTTGTGGTGTTATCTGATATTTTAGGTGATGAAGATCATCTAGGTGATATGGACTTCAAAGTAGCCGGTACCCGTGAAGGTGTGAGTGCGCTTCAAATGGATATCAAAATTGAAGGTATCACTAAAGAAATTATGCAAGTTGCATTAAATCAAGCTAAAGGTGCTCGCTTGCATATTTTAGGGGTGATGGAACAAGCAATTAATAAACCTCGTCAGGAAATTTCTGAATTTGCTCCTCGTATCTATACGATGAATGTTAATCCAGATAAAATACGCGATATTATCGGTAAAGGTGGTGCTACGATTCGTGCACTAACTGAAGAGACTGGTACTACCATTGAAATTACTGATGATGGTACAGTTAAAATTGCGGCAACTGATGGCAATAAGGCTAAAGATGCAATCGAACGTATTAATAATTTAGTTGCTGATGTTGAAATTGGTAAAATCTATACTGGTAAGGTAACCCGTATTGTTGATTTCGGTGCTTTTGTATCAATTATTGGTGGTAAAGAAGGACTTGTTCATGTTTCTCAAATTGCTGATCACCGTGTTGAGAAAGTTGCAGACTACTTGAAAGTAGGTCAAGAAGTGAATGTTAAAGTACTTGAAATTGATCGCCAAGGTCGAATTCGTTTAAGTATGAAAGATGCTGTTGAGCCGAATTCTGATGTTGAGCCAGCAGCTGAATAAGATATTATTCACCAGGAGTTAAAAAATGAGATTATTCAACCTGAGGATGTTGTGCTGTATTCTTGCAGTCATTATTTTGTCAGGTTGTTCAAATTCTCAGCCGTTACTTGTTGCTCCTGAGCAAGTTACCTATGACGATGAATTGAAAATAGCGCAAATTAGTCAGCAGTTATCAAGTCGCGATCTTGATACCCCATCTAGGATGCAGCTTATTTTTGAACGAGGAATTATTTACGATTCATTAGGTTTTAAAGCATTTGCACAAAGTGATTTTAACCATCTTTTAAGCTTTAACCCAGAAATTCCAGATGTATATAATTTTCTGGGTACTTATGCGTTAAGAGACGGTGATTTCGATAATGCGATGATGGCGTTTAATACAACATTAGAGCTGGATTCTTCTTATGCTTATGCCTATTTTAATCGTGCAGTAACTCTGTATCGTACAGGGCATTATCAAGCTGCAAAGCTTGATGCAGAAAAATTTTATAAATATGATGTCAATGAGCCTATTCGAATTTTATGGCTTTATTTGATTGAAAAAGAAATAGATAAACAAGCTGCCTTAACTCAGCTACAAAAACGTTACGATCTTATTAACGATAAATCGAGTTATGGCAGTAATATCATTGCATTTTATTTAGGTAAGATAAGCGAATCTAAATTAATGCAAAACCTTCAACAAGGTGTTGAAAATGATCGGCAATTAGCCGAGCGCCTTTGTGAAGCTTACTTTTATTTAGGTAAATATTACCAAAGTAAAGGTAACAATGAGCGTGCCAAAATGTTATTTAAATATGCTTTAGCAAATAATATTTATAACTTTGTTGAACATCAACAGGCGCTCTATGAAATTAAGTTACTTGACGAAAAGTAACAAGGGTCATGCCAGTTTAAAAGTGAAAATATTGTTATAGCGTAGTTCTGATTTGCCCAAAATATATTCTCGATTCTTTACATGTTTCTTATCAATTGTATTTTTTCAAATATCAATTGCATTAGAATAAATGGCTATTTGATTGAGTAAGTATTGGTTGTTAGTTATTGGGGTGAGTTGTAAATTTTCAATTTAGTGAGCTGGCATAAATTTATATAGGCTTCTTTATTTTGGTATAGTCATAATTTGTGATGTATGCAGTAATCTTCATGAATTATCTTGATTAATAACGATCAAATGTAATCCTAACCAAATATTAAGCGTATATAGGCAAATTTATAAGCGAGTTTACATGACAAAAGAAATATCTTTTATTGACCTTGGTTTATCTGAGGAAATCCTTAATGCATTAAATGATCTTGGTTTTACGAAACCATCACCAATCCAAGCTGAATGTATTCCCTTACTCTTAGAGGGTAATGATGTATTAGGTATGGCTCAAACAGGTAGTGGTAAGACTGCAGCCTTTTCAATCCCTTTTTTAATGAATATTGATGCTAATTTGAAAGCGCCACAATTATTGGTTTTAGCACCAACACGTGAGCTAGCTATTCAAGTTGCTGATGCTTGTGCTGAGTATTCTAAATATGTAAAAGGGGTTAAAGTATTAGCTCTTTATGGTGGTCAACGTTATGATGTGCAATTGCGTGCATTAAAACAAGGTCCTCAAATTGTTGTGGGGACGCCTGGTCGTTTATTAGATCATTTAAATCGTAAGACTTTAGATCTTTCTAATCTTAAAGGTTTAGTATTAGATGAAGCTGATGAAATGCTAAGAATGGGCTTTATTGATGATGTTGAAAGCATTATGGCTTCAATTCCAGAAGATCATCAAACGGCGCTGTTTTCAGCAACTATGCCAGCCCCAATTCGTCGTATTACTAAACGTTTTATGCATAATCCAAAAGAAGTGCAAATCAAAGGGACTAATCAAACGGCTCCTGATATTGATCAAAGCTATTGGCTAGTACGTGGTATGCGTAAGAATGAAGCAATTGTGCGCTTTTTAGAAGCTGAAGATTTTGATGCTGCGATTGTTTTTGTGCGTACTAAAACAGCAACTTTAGAAGTAGCAGAAGTATTAGAAAAACACGGTTATAGTTGTGCAGCCTTAAATGGTGATATGACGCAACAACTACGAGAACAAACACTCGATCGTTTACGTAATGGTCGCTTAGATATTTTAATTGCAACCGATGTTGCAGCGCGAGGGTTAGATGTTGAGCGTATTAGCTTAGTAATTAACTATGATATTACACTTGATTCTGAATCGTACGTTCATCGTATCGGACGAACTGGACGCGCTGGACGAGCAGGGCGAGCGATTTTGTTTGTGGATAGTCGTGAGCGTCGTTTGCTTAAAAATATTGAGCAAACTATCAAGAAACCCATTCCGGAAGTGGCACTACCATCTAAAGAATTGCTTGAAAAACGTCGTTTGGCTAAATTTACTCAGCAAGTTCAACAACAACTTGAGAGTGCGGATTTAGATCAGTATCAATCGTTATTAACTCAAATCCAAGCTGATAGTGGTGCAGATCTTGAAACGATTGCAACTGCACTGTTACGTTTAGCACAAAGTGATCGTCCGTTAATTCTTCCTCCTGATCCGGTCTTTAAACCAACAAGAGAGTATCGTGATGGTCGAAGTGGTGAGCGTCGTTTACGAGGCGATAATCGTGAGTCTCCAAAACGTCGTGAGCGTCGAGATGTTGGCGAGATGGATATGTACCGTATTGAAATTGGTAAAGAAAACGGTGTTGAAGTGCGCCATATTGTTGGTGCAATTGCCAATGAAGCTGATATTAGTAGTCGCTATATTGGTAATATCAAACTTTATGAGACTTATTCAACAGTAGAATTACCAAAAGGTATGCCTAAAGATATCCTTAAGCACTTTGAGCGCGTTAGAGTGCTAAATCAACCGATGAAAATGAGTTTAGTTACAGGTAAACCATCTGAAGCTAAGCGTGGAAGTAGAAGTAGTAAACCTGAGTCTAAGGATAAAGGTTTTGCGAAAAAACGGGGTCGTCCATCCGCACCTAAGTTTTAGGACTTTAATTCATCTTAAACCTCTGCATCTTATGGCAGAGGTTTTTTTTCATTTAAATTGTTGCCAGCATTTTTGGGTAACGTGATAAAATCAATCATCGCCAATAAAGTCATTCCTGCCACCATAAATAATGCTAACCGAAAATCTTCAACCATTATCTGATTATGTCCATTATAGCTTGACGCAATAAATAGAAATAAGGCACTTAAAACAATGCCTAGCACGTTGTTTAGTTGTTGAAAAAGGGTTGATAAAATATTAGCGCTTTGCATTTCGTTTTTTTCAATTTCTGAAAAACTTAAGGTTGTTATTGTAGTAAATTGGATCGAACGTGCACCACCAGAAAAGAATAGAACCAATATAATCCAAATGATTGGTGTTTTTGGTGTGAAGAGCGCACACAATACAAAACTAAATGACAATAATAGACCATTAACGATTAGAATTTTACGAAACCCAAACTTGTGAATTAAAGGTGTATTAATGGTTTTGAAAATGATATTTCCTGCGAATAGTGAAAGTAATAAGGAACCAGCTGTTAATGGTGACCATCCAAAACCGACTTGAAACATTAGTGGTAAAATAAATGGAGCACTGTTTAAACCCATCCGGATTAGTGATCCTCCAAAGAAGGTCATTCTAAATGTGCGTTTTGAAAATGCGTATAGGCTAATTAATGGGTATTGTGTATGCGTGAGATGATAATAGGCGAAGATTAATATTAGGCAACCTGCAAAGGAAGTGCCGAGAGCTAGCCATAAACGACTATTTGAGTGGGAAACCATTTCAAGTCCATACACAAACAATAATAAGCCTAAGCCACAAGCGATAAATCCAACAATATCAAATGAGCGTTTTTCAGGTAGTTCTTTAGGTAATAGGTGATGAGCGAAAAATAATGCAATAAAGCCTAATGGAATATTGAGGATAAATATCCAATGCCAAGTGAGATATTGGGC
Source organism: Gilliamella sp. B2772 (assembly GCF_026536985.1). Lineage (NCBI taxonomy): Bacteria > Pseudomonadati > Pseudomonadota > Gammaproteobacteria > Orbales > Orbaceae > Gilliamella > Gilliamella sp. B2772. Next base: position 763,193 of record NZ_JAFNNB010000001.1, on the reverse strand, counting down.
AAAAAATCCACCAATAATGGGTCCCATCAATGGTGCAATTAAACCTGGCCAAACGAGAATTGATATTGTGCTAACAAGATGCTGTTTTTCAGTTCGACTTAGTACTACTGTTCTACCTACTGGCACCATTAATGATCCCCCTAAACCTTGAATCAATCTTGCGATAGTAAACATGGTTAGGTTAGTCGATAAAGCACACAATATTGATGCCAACATAAATAATATAATTGAAATCGAGAAGACACGATAAGCTGTAAATCGATTTGCGATCCAGCCACTCGCGGGAAGGCCAATTGTAAGTGCTAACATATAGGCGCTAATACCGATAGATAAATCTTGTGGATTAGTTAAAAATGATTTCGCCATTGCGGGAATTGCTGTGGTTATCACCGTAGCGTCTAGATTTTCCATGAAGAAGGTTGCCGCTACTAAAATAGCCATTTTACGAACGTGATTATACTGTTCCATAATATTACAAATTAATTCAAAAATATAAAAATTAGGAACTAATATACGCTAAAAATTTTTGCCGTGGTAAAGCTTTTTTACATTTTGCCCTTGGTGTTTATTCAGAGTATACTAATACCAATTCAATCGGTGAACAGAGGTATAGGATGACAGATTCTCTAAATAAATGTAAAGCTAATGAAACACCAGCTTGTTGTTGTGTTGATGTCGGCACAATTATTGATAATGAAGATTGTAGTGCAGAATATGAAAATATTTTCACAACTGAATCAGAAGCAAAAGCAAAATTAGCCTCTTTGACACAAGCAGCTAAAGATGTTGAAACAGAACCTTGCGAAATCAATAGCAGCATCGATAAAGTAGAAAATGGCTATAAATTGACAGCTAAATTCACTTTCTGTTGTGGTGCAGAATGTATGATCTTCCAATTAAAATTACGTTAATCCCTGTTTTATGAAGATTTGTATTATGAGGCATGGTGAAGCAGGTTTTTCTGCTTCATCTGATGCAAGTCGATCATTGACTGATTTTGGTAGAAAACAAGCCAGTTTGGCTGGTATATGGCTTAATCAGCAAGATTTCAAATTTGATTTAGGGTTAGTTAGTCCTTATCTAAGAGCACAACAGACTTTCTCTGAATTGTCTTCATACTGCCACATACCTAAAGTTGAAACTGATAATTTTTTGGTGCCAGGTGGAAGTCCTTCCCATATTGCCGATTTATTAATGACACTTCCCGCTCGTGGGATCGAGAATGTAATTATTGTTTCCCATCTTCCTTTAGTTGGTTATTTGGTTAATGAATTATGTCCAGATGTTTCACCACCAATGTTTCCTACAGCTGCTATTGCTTGTGTTGAACTATCATCCAATGCGGCAGGAAAGTTAGAATGGTTTCATGTAGTGGAATAAAAAAACTTAATCTTTTTGATTTACCGTTAACAGGTCGAACGCTGATCGAAGCGTCGGCTGGGACTGGTAAAACCTATTCGCTCGCATTCATTTATCTCCGGTTATTACTTGGGATTGGTAAAAATAACTATCCTACACCGCTCGAGGTTAATCAAATTTTAGTTGTGACTTTTACAAAAGCTGCAACTCAAGAACTTAGATCGCGTATAAGACAAAATATCCAAGAACTGCGTTTAGGACTTTTACAAGGTCGTCATGAAGATCCTATCTATCAACAGCTAATTGATTTAGTTGAAGATACAGATGATGCTATCCAAAGACTAACTCAAGCTCAACAATCAATGGATGATGCAGCGATTTATACTATCCATGGTTTTTGTCAACGCATTTTAACTAGCCATGCTTTTGAATCTGGGGTACTGTTTGAGCAGACGCTAATTACTGATGAGCAAGACCTAAAGTTACAAGTTGTCCAAGATTTTTGGCGTCACTATTTTGTTCCGCTTGATAGGGCATTAGTTTATTTAATTCTTGATTATTGGCAAGATCCAAAATCATTATTAACAGATATTAATCCTTATTTAAATTTTGAATTTGATCAATCGCAAGAAGAGAATTTTGACATTACTAAAAAGATCGAGCAGTTTTATCGAAAACATCTTGAGCAGATCGAATTAGTTAAAAAACTGTGGTTAGATTCTGTTGCAGATCTTCCTGAAATCATTGCTCGATCAGGAGTTAATAAACAATCTTATAATAACCGCTTTTTACCGAATTGGTTTGCTAAAGTGACTGCTTGGGCTCAATTACCCACCCAATCATTCATAATACCTAGTGAATTAACTAAATTTAGCCAATCGATTTTAATTGAAAAAACTAAGCAAGATAAAGATCCTCCTGTTCATGTTGTTTTTGAAAAGATCGATCGGTTATGCAATAGTGCTATTGATTTACGTAGCGAAATTTTAATGGATATCGTTAGCGTCATTCAAAAAGGTATTTATGCGCAAAAAGTTAAACTTGGTAAGATGAGTTTTGACGATTTATTAAGCCAGCTAAATCGCGCCTTACGAGCTAGAAATGGAAAGCGATTAGCACAAAGTATTGCGCAAAAATATTGCGTGGCCTTGATTGATGAATTTCAAGATACTGATCCTGTGCAATATAAAATCTTTGATCGTATCTATGGTTGTTATCCTGAATCAACCGGTTTACTGTTTATTGGTGATCCGAAGCAAGCTATTTATAGTTTTCGTGGTGCGGATATTTTTACTTATTTAAAAGCGAAATTATCAACCGGTGAAAATAATTTTACTATGCAGGTTAATCATCGCTCCTCATCGTCTATGGTTGATGCAGTCAATGCACTATTTAGCAATCATGATAATCCTTTTATTTTTGAAAATATTTCTTTTTTTCCAATGGAAAGTGCTGAAAGAAATCAGCATAAAGGATTGATCATCAATCAACGTGAAGTTAATGCGTTAACAGCCTATTTATTACCTGATGAAGTTACCACAAAAACAGATTATCAAGAACATATTGCTAGCTGTTGCGCTAAGCAAATTGTGACTTGGTTGACAGATCCAACAATTTTGATAAAGGATAAAGATGAGAATCGTTCAATCACCACTGCTGATATTGCGATTTTAGTCCGAACTGGGCGCGAAGCCGAAATCATCCAACAAAAATTGGCTGCTTTTGGGGTTAAAAGCGTTTATTTATCCAATCGCAATAGCGTATTCCTATCTAAAGAAGCACAAGAGATTCTTTATCTATTACAAGCTGTTTTAATGCCCGAAAATGAAGCGGCTTTGCGTTTAGCTTTAATGACGACACTATTAGGGCAAACAATGGCCGAGCTGGAGCAAATTATCGATGATCAAGATAAATGGGAAGGGTTGATAGAGGAGTTCAAACAGTACCAGATTATTTGGCAATATTATGGTGTATTAGTAATGTTGCGGCGGATGATGAAAAAGCGTAAGTTAGCTGAAAATATCCTAGCTAGCCCAAATGGTGAACGTACATTAACTAACTTTATGCATTTAGGCGAATTGCTGCAAGAAGCCGCTGATGAACTAGATAGCCCACATGCTTTGGTTCGTTGGTTATCTAGGCAAATTGTCAGCCCTGACTCTAATATAGAAAATCATGAACAACGCTTAGAAAGCGATGAAAATTTAGTAAAAATTATTACGATCCATAAATCAAAAGGTTTAGAGTTTCCTATTGTATGGTTACCATTTGCTGCCCAATTTCGTAATTCAGATAGTCAGTTTTATCATGATAAAAATAATGATTATCAACCCACTTATGCTTGGTTATTAACCGATGATGTCAAACAACAAATTGAAGATGAACGTTTAGCTGAAGATCTACGATTACTTTATGTGGCGATGACGCGCTCAATCTATCATTGTAGTGTTGGCTTAGCATCATTGAAAAAGAGTCAATCAGCAATTGATTATTTATTAAAAGGCCAATTACGCTCGATTGGTAAATTTGCAGATTTGGTTGAACTACAATTACCTATATTGGGGGAGCAGTATACTGCCACAGAAGCTCCTAATATGTTACTGGCTGCTAATGAATTTAAACGTAAATTATCTAATAGTTGGCGAGTGACAAGCTATACCGAGTTACAAAAACATAACAATGGTTTTAATTTAGCTAGTGATTGGAGTGAGAGTCGTGTGCCGCCAGATGCTTCTTTATTATCTGAGGTGCAATATGACATTCATCATTTCCCAAAAGGTGCTTATGTTGGTACATTGTTACATTCCATTATGGAAAATTTAACGCCAAGTAATGCCGATGAATTATGTACAACTACGATTAAAAAATTGGGTTTGGATGAACCTTGGTTAAGGGTACTAAATGATTGGCTTCAACAAGTATTAACAACTAAGCTACATCAAGATTGTTCGACATTAGCCAGTATTTTAAATAGCAAATGCATTAATGAACTACAATTCTATTTTCCTATTCGCCATGCCGTGACTAGCTCGCAACTAGATAGTTTATGCAAACAATACGATGATTTATCTAAACAGTGTCCACCTTTAGATTTTGAAACGGTACAAGGCATGTTAAAGGGATTTATCGATTTAGTGTTTGAGTATCAAGGTAAATATTATATTGTTGACTATAAATCAAATTGGTTAGGTGATGGTATAGAGGCCTATACTGAGCAAGCATTAAATCAAGTAATGTGTGAGCATCGTTATGAATTGCAATATCAACTTTATTGTTTGGCGTTGCATCGATTTTTGCGAAGTCGTTTACCCGACTATCGATATGAAACTTATTTTGGCGGAGTTTACTATCTATTCTTACGTGGGCTTCCGGATAAAGGCGTTTTTTACCATCTACCAAAACAAGAGTTTATTGAGAAACTTGATAAATTGTTTGATGGTGAGAGTTTAGCTTAAATAAAAAAGGCACAAATAGTTGTGCCTTTAATTTTTTAAAGAAATTATGTAAATCAACATTTAAATTTTAGTTGATATCGATAATGTTTATCGGTTAGTAAATATTCACTGTGAACATTTGGTGTCCAAGAATCATCACCGCCTATTCCCATATGATAAGCATCAATACTGACATAGGCGTCTTGTTGTGGTTCTAATAAGTGTCTATGGTGTTTTTCCATCAACTGTTTTGTTCCATATTGATTGATGTTAAATTTAAATTGATGACCAGTAATCATCATCTCATTAAGTGTTAATTGTTTTACATCACAGCGTAGGCCGTTTTCACATGGATAAATGTAAGGTGTGTAAAGTTCAGAAAATGGTAATGACCAATCACCAAAAATCGCTGAAGTTTTTCGATCTGGATAATTTTCATGTGGTCCTAAGCCAAGCCATTTCACCTGTTTTGGTATCCCTTTTAATTGATACGTCAAACCTATACGAGCTGGTGCTGGCATGTCATTGGCAATGTCCACTTCAACTGAGATAGTTAAGATACCATCTTGATCAAACTGATGAACCCACTTACTTTGAATAACTTTGCGTTTTTTCACCGAGTAGCTGTGCAAAACTTCAATGATCACATAATTCTCAGTTTGTGATGCTCTTATTGCTAAACATTTGTGGCTTAAATCAAAGTAACCCGCCGCCTTCCACTGTTCGACCCATGCATATGGATTGTTATTACTGTCAAAGTCACCACTAATTCCAATATCATTATCGATTGGTGCTCGTATAAACTGATCTGCAATAGCGCTGGCTAATAGTGGTTTTTTGTTTTTGCTCCATTGACTAAGTTGGCCAGTTTTTTTGTTGATTTGCCAACTCTGGTTCTTCCAATTAACAACAAATTCGGTTTTATTTTCAGTTAATTTTAGTGATGTTTTGTTGTTACTAAATGCTAATTGTGGAATAAACCTATTGGTTAATTTAAATTGTTCCCAAGCCACAACGTGTTTTGCTGGAGACCAAGTAGTAGCTCTATTTTGGATGACTCTGAGTGATAAGTGTAAGTCTTCACCATCAAAGTTATTATCAATGTCATCTAAAAGTTTGAGTTCAATAGGGTTATTAGGTGAAATAGTCAGTTTAACTTTACCACTTTGTTGGATTTTACCATCAACCAACAATTCCCATTCTAATGTTTCATTGTTAGTAGTATAGAATAAATACTCACTCTTTACTTCAATAACTAATGGTTTTTGGTTTACAAGTTTAAATTGGAAAGGTTGTTGTACTTTTTTAGCTTCAATTAAACTTGGGTGTGCTTGGCGATCAGGAAACACTAAACCGTCTAAACAAAATTGTCTATCATGATACGCTTCACCAAAATCACCACCGTAAGCCCAATAACTTTCGCCAGATTTGGTATAGCAACGAATACCATGATCAGCCCATTCCCAAATAAATCCTCCTTGTAATCGAGGATATTGTCTAAAGGCTTGCCAATATTTATAGAATGCACCTAGACTGTTTCCCATTGCATGAGCATATTCACATAAAATGAGTGGTCGCTCTTCATCTGGCATGGATATCCATTTTTTTATCGCCCATTTAGGCACATTAGGATGAGGTTGATCTTGTTCAACTCGGGCATACATAGGGCAAATAATGTCAGTAGCTTTGGTATTGGCACCACCACCTTCATATTGCACAGGCCGAGTTGGGTCATTGCTTTTTATCCATGAATATAGTGCATCATGATTTGCCCCGTGCCCTGATTCATTTCCTAATGACCAAATAATTATGGCAGGATGATTTCGATCACGTTGAACCATGCGAGTTACTCGTTCACTATAAGCTGCTAACCAACGAGGATCGTCAGATAATCGAGACATTGGGAACATGCCGTGCGATTCAATATTGGCTTCATCAACTACGTATAGTCCAAATTCATCACAAAGTTCATACCAACGAGGATCGTTAGGGTAATGGCTGCAACGTACAGCGTTGAAGTTGTGCTGTTTAATTAACTTGATATCGTGCAACATGGCTTGTTCGGTAACAGCATAGCCCATATCAGGATAAAATTCGTGGCGGTTAGTTCCTTTAATAAGAAGTGGTTTACCGTTTAAACAGAGTTGCCCATGTTTGATTTCAACAGTTCGGAAACCAATATTATAAGCCTCTGATTCAATCAAGCCGGTTTTCTTATGATTTAAGCTAACAACTAGTCGGTAAAGATTTGGGGTTTCGGCACTCCACAATTGTGGTTTATTGACGGGGATATGGCATGTCATTCGGTCATTATATCCTCCTTTTTCATCAATAAAAGATACTCCGATTGGTTGCGTTTGTTCAAGAATGAGTTTGTCTTTTTGCCATAACTCAATACCGACATTTAGCATGTCCATTTCACTGTCATGCTTTACGTTAACTTGCAATGTTAATATTGCATTTTGATAGCAAGCGTCAAGCTCTGTTTTAACATGGATATCACTTAAATGTGATTTTGGTTTGTTAAGTAGTGAAACTCCACGGAAAATACCACTTAATCGCCACATATCTTGATCTTCTAAATAACTACCATCACACCATTTCAATACTAATACAGCAATTCGATTTTCACCTTCTTTTAAAAAAGGCGTTAAATCAAATTCAGCAGCGATGCGACTGTCTTGTGAATAGCCAACCCAATTGCCGTTACACCAAAGATGAAATGCTGAGCTGACACCATCAAATATAATTCTTGTGTCCCCTTTATTTAACCATTTTTTATCAATTTTAAAATAGCGAGAATAGCAACCAGTTGGGTTATCTTCAGGAACAAATGGGGGATTATAAGGAAATGGATATCGGATATTAGTATAAACAGGCGCATCATAGCCATGTAATTGCCAATTTGATGGAACTGGAATAGTATTTTTATCTATTTCTTTTTTTAACCATGATACAGGTACTTGTTTAGGATTTTGATAATAACTAAAAAACCAGTCACCATTAAGTGAAATAATGGCACTTGAATCAGCATTATTTTTAGCACTTTGCTTGTTTCGCCAACTATGAAATTTTGGATGGGTATCAAGTTTGTTCATGCTTAATACAGATAGATTATTCCAATCTTGTCTGTTGATAATATCATCTAGGGACGGATTCATAAGCCTCTCCATTTGTTCAAGTATATCTGATAATGTCTAAAATCTTTTTTGACTTTTTAATTATAATGATTCAATTATTGAAAACAGTGATCAAGTTAACATTTGTGTAATCGAATACATTTTTATTTGATTGACTTTATTTTTATAATTTTAATTTTTTATGTATGCGATTACATTGGTAGGTATACTTTGATTAATTTATATTTTGTATTAATTATTCAATTGGATAGACTGAATACCGCTTAGAGAGGGTGGGCGTATATATATTAATTAAATTTGCTGAAGGTGCTTCGCCTTTTGCCAAGCATAATGCCAGTTCCGCAGCTTGTTCAGCCATTGTATGAAGTGGGTAACGGATGGTGGTTAATTTTGGATGTAAATAGCGCGCAAGTAGCAAATCATCAAATCCAATAATGGAAATTTCTGCTGGAATTTTTATGTCGTTATCATATAACACAGACATTGCACCAGCGGCCATTGAGTCGTTATAACAGGCAATTGCGGTAATTTCTCGATTACGTTCCAATAGTGACATCATTGCTTGTTCTCCTCCTTCTTCATTAGGTGAGGAGAAGGCAATAAAGTTTTCATTAACATCAATATTGTGTTCAATTAATGCATCTTTATAGCCTTGTAACCGATCGGACGAGTCAGAAATTTCATGGTTAGAGCATAAATATCCAATTTTAGTATGTCCATGCTGGATTAAATGTTTTACAGCTAAATATGAACCATAACGGTCATCTAGAGCAATACAACGCTTTTCAAAACCTTTCAATAGCCGATTGATTAATACCATCCCTGGCACTTGCTCCATTAATTTTATCAATCTGCTATCGGGTAACATTTTTGCATGAACAACTAGTGATGAGCAGCGATGCTCTATTAAGTGAGTTATTGCATTATATTCTTGTTGTTCATTATGGTAACCATTACCAATTAGCAAAAAATGTCCTGTTTTGGATGCAACTCTTTCTACCGTGCTAACCATAGCACCAAAAAATGGATCGGATACGTCAGCCACAACAATTCCAATAGTATTAGAGTTTTGTTGTGATAATGCACGAGCATTAGCATCAGGATAATAACTTAATTTTTCCATGGCTTTTTTTACGGTTTCGCGTGTGGTATCACTAACGTTTTCGGCGTTGTTAATCACTCGCGAGACTGTCGCAACAGAAACTTTAGCTAAATGTGCAACATCTTTTATTGTCGCCATAAAAAAAACCTTTTAAATTATTACCGTAACTTTTTTAAAGTTTATTATTAGTTTTGTGTTGGTATCAAGTTAAGTAGAACTGTTAATAACTAAGCCAAAAATGATTCATAATGAAGTTATGAAATATTACAGAATACGTTCTTACTTATCTTAAATAGTTGATACAGATATCTGCTCACTTTTATGACTTAATGTATGATAATAAAGCAAAATTTTGGCTTTGCCAACAAAGCATTGACGCCTGAATCGTTTCAGTTGTAATTTATTAATAAGGGGAATGATTAATTGACTAAATTCCCCTCAAATTAGTTAAATTTTAACCAGTTCGTACTATTTTGCCGTAACTTTTATTAACATTGCGGTAGCAGGATCGAGTACAGGTAATGGTAAGCCGATATTCATTAACCAATCTCCTGACAGTGTGGTATCGGTTGTCATCCATTTTGGAAATGATTTCATGGCGTGACCATTTACTTTCGGATCAATGTGATCAGGTAGATCTAGAATTTCGATTTTGTATTGCTTATCAGCTAATAATCCAACTAAGCGTAAGTTACCACTTAATGCATAAGTCGGTAATGCCAATTGCGCTATAATAAATGCTGCTTCTTTTTTATCCTGACTGACCACACCATAGCTTTGCATAGCTGCGCTATCATCAACATCTAAACGAACACTATTACCACTATGCAATAATGGGCGTAGCTGTTTATGTAAACGGATATAATGTGTAAAACCTTTTTGTTCTTCTGCCGATTCTTTCACGGGATCGAGCTCAACACCCATATGTCCAAATAATGCTGTTAAACCTCGTAAATTCATATCTAATTCACGATAGGTGGTGTGACAAGTTTTGCCGCCGATATGAGCACCCATTACCTCAGGTGGGAAGAAGTAGCTCATACCTCGTTGTATGATTTGTCTATCTAATGCATCATTCGAATCTGAGGCCCAAAAACGTTGAGTACGTTTTAACACTTCAAAATCTATACGACCACCACCAGAAGAACATGATTCAATTTCAACATTAGGATATTTTTCTTGCAGAATATCCATTAAACGATAAACCGCATTAGTTTGTCCAACTACAGCTGGGTGACCTTCGTGGCCTGCCTGAACAATTTCTCTATTCATATCCCATTTAATATAGTCAATATCATAACTACCGAGTAGCCAATTTAATCTTTCGAGTAGATAATCAAATACCGCTGGATTTTGTAAATCAAGTAAGTATTGATGACGGCCTTCAGGTTGATTGTAGCCAGGTAATTCAAGTAACCAATCAGGATGTGCTCGATAAAGATCAGAGTTTTTACTGATCATTTCTGGCTCAACCCAGATACCAAATTCCATTCCTTGTTTTTTTACATGTTTGATAACTGGTTCAAGTCCTTTTGGATATTTGCGTTTATCTAAATACCAATCGCCTAATGCTTGATAATCATCATCACGTTTGCCAAACCAACCATCATCAATGATAAAACGTTCAACACCCAGTTGTGCTGCTTTTGTCGCCATTTTCATGATGTAATCTGGGTTGTGATCGAAGAAGATTCCTTCCCAAGTATTAAGATGGACAGGACGAGGTTTATCGTTTGCGAAATGAATAATATTTTGGCGTAAAAATTGATGGAAATGCTGGCTCATCTTATTTAAGCCTTCATTACTATAGGTTGCATAAAGCCAAGGAGTACTTAAAGTTTCACCTTTAGCTAATGATATTTCTCCAGCAAGATAAAGCGCTTCGGCTTGGATGAAGCGCTTACCATTACTTTTCACTGCAACTTGGATACGATGATTACCACTCCAACCTAAATGGATACCCCAAACTTCACCAGTTTGTTCTTTAAATCCATCGGTACCAACTACCATACCCGGAAAGTATTCGTGTGAAGTACGACCACGGCGGTTTTCTTGCAGGTATCCACAATGTTCGATTTTTGTTCTGTGAGGGAAGAACTCCTTAATCCAACGACCACTAAATGCCATTAATTCTTGTGCACGTTCAGGAATTGGTAATGTTACAGATAAACGGTTGACTTGATATGGTTCTTTACCTAGATTAGTCAGACTATTTTGACATTGTAATACACCGGTTTCATCTAAAATCAGCTTACTAGTCAAACGAAGTTTTGCAATACTATCTTCACTAATTATAGTTATATCATTTTTTTTCTTGGTTACTTTTTTGGTAACAAAAACTGGTGACCAATCTTTACCATTTCGATGACCTTCTAGTCCTGGAGTGCTAAAGTTTCCTACTCCTTCCTCAGGACAAAGGGTGAACGGGACATCGATATCAATACGTGAATTGGGTACAGCAGGTATAAGCATATCGATATCATCAAGATTTACGTTTTGTAATCGTTTACCAAAATAGCATAGTTCAGCATAAGGTTGGGTGCGTAAGATAATATCTATATCGCGGGTTCTAAGATGGCAATTCATATTCTCTCCAAAGGTTAATCACTTTTCCGATATAGAATAATAATAATTTTCATTAATTAATATGATTAATTTTTAATTTTGTGATTAAGATCTCAATTAATGTAATCGTTTCCATTTTGTTTTTCTAAAATGGTTAATTAAGCAATTTTTATTGCAAATGGTTGTGCGAAAAGGCAGTATTTTGTGTTATTATGATTTTTAATCATGGGTGAAATTTTAAAATATTATGAAAAATATTATTACTTTATTTTCTTTAATTACGCTGGTTTTTAGTGTTGAAGCAGCAGATAAATATGTGACTGAAAATGTTGATATTTATCTTCGCCGCGGTCCAGGTTCTCAATATGCCTATACGAATGCAGTTAAAGCAGGGGAAAAAGTTGCAGAACTAGAGAAAAGCGCTGACGGTAAATACACCCGGATACAACTTCCTAACGGTAGCTCGGCTTGGATTGAATCAAATAAACTAAAAGATCAACCTAGCCTTAAAGTACTTGTCCCAACGTTAGAGTCAAAACTTGCGGAATATAAAGATAAGGTTGATAACGCAGAGCAGTATAGACAAAATGCTATCAATGATTATTCCGAAAAATTAAAACAAGCCGAACAAACAATTGAAAGCCTACAAGCTAGAAATAAAGAATTAGAACAAATCAATAAATCACAAGACACTAAACTTGAATCAATGCTAAATCAAGTTGATGACAAGCGACGAGACCTTATTGTTACTTGGTTTACTTATGGTGGCTTAGTAGCTGGTGGTGGATTCCTATTAGGTTTAATTTTGCCAGCTATTATGCCGGGGCGCCGCAAAAAAGATCGCTGGATGCGCTAAATGAGCAAATTCTATCTTGTTGGCGGTTCTGTTCGAGATAGATTATTACATCTTCCTCTTGTTGATCGAGATTGGGTTGTAGTTGGTTCTACACCCGATGAGCTTTTAGCTCTAGGTTATCAACAAGTTGGTAAAGACTTCCCTGTCTTTTTACATCCCATAACTAAAGAAGAATATGCCTTAGCTCGAACCGAGCGAAAATCGGGTAAAGGCTATACTGGATTTATTTGTGACTTTAGTAAGGATATTACCTTAGAGCAAGATCTTATCCGCCGAGACCTGACTATTAATGCTATTGCCATGGATGAAGATGGTAATCTTGTCGATCCTTATCATGGTATTGATGATATCAAACTTAAATTATTGCGTCATGTTTCCCCTGCGTTTAGAGAAGATCCTTTACGAGTGTTACGAGTTGCTAGATTTGCTGCTCGTTATTATCATTTAGGTTTTAGAATCGCATCTGAAACTCAAAAGTTAATGGAAGAGATGGTTTTAGCTGGTGAAATAAATACTCTAACTCCAGAGCGTGTTTGGAAAGAGACCGAGAAGGCATTAGCAAGTTCCGATCCACAAGTTTATTTTCAAGTGTTAAAACAATGTGGTGCTTTGGCGATATTATTTCCATCATTAACTCTTTCTTATACTGTTGCAGATGCATTAAAGAAATCAACTTTATTAACCGATGATTTAACGGTTCGTTTTGCAGTATTATTTGGTGAATTAACAACTGAAGCAGAAAAACTTTGTTCACAAATTAAAGCACCAAATCAATATACAAAATTAGCGATAATGGTGCAGCAATACCGTCTTAAAGTTGAAAACGTGACACAATTAACAGCTGAACAAATTATTGATTTATTCAATCGAATAGATGTTTGGCGTAATACTCATCATCTTAATCAATTAATTATTGCTAGCCAATCTTATGCTAAAACAGAATCATTTCCACAAGCAAAGTACCTAGAAAGGGCATATAAATTAGCTCATGGCGTCAATGTTCAAAATATTATTGCTGAAGGTTATAAAGGAAAGTTGATTCAAGATGAGTTACAAAAAAGGCGAATTGAAGCGTTATTAAACGGTATTTGATTGCATCTTAATCAATTGTCACTTTTTTTCAAAATATCTAAAAAAAAGGGTTGACGATTTGCCGTAACACAAGCATAATGCGCCTCGCAGTGTTGGTTATGACGTTGCGAATGAAATGGCTACGTAGCTCAGTTGGTTAGAGCACATCACTCATAATGATGGGGTCACAGGTTCGAATCCCGTCGTAGCCACCATTAAGATTAAGTTATACTTTAACCGAAAGTATATTATGCGGGTGTGGCGAAATTGGTAGACGCACCAGATTTAGGTTCTGGCGCCGCGAGGCGTGGGGGTTCAAGTCCCTTCACCCGCACCATTTAATCTTAATATCTATCCTTTATTGGGGTATAGCCAAGCGGTAAGGCAGCGGGTTTTGATCCCGCCACGCCCAGGTTCGAATCCTGGTACCCCAGCCATTCCAATCTGCAAATTTTGATATCTATTAGCTAATCTGTTTTGCTTTTTACATTCTTAGTTATTCCTTTTCACGGGTATGGCGGAATTGGTAGACGCGCTAGATTCAGATTCTAGTTCCGAAAGGTGTGCGAGTTCAAATCTCACTACCCGTACCAGATATCTTTTCTCCTTTATAATTGGGGTATAGCCAAGCGGTAAGGCAGCGGGTTTTGATCCCGCCATGCCCAGGTTCGAATCCTGGTACCCCAGCCATTAAGACCTAACTTAATACTTTAGTTTGCTGTCGAGAAATGAATTAATGTGCAGTCAAACTTAAAAGTAATAATCATCGCACTTTAATCTACAAGCGCAATGATTAGAACAATTATTATTTAAGTACACAGACGAAATTTAATTCATTATTTTTGGGTTGCCACTCAATCGCTCCTATAGTTGTACCAACAGTATATTGGTTGGTAGCATCTCGTTCATCAGATGTCCAATATAGATGACCTTTAGGAAAATGGTTACCTGGGTAGGTGTGGTGATAAAGTTTTCCTTCGTTTGTTACATTACCCCATTCTCCTAGAAGGCTATTACCAATCCTACGATAATAGTGATTAGTTGTAATAGCCAAACAGTTATCAGAATTATTATCTGACTTACATGGACCATTGGTTATAAGGTTTTGGTCGCTATTGGTCAAATCCTCAATAGTAGGAACAACATATTTACCATTGCAAACACTTGCGCTTTGGTTGTAATGGTAAACATCTTGGCTTGGCGATGTGAACCATTTCTTAATCGTAAACGTGTATATATCTTCGCCATCAGATTTTATGGTAAAGGTAGGATTTACATCCGTTGCTTCACCTGTCAATTTTACTTGAAGCCCTGTATTAATTAGATGACTATCTATATCACCAACGGTAATTTGGTTTATTTCTATATTCACGCCTTTTGAACTATTTGATGATGTTATCGTCGATAAATCAAATGGTGCTCCAGCTATAAACATAAGGAATCGGGCTTGATCAAATCCCGTTGTTGGAAACCCACCAGAACTTACTTTATTGACGAAACCAGAATCAATAACGTGTTGATTAGCATCCCCCCAAGTTAAATAGACCCAATCACCAGTATAATCCCGATTTTCGAAGAGGAATGAATGCACAATTGATGGACGATTGGCACAAACAGTTGGTTTGATTGCATTGTAAATCAAAAAATCTTTTTTAGCTTCGGGATAAACTTTATAATTTGGAACACCATATTGCGTTACTAAAGCAATAGAGCCTGAAATTCTAATATAAGGGCTCCAACCTAATCTTGCCAACTCACAAAAAGTTCTGTTTCTATCTGATTCAAGTAATAAATAGGATTTATTATCATAGCGATAGAACCAGTCTATTTTAAATCCCCCATCGGGTGGGGTTATTTGAGTTATACTGTCTCCATCATCATCAGCAACCAATTGACTGTCAACCGGATTAGACATGGAAAAAGGTATCATTGTACCATCAAGACCATAATTAGATTTTAACGATGTCAATAATTGATTTGGAGTGGTGGCATTGGGATCAACTTGAGGGAAATTGATATTTTTTAGTTGACGATTTAGGTCATCGATTCCTGTAAAAACCTGAGATTGGAATTTTATCCCAAAATATTGGAAGTTTTGTTGATCATACTCTCGGGAACCATTAACACCAACCGCATCAGGATCGATAAAATATGGGCGATTGCCATTAATAGATTGTGCTGTGACTGCTACCAGTGCAAAAGCTAAATTACTCATTAAAAATATCGAACTTGTTAATAAAACTATAAACCTTATTGAAAATTGAGAAAACTTTTTAAATTTAAATCCTTTCAATAACATCATGTTACCTTACCTTATTATTCTTAAATTTAATAGAAAGATACAATCATTACGTTTCAATTAAGTTGATACTTATTTCAATGTTAAAAATGTGGGAAAATTAATTTATTGATAAAGATATTTTTTATTACTGACATGTAAAAATTGAATAAAAACTATCCATGCGGGAAAAAGAGTTTTACGCATGGACAGCCTTGAAAAAATGATTATCTATATAAATTTACATAAACAGTTTGCGCTGTTTCAGCACGGTTATTAGATATTTCTTTTACATAGTAGAAGTGTGCATCGTTAGCGATAGCATATTTTTGTGCTGCTGCGCTAACTTCGCTGGTATTATTAAATGTTCCATGGAAAACGATTGTTTTATATGGCTTCATGATTTTGAATGCTTCGCTAGTAATTTCATAAGCATCTTGACCTGCGATTGCTTTAGAAATGATAAAGTCACGAACTGGCGCCTCTTTTTTGTATAATGCAACATCAACATCTTGTTCACGATTTTTTACATCATCAGCAATAATTGAGTAAACATAAAACGCATAGGCATCTTTTTCAGAAGCGATTTTACTCGCTGCATCTAAAATTTCAGAAGTGTTATTATAATCGCCTTTAAATTTTACGACTGCAAATGGTAAATAATAAAGGGCTTTTGAACGAGGATAAAGCACAACACCGTTGTGAGTAACTTCTTCTTTGCTTACCGCTATAGGTGCATTTGATTTATAAACATCGGCATAAACAATTGCACGATCAGTTGATGTGCCTGTAGAAGGTTGTTCAATACCAGTTATATGATAATATTTAGCACCAACTTCGTCCGCAGCTTTTGATATATCATCTGCTGCATTTTGTGCTTGTAAGTAGCTACCGGTTACAGAGACTTCTTTGAAGGGTATTAAATTATTACTTTCTTCTGCTGTTAATGGTAAAGCCGCATAAATATTGGCAATAGGTAGAGATAATAGTAAAGCTAATGCAATAGATGATTTATTATAACGTTTCATAATAATGTCCTTTGTATTTATGTTATAAAAATAAAAAAACAATCTGTAACGCTTATTCTATGAGGGTATTGCATGAGAGTATGAAAACGAAAAACGCTCTCGGGATCTATCTTTTACTAATTCTTTCAAACAGCTAGATAAAACAATGTGGAAATTGTGGAAAAGAAAAATAACCGTTAAATAGTATATATCAATTAGAATATTTGTGTAGGTATCACTTTAAATTTTTGTAAAGAATATATTTTTAAGCATTTTATGCTAAAGAAATATTACGATATTAAAAATAGTATTTTTGTAATAAATCATCATATTACAGCTAAGCATTTATATTTATGGTGCTAATAAAACAATTAATTATCTGTGCAGTTAATCCCCAAATGACATAATCACCATACTGATAAAAGTGTACATCATGTTGCGATTTCTTTTGCCAATTTGCTGTGCGATTTGGAACTAATTCAAAAGGGAAATTATCATCAGGTTTAAAGCCAACAAACATAGTTGCTTTTTTGGGGGAATGCTCAATAAACCATTCTAATGGAACCGTAAAAACCGACTCAACTTCATCATGATTAATTTGTAAATTATCCAATTTATCTACATGCTCAATTTTTGCAACAAAAGGATAAATTATCATGCCTAATGAGGCATAAAATTTAGGTAATTGTCCTAATAGGGTAATTTGATCAAGCGTAATACCCAACTCCTCGAAAGTTTCACGTTTGGCGGTATATTCAGGGCTGATATCCGATAACTCAACTCGTCCTCCAGGAAAACAAATATCCCCTGGTTGCCATTTAAGTTTTTTTGAACGTACCTGAAAAAGCAGGTGCAATTGGTTTTCAATAGTGATAATAGGGATTAACACGGCAGCTTTATTCATGAATTGAAATTGGTTTTTGGTATTTTTCAAAGATTGTGATATTTTTTCTAGGGTGATCATAATATTTATTTCATTTATTTGTAAATTTACATTCTTTTTACGCTATAATAGAAAATTATTGGAGAAATTGTTCGTCAATAGTACATCTGTTTCACCTGAATAATGCTATGCAATACGATATAAATAATATAAAAAAAGAACTTGATGATCTTGCAATACTAAAACACGAACGTGCTCAAAGTGGTATGTCTCTGGAATTTCAGCGTGTCTTTTCATTATTGCCAGTTCTTTTTCATTTTAACCATCCCAATCTGCCAGGTTATGCGGGCGAAGAGACTCCATTAGGTATTGCGTATTATCAACCATCCAATGAAATTGTTGAACAGTTAAAAAATGAGTTCAATTTCAGTGAGGTAAATAAAAAAAATCACGCCAATATTTCAGCATTATATTCAATGGGTAGCACATGTTCCATCGGGCAATCTACCTCATCAGATCTTGATATATGGATCTGTATCGAAAATAGTTTATCTGATGTTAAAAAGCAAGCATTAATAAAGAAGTGCAGATTAATAGAAACTTGGGCTAAAGATCTTGGCATTAAACTTACTTTATTTGTTGTTGACGTCGATCGGTTTATTAACCAACATCATGAATGTCTAATGGGTGAAAACTGTGGATCTGCACAGCACATATTACTACTCGAAGAATTTTACCGTTCAGCCAACCTTTTAGCAGGTAAACGTCTGTTATGGTTTGCGATTCCTTCTGATTTTACAGTCAATGACGTCACTTATCCAACCTATGAAAAATGTGTCCAGGCATTAGTTGTATCGAATATCATCAAACGCGAAGAATGGATTGATTTTGGACCTTTGACGGGTTTATCTGCTGAAGAGTACTTTGGTGCAAGTTTATGGCAACTGTATAAAAGTATCGATTCACCATTCAAAGCAGTATTAAAAACATTATTACTTGAAGCTTATTCTTCGATCTATCCAAAAAATAGGCCTATCGCGTTTGATATGCGGGAATTAATTCAAAAAGGAGAAATCCATTCCCATCACTATCTTGATTCATACTCGATGTTATTGGATAGGATCTCAAACTATTTAACAAAGATTAGAGATTTTCAACGACTGGAATTAGTTAGACATTGCTTTTATTTAAAAGTGAATGAAAAATTGTCACAAAAAGCAAATTCATCGTCATGGCGACGTGACATATTAAATGAATTTGTACAAAATTGGGGGTGGCAACAATCATTATTGGAAAAATTAGATGCTAGTAAAACTTGGAAAATAGAACAAGTTCGTGAAATACACGAAATATTACTACATACTATGATGACGGGTTATCGAAATTTGCTCAATTTTGGCCGTCGTAACAATTTAGATTCATTGATTAGCCCACAAGATCTAGCAATACTGACTCGCAAATTATATGCCTCTTTTGAAGTTCTTCCTGGTAAAATCTCTACATTAAAATTGAATATTTCTGATAATTTACAGGAAGATGTTTTAACTTTTATCCATGTTAAAGAAGACCGGATTAACCGAGCTGGTTGGTATGTTTATAACCAAAAACCTAAACTCAATTCGATTGTTGGACATCAATATCTAGAATATAGTAAATACTTAGTCAAATTAGTTGGTTGGTGTTACTTTAATGGTTTGATTTCAGATTCAACTCAATTTTACTATTATGATGGTGATGACCGTGATAACAAAAAAATCACCAAACTGATTGAAGATCTGAAAAATTACTTTCCAATTGATGTTCCAACAGCAACAGAAGAACAATTATATGGTCCGTGTGAAATACGCCATTTAGCAATCATATTGAATTTAGAAAACGATCCAACGGTTAATTTAAAGTTAGAAGATGAAATCAGCACTAATGTTCTAAACTATGGTAAGCAAGAATTAAGTTTGGTTAGCTCAATTGATTTGCTTTATCGTAATTCATGGAATGAAATTCGGGTCTTGCATTTTAGTGGTACTTTGTGCGTGCTAGAAGCTATAAAAGCTTTACTCAATCGTATGCACAAAGATGCTGATTTACCCAATTCGGTCGAAATCTTTTGTTATAGTAACCAGCTAAGTAATGAAATTAAAAATCAAATGAAAAGGCTGATGTACAATTGTGTTGATTTGAGATTATCGACAACTAAAAATAATTCAACACAAGTTAAGCCATTGAGAATTGATGGGGCGTCTTGGTATCTATTCTTCGAACGGTTTGGCGTGTCATTCCATCAATTTGAAAGTGCTATTGATTTTTATGGTGCAGTATCAAACAACAAAGTTCAAGGTAGACCGCTAAATATTTTAGATGAAAGTAATGAATTACCTAAAGAGATAGATAGCGTCGCTTATGAAGGTATTATTCAATTCTTTTTTGAAGATACCGCAAATGGATTTGATTTATACATTTTAAACGAGCATAATCAGATCGAAATTTACCGTAATTGTAACGGTACCAAAGAGAACATGGTTAAGGATATTAATGATTTTTATGTATTATCTGATGACCGCTTTACGTTTACCACCAGTAGCTCTGTTAATTTTAATTTACCGCAATTTTACCAAATTACATACAACGATGCTGGTGAACGCGAAATCTTCTTACTTAATTAATTTTGTTCAAAAAGTATATTAAAAAAAGTTGAGGAACGTACTTTTTTAGTATGCAACATGATAAAAAATAAAAGAATTAGCAATGAAAATGAAATTTCAATTAAAATAATGGGAACTTTTTTTAAATTTATGAATCTAACTGTTAGAGTGCACAATTTTGGGCCACACTAATAGTGATAATATAATGAGGGATGGCCTTTAATGGGGGAGCAAATAACAGACCAAGTTTTAGTAGATCGCGTTTTAAACGGAGATAAAAATGCGTTTAATTTACTTGTGGTACGTTATCAAAATAAGCTAGCTCATTTGGTATCACGTTATGTTTTACCTTCTGAAATACCTGATGTTGTGCAAGAAACTTTTATTAAAGCTTATCGTTCATTAAGCTCTTTTAAAGGTGAAAGTATTTTTTATACTTGGTTGTATCGAATCGCGGTTAATACTGCAAAGAATTACTTAACTTCGCAAGGCAGACGACCACCATCTTCGGATATTGATGCAAGTGAAGCGGAAAGTTACGAAGGTGCAGACTCATTAAGAGATGTCGATAACCCTGAAAGTTTAGTTCTTTCTAAAGAAGTTGAAAGAGTAGTATTTGAAGCAATTGAAGCATTACCTGATGATTTAAGAACCGCCATCACACTACGTGAAATTGATGGATTAAGTTATGAGGAAATAGCTGAAATTATGGGTACACCAGTCGGAACTGTGAGATCACGTATTTTTAGAGCACGTGATGCTATTGATGAAAAAATAAAACCATTAATTAGTTAGTGGTTTGAACAAATTAAAATAGGTAGCAAGAAATTAAGGTATCTACTATGCAAATAGAACAGAAGCAGCAACTTTCATTATTGATGGATGGTGAGTTTACAGACGATAACTTTGTTGATGTCGTTAGCCATGATGAAAGTTTGCAATCCTGCTGGCATCGCTATCATATCGCAAGAGAAGCAATGCGAGGAGAATTGCACGGTAGTTCATTAACATTAGATATTAGCAATCAAGTTGCTATGGCGATTGCGGATGATGATTTATACCCACAATTAACAGAGCAACCTTCTCAAGATGAAATTTCAATTCCTAAAGCTGAAAATCTATTTTGGGTGCGAATTAAAGATGTTGTGGCTAAAGTTAGCCAAGTTGGACTTGCTGCTTGTGTTACATTAGCAATTATTGCTGGTGTTCAATATCATCAAGGTCAATCGGACGATGCCAGTGGTGCTCCAACGCTTAATACTGTTCCTATGGGTGTTAATGTAGCTCCTGTTGGTGGAATACAACATAATGACAAGCAATTACTTGAAAAAAGACAATACGATAAAATTAGATTGCTCGTTCAAGATTATGAATTACAAAAAAGGTTAAATGCCCGTTAAATAAAAATGAATTTTCTATTTTCTTTAATAAAAATAAAGCTAAAACAGAGTAATAATTTTATTATTACTCTGTTTTTTATATTGTTTTCTGCCTCAACCATGGCAACAGAAACAAATGAAGCGTTAAATTTATTAAATAAAATGAGTAAAGCGGTGCAAATCAATGATTATCAAATTCATTTTGTATCACAAGATAGAGAACAATTTGGCTCAACTTTTGAATATAATCACTTAGGCGCAGCTAAAAAAGAAAATATTAATGCGCAATTGCTTTATCTTGAAGGTCCAGCAAAAGAGATTATCTTGCATAACAACACCACCAGTTATTTTCAACCTGATAGCCCTTCATTTTCGATTGCTAGTTCTCGCATAACAGAGGCATTTCCTGATGTAATTTATAATGACTTTAATTCAATAGCGAATATTTATGATTTTATTTTATTAGGTAAAACTAGAACGGCAAATCGTGGTGCTCAATTAGTTAAAATAATTGCAAAAGACAAAGATCGCTATAGCTATGTTATATGGATCGATGATGAGACTTTCTTACCATTACGAATAGACTTAATTGATGATGATAATGACATTGTTAATCAATTGAAAGTTGTTGATATCGATGTTGATTTCGATGTTAAAAAATTCAAAAATTATATTGATAATCGAACTTACCCAATTTTATTATCAATCGAAAAACAGAATAATTTACTTGATGCTTGGCGCTTAGCATGGTTGCCAAAAGGATTTAAAGAAATAGCGGCGTATAATGTCAATTTTTATAGTTCTGATATTGCAACTAAATTGTTTTCTGATGGCGTATTTTCTTTTACAGTAAATGTCTCTTTAGAGCAAGCAAGTCAACCTAATCAACTTATTCAGCAGGGCGGAAGAACAATATTCTCAACCAATCTGGGTAACAAAAATATTATTATTATTGGTAATTTACCTGAAGGGACAATTGAAAGAATTGCCCAAAATATTGTTGAGAAATCGCCGTAAACCTCTCGATAACACTATGCTTACTGACCATTAATGTGTAGAATGTTTGCTTCTATTTTCGTGATTATTTGACTTGTTATTTATAGCCAATAACACTAACGATAATTAACAGTACATAACTAAAATATAACTTATTGATATGAATAAAAATATCCGCAATTTTTCAATTATTGCTCATATTGACCATGGTAAATCAACGCTTTCTGATCGTATTATCCAAATCTGTGGAGGACTTTCTGATCGTGAAATGGAAGCTCAAGTTTTAGACTCAATGGATCTGGAACGTGAACGTGGTATTACAATTAAAGCACAAAGTGTTACTTTAGATTATCATGCTAAAGATGGCCAAACATATCAGCTAAACTTCATCGATACACCAGGACATGTGGATTTTTCATATGAAGTTTCTCGTTCACTTGCTGCATGTGAAGGTGCATTACTTGTTGTTGATGCAGGGCAAGGTGTTGAAGCGCAAACTCTTGCAAACTGTTATACAGCACTTGATATGGACCTTGAGGTTGTACCAGTACTTAATAAAATCGACTTACCGGCAGCCGAACCAGAAAGAGTGGCAGAAGAGATTGAAGACATTGTTGGTATTGATGCTAGCAATGCAGTAAGATGCTCGGCTAAAACCGGAGTAGGTGTGGTTGATGTGCTTGAACAACTCGTTCATGATATCCCTGCGCCAGAAGGTGATTCGAATGCACCACTACAAGCACTAATTATTGATTCATGGTTTGATAACTATTTAGGTGTTGTATCACTAATTCGTATCAAGAATGGTGAGTTAAATAAAGGTGATAAAATCAAAGTTATGAGCACAGGAATGACTTATAATGTTGATCGCCTAGGGATCTTTACTCCAAAACAAATAGATAAAGACTGCTTGCATTGTGGTGAAGTAGGTTGGGTTGTTTGTGCAATCAAAGATATATTAGGAGCACCTGTAGGGGACACGTTAACTTTAGCAAAATCTCCAGCAGACAAGCCACTACCAGGATTTAAAAAAGTTAAACCTCAAGTATATGCAGGATTATTTCCAACCAGTTCTGATGATTACGAAGCATTCCGTGATGCATTAGGAAAACTAAGCCTTAACGATGCCTCGCTTTTTTATGAACCTGAAAATTCTGGTGCGTTAGGATTTGGTTTCCGTTGTGGTTTCCTTGGCTTATTGCATATGGAAATCATTCAAGAACGATTAGAAAGAGAGTATAATCTTGATTTAATCACTACTGCACCAACAGTAGTTTATGAGGTTTTGACTACTCAAAATGAAATTATCTATGTTGATAGCCCTGCAAAATTACCTGCAGTGAATAACATTCAAGAACTTCGTGAACCTATAGCTGAATGTAACATATTAGTTCCACAAACGTATTTAGGTAATGTAATTACTCTATGTGTTGAAAAGCGCGGTGTACAAACCAATATGGTTTATCATGGTAATCAAGTTGCATTAACTTACGAAATTCCAATGACTGAAGTTGTTTTAGATTTCTTCGACAAACTGAAATCAACTTCACGCGGTTATGCCTCATTAGATTACAGTTTCAAGCGTTTCCAAGTTGCTGACATGGTTAGGCTTGATGTATTAATTAATGGTGAGCGTGTTGATGCATTAGCACTCATTACCCATAAAGACAATGCACCATACCGTGGGCGTGAACTAGTCGAAAAGATGAAAGATCTTATTCCGCGTCAGCAATTTGATATCGCGATTCAAGCTGCAATTGGCAACCACGTCATAGCTCGTTCAACAGTTAAACAACTTCGTAAAAATGTTTTAGCTAAATGCTATGGTGGTGATGTAAGTCGTAAGAAAAAACTTTTACAAAAACAAAAAGAAGGTAAAAAGCGCATGAAACAAGTAGGTAATGTAGAATTACCGCAAGAAGCGTTTTTAGCTATTCTACATGTTGGTAAAGATTAATCAGTTAAAGAGGATAAAAAATGGCTAACTTATTCGCCATCATATTAACAATAGCAACATTCATTACTGCGATCTTTTGGTTTTTAGAGAAGTACCGATGGAAACCTGCTAGACAACGTAAAGTTGAAGAGATTCGTAAGCAAGCTAATGGTGAAATTGATGGTAAAATTTTGGCAGAAGTTGGAAAACCTAAAGGCTGGATTGAAAATTTAGCATCGTTTTTCCCTGTTCTTTTTGTGGTTTTTGTTATTCGATCATTTATATATGAACCATTTCAAATTCCTTCAGGGTCAATGATGCAAACACTATTAGTTGGTGATTTTATTGCTGTTCAAAAGTTTTCATATGGATTACGTGATCCGATCACCAATACTGTCTTAATTTCAACTGGCCACCCAAAACGCGGTGAAATTGCGGTTTTCAAACACCCCGATGGATCAAATAGAGATATTATTAAACGCGTTGTAGGTTTACCTGGCGATAAAATTGTCTATTTGTCTAATGAAAAGAAAATTCTCATTTATCCAGCTTGCCAATCAACCGATAATAATTGTGTTGGTCAGCGTTCTGAACCATTAGATTTACATTATACTCAACCCCAAGCAAGTAATTGGAAAGAAGTGAACGAAATGGGGAAAAACCCAGACTTCTATACAATAGAACAATATAAAGATAAGGGTATTGTTGATTCTAACTCTAGAATTACATTAGATATGAAAATTCAACAAGAAACCTTAGGTGAAATTACTCACGATGTTCTAACAACGCCTGGAAAAATGGAAGATACAAGTTATTTTTATCATCAAAATGGTCAACCGATCGGAACATGGGTTGTTCCACAAGATAACTATTTTATGATGGGTGATAACCGTGATAACAGCGGTGACAGTCGATATTTTGGCTTTGTTCCGGAAAAAAACTTTGTTGGTCGAGCTACAACTATTTGGATCAGTTTTGAAAAACAACCTGACCAATGGCCAACAGGAATTCGTTTTAGCCGTATAGGTGGAATCCACTAACTGTGATGAAAAATTTGAATCAACTACAACAAGCTATTGGATATCAGTTTAATAACACATCTTTACTTCAGTTAGCACTAACTCATCGTAGTGCTAATAAAATGCATAATGAACGCCTTGAATTTTTAGGTGATTCGATATTAAGTTTTGTCATTGCTGATGAACTTTATCATCGATTTCTCAAGCAAGATGAGGGTGATCTTAGTCAAATGCGAGCAAGTTTAGTATGTGGACAGACACTTGCTGAAATGGGAAAAGAATTCAAATTAGGTGATTACCTAATTTTAGGTCAAGGTGAATTAAAAAGTGGTGGTTTTCGCCGTGAATCCATTATCTCTGATGCAGTAGAAGCTATCATTGGCGCTATTTATCTAGATAGTGAAATTGAAAACATTCGCCGCATAATTTTATCTTGGTATCAAAAACGCTTAGATGAAATTCAACCTGGTATTAAGCAAAAAGATGCTAAGACACGTTTACAAGAATATTTGCAAGGTATACGACATGAAAGACCATGTTATTTAATTCTTGAAGTTACTGGCGACAATCATGAGCAAGAGTTCTTAATTCAATGTAAAATTGAAAACGATGATCACCAATACTTAGGGCGAGGTTTAAGCCGTCGCAAGGCTGAACAAGCCGCAGCTCAAGAAGCATTAAACCAATTAGGAATAAAATGACAGAATCAAAACAACATTGTGGATTTGTTGCCATAGTTGGAAGACCAAATGTCGGCAAATCAACACTATTAAACCAACTACTTGGTCAAAAAGTATCAATCACCTCACGTAAAGCGCAAACAACGCGTCACCGTATTGTCGGAATTGATACCCAAGGCGATGATCAAATTATCTATATTGATACACCCGGTTTACATATTGAAGAAAAAAGAGCGATTAATCGCTTAATGAATCGTGCCGCTAGCAGTTCAATTGGTGATGTTGAATTAGTTATTTTTGTCGTGGAAGGAACCCACTGGACTGAAGATGACGAAATGGTTGCAGGCAAACTCAAAGATTGCAAGGCACCTATACTGTTAGTTATCAACAAAATTGATAATGTAACAGATAAAACCCAACTGTTACCACATATCCAAGAAATTAGTCAAAAAATTAACTTTTTAGATGTTGTGCCAATTAGTGCAGAAAAAGGTGAAGGGATTGACATCATCAAAGATATTGTCAAAAAACATTTACCCGTTGGTGAACACCACTTTCCTGAAGATTATATCACTGACCGATCACAACGATTTATGGCTTCAGAAATCATCCGAGAAAAACTAATGCGTTTTTTAGGTGATGAATTACCTTACTCGGTTACGGTTGAAATTGAACAATTTAAAGTTGATGAACGTACTGGCATGTACCGCATTAATGGCTTAATCCTAGTTGAACGCGATGGACAAAAGAAAATGGTCATTGGCAACAAAGGTGAAAAAATCAAAAAAATCGGTATCGAAGCCCGTAAAGACATGCAATTTTTCTTTGATAATAAAGTACATTTAGAATTATGGGTTAAAGTCAAAGCTGGTTGGGCTGATGATGAGCGTGCGCTACGTAGTTTAGGTTATAGTGACGATTAATTTTTTATATATAGTTTAAAAAATTGAAAATAAGGTATCTATAGATACCTTATTTTTTTGATAAAAATATATAGGCATCAAACTAATCCTCAGAATAGTCAGAATCTCACCTAAAAATTAATAAACATACCTAAACAAACAACAATAATTTCATGTTTACAATAAATAGATATTTTTATGCGTTAGTTATGTTGATCATTGTCATAAACAAACTGAATTGGTCTATGTCCTCAAAAATATCGCAATAGCACTCGAGAACAAAATGAAAGAAAAATCCAAAGTGCCAATTCGCTTTACTTTTATGACAAGCTAAATAACCATATCATTGAATAAATACAAATTATTAGGTAATTATTTTTTCAGAAAGTTAATACTAAACATCGCTCCTCGTTTTATATATAATAGCCGCTCACAGACTTGGATTTAGAATATCAATTTCGGAGCTTTTTCATGCAGCAGTTTCGTCCTATCCGTCGTGCTTTACTCAGTGTTTCTGATAAAACAGGAATCATTGAATTTGCTAAAGCTTTATCTGAACGTAATATTGAACTCCTTTCTACTGGTGGCACCGCCAAACTTTTAATCGACAACCACATTCCTGTTACCGAAGTATCGAATTATACGGGATTCCCTGAAATGATGGATGGTCGAGTCAAAACGTTACATCCTAAAATACATGGTGGCATTTTAGGGCGTCGAGGGATTGATGACGAAGTGATGCAACAACATCAGATCGCACCGATTGATATGGTGGTTGTCAACTTATATCCTTTCGCGAAAACGGTAGCTGACCCAAATTGTAGTTTAGAAGATGCGATAGAAAACATTGATATTGGCGGACCAACTATGGTGCGATCTGCAGCTAAAAATAATAAAGATGTCGCCATTGTTGTTGATTGTCAGGACTATAGCACAATCATTGATATGTTAGATAAACAGCAAAATTGCCTCTCTTTCAAGTATCGATTTAGCTTAGCAATAAAAGCATTTGAACATACTGCTCAATATGACGGTATGATCGCTAACTATTTTGGTAAACTTGTACCTCCATATTATGGCGATACTGAAAAGCCTGCTGGTGAATTCCCTCGCACTTTAAATCTACAATTTGTTAAAAAACAAGATATGCGATATGGCGAAAACTCACATCAACATGCAGCTTTTTATGTTGAAGAACATCTTGAGCCAGGTTCTATTGCTACTGCCAAACAAATACAAGGTAAAGAGCTATCTTATAACAATATTGCCGATACCGATGCTGCATTAGAATGTGTAAAATCATTTGATGAACCAGCTTGTGTAATAGTTAAACACGCTAACCCATGTGGTGTTGCGGTGAGTGATAACATCTTAAATGCCTATCTTAATGCTTTTAAAACCGACCCAACTTCTGCCTTTGGGGGCATTATTGCTTTTAATCGTCCATTAGATGCTAAAACAGCCCAAACTATTGTTGATAAACAATTTGTTGAAGTAATCATTGCACCATCGGTTGATCAAAATGCTTTGGCCATTACACAAACGAAAAAAAATGTTCGAGTATTAGAATGTGGCGAATGGCCAACGAGCACAAAAGCCAGTTTAGATTTAAAACGCGTCAATGGCGGATTACTTGTACAAGATCGTGATTTAGGTATGGTAACCAAAGACCAATTAACGGTAGTTACCAAACGACAACCGACTGAAAAAGAGTTATCTGATGCACTATTCTGTTGGAAAGTGGCAAAATTTGTGAAATCTAATGCTATTGTTTATGCTAAAGATAAGATGACTATTGGCATTGGTGCAGGGCAAATGAGTCGTGTTTATTCGGCCAAAATTGCTGGAATAAAAGCACAAGATGAGAATCTAGAAGTTGCTGGTTCAGTTGTAGCTTCTGATGCATTCTTCCCGTTTAGAGATGGTGTTGATGCCGCGGCTGCGGTTGGTGTCACCTGTGTTATTCAGCCGGGTGGTTCAATTCGTGATGACGAAGTAATTCAAGCCGCTAATGAGCATAATATTGCCATGATCTTCACCAATATGCGTCATTTTAGGCATTAATTATAAAAGTATTGAAAGGACCTTGTATGAAAGTATTAGTCATTGGTAATGGTGGGCGCGAACATGCTTTAGCTTGGAAAGCAGCACAATCGCCATTAGTTTCTAAAGTGTTTGTTGCACCAGGTAATGCAGGTACCGCACTTGAGCCAAATTTAGAAAATATCAACATCAAAGCAACAGATATTGCTGGTCTACTCAACTTTGCTCAAGAGCAACAAATAGACTTAACTATTGTTGGACCAGAAGCGCCATTAGTGATTGGTATTGTCGATAGTTTTCAAAAAGCTGGATTAACTATCTTTGGCCCATCAAAAGCGGCTGCTCAGCTAGAAGGATCAAAAGCTTTCACTAAAGATTTTTTAGCTCGACATAACATCCCAACTGCTGAATACCAAAACTTCACAGAAATTGAGCCAGCCATTGCTTATATTCGTCAAAAAGGCGCACCAATTGTGATTAAAGCTGATGGCTTAGCGGCAGGAAAGGGCGTGATTGTTGCCATGACACAAAAGGAAGCCGAAGAGGCAGTACACGATATGTTAGCGGGAAATGCCTTTGGTGATGCTGGTCATCGAGTCGTCATTGAAGAGTTTCTTGATGGCGAGGAAGCCAGTTTTATCGTCATGGTCGATGGTAAACATGTTGAACCAATGGCAACCAGCCAAGATCATAAACGTGTTGGTGATGGTGACACAGGTTTGAATACGGGGGGAATGGGTGCTTACTCTCCAGCACCAGTAGTAACCGATGATGTGTTCAATAAAGTTATGGAAGAAATCATTTACCCAACCGTCAATGGCATGGCAAAAGAAGGCAATGTATATGTTGGTTTTCTTTATGCCGGATTAATGATTGATAAACAAGGAAATCCTAAAGTAATCGAATTCAATTGTCGATTTGGCGATCCTGAAACTCAACCAATCATGATGCGAATGCAATCTGACCTAGTTGAGCTCTGCTTGGCTGCCACAAAGGGTGAACTAAATACTGTAAAATCAAAATGGGATATAAGGCCTGCTTTAGGTGTAGTTCTTGCTGCTGGCGGATATCCAGGCGATTACAACACCAAAGATGTTATATTAGGTCTACCTACTGAAACAGATACTAATTGCAAAATCTTCCATGCCGGCACCTGTTTAGAAAACGGTCAAGTCTATACCAATGGTGGGCGAGTGCTATGTGTTACAGCTTTAGGCGATAGTGTTTCAGACGCTCAAAAACGTGCGTATGAACAAATTAAAAGTATCTATTGGCATGGTTGTTACTATCGTCATGATATTGGCTATCGAGCTATTGAACGCGAAAAAAATAAATAAATTTCACAAAAATAGCGCTGCATAGCGCTATTTTTTTATCCACTATTAAGTCAAAAAAAGTTGAGGAACGGGGTTTTTTAAGCTCTAAAAGTTTTTTGTGGTTTGAAAATAACCTCAAAAACCCCGCTCCTCAACTTTTTTTTGCCTTGTTTTAATGAAATTTCAAATTATATTCTTTTAATCACAATTGAGGTGTTAATTCCACCAAAAGCAAAATTATTAGTTTGAAAATATTCAATATCTAAATTTCGTCCTGAACCAACGATATAATCCAGATCACCACATTGAGGATCGACATTATTTAAATTAATAGTCGGGTTAAACCAGCCACTATGCATCATTTCTAACGTTAACCATGCTTCTATCGCGCCACATGCACCAAGAGTATGACCAAAATAGCTTTTTAAAGATGATATTGGGGTTTTATTACCGTAGATATTGGCAACAGCATTACTTTCAGCAATATCTCCACGGGCAGTTGCGGTACCGTGAGCACTGATGTAACCAATTTGGCTTGGCTCTAAACCTGCATCTTTGAGTGATTGTTCAATGCAATATTGAATTGTTTCTTGCCTTGGTTGGGTAATATGACTCGCATCACAGTTGGTTTTAAAGCCTATAATCTCACCATAAATTTTTGCTCCTCGAGCCCTGGCGTGTTCATATTCCTCTAAAATTAGTGCACCGGCTCCTTCACCAATAACTAAGCCATCGCGATCCCGATCGTATGGTCTTGGTGATAATTTTGGTGTGTCATTAAGTTGGCTTGTGGCAAATAAGGTATCGAAAACAGCTGCTTCCGAAGGGCATAACTCTTCGGCTCCACCTGCTACCATGATTTTTTGCATACCGTATTTTATAGTTTCATATGCATAACCTATAGCTTGACTTCCAGATGTACAAGCACTTGATGTGGTAATTAATCGACCTTTTAAACCAAAAAATAAACCAGTATTAACTGCAGTTGTATGTGGCATCATTTGGATATAGGTTGTTGCGGTGATGTTGTTAGTATGCTTTTCATTTAACATGGTGGCGAATGATGCAACGGGTTGAGTACTACCTGTTGATGATCCAAACGCAATACCTGTATCACCATTAGTTAGCTCAGGTTCATCTAGTAATCCTGCTTTTTCTAATGCGATTTCAGTAGCTTTAGTTGAGAGTAATGATACTCTTCCCATTGAGCGAATCTTCTTCCGTGTATAGTGATCTGGTAAAACAAAATCATCAATTGGGGCACCAAGTTTGGTATGTAATCCATCGTAAATTTCCCACTCAGGCATGTATCGAACTGCATTTTGAAGTTGTTTTAGTTTGAGCTCAACATCATCCCATTCATTACCAAATGCGGTGACGCCACCTGCGCCAGTTATGACTACTCGTTTTGTCATACCATTCCTCCATTAATAGAAATGACTTGTCTTGTTATATATCCCGCATTATCTGACATTAAATAACTTGCAAGTCCTGCGACTTCGTCAACGTGTCCCATTCGTTTAAGAGGGATCATGTTCATTGCTTCTTTTAAAGCGATTGGTTCCATATCTAAAATACCCGTGTCTATTAGGCCCGGGGCAATGCAATTGACGGTAATTTTTCGTTTAGCTAATTCAAGTGCCAACGCTTTGGTTGCACCAATTACGCCTGCTTTGGCCGCGCTGTAATTGACTTGACCACGATTTCCAACGATGCCAGAAACTGATGATATAACAATAATTCTTCCACCATTACGAAGTCCAATCATGGGCATAATACAAGGATGTAAAACATTGTAAAAACTATCAAGATCGGTATGAATTACAGCTTTCCAATCATCTTGTGTTAAAGCAGGGAAAGCACCATCGCGGATAATACCTGCATTATTAACAACACCGTAATAAGCTCCATATTGTTCAGTATCTGCTTCTATTATTTGCTGACATTGCTCAGTGTTGCTTACATCAAATTGAATTAGTCTAGCTTTTTGGGCGGTTTGTTCGATAATTTTTTGAGTTTCAATCGCCCCTTTTTTGTCACTATGATAATGTATGACGATATCAAAACCATCGGACGCTAGTTTACAGGCAATTGCTTTACCAATTCCTTTGCTTGCTCCAGTTACAAGTACTGTTCGACTCATAATTGTTATCCTTTTAATCGCTGGGAACCAAAAAGTTGGTCTAATTCACTAGGATCAGGTTCATAAACATTTAATTTACCTGATGCAACACATTGTTGATTTATACTGATATCACAATCAAAGTTAGCCAGTTTAGAATCAAAAAGAACTAAATTGGCGGTTATAATTAATTCACTATTAAGCTCAAATGAAGGTAAATTGGTTTTTATTGCTCGCCCTCCAAGTAACATGCCTAATTGTGGTGAGTGATTTTTTTGGGAATCATGATATCCATTCCAAACACCAATAGTTTGTGCCATTAATTCGATAGCATAAAAATTGGGTAGCTGATAATTATCAGTTAAAAATGGAGAAAGTATGCCATCTTTGGTAACTTGAACACTGCAAATGCATTGTTTTTCATCGACTAAATGAACTTTCTCAATCATGATCATGGGAGTTCTGTGTGGCAAATAGTAACTTGCTGGTTGATATTGCATTATACTTTTCCAATAATAAGAGATGCATTATTGCCACCAAAAGCAAAAGAGTTTGACATAATGATTGGTGTTTGAAGCATCATTTTTTCTGTAACAATATTAATTTTATCTAGATTTTTATCATAAGGTGATACTGAAAAATCTTGCTGGGGTAAATTAATATTTTGTTTAAGTAATAAGTAACTAATCGCCAATTCAGTAATAGCTGCGCTACCTAATGTATGTCCTGTTAAATGTTTTGTTGAACTACAATAAGGTAAGTTTTGCTCAAATAATCGATAAACAGCTCTACTTTCAGCTTGGTCGTTAAGCACCGTTGCCGTACCATGTAAATTAAGATAGCCAATCTGATTTGGTTTTAAGTTTGCATTTTCTAATGCCATTTCCATCGCAACTTGTGCTCCTATTCCTTCTGGATGAGGGGAGGAGATATGATAAGCATCGGATGATTCACCTACACCTAATAATGCAATATCACTTGATTCTTCTTTAGTTATTAACATCAATCCACTGGCTTCACCAATGTTTATGCCGTTACGGTCTTGTGCAAATGGCATACAGGGATTATTCGATAGTGCTTCAAGTGCATTAAAACCATTTATTGGCATTCTGCTTAAACTGTCAGCACCACCAACAATGGCAGCATCAACTAATCCTGATTCAATCAGTCGTTGGCCACTTATTACGGCTTTTGCACTAGATGTACAAGCAGTGGAAATGGTATAGCTAGGACCTTGTAAATTGAGTAATTCTGTTAAAAAACACGATGGATTACCAAGTTCTTGTTGGTGATAATAGAAATGGGGTTGACAATGATGTGTCTTTAAATAGTGCTCAATATTAACGTCGCCTTCGTGTATTCCAGAAGTACTAGTACCCATTATAACCGCAATTTTTTTTGGTCCATATTTTTCGATAACTTGTTGTATCTGCTGTTTAATTTGTAAATATGCAGCATAAAGTAATTGATTATTTCTTGTAGCATATTGCATCAAATTGTGAGGAATGGAGGGCAGCTCCCCCGTTACTTTACCTAACCAAGTATTTTGGCCATTTAATAACCAACCCTTTTCTTGAGTCAAGTAGTGCTTTGCACAATAATTTTGGGATAAATTATCGATTATCTGTTGTTTGTCATGTCCTAATGTGTTTATCGCGCCAAGCGCAGCAACATAAATCATCTATTCCATACTCTTAATTGTAATTTGATAACCAAATATAGCATGTTGAATTTTAATTGGTTTTCTAATGTCTGTTGAAGATTTTTGGTTATAAGTTATCTTAATGATTGTTTGTTTTTTATCATTGACAAGGGTCCTAAATAAGTCGTTATCAATGAGTTGCCAATTCGCCGGTAATACGTTTTGCCATGAAATTGTTGGTAATATGCTTAGCATTATGTCTGATAATACTTGCTCAGGAGGGGGAAGTTGCTTAACAAATATATGTTGTTTTGCTTTAACTTTACTACCGTCGTATTCAATTTCAAACAAACGAATACCTATAGTGGATAACCCAATTACTTTCAATTGGTTATCTTTGATATCAACGATTACTATTACCGAGTTTTCTTGATTGTTATATTTAAAGGTTAATAGTTGTTGATCGTGATAGTCTTGAGTTAGATTTATCTTAGGCAAGTTAACTTTGGTTTCTTTGGTTAACCAAGCTTCTGATTTAGGTTGGGACGAGCAGGCTGAAATCAACATACTTAATAATAAAAAAGTTAAATATAAATATTTCTTCATCCTTTTGTCCCTAATATTTCTTGTCTATTATTGATGACTAGTGGTGCAAATAAAAATGCTGTAAAAATACCGCCAGTTAATACTAATCCAAATCCTTTTATGGCAACGGTATGGCTTATTATTAATAACCCAAAAGATAATATAGTAGTCAATGCCGCCATGCTTACTGCTAATAATGCACTTTGGTTTTGGCTTTTATTGTTGCTCAAAAATAGACTATAGTCGATACCAATACCAATAACAAGAATTAGTGCTAACATTGAGAATAAATTAAGAGTTTGATTGGTTATGCCATTAATAGCTAATGCTATACCTGTTGATAATAATGTAGGTAATGTGCTTTTTAATGCAGCTTTTAAACCATATTTGCGATGATAGAAGATAAAGCAAGAGCAAATAAGAATCACTGCACCAGCAATCAGCTGGGATAATTGTATTCGGTAATGGGCAAACATAGTGTTAAATTCTTCACGGCGATCAAGCCAATAGATTCCTTTATCTACTTCCGATAATTTTTTTATTTCAATGATATTTTTAATTCCATTTATTGGAATTAAAGTCGCGCTTTTTCCCGTTGGTAAGGTTAACCAAAGTAGTTTTCGACCTTGGCTAAGTTCACTTTGTTGCCATAGTTCTGGTGTAATAATTGGTTGTTCAAAAGTAGGTAAGTTAGCCTTAATTCCCATTTGTGTTAAAGAGGATATAATTTCAGGACTATATTGTTTAACAAATTCGATATTTTCTTGCTGTTTTTGGAATGAAGGTAAGTTTATGCTCTGATATTGTTCAAAATAACCTTCTGATTTTGCAAGTTCAAGTTTAGGTAAAAATTGTTCAAGTCGTTGTAAGGTTTGTTCAGCTGTATCACCAAAAACAACAAACCATTTTTGATCTGTTGTTTGATGGGTAATACTGATAATTTTTTGTTCTTGTAGTTGTAATTGTTCTGGCAATGCTTGTAGTTTGGCAATATCGTCATCAACTTTTAAATTAATAAACCCATAACCGATAAATAATAGAGCGATTGATACCATTATCAATTGCATCTGTTTATTTTTCCATAAATTTAGCCAGCTACTTAGTAACTTATAACCAACATCTTCACGTACTGGTAATTTGTTAACGAGCAGAGGATACCAGCATATTACAGTTAAAAAAGCACCGAGTAGACCAAAAACTGCAAATATTGATAATTGCTTTAAGCCCGGGAACGGCGCAATTAATAAGATTAGATAAGCAATAAAACTTGTGCATAACGCTAACGTCAAAGTTGAAATGAGTTTTTTTAAACTTGCATAAGGTGATTCTTGATTACCATGTAGCAGTCGTTCAGTTAAGTAGTGCAGTGAATAGTCGACAGTTATTCCTATTACACTAGTACTCATAACAATTGTCATTATGTGAATTTCACCAAATAGGCTTAAAACAGCCACTAAACCACAAATAATTCCAACAAAAATTGATAGTATCGATAAAATAATTGGTCTTATCGATCGAAATACACTAATTATCAATATGATAATGCCTATAATTGATAAGCTACCGATGGTTGTTATATCATCTATAGCTTCACTGCTTGCGTAATCACTATAAAAAAGCACGCCTCGTTTTAAAATTTCAACATTTGGCCACTTTTCATGTAATTGTTTGGTAAGTTCATTTAATTGTGTGGTAATTTGGTGAGATTGGCTCATGTTAAATGATGAATTATTTAACTCAGCAAAAATCATGTACCATTGATTGCCTTGGTCATCTTGTCCTGATAACCAATTATTTTGAATGGTCAACCCACCTGAGTTAGCCAGTTGATTTAATTGAGATGAACGAGTTAATAATAATGGATCATTTTCCAATTCAGTTGCACTTATTCCGCTAAAAGGAGAATATAGCTGGCTTTTTATCCAATTCAGCTGAGTGCCATTTTTTAATCTTTCACTAGTTTTTGAGTCCAGTAGCTGATAACGATATTGAAAAGCAAATTTTCCCCAATTTTTTTGAAATGTTTCATCAAAATAACCGTTTACTTGGCTAATAAAAGATTGTTTTTTTAGGGTTTGATACCACCAATTAACTGGTTCTAATTCGCCATTAGTGGGCTTAATCAACCAGACAAGTTGCCTATCTAATCGATTTTGAAAACCATCAATAAGTTCAGTAGGAACATTGTTGGTTTGCTCTTTAGGTAATAGAGATAAAACACTACTGTTGATTTTACTATTAGCTAAAAGGTAATAAGCAGCAAGAATCAGACAAGCGACCATCATCAACCATAAGATTGCTCTTCTTTTTAATGTTAATTGATTATCTGAATAGCAATTGTTCATCTTGATTTAATTTTGTCGTTTTATGATTTTTGAATGTAAGCTCTGTTTTGTCATTTTGCATATCATTAATAGTGACTTTTTCTAAATAGGATTTTCCACTAAGAATAATTTGTTTAAAAATTTTATTTAGCGGTGCTAATTTAGGTTTTAGCGTTAATGTCCAAATATTATTTTGTTCGGTGACTG
Organism: Gilliamella sp. B2772; assembly: GCF_026536985.1. Classification (NCBI taxonomy): domain Bacteria; kingdom Pseudomonadati; phylum Pseudomonadota; class Gammaproteobacteria; order Orbales; family Orbaceae; genus Gilliamella; species Gilliamella sp. B2772. The sequence goes on along the minus strand of NZ_JAFNNB010000001.1, from coordinate 725,708 downwards.
TTATATCAAAATTATTTTCAAGCATCTCTTTATCTGCAGTGAAAATTGCCGTTAATAAATGATTGAACTGAAATAGCTGAGGTTGTTTTTCTGCAGTTATTGTTTCTGGAGTTTGGTCTTCTATGCGTTGTTCCATTCGCTGTTGATTCATTTTCAATGTCATAGCAAATGGTGTATTTTGTTGCCACCATAGACCTAATTCCTTAGATATTATCATCTTTCCCGTTGAATGGATGGGTGAGGTTAAACCATTAATATAGCGATCTTGGGTAAAATCAGCTCGAACAACTTGGTTTTTGCTAAATAGCAGTTGTATATCACTTAGCGTGATTGCACTCGTTATTGTTGAGAAAGTTAATAATAGTGTTGTTGCGAAAGCAACTAGGCAATTGTTCATTTAATTAATCCAAAGCAATTCAAAAATATATCAGGTGTAACAAAACACATTTCCTGAGTATCTGTAGAGACCGCAACTTGAGTTGTGTAGCCAGAAGTTGTTTTTTTACCAGTTTTTTTATCTTTTATTAGGTAGCTAATTTTTATGCGATGCTCATATTCTTCTAGTTTGGCAAAGATTTCTAAAGTTTGTTCTGCAAGGGCGGGTGCTGTATATTTTATTCTTGCATCGACAATAGGCCAAATATAACCCGAATCAACCATTTCTTTATAACCATAATTAAATTTTCGAAATAATGCTTCGCGAGCTTTTTCAAAAAATTTAAGATAATTACCATGCCAAACCACGCCCATGGCGTCTGTGTCATGGAAAGATGGTTTATAGTCGATGGTGATATGACAGTGATTAAAATTATTCATTTTTATTATTCGTTATTTCAGGTGGATTAAATTGCCAAAAATCGAAAAAATTGAACCAATCAAGTGGTGATTGTAAACAATAATATTCTAATCGATTGGCATAATACTCAATGGTTTGTTCTAGTTCCGCTTGTCTATTTTTTCTAGATAACTTTAGCTCATCAGTAAAATGTTCTAGATATATTTGGAATCGACCATTGGGTTTTAATCCCCAACAAAAGTAAACGGGGAACTTTAATGCAGAAGATAGTATAAATGGCCCTTTAGGAAAAGGTGCAGGTTTACCAAGGAAATTGGCCCAAACAATAGCATTTTCTGGCACTCTTTGGTAAGGATTAATTGATGTTCTGTCAGCAATGATAGCTACCCATTCACCAGCTTCAAGCTTTTGTTGCAGTATTATGGAAGTATCCGCTCCTAATGTAGCAACTTCTATTAGATTGATTATTGAATTTTGATTAACCTGTTTTAATACTTTGTTAAATCGTACAGCATTACCTTTATGCACTAAAGCATTTATTGTCACATTATGGGATAATTCTGCTAGTGCTCGACACATTTCAATATCACCTAAATGTGAACAAATTAAGATAATCCCCTTTTTTTCAGAAATTAGTCTTAAATATTCGCCTTTGTTTGGTGAATAGATATCATCAAGCTTAATATCGCCTTGCCAACTGGCTAGTTTATCTAACAGTGACTCACCAAATTGTTGAAAGTGTCGGAAAGAGGTTAATTTTTTCTTTTCAATCAATGGCACGTTAGGATATTGTTTAAGGATTTTTTCTAAATATGCTTTGGATGCTTGTCGTTGTTTTTTCCCTGTTAACCAGAAATAACTGATAACTGGGAACATGAACATTTGAGCAACACGTCTTCCTAGAAGGCGATAAAGCATTAAAATTAACTGGATCCCCATTAAACCTTTGCGTTCGTCAGTTTGAGACCAGTGACTATCTTTATTTTTCTTACGTCGGTTTTGTTTTATTAATGCTGGAATTCGTGGCAACATGCCAAAAAATAGTCGAGTATGCATCCAAGTAATTAATAGGTTATCTTTGAATGCGTTAAAGTGAGAAACACCATCAGCGGGATAAGTGACATGTGTTGGTACAAAAATAGAATCAGTACCTTGCCAATATAGTCGAACCATTATGTCGGTGTCAAAATCCATTTTTTTACCAATTTGTTGTTGACTGATGAGGTGACAAGTCTGTTTTAATGGATAGACACGAAGCCCACACATGCTGTCCTTAATATTAAAACTTAAGGTTTCAATCCATACCCAAAAATGGGTAATATATCGCGCAATAAGTCGGTGTTTAGGAACTGAATCATCATAGATAGGACAACCAGATATTAAAGTGTTGGGATTTAATTGTGATTGTTCAATAAGCTGTTTGACAATTTGGCTATCATGTTGGCCATCAGCATCTATCTGAATGGCATAAGCAAAACCATGATCTAATGCGTGACTAAAACCACACATTACTGCCGCACCTTTACCTTCATTTTTAGTTAAATGTACTAAATTGACCCATGCATATTGTTTTGCTATTTCTGTCAGTTTTTGTGCATGTTCATACGAGCTACCATCATCAATTAGAAAACAAGTCAATTGATAATGTTCAATATTTTGTAAAACACGCGGTAAAGCATCACTATGATTGTAACAAGGTATAATAAAGCAATAGTTTTTTGATAGCGAAGGCTCAATTACTGACATAGTGTAAGCTTTCCTGTACTTGCTATGTTGCCATGCTGTGTAATAAAACTATAAGTGAATTTTAGTTTATTTTCATTCCAGAGTAGCGTTAGTTTTAGGCGATCATTAGGTAATATTGGCGATTGAAATTTTACCACCTCGATGGACGATATTGATAAGTTTGGATTAATTAATTTTTGGGCATAACCAATTACCCAATTAACCTGAGTCACACCTGGTAACACTGGTTGTGTAGGAAAATGCCCTTTAAACCAAAAAAGATCTGGCGGTATTGTGATTTCAATATTAGCTTCTGTTTCAGTTTTACTAATGCTTATTTCGTTGGGAAACTCTTTTTTCATATCTTATTTGGAGTATCGAATAATGCTTTTAAGTCAGTATATGTGCATTTTCCTTGCAAATTTTCCGGAAAACTTTCAATAAAACGCCATTTCTTAGGTATTTCAACTAATGATAATGTATCTTTAAGTAAATGTCGAAAATATTGTGTAAGTTTGAAATAATTAAAGTTATCTATTTCCTTACTATGAGATGGTTTTATTTTAATGATGGCGGCCAATATTGTTCTATTGTTTTTTTCTAAGGGAATAACAATTGCTTTTTCAACGGCTGTAATTTTATTGATCTGGTTCTCTATATAGGTTAAAGATAGGCGTTGTTCTGCAATTTTGACTATTTTATCCATCCGGCCTTTTAAATAAAATTTAATGTCATCTATTTTTTGTAATTTATCATTTAGTAATTCAGCTTGTGGTAATAAAGGTGATATTAATAATGGTTGTTGATTGGGGGTATATTTTAATTGTAATGGGTAAAAGAGTTCCCAAGGTGTATTAAGCGATTTTTGTTGTCTTTTGGCTATAATACCAGTCTCGCTTGAACCGTAAATTTCATAAGGTAAAACATTGAAATTCTGTAAACAAAATTGGGCATTTTCAAAACTAAGCTCTCCACCAGATGAAAATACACAAGTACAGTTAATAGTAGATAAATTATGATCTAAATTTTTGATAATTGATGGAGTTGTGATGTAAGTAATGTTTTTAGATTGATAAGTTGCTAATTGTTCTTGATAGAGTATTGTTTCACAAACAAAAGGTATTTTGGAGCTTAAAGAAAGCATTATTTTAAAGGTTAATCCATACATGTGCTCATGTGACACAGAAGCAATAAGTAAGTCACAAGGTGAAACTTTTAAATTATCTATTAATATATTAATTTCTCGCTCAAGTTGAGAAATAGATTTTTTAATTGGTTTTGGCAAACCTGTTGAGCCAGAGGTGAATAATGTAAATGATGTTTGTTTAAAATCCGGATTATTTTTTACTGATTTAACTGATTGATGTTGATTAATATTGCTGATGTTTATAATTGGCAAATTAATATTTGTAAGATGTGTATCGGTTAATACAGCTTGATAATAGTGTAATAATTCGACATGCCTAGGATTTAGTAAAAGTGGATGCTTTCCTGAATATAAGAGAGCGAGAAATCCTGCAACAAAATTAAAACTATCATCCATGAATAAAACCCAATTTTCTTCAGTATGATTGTCTAATTCATTAACAATTATGCTAATTTGTTGTTTTAGATCTCCAACAGTTAAAGCTAGTTGCTTTCTGAATGCAATTATTTCATTATCTGGTCGTAATAATTGCTCGGATAATAAAACTAATGTTTTGCTTTTTGACGAACAATCCATTCTCCCCCCATTAATAATCCGATAAGAATATAACTTATTAATCCGTTATACATTGTCCACCAATAAATATTATTAATAAGACAAGTTATTAGTGCGATTAAACCATTTAGTATGAAAAATAGACACCAACATATAGTTACTTTTCTTGTATAGTTAATTGCACTTGCTGGTAAATTATCATGTTTTAATCTGGCGAATCTTTCGATAATATTTTGTGGCTGATACAATGAATATCCAAAAAATATTAAGAATAGAAGATTTGTTGCAACGGGGTAATAGAGCAAAAATTGAAATTTGTTAAATATCCAGCTGGTTAATGCTAAAAGCAAACCAAAGCAAGTTGTTACTTTTGCTAACCAACCAATATTTGAAAATAAATTAGGTAAGGCGATTAGCCTTAACACTAATAATGCAGCAATGCATAAAACAGCGATATTAATAATTTGATATTTTAAAGATAAGTAAATAACTATCGGATAGCAAAACAGAATTATTCCTGTCATTGCTTTTATTATTAACTTAAATTTATTCATTATGCTATTTAGCATTTAGCAAATTGTACACTGCATCAACCACGTCTTGAACAGTTCTTACTGCTTTAAACGTTTCAGGATCAACTTTTTTGCCTATCTTTTTTTGTAAATGTACAACTAAATCTACTGCATCAATACTATCTAAGTCTAATTCTTCAAAAAGTTTAGATTCTGGCTTAATCTCATCGGCAGATAATTCAAAAAGCTGAACTAGTGCTGATTGTACTTGTTGAAAAATTTGTTGCTTATCCATTAAAAATCTTCCTTATTACTGTTGAGAATTAATAAAATCAGCTAGCGTTTTAACTGAGTAAAATGCTTTTTTGGTTTCTTCACTTTCTGACGATAAAACAATACCATATTGATTTTTGATAGCAAGACCTAGTTCTAATGCATCTATTGAGTCTAAACCTAAACCATCACCAAATAATGGAGCTTGGGTATCGATATCTTCAGATGTGATATCTTCTAAATTAAGCACTTCGATTATTAATGATTTTATATCATGATGTAATTTTTCCATTTAATTTCCCTTTTATCTATTATTCTTTTTTATGGTTCAAGCGTTAATAATGTTGTGAGATGTCTGGTAAGTTTTCTCGCTGCAACAGTTGTATTTTCTTCTAGAAAGTCATCTATTTTGATTTTTTCACCTACTGTAATATTAAACAATGCCTTTTTTTCAGGGATGTCATACCATTTTTGTTTTTTTATCAACCATGGTGGATTACATTGAATATGTATTATTCGGATATCAGCATGACACCTTAATGCTATGTTAGCAGCTCCTCTTTGTAACGTTATAGGATGATTAGGTATGCTTCTAGTTCCTTCGGGAAATATCAAAATTCTTCCTTTGTTTGATAAGATTTCATTACATTGTGGTAGTATTTGGCCTGATTCACCGTTTAGTATATAACCTGCTGTTTTTATAATGCGGCTAATAAAAAGGTTATTGAGTAACGCACCCTTAACTAAGCAATCACATCGACGCATAACTGAAACGAGAAGAACAACATCTAGCAAAGATGGGTGGTTAGCAACAATTAAACATCCGTCATCGTGCTTTAATTTTTCAACTTCATTAAATTGATAGTTGAAAATACATAATGATTTTACGATCCATAAAAACACTTTAAAGCTAATACTTATGCTGTATTGAGCAATAATAATTCTTTTTTGTTTCTTCCAAACAAATAATCTCAATAAACTAAACCATATCAACGATAAAACGAATAATCCAAAAAGACCAAATATAATAAAACCCAGTGCGGTTGCAAATAATCGCCACCACTGGTTTATAGTATAGAATTTTTGTTTATTTATGTATTTATCGTCCATTGCCAGTCTTGAGATAATCCTTGTATGATGAAATTTTGTTTTTTATTTAGATAAGCATGTAAAAAAGCCAATGATTGAGGATAATTGATTGGATTTTTCTGTGATGTTTTATTAATACTTTGGCATGTTAACTGATTGCCATTTGTTAAGATATAACCTACCGCATAATATGGAATTATTTGATGAATTTCTGTTTGGTAAGATTCAGGAACCATTCCATCAAAATCAATCAATAGTACTTTTTTATCTTTTTGTTGTAGTGTTGGTAGAGCCTCAATCAAACTTTGTTGAAAACCATCATTATTTGCACTAAGCGATGTGATAGGGATAGCTTGCTTGGCAATAATTGTGAATAAACCTGAAGCAGTATTATGGACCGATAATGCAAAATCGGTTGGTGAAATGTCATTAGCTTGATTAAGTGAAACTAGTATTTTATATGTTTTTTCAAGTTCACCATGTTGGCTTGAAAAAATCGCTAAATCCACATTATTATTTTCTATGAGCTCTAAAGCAACTTCAACAGCAAGGCGTGAAGAAATGCTCATTCTTCTTGCTTGCATCATAGGCAGTTTATTGAGTTTGGGTATGTGTAAATCCCAATTGTGATTAATCTGTTTTGACCATAATTGCCAGTCAGATTTGGAGGATAAACCAGCAGATAAAGCAAACCAATTTTCGATTGAAAAAGAAAGTCTCATATTAATATTTTTTAATTAATTCTTTACTTAGCAACTTTTTGTAATATTATTAATTCGATAATACTGAAAAAATCTGATTTATTTATACAATACAGTAAAACAATAAAAAGGCAATACATTGACTGGACAAGAAAACATCAAGTATGGATTCAATAAGGAAATTTATACAGCATTAGAAGCAATTACTGAAGCTCAAAAAATTGCCTTTGCTCCTATATTATTCCAAGCCATAATGTGCATGAAAAACAAAGGAATTTTATCTTCTATTGATCAATCTGGTAAAATTGGTATTAATTTAGAGGATTTAACTAAAAAAGTTTCTTTATCACCTTATGCACTTGAACTTCTGCTGGATGTTGCACTTAGTATGCGTGTTATTTATCAGCAAGACTCCAACTATATTTTAGGTAAAATTGGTCATTTTTTATTGCATGATAAAATGACAGAAGTTAACCTTAATTTTTCCCAAGATATCTGCTACCAAAGTATGTTTTTTCTTCAAGAAGCACTTGAAAAAGGCGAACCGAGTGGCCTCAAAGTTTTTGGTGATGGTAAAACGATTTACCCCATGTTGCAGTCTCTGCCTGAACAAGCAAAAAAAAGTTGGTTTGATTTCGACCATTTTTATTCAGATCACGCTTTTCCTGCTGTTTTACCTCACATCATGAAATTGAACCCTAAACATGTTTATGATATAGGCGGTAATACAGGTAAATGGGCAATTTTTTCGGCTAAACATTTGCCTGAAACTCAAGTGACAATCTTAGATTTACCTGAACAAATCTCAGTTGCAAAAGAAAATATTAAAAAATCGGGCTTTGAAGATCGTATCGATGGTATTGGTGTAAATGTACTGGAAACTGATATTTTCCCTAACCAAGCTGATATCTGGTGGATGAGCCAGTTTTTAGATTGTTTTAGTTCAGATCAAATTGTCCATATTTTGAAAACAATACACCGTAGTATGAATGATGATGCTTCTGTTTGTATTATGGATCTTTTTTGGGATCGCCAAAACTTTGAGGCAGGAGCATTAAGTTTAAATGCTTCTTCTCTCTATTTTACTTGTTTAGCAAATGGTAATAGCCGTTTTTACCATTCAAAAGTATTTTATCAATGTCTAAATGAAGTAGGGTTTCACGTTGAGGAAGATATTGATGGGATTGGATTTGGACACACTTTATTAATATGTAAAAAACGTTAATTAAAATTATCCTTAAGGAGTAAACAATGAGATTTTTTAAATATATTGCAGCATTCTTTTTAGTTTCAATATTATTCGGTTGTGCAAGTAAATATCAAGCGCCAAATAGTATTAGTACCCCAGTTAATGGTTTGACTAAAGCACAAGTTAAACAAGCTATTTTAGATAGTGGTACTAAAGGTAGAGCAGCATTTGGTACTTGGAAAATGCAAGCATTAAATAATGATACTATCCGAGGTCAATTATTCAATCGTAAATTTGAAGTTGTTGTTGATATCCCTTACTCTGCAACAGGGTATTCAATTAAGTATGTTTCAGTTAGTTCAAACTTACAAGGTAGTAATGGAAAAGTTCATCGCAACTACAATCGTTGGATAAACAATCTTGATGCTAAAATTAGAGAAAATATTTTCAGAGCAAAATAACACTTTGAATTTAATGAAATTTATTTTTTAATTAAACCACCTTTAAGCCCAAAAATTGTTTGGGCTTCTTTTTAAGAACAATTTATAGATATTGTAATATGACAATATGTTACTTTTTTAATAATCTGTTATCTCCTAACAATAGTATTAATCGTTAAAATTAACTATCTATTCTTTGCATTGAAGTTTAATATATAACAGTATTCATAAAATGTGATGAATATTAAAGTTCAAGTTCCAATCTTTTCTTTTCTATCTTTTTCTATTTCATAAATTTTAGCACTTGAGGACAATTATTATGTTTCAATGGCTTTCAAATTGGATTTTAGATGGACTTAAACATTCACCAGAAATACTTTTATTTCTCTCACTGAGCTTAGGGTATTTGATTGGTGGTATTCGAATTGGTAAATTTCAATTAGGTGGAGTGGCTGGTTCCCTACTAGTTGCTGTCGCATTAAGCGTGTTTGGTGTTACGGTTGATGCTGGTGTCAAAGCTGTACTTTTTGCTTTATTTATTTATGCAGTAGGGTTTGAAAGCGGACCACAATTCTTTCGTTCATTGGGGGTTAAAACCCTTCGTGAAATCTTTTTAGCACTATTTATTGCCGTTGCTGGCTTTGTTACGGTGCTCGTTTTAGCCAAATTATTCCATTTAGATAAAGGTCTTGCTGCCGGTTTAGCTGCAGGAGGATTAACCCAATCAGCAATAATGGGGACGGCATCAGATGCTCTTACTCAGTTAGGTTTAAGCCCTGAAGAGTTAAGCCGATTACAAGGTAATGTGACTATTGGATATGCCGTAACTTATATCTTTGGTTCACTCGGAGCCATAATTGTCTGTGTTAATATTTTACCGAAAATTATGGGTCGTGAAATTAACGATGATGCAATTCAGGCTGAAGCAGAACAATTACATGGTTCACTTTTATTAGGTAGTGGTCAGAACTTTGCTTTATCTGATGTAACGGGTCGTTTATATCGTATTACCAATAAAGTTAATCAAACCGTTGAAAGTTTAGAAAAGGTGATTAATGGCATAAGCATCGAACGAATCAAACGTGGTAACCGTATTATTGAAGCTGGACCAGAAACTTTATTGAAGGCCAAAGATATTATTTTAGTTGTCGGCCATCGTGATGCCATGATTAAAGCCACTGATTTATTAGGGGAAGAGGAGAATTCGGCACAGGGTATGGATGTGGTTATGAATACTCAAGATGTCGAAATGCGTAATACACGTTATGTTGGTCAAAACTTAACGCAAGTACTTTCATCTGATGAAGTAATGAAACTAAAACATGGTATTTATTTAATTGCTGTCCATCGCGATGGGCAACCATTGCCATTAAATAATGATATGGTGTTCAAATTAGGTGACATTATTACGGTTTATGGTACTGATGGTGACTTAAGGCGAGTAGTTGATAAAATTGGTGCGCCGATAACAAAGAGCGAAAAAACTGACTGGATATTCCATGGTTTAGGTCTTGTCGTTGGCCTTATTATTGGTCTTATTGTAATTCGTGTTAGTGGTATTCCAATTACCTTAGGTGCTGGTGGTGGTGCTTTGTTATCAGGCTTATTATTTGGATGGTATCGATCTTTACATCAAACTGTTGGAAACATCCCAACGGGTGCGGTGCAATTACTTAAAGATTTCGGTCTTGCTGGCTTCGTAGCCGTAGTTGGTCTAAGCTCTGGATTGCAGGCTATTGATACCATTAAAGATCAAGGTATTTCTTTATTTCTAATTGGCGTTGTGGTTACTTTATTGCCTATGTTGCTTGGCATTTACTTTGGTAAGTATGTGCTGGGTTATAAAAATTCTGCAGTATTCGCTGGTGCTTTGGCGGGTTCTCGTAGTGCAAATCCAGCTTTTGGTGAAGTACTAAATAAAGCGGGTAACTCAACACCTACTAACTCTTTTGCTATTACCTATGCTTTAGCTAATGTTTTCCTAACTTTATTAGGGCCATTAGTTGTTGCTTTTGTTTAATTGACATCTCAAATTAAGGATACATGGTTATGAAAAGTAATAATGAATATGCAAAATATGCGAATTTAAGTCCTTTTGAATTGAAAGATAATTTAATTAAACTAGCACAAAGCCATACTGACCGTGTAATGTTAAATGCGGGGCGTGGTAATCCTAATTTCTTGGCAACATGGCCACGACAAGCTTTTTTCCAACTTGGTGTTTTTGCTTTGCAAGAGTCTGAAATGTCTTTTTCATATATGAATGAAGGCATAGGAGGAATGCCAATTAAGGCTGGTTTAACAGGTCGTTTTGAACATTTTGTCCGTCAAAATTATCAAACTCCTGGCGTGTCATTTTTAGGTAAAGCGTTTTCATATATTCGCGATCAACTAGGTCTAGATGAAAATGCCTTCTTACAAGAGATGGTAGAAGGTATTTTGGGCTGTAACTATCCAGTACCTGATAGAATGCTGCATTTTAGTGAAGAGGTGGTTAAAGCCTATGTTCTTTCTCAAATGGGTGCGCAATATTTAAGACGAGATGATCTTGATCTATTTGCTGTTGAAGGTGGTACAGCTGCAATGGCTTATATTTTCAATTCAATGAAAGAAAATAACTTAATCCAAAAAGGTGATAAAATTGCAATTGGTGCACCTATTTTTACGCCGTATTTGGAAATTCCAGAGCTTAATGATTATCAATTGGTTGAAGTGTTAGTTAATTCTGATCCTGATAAAAATTGGCAATATCCTGAAGCCGAATTGCGCAAATTAGAAGATCCTTCTATCAAAGCATTTTATTTAGTTAACCCATCTAATCCGCCATCAGTAAAAATTGATGATAAAAGTTTGAAAATCATTGCTGATATTGTGAAAAAACGTCCAGATTTAATTATTTTAACTGATGATGTTTACGGTACATTTGCTGATGATTTCCAATCCTTATTTGCTATTTGCCCTAAAAATACGATTTTAGTTTATTCATTCTCTAAGTATTTTGGTGCAACAGGTTGGCGTTTAGGTGTGATTGCAATAGCACACGATAATATTTTAGATAACAAAATTAAAGCATTACCAAGCAAAGCTAGACAGATTTTAGATAAACGTTACAGCTCAATTGTGACCGATCCTGAAAATCTTAAATTTATCGATCGTTTAGTAGCAGATAGCCGTGCGGTTGCGTTAAATCACACCGCTGGTCTTTCTACTCCACAACAGGTTCAAATGGTGTTATTTGCATTGTGTGAAATGATGGATACTGATCAAAGTTATAAAGCTGCATTAAAATCATTAATTCGTCGTCGAGCAGCATCATTGTATCAACATTTAGGACTTGAACATCATACTGATGAAAATAGTGTCGATTATTATACCTTAATTGATCTAGAACATATTTGTCGTGAACTTTATGATGATAAGTTTGCTAAATGGATCTTAAAAAATAAAAATCCGTCTGAAATGTTATTTAGAATTGCTGATGAAGCTGGTGTAGTTTTATTACCAGGTAAAGGGTTTGCAGTGCAACATCCATCTGCTCGGGCTTCATTAGCTAACTTAAATGAATATCAATATGCGGCAATTGGTTTATCTATGCGTAAACTTGCACAAGAGTATTATGCAGAGTACCAAGGTAAAGCTAATAAAAAATAGATAATCATACTGATTAACTTATCAACTCTACTATCAAACCCTAGTTTATCTAGGGTTTTTTCTCTTATATCTCTCAAATTTCATTATAAATATTAGTTATTCAATTCTAATAAGAAACAAGTTAATTCAATAATATTGATTTTTTATATCGTTGTTTAGTGGCTTTTTTTATGGATGTGACTGTAAATCATAACGCAATGTTCAACACTATTTCATATAGCAACACATTTTGAATGTTCTCATAAAATTATTACTTTGCATCTAATTTAATCACTTCTCCTTCTAAGTTTATCAATAACGATGTTGTTGATAAAATTTACTTGTCTTCTTTTGTATAATTATATTAAAAATGAGTTAACTTGACAGTACTGCTTAATAACATATTGATAATTTTGCCCAAATCAATCAATTGGGAACGGTAAAGTAGTGGTTCACTACTCACTTGCTCACGGCTTAACAAATCCAATTCAGTAAAGAGGGTTCAATCAAAAAAACCGCCATGAAGCGGTTAATCAAAAATGTAAAATAAATGAGAATTAATTATCATTTATTTTATGAGCTTTCAAAAACGCAGGTCTACTCGTCGCTTTTTGAAGATAGTTTTCAAGTTTTTTGTCCAACGTAATGCCAAATGCTTTTGCAAACATTAATCGATGAGATAAAAAGATATCTGCTAACGTAAAGGTATCACCAATGAGCCATATATTTGTTTCTTTTAGTTCTATCCTAGACAAAACATCAATGGTTTGTTTTTTAAAGTAATCGATAAATTCTGGCCATTGCTTATCTTCAGGAGTAAACAGTATCTGTTTAGCAAGGCAAGAAAGTGGCGTTTCTAAGTCAGTAATCGAAAAACTGATTAAAGAATTGATAATAGCTTTTTCTTGTAAATTCGCAGGGTATAACGTATTTTGTTTCTTTTCACAAATATAAAGGCATATGGCCAACGTTTCACTTAATGAAAAACTCCCTTCCGTTAAAAATGGTACTTTACCAAAAGGATGAGGTGATTTGACGACCGCATTATCTGTGTGTATTTCAACCCGGATTGCTTCATAAGGAAGACCGATTTCTTCCAAAGCCCAGATAACAGCCAAAGATCGTGCTCCAGGTGCCGTGTATATTTTCAAGCTTAATCTCCTTTTAATAAATCAAATAATCGGTATTGCGTAAAAGCAAGCATCCATTTTTGGTTTAAGTGATCATTTCCTATTGCAACTCCAGATGATCATCTTATCTGATGACAGATTGTATAGTAGTTGCTGTATAAAAAAATAATTTTTCATACACCTTTGCATGATATCTGTCAGTATTTTTTGCATTTTAATTGTTCTAATTAGCTGAAATGCAGCAAAAGAACATAAATGTTAATAATCTAATCATTTAATATTATCTAACTCATTATTTCTTAAATTCTTCAGCACTGGCACGAATTTATTTTCAAAGATTCCAAAGTAATCTTCTAAAAGATTAGCCTGATCAGCCCCTGCCTTTTTAATAATTAACTCATCAATCTTAAGATAGGGTAATAATTTATAAAGTTTATTTGCTGCGTAGAAACTCTGATTTAAGCTTATAATTTCATAAATAACCATGCTGGTTGTTACATTCGATAATACTAATGGTAGATTTGTTTTGGTAAAAACAATGGAAACAATAAATTATAACCATATTGCTAGCAACACATATTATGTTTGTCATTCCGCGCACGCAACATTTAGTGTTAGTATGCACGAGAGCGATAAACATCATAAAACGGGCATTCCCGACATCATTACGCTTATGACATTAAAAAAATAAAAAAACCGCTTTAGTAGCGGTTTTTTATTATCTGGAGAAATTAAAATTATGGCAAAAATTTCGGGAGTTTTAACCGACGGTGCAGGTCAAGTTATTAATTAAACTTATTTAATTTTTTATAATAACCACATGCAATTACAAATTTTTGGTCACAAGATTTTTTAAACCATTCTTTTGCAATAGATAAATTTTTAGGTACTCCTTGGCCAAAATAATACATTACGCCTAAGTTGTGTTGAGCATATAAATTACCTTGCTCTGCGGATAATTTATAATAATTTATAGCCTTCTCATAATCTGTAATTGTACTGTTGCCATCAGAATATATCTTACCTAACTTATTTTGAGCTTCTGCGTCTCCGTTGTTTGCTTTCTTAATTAACTCATCAATATCATAAGAATAAACACTAAACGAAAATAAGATAAAAAATATCGCTATTATTTTTTTCATGGTTGATCTCAATAATTAATAAGATGATTATTAAATCATATCCAGTTAAAAGATTTATCTTCAATCTTCAACTTAACATACTCTACCTCATCTTGATACGATTCAAAAATTCCGATTTTGTTTAATCCGTTATTCCGATAAAAGCACTACCAGTCATTGTGTATATCGAGAGAGAGGAAAAATCAAATACGAATCATTTTCGCAATCGTAAATTGAATCGGTGTCTGGGTCGGTTAGTATGTAAATTGTTTTGTGTAGTTTATTGTGATCATGTTATGAAAGATTAATTAGTTTTATTCATCATAACTAATATTTTTCTGGAGTGTGAATTGAAGTGAAAAGTTGGAAAGCGGATCGCAGAAATTTGCTAAAAATGGTATGAGTTTTACCCCAGCAAAAAAATTGATGATGATTTTCACTGTACGTAAAACAGGTATTTTAGGGAAAATAGATATGTTATATTCTAAGTTAATTCTAAGTCATATATCTTGGAAGAGAGTTATTTATTGAGTTTTGAATTGTAACTATTTGATTAATCTCTAGGAAAGATGGCGGAAGCGCAGAGATTCGAACTCTGGGAGGGTCGCCCCTCGCCGGTTTTCAAGACCGGTGCTTTCAACCGCTCAGCCACACTTCCGCAATGGCTGTGAATATTAAAGGAGACGGACTTATTTGTAAATAGCTAATTTAATATTTTTCATCAACTGCTCTAATTTTCGCCAAATTCGGGTCAATTTAGGTAAATTGATATGGTTTACTTACCAAAATTAGTGTTGGAATCTTATTATTTGAGTATAATACACCGCAAATATCAAACCATGTTTTGAAAAATGTTAAATCAAATAGAAACCGATGAAAAAGGCTATCTAAAAAATTGGCAGGATTGGTCTGCTGATTTGGTGTCTGAATTAGCTATTAAAGAGTCTATTGTATTAACTGATGCTCACTGGGAAGTCATTTTATTCGTTCGTGATTTTTATTTAGAATATAAAACATCACCAGCAATCCGTGCGTTAGTTAAAGCAATGGAGAAAAAATTTGGTCCAGAAAAAGGTAATAGTCGCTATTTATATAAATTATTTCCTGACGGACCAGCTAAACAAGCAACTAAACTTGCAGGCTTACCTAAACCTGTGAAATGTATTTAAGTTAAGAGAACAATTATACTCATGATTAGATGGAAACTCCCATTTATATTACTTCTTGTATTAGGGTATTTGCAGTACTCATTATGGTATGGTAAAAATAATTTTTATGATTACCAAGAAAATGTGCAAATGCTTGAAAACCTACATCAAGAGAATGATAAGTTAAAAGCTCGCAACGAACAGATGTTTGCTGAAGTTGAAGATTTACAAAAAGGTTATGAAGCAATAGAAGAACGAGCTCGAAGTCATTTGGGTATGGTTAAACCTAATGAGTATTTTTATCGAATAATTATTGATTCCAACTCACAACAATAAGGTATTACGTGGCAAATAATAGTGATATTATCGCAATCGTTCCTGCCGCAGGAATTGGTTGTCGCATGGATAGTCAATTACCTAAACAATATTTAAAAATTGGTCAAATGACCATTTTAGAACACACCCTACAAAAATTATTAACCCACCCTAAAATCAGTCAAGTAGTAGTGGTGATAAACCAAGAAGATAAGCTTTTTAAAACACTTGACGTTGCATCAAAAGTTAAAGTGACTTATGGTGGTGAAACTCGTGCTGACTCTGTTTTAGCAGGCTTAAACTTAGTTGCTGAAAATCAATGGGCATTAGTCCATGATGCCGCAAGGCCTTGTGTTAGTCATGAAGATATCACTAAATTAATAAATCGAGTTTTACATGAAAACAAAGGTGGAATATTGGCAACCCCACTCAGTGATACGATCAAGCAAGCTTATACAGATGATGCCAATATCATTAGCCACTCTGTGGATCGTACATATTTATGGGGTGCTGCTACACCTCAGTTGTTTAATGCTGGTGAACTTAAAGCATGTTTGAGTAAGGCTTTAAATAATCATGTCGCCATCACTGATGAAGCATCAGCGATAGAGTATTGTGGTGGTCATCCATTATTAATTGAGTGTCGTCGAGATAATATAAAAATTACTCGCCCAGAAGATTTAAGCTTGGCTACGTTTTATTTAACTAATCAAATTTAATATAGGTAGATTATGCGAATAGGTCATGGATTTGATGTACACAAGTTTGGTGGGGAAGGACCAATTATCCTAGGTGGAGTAACAATTCCTTATCAATATGGACTTATTGCTCATTCTGATGGCGATGTAGTTTTACATGCTATCACTGACGCTTTAATTGGCGCATTAGCTTTGGGCGATATTGGTAAACTATTTCCTGATAATGATCCCAAATACAAAAATATAAATAGCCGATTGTTATTACAAGAAGTTTACCAAATTGTTCAATCTAAAGGTTATGAATTAGTTAATTTAGATACAACTATTATTGCCCAAGAACCTAAAATGAGACCTCATGTAGATCAAATGCGCGTTAATATTGCTGAAGATTTGAATGTACATTTTGATCAAATTAGTGTTAAAGCAACCACCACCGAACAACTAGGTTTTACAGGTCGTAAAGAAGGGATAGCTTGTGAGGCAGTAGTACTATTAGCAAAAAAAACAAATACAAAATAAACGATAGGCAAAATAAGTGTTAGCAGAACTTAATTATTTTTATGGTAAACCGACAACTCATGGTTTATATAAACAGCAATTTGAAGATTTCATCGTTATTGAAGAGCTTGGTTTTGAGCTTACTGGTGAAGGTGAACATGTTTTAGTTTATCTTGAAAAGAAAGACTGCAATACGGTCTTTGTCGCCGAACAATTAGCTAAATATGTCGGTATTTCAGCTAAAAATGTCAGTTATGCTGGTCTTAAAGATCGTCAAGCAGTTACCCAGCAATGGTTTAGCTTACATATGCCAGGTAAAGAAACACCTGATTTTTCAAAATTTGACTTAGCAGGCTGTCGAATATTGCAAATTACTCGCCATAATAAAAAATTGAAAATAGGTGCTTTAAAAGGTAACCGTTTTAAAATTATTTTAAGAAACTTAACTGATAATATTGAGCCTAAATTAAACACAATTAAACAATATGGTGTCCCTAATTATTTTGGTGAGCAAAGATTTGGACGAGATCAAAATAACATAACCCAAGCAATAAAATGGGCAACTGGCGAAATATCAGTTAAAGATCGTAAAAAAAGAGGTTTTTATCTTTCTGCTGCTCGTAGTGCTATTTTTAATGATATTGTCAGCCAAAGAATTAAACAAAATATTCAGCAAACGGTGCTCGATGGTGATATATTACAACTATCTAAAAGTAATAGTTGGTTTTTGTCTAAAACTGATGAATTATCACTTTTACAACAACGTTTGCAAAATGGCGAAATTAATATTACTGCACCAATGGTTGGTGATTCGCCATTGGGCACAACATCAGTTGCATTAGAATTTGAAACAAATTGTTTAAAACATTGGTCTTGCTTTGAGGAATTATTCAAGAAAGAACGAATGGAAACAATCAGGCGCTCAATATTATTGCGCCCCGAGCAACTTAAATGGCAATGGATAGGCGAAAATGATATTGAAATCAATTTCTACTTACCTTCTGGTTGCTATGCTACAAGTGTTTTACGCGAATTGATAATTGGAAATGAGTAATGCAAAATTCAAAAATGCAGGCTATGATTAATTTATTGCGCCAGCAGGGAATAAAAGATGATCGTGTTTTAGATGCTATAGCTTCAATACCGCGTGAAAATTTTGTTGATGAAGCGCTTTCTCATCAAGCTTATGATGACCGATCATTACCAATAGGTAGCGGTCAAACCATTTCTCAGCCATATATCGTTGCCAAAATGACTGAATTACTAAGGTTAACGCCGACAGCCAAAGTACTTGAAATTGGTACAGGTTCAGGATATCAAACCGCAGTACTAGCCAAGCTGGTTGATCATGTCTGCTCAGTAGAAAGAATAAAAAGTTTACAATGGAATACAAAACGGCGATTAAAGCAACTTGATATTCATAACATCTCAACTCGTCATGGTAATGGTTGGCAAGGTTGGCTTGAACGAGGTCCATTTGACGGCATAATCGTTACTGCTGCAGCATCAGAAGTTCCTCAAAGCCTTCTAGAACAGCTTGCTGACAAAGGGCGCTTAGTTTTACCTGTTGGTAAAAACAAACAAACGTTACAATTAATTGAGCGTGATGGAGACAATTTTATAACTACAAATATTGGGGAAGTAAAATTTGTACCGCTTGTTGATGGGGATGTTGAATAAATCGCAAAAAATAGAAAATAATCAATTATTTTCTATTTTTTGATTGAATGTTCTCTATAATTTATTTTCTTTTGCTTTTTCTTCTGAAAGCTTCCATTCACAAATACCGTATAATGCATTAAATAGGTAAATTAAATATTGAGTTGCAATAACAATATTGTCAGTATAAATATTCAAACCGATCACTAATACATTTAACAACACCCACAAATACCAATTGAAGGCGTATCTCATCATTAATAATAGTTGCGCAACTACACCTAAGCCAAATATAAAGCAATTTGTAATGAGTTGATATGAAGTATTGCTCGCACCGATTTCGTTAGTTAAATAGATATTAAAAAATGCTGCAACAATTAAAAATATCAACGCATATAAAAATGCACTTTCATTTAAGGAACGAACTTTAACATTTTTATTCTGATCGAGATTTTTTTGCCAAGTAAATAATCCATAAATATGTGAACCAAAATAGTAAAAAGTAGGTAAGCCAGCCCCAATATTGCCACCAAGAAAATTGGCACAACACTCAGCTACTACAGCAAGCATTCCCAGCACATTTCCTAAGTTTTTTCGTTTAGCTAATAAAATGACACACAATAATCCCAAAAATGCACCAGCATACGATACGGCATAGCGTAAATTGAAATTATTAAATGGATCAGTATACAAAAATGCAAGGGTGACGCAGATAATACAAAATAGTGGATAAAACTTGTTTCGTCCAATAGCGATGATAACATCTCTTAAATTATTCATAATTAATACTCTTATCATTAATAAGTTGATTGACTAATTCAATACAGCGTAAATAACGTTCATCATAGTCAGATGAGTCGATTTGAACATAGCTGATATGGTTCTTTTTCAATAATGAGATTAGTAGTTGCTGAAAATCTTTCCGTTGTTTTGGACTTCCTAAACTACGTAAGCCATCAGCAACCCAAGGCGTGTTATTACCTAATAAAATAACTAAATCAAAGCGATAGTTGTTGATCATGGCTTGTAAAAATGGATGCTCTTTACCTTCATACTTTTTGCAAAATGCTTGCGTGGTAATAAAATCAG
The DNA here is from genome assembly GCF_026536985.1 of Gilliamella sp. B2772. NCBI lineage: Bacteria > Pseudomonadati > Pseudomonadota > Gammaproteobacteria > Orbales > Orbaceae > Gilliamella > Gilliamella sp. B2772. The sequence goes on along the minus strand of NZ_JAFNNB010000001.1, from coordinate 705,993 downwards.
TATCAATGAACGACACTTTATTCGCATGTTTGATAGCAAAATCGATATATTGTGCATGTCCTAATGCAATTTTATCGTAATCAGCATATTGCAATGCTCGTTCATCGCCACCAAGTTGAGAAAACACATAATCACGACCATATTCCCAAGCGCTAGTGGTATTAAACATATTGGCTAACTTATTAACTAATGTTGATTTACCACTCGATTCTCCACCAAGAATAGCAACAGTTCGTACAAAAAACGGTCTAACTTCAGTTGGAATATATTGCCAATTTTTTAAAGGCGCTTGACGAATTTGTGTACCACTAACTTGCATAAATCGGCGGGTAGGATCAATAAGCACAGTATCTAAATCGAATAAATCTTTATACATCGCTACATCTTGTGGTTCACTCGAATAAACGCAACTAGGATTGATGCCTTTTTCCTTGAATAACTTTTTAACGCGATCGCTCCACTCATTCCAACCATTTGGATATGAAGGAATACCGTCTTCTTCTAAAAGTTCAATATGGATATTTTTTTGATATTTAAACGTTTGTAATAACCAACGAATCCTATCGTTAATTGTTGGTTGGCGTGACATTGCGCTTTCTTTAAATAGTGCCATATCTCGCATCGTATCGGAACAAAGAATCACATAAAGTTCGTCAACTTGGCTAATCGCTCTTTGAATAAGATAAATATGTCCGGTATGTAATGGATAAAACTTACCAAAAATGACACCTACCTTTTTATGTTTACTGTTGGGATCAATTTGCAAATAACGGTGTAGTGATTGTAATTTTTGAGCACTAGGATTTTTGATTTTATCATTAATTAATTGGCTCAAATAACCTTTGGTCATTTGGCAGGCATCAGCAACTGTCTGTAACGATAAATTTTTGCGTTTTATGGCAGTTTTTAAATAACTAAAACCATTCATATCGCCTCCTTACCTTTTGTTTTTTATCTGGAACTAAATTTACATCATTTTTAATAAATGTTCAATATATTAAACAAGGAAAATAATTTTGCCTAATCAATTTAAATCTAATAGTAATTAAATATAAAATAGGAGATACTTTTATAATCTTAAAAATAGGCAATCTTCATTTTAAGTAACATCTATAATTTAATAATTAAAATCAGAATGATATAAGGAAATAATTCAATGAAAAAAATTGCATTAGCAATTGCATTAATTTCAGGTAGTGCTTTGGCAGATAATAACGTTAAATTAAATAAAGTGACATTATTTATTCAGGGAGCAGAATTACAAGGTCAGTCAACTGTTTCATTAACTAAAGGTGAAAGTGAAATAGTATTAACTGGTATTGCTAATGAGGTTAAACCAAATACAATCAATGTAGGTTTTGATAATAATAGTGATGTCCGAGTATTATCTACATCATTTAATGATAAATATCTGGCTAACATTCGTAACGCCGAAGATATTCAATCAATTATTGAAAAACAGAAACAATTACAAGAAAAGCGCGATACAGTAGAAATCCAACTCAAAGCTGTTAAGGAACAAATTTTACTTTTACAAGGTAACCGTTTAGATACTTTAGCTAAAAAAGGACCTGATGACTTAACAGCAATGAAAAATGTATTAGATTTTGTGAAAACTAATATGACCACATCGTTAAATGAACAAAATCGATTACAAAAAGAAGTCGTTCAGTTAGACGAGCAGATAAGCGAATATCAAAAACAACTAGATGAAAAGCAAACTAACAATGGAAAACTACACAATGCCGTTATAGTCAAAGTCGCTTCTGACAAAGATATAACGCTACCTATCACGCTTTCATATATCACAACTAAAGCAGGTTGGGAACCAGCTTATGATGTGCGAGTAGCGGATATCAATTCACCACTCCAATTAACATATAAAGCAGAAATCCACCAAAACACTGGTTTAGATTGGCAAGATGTTGATTTTAGTTTATCAACATCTAATCCGAGCAAAGATATTACTCCACCAGATTTTAATCCATGGTACATTGACGTTTATGAAAAAAGCGGTTTATTTTTTTCCAGCTCTGAAAAACAAGAGTACTATGAACGTGACGTCAAATCGCAATTTGTTAATCCTAGTCAAATTGGCAATGTTAATACATTAGGTATCAATACCCATTTTGATATCAAATTACCTTATACAATCAAAAACGATAGTAAAAGTAACATAATCACATTACAAACTAAAGATGTTAAAGCAAATTACCAATATGTTTCAATACCAAAATTTGATAGTAGCGTATACTTACTAGCGCAAATAAATGATTGGGATAAGCTGAATTTATTATCAGGAAAAGCCAATATCTTTTTCAGTGGTGATTTTATGGGGGAAACTATCATTTCAACTAAAAATAATAAAGGCTCATTGGATTTTTCATTAGGGCGTGATAAAAATATCTTAGTTTCTCGAAATCGTAATATAAAAGAGACCTCGACTCCTACACTATTTGGTAATGATGTTTCAGAAAAATATGCTTATACTATCGATGTCAAAAATACCAAAGCGTTGCCAATAAATATTATTGTGAAGGATCAACTACCTGTTATCTTAAATAAAGCGGTAACACTTAATGATACCAAATATGATGGCGCAAAATATGACAAACAAACCGGATTATTAACGTGGCAATTCACCTTAAACCCAAGTGAAAGTAAAAACCTTAATCTAAGTTTTAAAATCACTTATCCAGATGGTAAAGAACGAGATATATATGGTTTATAAACCGAATAAAACAAAGTATAAAGTATGTTAATTACATGGTTAGAACAATTTAAGCAAAATAGTCAGATCAGTTTATTAGATCTCCATTTGGCTCAATTTTTGGTTAATAAAATTGATTGTGAAGATGAAGTCATTGCTAAACGTTTTGCTTTTTTAGTTTTATCCTTAAGTATGGAAGTAAGAGCAGGGCACGTGTGCCTTGATCTTACTCGATTAGAAAATATTGAGCCACAAATCTGGTCAGAACTTAATTCACCGACGAATAACGATTGGATTAATGTACTTAAGTTAGCGTCTAATAAACATGTTGTCAGTTTTGGAGATCAACTAGCACCTTTAGTTTTTATTGAAAACAAACTCTATTTTCAACGCATGTGGTTAGATGAACGTTTTGTTGCACGCTATTTCAATCAAACTCAATTGGATATTACGCCAAACATCAATTTAAAAAAAATACTCGACCAACTATTTTCTCACAATAACGCAAGTATTGACTGGCAAAAGATTGCTGTTGCTGTTGCATTAACACGAAAAGTTGCCATCATCTCTGGTGGGCCGGGTACAGGTAAAACAACTACCGTAGCTAAAATTCTAGCTGGAATAGTATTAAACAACCCGGCAACACGAATCGTAGCAGCTGCGCCAACCGGCAAAGCAGCATCTCGATTAACAGAATCATTAGGGCGAGCAATTGAACAGCTATCTTTTGAATCATTAAATATTAAAACCGAAGCAGTAACACTTCATCGACTATTGGGCGCAAAAACTGATAATCGCTCGTTTAGTTATAACAAGAATAACCAATTACATATCGACGTTCTTGTAATTGATGAAGCCTCAATGGTTGATCTCAATATGATGGCGAGAATTATTGAAGCCCTACCTGCTTCTGCTCGACTAATTTTATTAGGTGACAAAGACCAACTTTCATCAGTTGAGGCCGGAGCGGTCTTTGGAGACTTATGTCACTTTATTTCAAATGGGTACAGCCAATCAAGAGCCGATGAGCTAAGCAAGTTAACCGGCTATACCATCCCAATTACGAACCAACCAGTAACAACAATCGCTGATAGCATCTGTTTACTGAAAAAAAGTTATCGATTTAATGAGTCATCCGGTATTGGATTGTTAGCAAATGCAGTAAAAGAAGGGCAGTATCATAATGTTAAAAAGCTACTTGCTGATAATACTTTGCAAGATGTTAGTTATTATGAACTTTCATCACGTCAAACCTACCAAGCGCTTTTAGAAGACTGTGTTGAACATTATAAAGATTATTTAAATGCCATTAGGCATCACTCAAATAATGATATAGCTGCTGTTTTGGCTAAATTTGCTCAATGCCGTTTATTATGTGCTGTACGTGAAGGAAAATTTGGCGTAGAAGGATTAAATAAACAAATTGAACTGCTACTAGCTAAACATAAATTGATTAATTTAAAGCAACGTGAACAATGGTATATCGGTCGACCAGTTATGATTTTACGTAACAGTACATCGTTAGGTTTATACAATGGTGATATAGGAATTACACTAAATGCAAAACATGATAGTTCTAAATTGCGAGTCTATTTTCCTTTTTCGGATGGCATAATTAAAGGCTTTTCACCTTATCGACTACCTGAACATGAAACAGCCTATGCAATGACAATACACAAATCACAAGGTTCGGAATTTGATCATGTAAATATAATACTACCCACTGAATTCTCACCGTTACTTAATCGCTCTCTACTCTATACGGCAATCACTAGGGCGAAAAAGTCAGTATCCATTTATGCTGATACCAAAATTTTAGAGCGCGTGGTTAAAAGTCAAATAGATCGAGAAAGTGGATTAGTTGAGCAAATAGCAAATTATTCGCAAAAGAATTAAAGAAGAGATTAAGCAAGCACCAACTAATAATAGCTGGTGCTTTTTATATATTAATGGATGATCTTCGCTAAAAAGTCTTTAGCACGATCAGATTGTGGATTAGTAAAGAACTGTTCTTTAGATGTATCTTCAATGATCTCACCGGCATCCATAAAAATAACGCGATGCGCAACTTTGCGAGCAAAGCCCATTTCATGGGTCACAACCATCATTGTCATCCCTTCATAGGCTAATTCAACCATAACGTCTAACACTTCGTTAACCATTTCTGGATCAAGTGCTGAAGTTGGTTCATCAAATAACATAACAATCGGATCCATACAAAGTGCACGAGCAATCGCAACACGTTGTTGTTGTCCACCTGAAAGTTGAGCAGGGAATTTATCTGCATGTGCTAACAAACCCACACGATCTAAAAGAGAAAGGGCTTTTTCACGTGCTTCTTCATTTGATCGGCCAAGCACTTTAACTTGAGCAAGTGTCAAATTCTTTAAAATTGTCAAATGTGGGAAAAGCTCAAAATGCTGAAACACCATACCCACTTTAGAACGTAGTTTTGCTAAATTAGTCGATGGATCAGTAATCTCAGTACCATCAATCGTAATTTTACCTTTCTGAATAGGCTCTAAACCATTAACGGTTTTAATTAATGTTGATTTACCAGAACCTGATGGTCCACAGACAACAACAACTTCGCCTTTACCTACTTTAGTAGTACAGTTTTTTAATACTTGAAATTTTCCGTACCATTTTGATACATTTTCTAAGGAGATCATCTACTTATCCCTTTCTTGAAATAATTAACTAAACGAGAAGCAGTATAACAAATTATAAAGTAACTTATTGCTGCAAAAATAATCATTGAATACTTAACTGTGCCACCTTGAACGACACCAATTTGTGTCACACTTGCACCAAATAAATCAATTAAACTCATCACATAAACTAAAGATGTATCTTGGAACAAGATAATACCTTGGGTTAATAACAATGGTACCATTGATCTAAATGCTTGCGGTAATATTATCAAACGCATTGCCTGGCCTTTAGTCATACCCAACGCATAAGCGGCATGATACTGACCTTTAGCAACAGCATTAATACCAGCACGAATGATTTCTGAATAATAGGCTGCTTCAAATAAAGCAAACGCAATCATTGCTGAAACAACCCTAACATCAGCATATGGTGGCAAATTAAACACATGCTTAATAACTTGTGGTAATGCTAAATAGAACCATAACAACACTAATAGTAATGGAATGGAACGGAATAAATTGACATAACATTTAGCAAAAATATTTAAAATTTTATTATTTGATAAACGCATTAAAGCTAGCACAGTTCCCCAAATAATACCGAATACAACAGCGGTAAAGGTGATCTTAGTTGTTAGCCATAATCCAGATAACAATAAATGATAATTGTTTAAAACCAATGAAGGTATATCTGCAATCCAACTTAAAATTTGCATATTAACCTCCATGACTCATATTAGGTAAGCGTGTATGTTTTTCAACAAAACGCATAATCGTTAACACAGCATAGTTTATCAACATAAACGCAATGGTAACGCCACATAATATTTCAATAATACTATTAGTTGCATCATTAATACGATCGATTTGACCGATCAAATCAATAAGCCCAATGGTCGAAGCCACTGATGAGTTTTTAATGATGTTGGTCATTTCAGATGTTAATGGTGGAATAATACGACGATAAGCATTAGGTAATAAAACATACATATAAGCTTGTCGATTGGTTAAACCAAGCGCAATTGCCGCATAACGTTGGCCTTTAGGTAGAGTTTGAATACCTGTTCTAACTTGTTCTGCAATACGTGCAGAAGTAAACAAACCTAAAGCGATTGCCGCAGTAATAAATGCGCTGACATTAGGAGAAATGCCAGAAATAAACCATGTTTTTAAGCTACCAGATAAAATTTCTGGAAAAAGCATATACCATAAAAACATCTGAACAAGTAATGGGATATTACGGAAAAGCTGGATATAACCGGCAGCAAAGCTATTTAGAAATTTATTTTCTAAAGTTCTGCAAATCCCTACTAGTGATCCTAGTATGAATGCAATAATCCAAGCTGTTACTGCTAATGAAACGGTAACGATAATACCGTCAAAAAGCCAGTTTAAGTAAATTCCATCACCATAAGGGGTGGATTCAAAAAATAGTGTCCAATTGAAACTCATAATATATTTATTTCACTAAATTAGATTATGTACTAAATGCAAAAACATTTAGTACATTGGATTAGAAAGATATGAAAAGTATTAATCTAATGCTTTATCATTTGGATTTGCAAAAAGCTCAACCATTTTAGGTGAAATTTCAAGAGCCATATTCGCACCTTTAGGTGGAACTGGTTGAGTAAACCATTTGTTATAAGACTCTAATGCTTTACCAGATTTTTGTGCATCAGCAATAGCTTTATCCATCAATTGTTTAAATTGGGTATCGCCTTTTCTTAACATACAACCATAGGATTCGTAAGATAATGGCTCGCCAACAATTTTCCATTCAGCTGGATTGATAGCGCGTGAACGTTCACCAGCTAAAAGTGCATCATCCATTAAAAATGCAGCAGCACGGCCTGTTTCAAGGGCATTAAATGCATCACCATGATCTTTAGGCGTAATAATACGAATACCTAAATTATCTTTATTATTAATTTGATTTAATCGGACTTCAGAGGTAGTACCGGCAGTAGTTACCACATTTTTACCTTTTAAATCTTCGATACTATTAATATTGCTGTCTGCTTTCACTAAGAATCGAGTACCAACAATAAAAATGCTATCAGAAAAGCTTACTGTCTTTTGGCGCTCAAGATTGTTAGTAGTTGAACCGCATTCAAAATCATAAGTATAGTTATTAAGTAATTGAATACGCGTTTTAGAAGTAACCGGTAAATATTTAACTTTAAGATCCGGCATATTCAACTCTTTTTTAACTGCATCGACAATTAAATTAGAATAATCTTGTGAATAGCCAATAACTTCTTGTTTTTCACCATAGTAGGAAAATGGAATAGAAGATTCACGATGACCAACAACAATCACACCACTATCTTTAATTTTGGCTAATGTACCACTTAATTCTTCAGCAACAGCGGCACCACTCATTAGTCCAAGCATTGCTAATGATAACACTAATTTGGTTAATTTTGTCTTTTTGTTCATACTCATCTCCTACTGTTTAATTTGTATCATATTAAATAAATTTAATATTTTTACAAAGGGCGTATATTATAACTTATTTTTCATCATAAAAGTACTTTTTACTGTATATTTATCGATTAAAAGGACAAGCTACAACCTAGGTTTATCTAGATTTTCACAAAAATTTAACTCAGACAATTTTTTGAATTTCAATAATATACAAGCAATATTTATGCCAGAAAATTGATTATCGACGTTTTTTTACAAAAACCAAAATAAATAGCAAAGAAAGAATAAGATAATAAGCTAGATCGCCAAATCTAGCATAAGGAGTCAAACCAACAGTTGGAGATAACGTATAATTTAAAACATTGGTTTGAAATTGCGGTAACTGCTCAATAATATAACCATGATGGTCAATAATTGCTGTAATGCCGGTATTGGTACTACGAATCATTGGTCGACCAAACTCTAACGCTCTAGCTTGCGCCATTTGCAAATGTTGTTTTGGCCCAATACTATCACCAAACCAAGCATCATTTGAAACGGTCAATAAAAAATCTGTATCAGGTGCAAAATTCTTCCACATCAAATTCGATAAAATCACCTCATAACAAATTGCAGTAGTAAACTTAAATCCCTTCATTGTAAGCTGAGGTTGCTTTTCTGCTCCCTCTTGCATTGACGACATAGGAATATCAAGGAGATCGGCAATAGGATCTAATAAAAATCTAAAAGGGGTAAATTCGCCAAAAGGCACCAAATGATGTTTTTGATATCGATTAGCATTAGGATATTGATATGGCGTATTTTCGCCTAAAACCAGTAACGTATTGTAAATATCTGGATTTGCATCATTATCTCCGATACGATAATCAATAATACCGACTGCAATTTCACTACCATTTGCTCGGGCTTCATTATCTAAAAACTGTAAATAAGGTTGCTGATTTATCTCGTAATCAGTAACACTGGCTTCTGACCAAATAATAATTTTATCTTTACCGAAATTCTTTTCGGTTAATGAAGCGTAGGTTTGTAAAGTGTTATCTAACTGCTCTCTGCTCCAACGTAGTGATTGTAAAATATTTCCTTGAATTAAGCTGAAATTAGCTGTCCGGGAATGATCAATGGTTGTCCAATTAATTGAATTGAGTGAAACTGGTGCAAAAATGATCGCAAATAGTGCGACAATTGCACCAAATGTGTGCTTTATAAAGGCTGATTGCTTGAAATGGTACAAATAATAAACACCCAATCCACAGCATATAGTAAAGAGTAACGTTACCCCATTAATTCCAACGATCGGGAAATAATTTCGTAAAGGGCTATCAAGTTGACTATAACCTAATTCTAACCAAGCGAATCCTGTTAAAATATAGCCTCGCAAAAATTCGGTAACTTGCCACAAAATTGGTGCCAGTAAAACCAATTGTTTCATTGAACACTTAGTTGCAAAACGGTCACAGGCTCTCAATAACCAAGCAAATAGCATTGGATAGAGCGCTAAATAGCTAACTAACAGCCCCAATATAATAATCGCAACTGACGTTGGCACTTCGCCATATTGTTTAATACTGATATAAACCCAGTGAACACCAGCTAAAAAGTAGCCAACACCCCAACTAAAGCCAACTAGCATAGCTTGCTTTTTTGTTTTATCAGCAACTAACCATAAAAGCCCAGCAAAAGACACAAAGGCAATTGGCCAAAAATGGAAGGGCGCGTAACTAAATACGGCAATGGCGCCTAAAAAAAGGCTCAATAGAATATGCTTAAGCATTTTGCTCTAAATTAGGAACAACTGCATCTTCAGGGATTGTGACATGCAATTGAATAATTCGTCTACGGTCAACAATGGTTACCTTAAATTGATAGCCATCAATAGTAATCGTCTCGCCACGAATTGGTAAGCGCCCAAAATGTTGCATCACCAAACCGCCGATAGTATCCATCTCCTCATCACTAAAAGAGGTGCCAAAGATCTCATTAAAATCTTCAACTGGCGTAAGGGCACGAACGGAGTACATAGTTGGTGATAAACGACGAATATCTCGATCTTCAACCTCATCGTATTCATCCTCAATATCGCCAACAATAAGTTCTAAAATATCCTCGATAGTCACTAAACCTGAAACGCCACCAAACTCATCAATGGCCATCGCCATATGATAGCGCTGCATACGAAACTCTTTTAACATATGATCAACGCGTTTACTTTCAGGAACAACAACAGTCGGTCTAAGGATCTTCTTCAAGTCAAAATCATTAACACCTTGTCGAATATAAATAAGTAAATCCTTAGCTAAAAGTACTCCCTCAATATGGTCTCTATCTTCACTAATAACCGGGTAGCGTGAATGACCGTGTTCAGAAATAATATCTAAACATTCATCAAGGGAAAAATTATCTTTGATTGTTACAATTTGAGAGCGGGGGATCATGATATCGCGAACGCGCTGATCAGCTATATCCATTACACCTTCTATCATATCAAGGGTATCTGGATCAATAAGTTCGTTTTCTTCAGCTTCACGAATCACTTCAATAAGTTCATCTTTATCTTTTGGTTCTGAATTGAATAATTGACTTAACCATAATGTAAACCCTTTTTTGGGTCTCCGGTGATTATCATCACTCATTTGCTCTCTTCCTTTCATATATCAAATGTATTTTGAGTTATAATTTTATATTAAACAGACTATTAAAAATTAGTCATCTAATCAATTAATAAATAAGGATTATCAAATCCTAACTGTGCCATTATATCGATTTCGATATTTTCCATTTCTTCGGCTTCTTCGTCAAGGATATGATCATATCCTAATAAATGCAAACAGCCATGAACAATCATATGCGCCCAATGTGATGTTAACGACTTATGTTGCTCAATTGCTTCAGCTTCAACCACTTGCTTACAAATCACCAAATCGCCAAGTAATGGAACATCAATTTCAACCGGCGATTCAAACGGAAACGACAAAACATTGGTTGGCTTATCTTTATTGCGATAAGTATGATTAAGGTGTTGACTCTCTTCCTTATCGACAATCCGAATAGTGATTTCAGCATTCTCAACAAACTGCGGTAAAATTACCTCTAACCACTGCATAATTTGTTGCTCACTTGGCAGATTATCTTGCTGCTCGGTGGCAATTTGCAAATCTAAAATATTCATTCAAATACCCAATCTATTCACGATGATAAGGATGATTAGCCGTTAAACTCCATGCACGGTAAAGGCTTTCAGATACAATCACTCTAACTAGTGGATGTGGTAGCGTTAAAGGTGATAGCGACCAACTTTGCTCAGCAGCAGCCTTACAAGCGGGAGATAGCCCCTCAGGTCCACCAATTAACAAACTAACATCACGCCCATCTGCTTTCCAACGTTCAAGTTGCTTAGCTAAATCATGAGTGGTATAAGGTTTACCGGGAATATCTAGCGTCACGATGCGATTACCTTTACTACAAGAAGCCAGCATCTGCTCACCTTCTTTATCTAAAATACGCGCAATATCGGCATTTTTAGTCCGTTTTCCTGCGGGGATTTCAATGAGTTCTAAAGGCATATCTTTGGGGAATCGAGATTGGTAATCATCAAAAGCGGTGGTTACCCAATTTGGCATCTTGTTGCCAACAGCAATAAGCTGTAGTTTCACGTAACTAACTCCAAAGCTTCTCGAGTTCGTATAATTGTCGGCTCTCTTCTTGCATTATATGAACGATCACCGAATCCATATCAACGACTACCCAATCCGCATCATTTTGGCCTTCACTGCCTAATACCACATGTCCTTGCTTTTTAGCTTCATCAAGTAGATGCCCTGCAATTGACGAAACATGACGATTTGAAGTTCCAGTACAAATAATCATATAGTCGGTGATACTTGACTTACCACGCACATCAAGGGTAACAATATCCTTGCCTTTTAAATCATCAATTTTATCAATAATAAAGTCTTGTAATGATTGTTGCAAAATATACTCTCTACTAATATACATAAAGCGCTAGTATAGCATATTTTTTCAAAATCGCCTTGAAAATAGTACATCTCAACCAGTACAAATCAAAAAAAGTGAGGAGCGCACTTTTTAAAATAAAAAAAGTTGAGGAACGGGGTTTTTGACACCCCAATCTTACAACTCAACCACCTGATCAAACAATGGATTATCCGTTAATCTATGTGTAACCATCAGCAAAGTTTTATCGTAGTTTTTGATAAGTTCAATTATCTGCAGTTCAGTTTGTTGGTCAAGACTTTCGGTAGGCTCATCCATCAACATTAATGGCGAATTATGAAGTAATGCCCGAGCAATACCGATACGTCGAGTTTCACCACCTGATAATGATCGTCCTCCTTGCCCTAATGCCAAATCTAAACCCTGATCGGTTGAGATCAATTTGGAAAGCCCAACTTGATGTAAAATATCCATTAACTGTTGATCAGAAGCGTTTGGATTACCGATTAACAAATTTTGTCTAAGCGAGTCACTAAAAATAGTAATCACTTGAGGAACCACAGCAATCGCCTGACGTAAAGTTGGCTCGTCAAGTTGATTAATCGGTATATCGTTGATAAAGATATTACCTGAAGTGGGTTCCCACGCGCGCGTGACTAAATTAACTAATGTGGATTTGCCACAACCGGTTTTACCAATTAAGCCAATATGTTTACCGGCTTCAACTGTTAATGAAAAATGGCTTAAAACTGCAAAAGGTTGATTTGGGTAGCTAAAGCAAATATCTTCAAACCGCAGTTTTGCGGTAGTCAAATCTATCGATCTGCCTTGCTCGACAAACTGGATATCTGGTGTTTGATCAAATAAAGCGGTTGTTCGTTTGGCTGACGCTAATACTTGCCCTAAAAAGATAAATGCAGTAGGGATTGGTGCTAAAATTTCACTACTAGCAAGGCAGACAAACACAAATAGGGCAACTAAAGGCGATAATGTATATTGAGTGATAAGCCAAAGCACTAACAAAGTCAAAAAGCCAGCAATTAATACCACAAGAGCACTCGAGAGCGCCATTAAGTTAGACTGCTTTTGTTGATGATAAAGCCAGTCTGATTCAAGTTTGTCGAGTTTTGAACGATAACGATCTTGCGCATTAAATAAAGTCAGTTCAGCTTGACCTTGTAGATAATTAACCAACAATGCGCGATACTCACTTTGCTGTTTAGCCAGTATTTCGCCTAATTGTTTACCTGCATAATAAAAGATCACCGGTATAGCAAGTAGAGTAGTAGTTAGTACCATGCTGATAATTAATGCAATAGGAAAGTTGATATAACTTAATCCGACAAACAAGAGCACAATAATTACCAGTGCCGTTACAATAGGTGAAAAGAGTTTTAGATAGAGATGATCAAGTGCATCAATATCCACAATAAAACGATTAAGAAGATCGGCTTTTTGATATTGGGATAATTGGTTAGCGCTTAAAGGAAGAATCTTCTTAAATGCTAATGTTCTTAAATACGCTAATATTTTAAAGGTGGTATTGTGATCAACCAAACGCTCAGCATAACGGGATGCCGTTCGCATAATGGCAGCCGCTCTTACGCCCGCAGCAGGTAACATATAATTAAACGTATATAAACCCGCCACACCGACTACCGCGGTAGAAGCTAAAAACCATCCAGATAAAGAAAGTAAAAAAACACTGGCAAATAATGTAAGAATAGCTAAACCTAATCCAATAACAATTTGCCAAAAGTAGTGCTTATAAAGTGCAATATAGGGACGTAATAGCGCTAGCATAAGCTCTCCTTGATGGCGTTAAGTTGTCCTTTCGACAATTTCCATACTTGGTCAAATTCATGCATATCATCATGTTGATGGGTGATAGTGATACTATTTGTCGCAATATCATAGGGTGCCAACTGCTGAACTGTCTGCTTATCTAAACTTGCGGTCGGTTCATCAAGTATCAGTAATTGGCAAGGTTTCAGCATTGCTCTAGCAAGGGCGATGCGCTGAGCTTGTCCGACTGATAATCTAACCGCATCTTCACCAACTTGGGTATCGACGCCTTCTGGTAATTGAGCAATAACATCAGATAATTCCGCTTTTGCAATAACCTCGTCAATTTCATTGGCGCTCGCCATGGGTTTACCCAGTAGAATATTTTCACGAATCGAACCATTAATCAAATAAGGATTTTGCCCAATCCAACTGATTTGATGTTGCCAACTTACTAAATCAAGCTGATTAAATTCAATCCCATTAATTTTTAGCGAACCCTGATAAGGTAAAAAGCCAAGCAATACTTGCATAATAGAACTTTTACCTTCACCACTAGTACCAATTAGCGCTAATTTAAATGGCGCTTGTAATGAAAAGCTAAGAGGGCCAACGATAGGCAGACCTTCGTTAGATAACACGATAAGATCTTTCGCTTCAATTGTTTTTAAAACATTTATTTCAGAAGGAATGGTTGATGATGATTGATTAGACTCATTTTTTTTCTCAACGCTATCAAGTGGCAATTTTTTATTTAAAAAAGTTTCAATATTATCAGCTGCGGCAATGGCTTCTGCTTTGGCATGATAATAGACGCCCAAATCACGTAGCGGTTGAAAATATTCAGGTGCTAAAATCAAGGCAAAAAAACCAGCAAATAACGTGACTGTGCCATTATAAGCACCAAAATCAAACTCCCCTAAATACGAAAAACCAAAATAGACCGCCACAATTGCAATCGAAATCGACGTAAAAAATTCCAAAACCGCTGATGACAAAAACGCCATCTTTAATACTTGCATCGTTTTAATTCGAAAATCTTCAGACGCCTTGGCAATTTGCTCGGTTTGCTGTTTGCCTTGATTAAATAAGCGAATAGTACTCAGTCCTTTAAGGCGATCTAAAAAGTGCCCACTTAAATAAGAGAGTGCTTTAAAATGACGACGATTAATATCCGCGGCTCCCATTCCCACTAAAATCATAAAAATAGGAATTAGCGGAGCAGTACAAAGCAAAATCACGGCCGCGGCCCAGTTAAAAGGGAAAATAGCAATACAAATTAATATCGGCACCATACTTGCCAGGCGCATTTGCGGTAAATATCGAGCAAAAAAATCATGCAAATTATCGACCTGCTCAATAACTAAGGTACTCCAAGCTCCTGTAGTACTTTGACTTAAATATGCAGGACCAAACAATTCAAACTGATCGATAATTTTTTGCCGAATTTGTTGGCGGATTTTTTGGCCTAAAGCAAAGTTAATCTTTTCACGAAAGTAAATAAGCAAGCCACGCGCCAATAGGATGACAACTAAAGATAAAAAATAAGGGAAAACGGTGGTAAAAGGAGTCTGATCGATGATCAACTTCTGCAAAATAATCGCCAATAAAGCAGCTTGGCCGATCATTAATAGACTCAACAAAAAACCGAATAAAACTGAAGCACGCAAATCTGGTTTATGCATTTTTGTGTGCTGTTTTAACCAGCTAAGTAAATAATTTTGACGTTTTTTATCTAGTGTCATTTTAATTTATCTAAATAATGTTCAGCATCTAACGCAGCCATACAGCCTGTTCCTGCCGAGGTAATGGCTTGTCGATAAATATGATCCATAACATCGCCCGCAGCAAAAATTCCTTCTACACTAGTTTGTGTTGCATTACCTTCAGTACCTGATTTCACCTTGATATAACCATTATCAAGTTCAAGTTGGCCTTCAAAAATTGCGGTATTGGGTTTATGACCAATAGCAATAAATACCCCCATTACTGATAACTCTTCGGTTAGAGCAGAATCGATAGTACTTCGTAATCTTACACCCGTTACGCCCATATTATCGCCAAGAATTTCATCGACGATTTGATGAGTATGCAAAATGACTTTACCTTCTTGCACTTTTTCAGCTAAACGATTCATTAAGATTTTTTCAGCCCTAAAACTATCGCGACGGTGGATTAAAAGGACTTCACTGGCAATATTAGCCAAATAAAGGGTCTCTTCAATAGCAGTATTACCGCCACCGACAACCGCCACTTTCTGATTACGATAAAAGAAACCGTCACATGTAGCACAGGCTGACACACCTTTGCTTTTAAAGGCTTCTTCAGAAGGCAATCCAAGATATTGTGCGCTGGCACCAGTTGCAATGATTAACGCATCACAACTATATTCCGTATCGCTACCAAATAGTTTGAATGGCTTTTGGCTAAAATCAACGCTATCGATATGATCGATAATAATTTCGGTATCAAATCGTTCGGCATGTTGTTGCATTTTCACCATAAGTTCAGGACCCGTTAATTCTGGATTTGCCGCTGGCCAGTTTTCGATCTCGGTCGTGGTGGTTAGCTGTCCACCTTGCTGAGTGCCAGTTATTAATACTGGAGAGAGATTTGCTCGCGCGGCATAAACCGCTGCGGTATAGCCAGCAGGGCCTGACCCTAAAATTAATAAACGGGCATGTTTGGTTTTCATTTTGTATCCTTCCTATTATTCTGGCTAAATAAAATATGATTAGCGCAATTTATAGATGATAAGTCTAACATTATCAACTATTTTCTTGTAAAAAAAATGTTTATTACAGCAATAGGTGAAGGTGATAAATAACACGGAGTAACGTTAATTTTCCTTATATTTTCAACTTGTTAAATTAACTTATGTTT
Source organism: Gilliamella sp. B2772 (assembly GCF_026536985.1). NCBI lineage: Bacteria > Pseudomonadati > Pseudomonadota > Gammaproteobacteria > Orbales > Orbaceae > Gilliamella > Gilliamella sp. B2772. Next base: position 689,577 of record NZ_JAFNNB010000001.1, on the reverse strand, counting down.
TTAACAAATTGATTTTATTTATCTAAAGTTTTTATAAGTTTTAATAATTAATTATTACTGTTTTAATCATTAGGCGATAACGCCTTCACTCGAAATACGACAAGCCACCATTAAAAAAATGGAAATGCTATCAGCTAAAACTACGTGGGTAAAAGAAATTTTAAACTCAACTCAGCAGAATATTAACGATTCAAAAATCGCAAATATATTATTGGGTGTTGAATTTATTTTAGATTCACTATCAGTAAATGCGCAAACGCTCAATAACACGTCTGAATAATTGTTAAAAAAAGATTTAATGCCGCCAGTTGACGACATTAAACTAATAATAATTAAGATAGGAAAGTGGTGATATCTTCAAGTGACCAACGAATATGAGGTGGTTGCTCATCAATACGATAACCAAACGCTAAACACAGCCCAACACCAAATACATCACGACTAAATGTTGGAATATGTTTTTCTAAAATATTAATTACCTTATCATATTGGAATCCGCCAAGGGCACAAGAATCTATACCATGATAAGCCGCTGTGGTCATCATATTTGCAGCAGCAATATAGTCTTGCATTTCTGACCAGCTATCAGCATTTAAACCTTCTCGTAAACCATAGGCAATATAGTTAAGAAAATCTTGGCTGGCTTTATCAATTGCCGTTTGATCGTTCTGATCGGGCAATGATCTTGCAATCGACTGACGTAAATAAGGACTTTGCAAAGTAAAATTATTCGCTTTACGATAAAGTAAGATCACAAAATGTGAACAGCTAGTAACTTGTTCTTGGTTATAACAAGCAGCACGCAATTCAGCTTTGATATCTGCATTATCGACAACGACAAAATGCCAAGGCTCAAAACCAAACGAAGAAGGCGATAAACGACCCGCGTCTAAAATAATTTCAACATCGCTATGACTAATCTTTTTTGATTCATCAAACCGTTTACAAGCATGTCTAAACTCCAAAGCTAACGATAGTTTGTCCATAATGTCTCCTAAGATTTCTTATTCCATGGTGCCACTTTCAACAGTAACACCATGCCGGGTATTGCTAATAGCGTACATAAACCAAAAAAGTTGGTCCATCCTAAATATTCAACCATAATTCCTGTTGTTGAATTAATCAATGTTCGAGGAATAGAAGCGATGCTGCTAAATAACGCAAACTGTGTTGCAGTATATAATGGATTCGTGGTTTTGGCTATAAAAGCAACAAAAGCTGCCGAACCAAGACCAACCCCCAAGGATTCAACACTGATCACTATGGCTAACATTATTTTTTCACTGACACCAATATCATTAAAAGGGCCTTCAATTGATAACCAGGCAAAACCTAAAATAGAAAAGACTTGAACAAAACCAAAGTACCATAAAGCCCGATTAATCCCTATTTTTATCATCAAAATGCCGCCCATAATTCCGCCTAATATCCCTGGCCATAATTGCGCATTTTTAGCGATCAAACCAATGTCTGGTAGGCTGAATCCCATTTTCATATAAAAAGTAGTCGCTAACGATGTCGCCATGCTATCGCCTAACTTATATAAAAATATAAAGGCCAAAATGATCATCGCGGATTTAACGCCTTTTCTTTTAATAAATTCTAAAAAAGGATTGATAATAATATCTTCAAAATTATGGGATTTTGGTATTGGTTTATTAATTGGTTCTTTTATCAACAAGGTAATAATTATCACGGGCAACATAAATAGCGCCGTGACCATAAAAACGCTACTCCAAGGTAAAAAATGAGATAAGATTAGCGATAATGAACCGGGCACCAAACTGGCAAGACGATAAACGTTAATATGAATACTGTTCCCTAATCCAAGTTCAGTATCAGAAAGAATTTCTTGGCGAAATGCATCTAAAGCGATATCTTGCGTGGCTGAAAACAGCGCAATAATGAAACAGAGTGTAGCAATAATCCAAATATTCAGAGTCGGTGAAAAACATCCCAATATTGCAATAAAAAAGAGCAATATTATTTGCGACAGAAACATCCATCCCCGTCGACGCCCCATCCCAAACAGTGAAATATTGTCCATAAATGGCGCCCAAACAAATTTAAAAATATAGGGCAGTTGAGTTAATGAAAATGCACCAATAGCTTTTATATTCAGCCCTTCACTGGTTAACCAAGCAGGTAAAAGTTGAATTAACAAATAAAAAGGAAGACCGGAAGCCAAACCAGTAAAAATACAAATAAGCATTTTAGTGGAAAAGATAGTCCTAAGAAGAGAAACTTGTTTTTTATTCATTAGTTAACATTATCGGTCAGTTATATAGCAAAGTGCTATCATAGCATATTAATAAAAAAAATAATTGCTAAAGCTAACATAAAGCGTTTTACTATACAGGTTAATTTTTAACTCAACTTTCAATAGTAAGCATTTAATCAACATTCGCCAAAAAAATATCAAGTAAACAATGCGTTTCAATCATCACTAAAACTTAAAAGATGCATTAATTAAACGCCTATAAGGGGGATTGCAGTATGAAAGAAACAGTCAAAGTCGCTGTTTTTAGCAGTAAGCATTACGACAAAGAACATCTCGAAATCGCCAACAAACACTTTGGTTTTGATATCGAATATTATGAGCATAAATTAAGCCATAAAACGGTTGTCACCGCGCAAGGTTATGATGCTGTTTGTGTATTTGTTAACGACGAAGTTGATAAATTAGTTCTACAAAAATTAGCCCATTATGGTATTAAAATCTTAGCATTACGCTGTGCGGGTTTTGATAATGTTGATCTCGATGAAGCAAAAAAATTAGGGATCACCGTTGTTCGTGTGCCAGCTTATTCTCCTGAAGCGGTGGCTGAACATGCGGTTGCATTGATGATGACACTAAACCGCAGAACCCACAAAGCTTACCAACGTACTCGCGACGCTAACTTCTCGTTAGATGGCTTAACCGGTTTTAACATGCATAATCGTACAGCAGGTGTGATTGGAACAGGTAAAATTGGCCAAGCAGTGATCCGCATCTTAAAAGGATTTGGCATGAATATCCTTGCTTATGATCCTTATCCAAATGATATTGCTGTTGAATTAGGTGCACAATATGTTCAATTAGACGAACTCTATGCCAAATCAGATGTTATCACCTTACATTGCCCAATGTCTCCTGAAAATTATCATCTACTAAATAAAGAGTCATTCAACAAAATGAAAAATGGTGTGATGATTATCAACACAAGCCGAGGTGGTTTATTGGATGCAACCGCTGCAATCGAAGCGTTAAAACAGACCAAAATCGGTGCACTAGGTATGGATGTTTATGAAAACGAACGAGACCTATTTTTCGAAGATAAATCTAATGATGTCATATTAGATGACGTATTCCGTCGATTATCAGCCTGTCATAACGTGATTTTTACTGGTCATCAAGCGTTTTTAACCCAAGAAGCACTATTAAATATCTCTGACACAACCTTAAATAATATAGCGCAAATAGCAGCAGAAAAAGAGTGTCAAAATATTGTTAAATAAAAATAAATAATTTAATATGTCGCCGTTTTTTAACTAAATGAATATGGATGATTTATGCAACGTATCGTTATTTGTGTCATGATGGCTTTATGGCTCACAGCTTGTTCGAGTGGGGGATCATCGAAATCGCCAATGCAGCAGCATCGAGGACATTCGAATGTAAAGGGTGGCGTTTATCTAGAAAAACAACACGAAGAACCAAAAGCCAATAGTGCCCCTTTATCGGTCGATAAAGAAAAATTCATCACAATGATGGTAAATAAACATGGCTTTAATCGCCAACAACTTCGCAATGTTTTAGAACAAACCAACAAACTTGATTGGGTTATTGGTTTAATGGACAAACAAGCGCCAAAATCAGGAACTTCAAACGTACCTAATGGCGCATGGATTCGTTATAAAAATAAATTCATCACCCCAGGTAACTTACCTAAAGGTGTCGAATTTTGGAATAAATATGACAAAGATCTACAACGTGCTTACAAAGAGTACGGTGTACCACCTGAAATTATCGTCGGAATTATAGGCGTTGAAACCGGGTGGGGAAGAGTAATGGGCAAAACCAAAATTATCGACGCATTATCAACCCTAGCATTTTATTACCCAAGACGATCACAATACTTTGCTAAGGAACTTGAAGACTTCTTAATTATGTGTCGTGATGAAGGTGTTGATCCGTTTGATTTAAATGGATCATTTGCAGGAGCCATGGGCTACGGACAATTTATGCCATCAGCCTTTAGAAATCATGCTATCGACTTCAACCATGACGGTCATACCGACTTATGGGATCCAGTTGATGCAATCGGCAGTGTAGCAAACTATTTCAAAGCTCACGGCTGGCAACGAAACAAAAAAGTTGCAGTGGTTGCTGATGGCCAAGCACTCGACCTCGATACAGGCTTTAGCACCAAATATACAATTGAACATCTAGCTAAAGCAGGATTAAAACCCAAAAGCTCAATCGACGGTCATAAAGAAGTCAGCTTATTACGTTTAGACATGGGTGATAATTATCAATTTTGGTATGGACTACCTAACTTCTACGTCATCACCCGCTACAACCATAGCACACATTATGCAATGGCTGTATGGCAATTGGGATTAGCCGTTAAACAAGCTAGATAAAATTAACCTTAAAAGCAAAAGGTCGCAGTTGCGACCTTTTTTATTAATTCTAATAAACTATCTAAAAAGTTGAGGAACGGGGTTTTTGGGGTTCTAAATCTCGCTTTACAGTTCAACATAAACAGCTTATCCCATAACTGGGCAGGGTTTATTTTTAAGTACTTTATCGTAAAATAATTTGAGGAACAGGGTTTTTGATCTTCTAAATTCCACTTCAGAACTATTTAATGATCAACATCATTAATTCTAAATGCTAAGATAAAATTTTTCAGGATCAATAATTATAATTATTAAAGTTTTGTAAACGCTATATTTTTAATTAAAACAATGGTTAGTTATTTTTTAATCATATTTTTTCATGATCATCTTTACGAAAGTTAACGATCTAAAGTAAAAAAAGTATTGCACCTGTTTTTTTCAGTCACTATACTTTTTACATAATTTTAGCGGGATAGCTAAAACAATAATCAGAAAAATAGTAAATAAATCATAAATATACTTGACAGGATTGTCGCAGATGTTCTATAATTTTCAACAGGCAACAGGCAACAGGCAACATGGCCAACCTCTAATTTAAATTCGCTAAAGTTAAGCACTCAATCTTCTTTTTTTACAAAAGTTCATTTTTTCGCCAGATTCAGCGAAATTTCCAAAATTTTCGCGCGTTCCTTTTTAGGATCATTTCAACGATCCTTTTATCGATCTAATTTATCGCAGCCGATCTTTTTAGGGTTGTTTTTTTTGATCCCTTTTTCAAGTCATGCATTAACCTCTAAAACAACTAATATTATTCATGGCAGTGCGCCGTATTTAACCTTCGATGGAGGTCGTACACGCGTAGTTAACACTGACGATCTACTAGGGATATCCTTATCAGATGGAACGCAATATACACCATCAACGAATACTTCATCCAAAACGCCAATAGAGTTACCTGATGTAGGTCAGAGTTTTGCTGATATTAATATGTTAGTGCCACCTAATACTGATTCAATCACATTGAGTAAGCTCATTGAATCCCCTTATAATTATTGGGGTGATGATGATGGTGATGATGATATTACAGCTACGGGTAGTCTACATTTATCTATCGTGGATAGAAACAAACAAGCTGTATCACGTGACACGGTGTTAACGATTTGTAATGCGCCTTATCAGGTTAAATTAAGCAGTACAAAAGGCACATTAACTACACGTTATGGCGTTCCTCAAAGTCGTACTTTTAGTGAAAGTAAAGTCACTTATTATGTAAGCCCTAAGGCGGTACCGGTGGTCTGCTTTGCAAAACCTGAATTGGATGATGGTTTTGATGAATATGCCGGCCCAGCTTCGATATGGAACCCTAATAAAGGTTTCCTCCCTCAGTCTTTTGAGTCGTCATCTTATGGTTTAAATTTCCCTACAACCGGTGCTAATAATCTGTACTTTGATTTAAATATTCGTGGTATTAATGAGGCATTGTCCTGGGCACCTGTTTCGCATGGTGGTATTACCGCGACGATGACCAATTCCAAACGTACAAGCGTGCGCGTTACCTTAACCGGTCCTGTTGCCAGTTCATCCCAATGGGCATCTAATTCCCCTGGTAGTATTGCTATACCTACTTTACCTCAGATTTTCGAGTTAATTGGACGAGACAGTCAAGGTAATGAAGTCGTTAAGTATGGATTTGAGTTAAAACAGTGGTTCGTCAATCGAGGTACCAGCTATTACGATTATTCAAATACATTATCTTGGTGTAATAGCCTTGGTTATCGGATGCCTAAGGTTAAAGATTTAACTAATGCATCTTGTCAGGGTGCGGATTCTTCTCCCAATTTGTGTCAAGGGGTAGTTGGTGCGACGCCTCCGTCACTGAATAATCACTATCAGCGTCGAATTGGTGCCGGGCTGTTTACGGAATGGGGCGATACGACCACTTACGCCAGAGCTAATTTCATCAATCATTGGTACGGGACTAGTGACCTCTATGATAGTAGTAAACAATCTGTATTTTTTGTCGTGAGCGCTGTCGATGGCATGGTTGTTAATTCGAATGCTGGAGGCACAGGTATTTGTGTGTCACCTTAGTTACGTTAATGAGTAAGCATAGAAAAATATATAAATTAGAATATTAATCAGCAAGGATGCCAACTATGCATTATAATTTCAAACATGGACAAAACAGGCCAATTTATCATTTAAATTCATTTAATTTAAGCATTCAACGCTTATTTTTCAATTTCAGTTTATTCATCCACGAAAATTTAAGAACGCTTCGTCGTTCATTGCGAAGTGCTTTTCAATGCTTATTTCGTGGTTCCAAATTATCCCGGCAAATCTTTTTAGTGTTAATGGTGGTTACTTTTCATCCTTTTCCTGGCCATGCATTAACATCTAAAACATCAAATGTTGTTAATGGTAATGTTCCGTATTTAACATTTGATGGCGGTCGCACACGTGCAACTAATACCGCGGGTTTGCTAGGGATTACTTTATCAAATGGAATGAGATATACACCGTCAACGAATAATTCATTAAATTTTCCAATTGTACTACCGATAGTAGGCCAAAGCTTTCATTTTCAGCGACGAATTAGTATCGGGCTATTTGCGGGATGGGGCGATGTGACATCTGACTCCAATGTTAATTCCATCAATCATTGGTACGGGATTAGTGACCTCTATGATAGTAGTAAACAATCTGTATTTTTCATCGTGAGCGCTGTCGATGGCAATTGGAAAAGGACTACTGGTGGAGGCACAAGGCTTTGCGTTTCGTCTTAGTTTTTATTGCTTCTTTTCTTTTTATACATAAATGTTAATGAGTTAGTGTGAAAATATATATAAATCATGATATTAATCATAATATTAATTAGCAAGGATGCCAGCTATGCATTATAATTTCAAACAAATACAGTACAGGTCAATTTATCATTTAAATTCATTTAATTTTAGCATTCAACGCTTATTTCGTGGTTTCAAATTATCCCTGCAAATCTTTTGTGGATTGAGCATTTTGATCTCTTTTTCAAGCAATGCATTGATCGCTAAAACCCAAAATGAAATTAATGGTCATGCACCATATTTAACTTTCGACGGAGGTCAAACTGAGGCGGTTGACGCTAGTGATCTGCTCTGGATTACTTTATCCAATGGTGTTAAATACACGCCTTTAACTAATATCTCATCCCCTTCTGTACCAATCGTGTTGCCTGTTGAAGGGCAAAGTTTTGCGGATATTAACATGTTGGTTCCAACTAACAATAGCGGTAATTACTTCGATATTGAAGGTCTTATTGGTTCATCTTATGATTATTTTAAGGATAATGATGGAGATGAAGTCAAGGGTATTAGAGGAAGTATATGGTTATCTCTCTTTGATAGAAAGGGTGCTTATTTATCGCGCAATACAGTGCTAAATATTTGTGATGCACCTTATAAGATTACGTTAAGTAGTTATAATATCCAATTGTATACTCGTTATGGTATTCCTAATAAAAGTAAAATTTATAGTGATAGTAGTGTGAATTATTACATTAGTCCTAAGTCTCCGCCTGTGGTTTGTTTGGTGAGCCCTCAAACGACTTTCGATGTAGTATCAACTGCTGCTCCCGATACGATGTGGATCTCAGGCAAAGGTTTTCTTCCTCAGTCAACTGATCCATCACGTTATGGTTTAAACTTTCCTACCACTGGTATGAACAATATCTACTTTGACTTAACTATTAATGGAGTTTATCAGGCGTTGTCCTGGTCTCCTGTTTCTCAGGGTGGTATCACTGCAACTATGAGCAATTCTACAGCCAACAGTGTACACGTTACTTTAACTGGTCCTTTTGCAACTGAATCCCAAAAAAACTCAACCAAGCCTGGTCGTATTCTCACACCTTCTTTGCCTCAGACCTTCGAGTTAGTTGGAAGAGATAGTAGAGGTAATGCAGTCCTTAAATATGGATTTACGTTAAAGCAGTGGTTCATCCATCGTAATAATAAAGATTACACTTATCCTAAAAGTTTATCTTGGTGTAATCGTATTGGTTATCGGCTTGCAAAAGTAAAAGATTTAACAAATGCAACTCGTCCAGATCGTCCAGGTGTATACATACCTAGTGCTACACCTCATTCACCTTATAGGGGGTACATGCGTCATATTGGTGGTGGCTTTCTCGCGGAGTGGGGCGATGTGCATCATTACACAGGAATTGACACATTCGGCAGCTATGATTTGTGGACTAGCGATCAGTATGGTAACGAACAGTTTATCGTGCGTACACTTAGTGGTGAAGTTGATTGGATAGGTCAAACGGGTTACCCAATCTATGGGCTTTGCGTCTCCCATTAGTTCTTATTTCTTCGTGCTTAATCCTTAGGCCTAGGATTGGAGTATTAAGTTATTAAAAGTAAGCTAATAATCAACGTTGCTGAGCCATAAAAAGCGATTTTGTGGCTTAGCGACGCTACAATTACCCGCCTAGGCGGGTTTATTTTTGCGGTGTTTTATCGTAAAAAAAGTTGAGGAGCGGGTTTTTTGAAACCTTGATATTATTCGGCAAATTTATTTTTATGATCATAACGATTGTAATGAATATCATCACTAATTAAATAATTATAGATATCATCAACTATCTCTATGCCATTTTTTAAGTAATCGGCTTCACGTTTTTTGCTTCTTTCGCCTGGAAAGAAGATTTCACTATTGCCTTTGGCTGGTTTGGTTTGTTTTAGTTGGTCAAGCATAGCTGACATGGTTTGTTTAAAGATTTCGAGTCCAACAAAGTATTGTGGGTTGATCACAATATGCAGATGACCAAGGTTGCGCCCTTGGGATAAATCCGCATACATTGATGAAACGTTTTTACCAAATGGTAAGCCAAGTAATATGCCTGAAAGTACATCGACCATCATCATTAGTCCATAACCTTTGGCATCGGCTATTGGTAGTAGGGCGTTTACTTTGTGGGGATCGGTTGTTGGTTCACCATGTTCATCAACCGCCCATGTTGGGGGAATGGAGGCGCCTTTTGATCTGGCGTATAAGACTTTTCCCCAAGCTTGGACAGTGGTTGCCATGTCAAATGAGACAATCCTTTCGTCGTTCGTTGGTGCTGCAAATGCGATTGGGTTGGTTCCAAAAAATTCTTCCGCGCCACCATATGGAACCGCCATTGGGTCAGATTGGCACATGGATATGGCGACTAAGTTTTGTTTAGCTGCCATTTCGGTAAAGTAACAAAGCGAGCCACTATGTGACATTCGACGAATTCCGACTACAGCAACGCCATTTTTCTTCGCCATTTCTATGGCTTTGTCCATACCAACTTTAGCGGCAACTAATCCGCATCCGTTATCAAAATCTAATATTGCTGATGATGGACCGGTTTCTTTATAGGTGACATTGGGGGAGTGAGTCATGCCTCCTTTTGCAATGCGTTCAGCATAATATTCAACTCGTACGGCGCCATGCGAGTGGATGCCTCGTGCATCGGCAAATGCAAGCGTATCGGCAGCAATATCGGCGTGCTCTTGAGTTAATCCAGCTTTATGTAGTTTTTTGGCAATTAAGTTGTGTAGTGTTTGTCTGTCTAGTCTCATTTTATCACTCCTATCCATGATCGCTATTTGGTGATGATAGTGCCTTTTGTTTGTGCTAATAGCGATTCGATATCTGTTAAGTTGCCAATATAGGCGGTATTGCCAGTTTGTTCGACAAATTCAATAACGGATTTGATTTTTGGTCCCATAGCACCATCATCGATTGCCATTGGTTGTATTCGTTTGGTATCAACCTTGCCTAGAGCGGTTTGCTCAGGTGTGCCCCAGTTTTCATATACGGCGTCAGTATCGGTTAATATCATTAAGTGGTCAGCCTTTAGTTCGATTGCCAGTTGGGCGGCGCTATGATCTTTGTCGATAACCGCCTCGATACCTTTATAACCCGATTTGTCTTTTATTACGGGAATTCCACCCCCACCATTGCAGATGACGATGGTATCTTGGTTAATTAGCTCTTTGATGGTATTAAGTTCGATAATTTTTTTCGGTTTTGGGGATGCAACAACGCGTCTTAGGTATTTGCCATCTTGTTTAAATTGCCAACCATATTGGGCTTGTAGTTTTTGTTGTTCTTCAGGTTGATATACCGGACCTATAAATTTGGTTGGATCTTTGAATGATGGGTCGTTGCTGTCAACTTCGACTTGTGTTAATACGCAGGTAACTTGGTTGACATATTGCTGTAAGCTTCGCTGTATCATATACCCTAACATGCCTTGTGTTTGAGCAACAAGGACATCGAGCGGGTAGGCGGGTACGCTTGGGTAGCTGGCATTTTGTAGAGCAAGTAATCCAACTTGTGGTCCATTGCCGTGAACAATAACAAGTCGATATTTATTGGCTAATTTGGCAATAAATTGGGTCGTGCTGTTGATGTTTTGGTATTGGTTGTCAATAGAGAGTAATTCATTTCGTTTTGAAATCGCATTACCACCTAATGCAATAACTATTAGTTCCATACGGTGTCCTTTATTTTTGTTTAGATGTCCACATCCCGATGACAATCTTTTGAGTAGATATAACTCAGTGGTTGTTGGCCAACAGCGTAACACGCTTGTAGCGCATAGGCTCCCATAAAGATGTAGTCGTCTTTTTTAACCGGTATCCACTGGTTATCAAGTAGGTACATACCTTCACCACTAAGTAAGTAGGCGCCGTGTTCTTGTACATGGGTTTCGATATAGCCATGACTTGCACCCGGTAGGAAGGTAAGAATATGGAAGTTCATATCAAAACCGAGTTCTTTGGGGAGAAGGTCTTGAATAAATACGTTATCCATATTTTCATAATTCATGCGTTCTAGTTGTTGAATATGATTGGCAATCACACGTGTTTGATAACCTGAAATAGGGTTGTAGCGACGTTTGTACAGAAATAAACGTGATGAAGCAGTCATATTTTGTAAATAGAGTTTAACCCCAGCGGGGCAGTAGATGTAGCCACCAGTTTGTAAACGGTGTGATTGGTCATTGGCTTTTGCATTGACGTCACCTTCTATCACATAGGCAAATACTTCAATATCATCATCCCCAAATCCTTGTAAGTTTTGACCGCCTTGGTGCATGGTGACAAGGTAATCGACAAAGGATGCTCCTAGTTTAGGTGTGGCTAAGATGGTGATGTCACAATTTTCAAAACCGGGAATGATATTTTTAACTAAGCCATCAGGCGGTATTAAGGCAAAATTATGACGTTTGATTATCGCGCGGGACGCTAATAGGTCTTTTGGGTAGCCGATGTTGTTATTGATATATCCCATAATGATCTCCTTGGAACATATGCTTTAGATTTAGGCAAGGTTTGCCGTGAGTACTACTTTTTTCGACTATTTATCAAATATCGATAAATAGTCGATGCTTTTGCGTGAATCAGTTGGTTATGTGTTTACGCAAATTAATTAAAAAGAATAATGCTGTTGCAATAACTAAGATTGCAATAGCTACATAGAACCCCGTAATTTTGGTCCCTGTTATATCCGCTAATAATCCAGTTAATGGTGGTGCTATTACTGATGAACTCATGCCAAAGAAGTTAAATACACCAAATGCTGTTCCGTAACTGCTTTTTGGGGCAATGTCAGCCACGTGAGATATTAGAATCGGTTCAACAACAAACTTGCCAAATAATCCATAGAGGATTAATCCCATCAGTAATAAGGTGATGGTGGATGATTGGACTGCCATAAATAGTGTTCCGGCTGAAAGCAGTTCTAATACGATAATAAAAAATAGTCGTTTAGCACGAAATTTATCCGAGATTTTACTGATGACAAGTGCGCCAGGAATAGCGGCGAATGCGACTAAAGATGATGCAGAGCCAATGCTTCCGCCAGTAAAGCCTCGTTCAGTTTCAAGAAAGTTGGGTAACCAGCTTACCACCATGTAATAGCCATAGCATGTTGCAAAGTACATAATGTAACAAGCAACCATTGGGCTACTAAAAAAGTTATGTTTTTCTTTCGGCGCCGTTTCCGTTTTCTGTTTTTGAGTGATGACGCTTTTAATCGATGGCTCTTTAATGATAATTGCAAATCCAGCAATTAAGCAGAGTGTTAGAGCCGCAATAATATAGAGCATATATTGCCATGGCATATCCAACGCTTTAACTAAGAAGCTGGTGGATAATAAGCAAATACCCATACCTAACGCCGCGCCAGTATTGATAATGGCAGAGGCGAAGCTACGATTTTCAGCTGGAATATTTTCGGCTGATAGTGACCAAGCCGAACCATAGTAAGAGCCACAACCAAGACCTGCCAGTAAGCTACCAATATAGATCATCATCATTGAGTGTGCATTACCAATCATGATAGCGGCAATAGTAAAGAGTATGAAGCCAGGAATCACCACGGCTTTTTTACCATATTTGTCAACTAAGATCCCAGCTGGAATTTGCATTAAGGTGTAGGAAAAAAAGTAACAGCTAGCAATTAAGCCCAGCTCAGTATTTGATTGTGGTCCTACAGTTTGTTGAATTTCAGGAAAAATCGCTGCTAATACGGGGCGATAAATCCACATCACTAACCAACCGAGGAATAATAAAGCGACGATTTTATGCCAGTACTGTATGCCACCTTTTTTTTCTGTCATTTTAATTCCTTATTATTCTTGATAAGCCAATTGGTAAAGGGCATAAGTTAATGCTTTTATTCCTTCAACTAAGTCTTCAGTTTTGGTATCTTCAGCAGGGTTGTGGCTGATGCCTTTGATGCTTGGTACAAATAACATGGCGGTCGGTACTCGTGGTGCAAAAATTTGTGAGTCGTGACCAGCACCACTATGCATTACGCGATAACTTAGTTTTTCTTGGTTGCAGATGTTTTCGAGCATTTTTATAAGTTTGTCATCCATTGGAATTGGGGCTTCATCCATCCAACGATTTATTTCGATCTCAAGGCCCAGTTCTTTGGCGATGCGGATCATGTCAGCTTCAATCTCTTCGGTAAAGCTTTTGAGTTCTTCTTGGTTAGTGTGACGACAATCTATTGTGAACATCACTTCCCCCGGAACGACATTAACCACATTGGGTTTGGGTTCAACATGACCAAAGGTTAATACTAATGGATCACCCACTTTAATTGCTTTGTTAATGGATTCGTTGCAAATTCGGCTAAAAGCGTAGATTGCATCTTTACGGTAACTCATTGGTGTGGTGCCCGCATGATTTGCTTCACCCATTAAGCGGATGTTGTAACGACGTTGTCCAACGATGCTGGTTACAATCCCTATGCTTTTTTCTTCCCGCTCAAGTACGCCTCCTTGTTCAATATGTAGCTCTAAAAAGGCTTTGATATCGGTGCGTGCTTTTTGGGTGTTAAATTTAAATCCGCAGTTGTTCATTGCATCGACAAATTTAATGCCATTGTTGTCTTCGATATCGGCAACATCATCATTGTTGGCGATGGCAAATACGTTTTTGCTTCCCCAAAAGACATAAGGAAAGCGACTGCCTTCTTCTTCTGCCATGGAGATAAGTTCTAAGGTGCGTAATGGTTGGCCGTAGTTCTCTTTTAGGTATTTCATGGCAAGCATAGCTGCAATGATGCCAAGCTGGCCGTCAAGTTTTCCACCATTAACAACGGTATCAACATGCGAGCCAGACATGATGACTTGTTCTTTATATTTACTGCCTTCAAATCGACCATATAAGTTACCAATATCATCAAAATAGGTATTCATGCCAATTTGTGAGAGTTTTTCTTTAATTGCATTTTGGGCAGTAAGCCATTGTTCAGTATAAAGTAATCGAGTTGTTCCGCCTTGTTCTAAACCACCAAAGCTCGATATCCATTTAACTGCATTAGCAACATCATCATATAAAATATTCATAAATATTTACCTGCTATTTAAAACTCCATCATCGTTAACATTTTGCTTTTAATGTTAACCGCACATATCGTGTCGATACTACGGATCATTTTAAATGTTTTTTTTGTTTACCATACTATTAATATCAAATAATAATGTGATCAAACTAGCTTTTTTATATTTGTGAAATTTAATTAAATTAAGTAGTTATTATTATAAAAAATTTTTTAACAATCTTTTATGATACTGATTTTAAATAATATTATATTTTTGATATCGTTAATGTTTTGTGATGTATAACCTGCTTATTGTTTATTTTTTCCGTAATATATAAATATAATCTAACTATTAGATTTTTTTAATGAGCTTAATGAGGTTCAAAGTTAACAGTATTTATCCTATTTGAGGGGCCTATTCTCATGATTCAATCTTTTATAAAAAAGGGAAGCTTTCAAGATTCTGTTAGTTTGATGTTGATATCAAAAAAACTGAGTAATCTTGATGAGGTTGATGAAGTATCTGTCATGATGGGTACTCCTGCCAATAAATCTTTATTAACCGCAACAGGTTTTTGGAGTGATAGTTTTAATGATGCAACGCCAAATGATATTTGTGTTGCGATTAAAACCAAAGATGACTCTAATGATGTTGTCGAGTTGATTAGTCAACAACTTGAGGATGCACTAAAAAATATCGCTCAAGCTCAGCAAGGTGGTGCAAAACTACTTAAAGCAAGGCGTTTAGCCAGCGCAACGAAAAAATTACCTGATGCTAATTTAGTGTTAATTTCGATTGCTGGGGAGTACGCCGCTGAGTTAGCTGATCAAGCTTTAGATGATAATAAGAATGTGATGATTTTTTCTGATAATGTATCAATCGAAGATGAAATCCGTTTAAAAACTAAAGCGTCTAAAAAAGATTTAATTGTGATGGGCCCCGATTGTGGGACGGCCTTTATCGCGGGTGCACCCTTAGCGTTTTCTAATGTTATTCCTAAAGGGAATATTGGGGTAATTGGGGCGTCTGGTACGGGTATTCAAGAAGTGGTTTCACAAATCGCTCTATTGAATCAAGGTATTACGCAAGCTATCGGTTTGGGTGGGCGTGATTTGTCGCTTGAAGTCGGGGGGATTAGTGCTCTTACTGCCTTAAATATGCTCGCTGCCGATGCTGATACACAAGTGATTACCTTTATTTCTAAACCGCCAGCAGACAGTGTGCGGGAAAAAGTGATTTCAGCCATGAAGTTAATCCCTAAACCGGTGGTGGCTTTATTTTTGGGCTCGAAAATCGATAAACCTCAAGACGATAATATCTATTTTGCACGAACATTAGATGAAGCAGCTCGATTAGCCTGTTTATTAAGTCCAGTTGAAGCGACAGCGAATAAGTTGCCTAATTTAGCCAATAAAACGATTACAGGGTTATATACTGGCGGTACCTTAGCTTCAGAAGCGGCGATGTTGCTTGCTCAGGAACTAAATCTCACTACCAGTCATCATCATGATAAAGGAATTATGTTAGATCAACAGGGTCATAAAATTATTGATTTAGGTGATGATTTTTACACTGTAGGTAAACCTCATCCGATGATTGATCCTTCTATTCGCGAAGATAAAATCGCTCAGCTTGGTGAAAATCACGACGTAGGTGTATTACTTGTTGATTTAGTTATTGGCTATGGCGCAAATGCCAATCCGGCAGAGTCA
This sequence comes from Gilliamella sp. B2772, assembly GCF_026536985.1. Classification (NCBI taxonomy): domain Bacteria; kingdom Pseudomonadati; phylum Pseudomonadota; class Gammaproteobacteria; order Orbales; family Orbaceae; genus Gilliamella; species Gilliamella sp. B2772. The sequence goes on along the minus strand of NZ_JAFNNB010000001.1, from coordinate 673,401 downwards.
GTTATTTCAGGTTATCAAAAAGCCTGTGCTAAACGAGGTGATAATCATCCATTGATAGCTATCGCAACCGTGACTGGTTCAGAGCAAGATCCGCAATGTCGTAGTAAGCAAATTGAAGCGTTAGAATCAGCGAATATTGTTGTAATGAATAATTTACCGGAAGCTATTTTGTTAGCTAAAAAACTGATTACACCGGTTAAATCAAATAATTTCATTAAACCATATCCTTTATTAAGCCATATTAGTGTGATTAATGCTGGTTTAAGAAGTTTTGCTGAAGATCTTCAATCATCGAATATTCCTGTTGTGCATTATCAATGGGCGCCAATAGCCGGCGGTAATAAAAAATTAGCGGCTATTTTGCAAAAATTAAATTAAGAGGTTTTGATATGTTACGTACTGCAATAAATGAAGCAAACCAAAAAATTATTGAACGAATTAAAGCTGCTAGACCTCATTGGGTAGGCGTTATATCCGCTAAAGAAGCTGTACCAACCTTGGCGCAAGGTAAAAAATTACTTCACGCTGGACCACCAATTGTTTGGCATGATATGACTGGGCCAATGCAAGGTGCTTGTATTGGTGCTTGCTTGTTTGAAGGCTGGGCTCAAGATGAGAAGCAAGCTTTGCATTTGTTAGAGTCAGGCCAAGTTGAATTTATCCCTTGCCATTCTGTTAATGCAGTTGGTCCAATGGGAGGAATTACGTCAGCCAATATGCCAATGATTGTGGTTGAAAACATTACCCATGGTAATCGTGCTTACTGCAATTTAAATGAAGGTATTGGTAAAGTGATGCGTTTTGGTGCTTATGGTCAGGAGGTTTTAGACCGTCATCGTTGGATGAAAGAGTCGTTAGGGCCAGCCTTGAATGATGCATTAAAACTGTTTGATAATGGTATCGATTTAACCGCTTTGATGGCACAAGCTATTACAATGGGTGATGAATTCCATCAACGTAATATTGCTGCTTCAGCATTATTATTAAGAACGCTTTCACCAAAATTAATTTTACTTGATCGTAGTAAAGCGGAAATGGAGAAAATCTTTAGCTTTTTAAGCGTGACAGATCAGTTCTTCTTAAATGTTGCTATGGCATTTTGTAAATCAATTATGGATAGCGCAGCGCAAATTAAAGAGGGATCTATTGTTACAGCAATGACGCGTAATGGTAAAGAATTTGGTATTAAAGTCAGTGGTCTTGGCGATCAGTGGTTTACCGCGCCAGTTAATACTCCACAAGGCCTATTCTTTACTGGTTATTCACAAAAAGATGCAAACCCAGATATAGGTGATAGTGCTATTACTGAAACCTTTGGTATAGGTGGGGCAGCTATGGTTGCAGCACCAGGGGTAACTCGCTTTGTTGGTGCCGGTGGCACAGATGTTGCATATGAAGTATCTGAAGAGATGAGTGAAATCTATTTAGAACATAATATGTTATTCCAAATTCCTACATGGAATTTCCAAGGATGCTGTTTAGGCTTAGATCTTCGTTTAGTTGTCGAAACCGGGATCACGCCATTAATTAATACTGGTATTGCCCATAAACAAGCAGGAGTGGGCCAAATTGGTGCAGGTACAGTTAGAGCACCGTTAGCTTGTTTTGAAAAAGCACTCGAGGCATTAGCAAAAAAATTAGAAATATAGGCTATGAGTTTGATGTATGTAGATGATGAATGCTTAAATAAGTCGCTAAATAATCAGCGACTTACTATCCCCGCTTTTGATTATTTGCAAGAGCGTGGTTTGTCGCAAGCATCTCATATTATCAAACCACTTTTAGTTAGTGCGGATGTTCCAATAAAAGCGGGTGAGTTGTCGCTCTTTAGTACTCATCAGCAAACGATTAATTTAATCAATGATGATCAGCAATTAATTACTATACATCGTTATAACAGCGGTTTGTCGCCCATGGGCATTGTACTTAAATCGTCTGATTTTGATTATGTTTTGTCGTTAGTTAGTGATTTATCTATTTATCAATCGGCAACGGGTGATTTGCAAGTTGGGATTTTTTTAATTTCACTTGATACGCATGTTTGTCAATTAAATGTAAAAAAACATTCATTAGTTAATAAATCACAAATTGCTAATCTATTGAAAGAGATAGAAAATCCTACCGGCTTATTTGGTAAATTAAGCGACAATTTATCGGGTCAATATCAACTCGAATTATTATGTAATACCATGACTAATTTGATGAATGGTAAAGCAGATGATATTACGCCGTTTATTGGCTTAGGACCGGGTTTAACGCCAAGTTTTGATGATATTATCGTGGGGATGTTGGCGGTTATCTCAAGCGATTGCCGTTTTGACAATCAAATTCGACAGCTTAAATTCGCCTTTGAACGTTTGTCATTACATTTGTTAACCACAACTGTTAGTGCTAGTTTTTTGACTTATGCACTGCAAGGTAAATTTTCGTTGTTGGTGCTACAAGTGATTAATTCATTTGCACAACATAAATATCACCATTCATCAATAAAAAATTTATCGAATTATGGTCACACCTCTGGATCCGATCTCTTACTTGGTATATGGTTAGGTATTGATCGTTTTGTTTTAAGGGATTAAATCGTGCTAGATACAGAAACCATGCGGACCTTTATTAAAGTAGTTGAGAGCAATAGCTTTTCAAAAGCGGCTAAGCTACTTTACAAAACACCAGCAGCAATTAGTTATCGTATTAAATCATTGGAAGCTGATCTTAATACTCAACTTTTTGAACGAACCACACGGACTGTGACACTAACGCTGGCAGGGCAACATCTTTATGAGCAATGTAGCCAATGGTTGCTTTGGTTATCAACCATGCCTGATGAGTTACAACAGATTCGTGATGGTGTTGAGCGAAAAATTAATATTACCATCAATAATCTGCTCTATGATGTTGAGGCGATAGCCGATTTGTTGACGTTTTTAAAAGAGAAATTCCCTTTTACTACTTTCAATATAAATCGACAAGTTTATATGGGAGTGTGGGATTCGTTATTGCATGGTGAGTGCCATTTAGCGATTGGCGCAACAGGCACTGAATCGCTTGATACGATGATCAATATATTACCTCTTGGTGAAGTAAGTTGGGTGTTTGTGGCAGCCAAAAATCATCCGATCACCCAAATTGATGGGGCGTTATCTAATGATACTTTACGTAAGTATCCGGCAATTAATGTTGAAGATACCTCTGTGCATATGAATAAACGAGTGGCTTGGTTATTACCAAGTCAATCTGAGATTATTGTGCCAAATATTACCACTAAGTTGGCTTGCCATTTAAGAGGATTAGGTATTGGTTTTTTACCCAAATCAATCTGCCAATCTTATTTGGATTCAGGTGAATTGATTGCCTGTAAAGTGGTTAATGAACGTAAGCCATCGCCATTGTCATTAGCATGGAAAAAATCGCATATGGGCAAAGTGATGAATGAAATTGTTAATCTGTTTAAGTTTCATCATCCCATTGCTAATAATTTTTTGAAAAATATAGATAAGAGAAGATGAGTTAGTGTAATCTTCAAACAATTAACTCGATATTAATAAAGGAAAAAATAATGTTAGACCTAAATAAGTATGACCAAATTAATCCGCCTACGCGACTATTAATGGGACCAGGTCCAATCAATGCTGATCCTCGTGTCACTAGAGCGATGGCTGCACCTTTAATTGGTCAGTTTGACCCAGTGATGACTGATTATATGAATCAGACTATGTCACTTTATCGAGATATTTTTAAAACCAAAAATGAACAAACTTTTGTTATTGATGGTACTGCAAGAGCCGGTATTGAAGCCGTTCTTGTGTCAACAATTAAACCGGGTGACAAGGTGTTAGTACCCGTATTTGGTCGTTTTGGTTTATTGCTTTGTGAAATTGCCCACCGTTGTCGTGCTGATGTGCATACTATTGAAGTGCCATGGGGCGAAGTTTTTGATCCTAATGTTATTGAAGATGCTATCAAAAAAGTCAAACCCAAACTATTACTTTGCGTGCAAGGTGACACTTCAACCACATTATTGCAACCATTGGATAAAATTGGTGAAATTTGTCGTCGTCATGGTGTGTTGTCTTATGTCGATGCAACTGCTTCGATTGTGGGTAACCCACTTGAAGTTGATAAATGGCAACTTGATGGTGTTTCAGTAAGTTTACAAAAATGTTTAAGTGGACCTCCAGGTGTTGCTCCTCTTACTTTAAGTCCAAAAATGGTCGAAATTATTCAAGCTCGTAAATGTGTTGAACTGGGTATTCGTGCTGAAAATGATGCGGGTGGTCGAGATGAGATGATCTATTCTAACTATTTTGATATCGATATGATTATCCGTTACTGGAGTTCTGAACGTATCAACCACCACACTGAAGCGACTTCAATGCTTTATGCTGCACGCGAATGTGCTCGAATTGTGTTACAAGAAGGTTTAGATAACGTGATTGAGCGTCATCGCGTTAATGGGGCTGCAATGGTTGCTGGTTTACAAGCTATGGGACTTGAGTTGTTTGGCGATCTCGATCATAAAATGAATAATGTCGTTGGTGTAGTTCGTCCGGAACATATTAATGACCTTGAAGTTCGTAATTTAATGTTAAATGATTTTGGTATTGAAATCGGTGCTTCATTCGGTCCGCTTAAAGGTAATGTATGGCGTATTGGTACTATGGGCTATAATGCTAGAAAATCTTGTGTCATGCAAACATTAACCGCGTTTGAAGCTGTGTTAAATCGAGTTGGTTTTAAAACAGTACAAGGGGCTGGTTTACAAGCTGCCTGGAACGTTTATAACAGCTAATAATAAAATAATAATAAAAGTTCACTGAAGTGAGCGGAATTATACCCATTGGATTTTTGAGCTTTTAATTTAGAACGAAGTAATTTGTTGGTCACATTGTCAACAAATTACTCTAAAAATAGAGTAAATTTAAAATAGTAGCAAAAATGTTAACTTTAAGTTAATTGGGATGATATTATTTAAGGAAATTTTATGAATAAATTGAATACTAAAATTCCTACCTCTGGGTATAATCAAAAAAAATGGAAAGGGCGTTATACCATTTTATTACTATTATGGTCAGGTTGGTTACTTTCGTTTCTTGATCGTATGGTAATGAATGTATCATTGCCGTTTATTGGCCATGATCTTGGTATCGATAAAACTGTACAAGGTTCAATTATTAGTGCATTTTTTATTGGTTATGCACTGTTCCAAATTCCCGGTGGTTATTTATCAGATAAATTTGGTCCGCGTAAAGTGATGGCTTTTGCCATTATTTGGTGGTCGATGTTTACGCTTTTTACCGGTCTAATTTATGTATTGCCATTAATGTTACTGACTCGCTTTATGTTTGGTGCCGGTGAAGGTTGTTTCCCTGCTTCGTCTTGGAAAACTATCGCTACTTATTTTCCTGCCAAAGAACGAGGACGAGCAACAGCAATTCAATCTTCCGTCAACACATTAGGACCAGCAATATCTGTAATCGTGGCAGTTGCCATTATTGAATGGTTAGGTTGGCGCGATGTATTTATCATCTTAAGTATTCCTGGTTTTATATTAGGCTTTTTTATCTATAAGTTTATTCGCAATAATCCATCTGAAAATAGTCTGATTGGTGCTGATGAACTGCAAGAATTAGAAATAATCAACGATAATGTCTCAGTCGAAGAGAGCTCGTCTTCGTTAATAGATGTATTGAAAATGCCAATACTCTGGAAGTTATCGCTAATTTGGTTCTTATTTGATATCACATTCTGGGGGTTCACCACATGGTTACCAAGTTATTTACTTGAGGCAAGAGGATTATCGCTCTCCAAAACCGGTATCTTAGCTGCAATCCCATTCTTATTTGGTGCGTTAGGAACTTTAGTTGGTGGTTATTTTGCTGATAAGTTCGAACAAAAATTAAAATATGTATATGGTTTAACCGCTTTTATCTCTGGGATATTTCTTTTCTTAATGTTCCAAGTCGATAATCTTGAGGCTGCTATAGTCTTCCAATGCGTATCAGCACTCTTTATGTTTATCGCATTTGCTATCTTTTGGGGAATGCTAATGCATATGATCCCGCCGGTAATCATGGGCAAAGCCTCAAGTATCGTCAACTTTGGTGGACAAGTTGCAGGCGTATTATCACCATTCATCATCGGCTTTCTTATCGACAACGCCAACGGAGGCTACAACCACGCCTTCTTATTTATGGTGATCGCGTTAATAAGCTCAGCGGTATTGACCTTTTTCATTAAAAAGATGAATATTTAGTTAATCAACATGATGAGAAATGTTGAGAAAATACTCAAACTTGGTTTGAGTATTTTTTTCTTTGATGAATGGTTTATTCTAAGAGTAATTTAATTATTAATCAGTGTATTTTTTAAATGCAAAAAAAGTTGAGGAGCGGGGTTTTTAGCCTCTATAAAAGCATTAATTAATCACCAATTAAGTTAAATATTCTGTTGAAATATTTTGCTTAAAAGTTATTATGTTTCGAATATTTATTTATAGATAGGAATCTGTATGCGTAATTCTTTTTTTTCTGTAATTTTGTCTTCTCTTTTATTATTCACATCTTCATTTAGTTTTGCCAGTGAGCAGACTTATGTGGTTGGAGCAGGGGGAACATATCGTCCTTTTGAATATGAAAATAGCGATAAGCAGTTAGAAGGCTTTGATATTGATCTTATTAAAGCGATTGCTGAAGCTCAAAATTTTAAAATCAAATTAATTAATACGCCATGGGAAGGCATTTTTGCTACTTTAGATAATGGTGAGCGAGATATTATCATTTCAGGTATTACTATAACTGAAAAGCGTAAAAACTCTGTTGATTTTTCATTACCGTATTTTCCTGCTGAACAAGTTATTGTTTCTCAAAAAACAACTGAAATTAAGTCAATTGCTGATTTAAGCAATCATACTGTTGGAGTGGTTAATGGTAGTACGGCTGATGTGGTTGTTTCTAAAGTACTCGGTAAAAATAGCACTGCAATCAAACGTTTTGATAATACGCCATTATTGCTACAAGAGCTTTATGAAGAAGGCATAAGTGCAGCTGTTGCTGATGTTGGTGTGGTTAAGTTTTATATTAAAATGCATCCCGGTAAAGATTTCAATTTAGTTTATGATAATAGTTTTGAATCGCAATATTTTGGTATTGCGGTTGCTAAAGGTAATACTGAATTACGCAATAGCATCAATGAAGGCCTGAACAAAATTGTTGCAGACGGTACTTATGCTTCAATTTATAAAAAATGGTTCGATAATAATGTTCCATCTTTACCATTAGATTCTAAAGAGTAAAGTGGAATAGTCATGGCATTTAATTGGCAAATTATTGAAGAATATACGCCCCTCTTCATCGAGGGGGCAAAATTAACCGTTCAATGTACTATTATTTGTGTCATTTTAGGGACATTATGGGGATTGACGTTAGGTATTGGGCGAACCGCATCAGCTAAATTTGGTTTTTGGAAATGGGTGCTTCACTATGGTGTACAATGGCCTGTTAAAATTTATGTTAGTGCTTTTCGTGGTACACCACTATTTGTTCAAATCATGGTAGTGCATTATGTGTTAATGCCATATTTTCTAAACCCTCGTGATGGATTATTGGTTTCCGATAATCTTATTTCAATGTCCACCGCTCGTTATTGGCGTACTGAGTATGGGGCGTTTATTTCCTGTGTTACGGCAATTACGTTAAATGCCGGTGCCTATATTTCCGAAATCTTTAGAGCAGGTATTGAATCAATCGATAAAGGACAAATGGAAGCTGCAAGGTCACTTGGAATGAGCTATGGTAGTACCATGCGTAAAGTAATTTTACCACAGGCTTTTAAACGTATGCTTCCACCTTTGGGTAATAATGCAATAGCTATTTTGAAAGATTCGTCACTCGGTGCAGCGATCGGTCTGGCAGATTTAGCTTTTGCTGCAAGAACATCTGGAGCTGCATATGGGTCTTATACTGAACCTTATATTGTGATTTCTATTGTGTATTGGGTAATGACATTCTTGCTTTCATTATTAGTAAAATATTTAGAAAAAAGGTTAGGCAAAAGTGATTCACATTAAAAATCTACAAAAACAATTTGGCGATATTCATGTGCTACGAGGTATTTCTTGTGATATTCAGGAAAAAGAGGTGATTTCTATTATTGGCCCTTCGGGCTCAGGTAAAAGCACCTTTTTACGTTGCATTAATGGATTAGAAGATATTACTTCAGGCGAGATTGAAGTTAATGGGTTTAAATTGCCAGATGCTAAAACCAATATCAATCAACTCCGTGAATCAGTTGGCATGGTTTTTCAGCGTTTTAATCTTTTTCCACATATGACGGTATTGGAAAATTTAATTTTGGCACCAATGGATGTCAAGAAGATGCCAAAAAATGATGCAATTAATAAGGCTGAAGGTTTATTAGTTAAGGTTGGTTTGATTGATAAGATTGATGCTTATCCAAATCAATTATCCGGTGGTCAACAACAACGTGTCGCGATTGCTAGATCATTGATGATGGACCCGAAAGTTATGCTTTTTGATGAACCTACTTCGGCGTTAGATCCTGAGTTAGTCGGTGAAGTTTTAGCGGTGATGAAGGCACTTGCTCAAGAGGGGATGACCATGGTGGTTGTCACGCATGAGATGGGTTTTGCTAGAGAGATGTCAACTCGTGTTATTTTTATCGATCAGGGCATCATTCAAGAACAAGGTTCACCTGAGCAAATTTTTAATAATCCTCAAAATGAAAGAACACAGCTATTTTTAAGTAAAGTATTATAATTGATCTACTTAATTGATTAAGCTATAAAAAAACCGCACTAATGAGTGCGGTTTTTTATTAAACATTAACTATCAGACTTAAGCTTTATATTTTTTCATGACAATTGAAGCGTTAGTGCCACCAAAACCAAAGCTATTTGACATTACTGTTGTTAATTCACGTTCAGTTGGCTCGGTAATAATGTTCATTCCAACTGCTTCATCAGCGAGTTCGTCGATGTTGATACTTGGTGTGATAAAGCCATGTTCAAGCATAAGTAATGAATAGATTAATTCTTGAGCACCGGTTGCACTCAATGAGTGACCTGTCATTGATTTAGTCGAAGAGATAGCTGGAATGTTATCTCCAAATACTTGTTTGATTGCCCATAATTCTTTAACGTCACCAACTGGTGTTGAAGTTCCGTGAGTGTTGATATAATCAACTGGTGCGTCAAGATCTTGAATAGCGAGTTGCATACAACGCATAGCACCTTCACCAGATGGTGCAACCATGTCATAACCATCAGATGTTGCACCGTAACCAACTAGTTCACCATAGATATGTGCACCACGTGCAAGGGCGTGTTCAAGTTCTTCAACAACGACCATTCCAGCACCGCCAGCGATAACGAAACCGTCACGGTTTTTATCATAAGCGCGTGATGCTTTTTCTGGGGCGTCGTTGTATTTGGTTGATAATGCGCCCATTGCGTCAAATTCACATGACATTTCCCAGCAAAGTTCTTCTCCACCACCAGCAAATACAATGTCTTGTTTGCCAAGTTGGATAAGTTCTGCTGCGTGGCCAATACAGTGAACTGATGTTGCACAAGCAGATGTCATTGAGTAGCTAACACCTTTAATTTTAAATGGTGTGGCTAAACATGCAGATATTGCAGATGACATTGATTTAGTTACTGCGTAAGGACCAACACCTCTTAAACCTTTTTCTTTCATGCCGGCAACGACATTATATTGAGTTTTGGTTGAGCCACCATAACCAGCGATTAGACCTGTACGAGGATTAGATACTTGTTCTGGGGTTAATTTTGCATCTTCGATTGCTTGCTGTAGAGCCAGATAACCATAAATAGATGCATCGTTCATAAAACGGACAACTTTGCGATCAATAAGCCCAGTTGTATCTAATTTTACATTACCACATACATGACTGCGCATTCCGCTATCTTTCATTTCTTGAGAGAAAGTAATACCACTTCGGCCCACTTTCAATGATTCTAAAACTTCTTTGGTATTATTCCCAATACTTGAAAGAATACCTAATCCTGTGATTACTACACGTTTCATCTAATGCTTTACTCCTAAGTTAACCAGCTTCGTATGAAAAATTGGTGTGATTATAGCGTACACTTGTAAGCTGAACAATACCCTATGATTGATTTTATTTCACAATTTTTAAATAAGATAGGGTTAGTGGAATAAGTAATCAATAATACTCCCGCTTTTTACATTTTATTTATAGTCTCTTAATAAAGTAGAGTTTATATGCAGTTTTATTGAGCAAATATTTCCTATTTTTGATCTGATAATTTACTTGCAGATGCAAGTAAAATAGCTATAATGCTGTAAATATATACAGTTATTGGTGGCAATTATGATTCAAGACAAAATGATGTCAAAGCTTGAGATATTGGCAGAATCAGCAAAATATGATATTTCGTGCGCATCAAGCGGTACCTCACGCAATAATAAAAATAAAGGAATTGGTAGTGCCTCTCGTTGTGGTATCTGTCATTCTTTTACCGCCGATGGTCGATGTGTCTCGTTATTAAAGATTATGCTAACCAATTACTGCATGTTTGATTGTGCTTACTGTATTAATCGCCAAAGTAATGATATCCCACGAGCTGGATTTACTCCAAAAGAGTTAGCCGATTTAACCATTGAATTTTACCGTCGCAATTATATCGAAGGACTTTTTTTAAGCTCTGGCATTATGCGTAGTGCTGATCACACAATGGAAAAAATGATTCGGGTAGTCAAAATTCTACGTCAAGAATACAATTTTAATGGTTATATCCATATGAAAGCTATTCCTGGCGCTAGTAATGAGCTTATCAAAGAAGCCGGTTTATTAGTAGATAGAATGAGTGTCAATCTAGAGATTCCTACTGAACGTAATTTAAAATTACTTGCACCGGATAAAGATCATCAAACGATCTATCAACCAATGCGTCATATCCAACAAAATTTGATGGAAAATATTGAAGATCGCAAAAAAATTAAGTCAACTCCAAAATTCGTACCAGCAGGACAGAGCACACAGGTTATTATTGGGGCGACAGATGAAACCGATAATCAAATATTACAACTCACCGCCAAACTTTATAAACGCCCAAGCATGAAGCGGGTTTACTATTCGGGGTTTATTCCGGTCAATAGTTATGACAAGCGATTGCCGGTGTTGCAAGAAGTTCCACGAGTTCGCGAAAATCGTTTGTACCAAGCTGATTGGTTACTTCGTTTTTATGATTTTAGCGTTGATGAGATTGTTAATGATGAACATCCTGATCTTGATTTAACTGTCGATCCAAAGTTATCTTGGGCAATTCGTAATCCGCAGTTTTTTCCGGTAGATATCAATCGTGATAGTTATCGAAAAATTTTGCGAGTTCCTGGCATTGGTGTTAAATCAGCTAAATTAATAGTGATGGCAAGGCGACATCGAAAACTTAATATTGAAGCGTTAAAACGCATAGGCGTTGTGCTTAAACGTGCGCAATTTTTTATTGTTTGCCATGAAATGAGTACCTATAAATTGCTCGAGTCATCTGCTGAATATATTCGACTGAACCTGCAAGATCCGCCATTACTTGAAGCTAAAAAAGATCCTATTCCTCAGCAGCTTGTGATGGGATGGTAAGTTATGCTAGCTTTTTATTATGACAAATCTTTCGAAGGATTGTTATGCGCGGTTTTTGATGCGTTTAAACTTAAAAAAATGCCGGAATGCTTGTTGTCGGATGATGATGTTGTACCGCTTTTGGTATCTGATTCTCACCATGTTGAATTTCGTAATAGCAAGTATGAAAGGGTATATTCGGCGCTACAAAAAAAGTTATCCAAGATTGCACTAAATCAGATCTTATTTACTTGGTTATCAGAGCTGCCTGAAAGTGATTTAATCATTTTTCGTTATATTTGCAAAGTATTTAAATCTAACTATTCAATTGAAACTGATTTTGGTGATCCAGATGTATTAGCCATTCATGATATCGCTAAAAAAGTGAATAAAGAAAAACACCATATCCAACAATTTGTTCGATTTAATGCTATCAAAAATCCAACTAGTGATGAAAAGATCTATTTTGCGGTTATTGGTCCCATTTATAATGCCTTACCATTAACCACACGATTCTTTAAAGATCGTTATGCCGACCAAAAATGGGCAATTTATGATGAAAAACGCCAGTATGGCTATTTTTATGATTTAGAAAAATTGGAGAAAATATCGCTAAACGATGATCTGATTGTCAATAACAAAATTAACCAAGATTATTTAACTGATGATGAAAAACTTTTTCAGACCATGTGGTACCGTTATTGTAATGCACTAACGATAAAAGAAAGAATTAATCCAAAATTACAACGACAAAATATGCCAAGACGATTTTGGCAACACTTACCAGAAATGCAGGAAAAATAAAAAACGCCGAACAAGCCGGCGTTTTTTATTAATGTAGGGAAAATTCTATTGGGCGTCGATATCGCCAATAATACCGTTGATACTTTCTTGACGTTGTTGCTCTTTTTTCTCATCAACTTTACCGCCTGAAGCATTAAAGTCATTACGTTGGAAGTAAGCATTACGCATAAAGTTATAAGGGTCATCACTATTTTTGAGCAGATCTTCATACTCAATAGCCACGGCACGAGCTTCAACGCCATCAACAACACCACGAACTAACGCCCATTCCCAATCTAACCAAACAAGTGGTGGGTATAAGGTGTCAACGATGTCACCACCTTCCTGACGAAGTGTCGCAGAACCATAGAAAGGTAATACAACATAAGGACCATAAGGTACATCATAGTGACCTAATGTTTGACCAAAGCTACGTTTAGAACCTTTTTGTAATTGAGGATCTGCCATTCCAGCAACATCAAATATACCCGCAACACCAAAAACGGTATTGATAAAGAACCGAGCTAAATGTTTACCAGATTCACGACCTTCGCCTTGTAGTGCGCTATTGACCACTGAAGCTGGTTCAGAAAGGTTAGACGAAAAATTAACAACCCCTTTACGCACAGGTGTTGGTACATAATCTTTCCAAACCACAGCAGCAGGGCGTAAAATATATGGATCAAGGGCATAATAGTTAACATCAAACATGGTTTTGTTAAAACCCGATAATGGATCACTATAACTGTTGGTTTCAGCTTGATAAGTGGCACAACTTGTCAGTGCTAAAACCGAGAACATCATACCTATTATTCTTTTTTTCATAATGTTATAAATTATAATTGATGAATATTCTGATTGTATCATGTTTGCTCAAAATAGAAAATTTTTCATTATTTAAATAGTAATATCATGATAAATTTATTAGAATAACCGCCCGAGATGACCTCATAGTTAAATGGATATAACGAGCCCCTCCTAAGGGCTAGTTGCAGGTTCGATTCCTGCTGGGGTCGTATTTGTTAATCATACCAAATTAATAACACGTCTTTATACAACCTTATCTGAACTGATTTTTTCATTGATAATGTATCTTAAAAACCTCTTCATTTACTCCAAATAGATAACTTTTCTGAACTGTTTGCAGTTATTTGATAATATTTTGAGATAATACATCAAAAATACCGTGATAGGACTAATTCATAGAAGGTATCAAATCAGCAAAGCTTAATGACAGATTGTATAATATGCCAAATGTCGAAAGATAAATTTCATATATTTAATTTAAATGTACTATGAATTAATAACGTCATCAGTGTATAAAAGGTTATGATCGTTGTTTTATTTGAATGAGTTTTTAATAGAATAATAGATATCACTTTCAATTGTTGGTTAGGAAGGATCTTTTATAAGTTAAAATTTATGATCATAATTATGAAATTGATCTTTTTACTTGAAGCGAAACGGATCAATTTCATCTTTGTTTAACATTTAATGTTGAGATTTGTGTTAATGGTAATGTAAGGTATTTTGAGAAATTTAGTTTTCCAAACCATTACCAACCACATGTTTCCCTTAGTGGTTTTATTGCTTCATCAAGTCCAGTTAATGTAAATGTTGTATTTACTGTTGTTTCACCGTATGGTGTGACTTGAATAAATAATTTATTTTTTCCGATTAAATCCTTAATAAAATCCTTTGTCTTTTTTGATCGGGTGCTTGGATAGAATATTGCTTTATGATCATTTGAAATATCCCATCTTCTATTCGATACCGCTTTTTCAGAGTCAATACGTGTTACAGGCGTTAAACCATTAGAACTTAAAAATGTATCAAAATCGACATATAACTCAGTTTTATTCTCTTTACATCTGATATATAAATGAGGTGTTATTAAATCATATCGCGCATTTATTGGACGATCAGCATTTAGTCTTATGGTTACAGATTTACTATCATCAACTGGTGATACACCTTCTTGGACAAACCATTTGCCCATGGCATTTTTATCTATCGAACTTTCAGTTTTTGTCTCGAATATCTTATCAGTCTTTGTATTGAGTCTGTCAGCGATTTACAGCTGTCAATTTTTTTCTCAAGTTGATCATCAGCGAGGGTTAAAAAAGGTAAAGCAATTAAGGTAAATAAAATCTTTCTCATAATAAAAATCAATAAATTAAATGCTCTTTAATAGTATTGTATTTTGGGGGAAATCAATGCTTAATTGTTGATTATCCATAGCTGATTTGGTGAATAATCGACATTTGATTACATCATGTTTATCTGCTTGGTTTCATTTTTTTATACTTATTGCAAATTATCAATGGTACAATAATTGTGCAAATTTGGAAAATTTACTATTGAGGAATAGAGATGAAAAAATTTTTACCATTATTGTTAATTTGTACTGCTTTTATAATATCATCTTGCACCGCGTATAAAGATGAAAGTTATTCTGAGCCTCTTCCTAGTGATAAAGTCGCAAAAGTAACCTTTGCTTATTCCAAAAATTTTAATAATAGTACTGCAATGATTTTTGGTATTTTTTCAATGAGTAAAACAGAAGGTAATTATCTCAATAATACAGAAACTAAAATAAAATTTGATGAAAAAACCAAGGATCGTAACTTTGGCATACCAACTCCAAATAATAGTGAAATTGCATATAATGTCTATATCCCGGCAAATAAGACTTTTAGATTTAATACTAGAATTTGGCATTATTGGTATTCAAACCTCTCTGATACATCAGGAGAAGAAAACAGATCAAGTTTATGTAGCTACGATAATATAGTATTTACACCAGTTGAAGGTGGTGAATATTTGGTTTTTCTTGATAACCTTAATAATAACTATAAAGATGCGCCAAGATGCTCTTTAACAATAAAACAATTTATTAAAAGCAAATCAGGTAATCAGTGGGTGGATGTTCAATACACATTCAAAAATACTAATGGACGTGATGTTATGACTACCTATTCAAGATAAAATTTAATTCATCTATTATCATCGAATATGCTAATAAACCACCTTAGGGTGGTTTTTTATTGTGTAAATTTCATAAATTTCGTATTAATAAGCCAAATTATTTATAGAAAAATGTATGAAAAGGATATGTATCACCATTTTATTTTTTTATCTCATCGAGTCTTTATACTAATGAAACTTATGACTAAGAGTGGATCGTTAACATAAATATTGCTCCCAGTCAAAGGAGTCTGCCGATTGAACTTTTCAAAAATCATTGGGAATCTTATTCTGTATACCAATCAATTTATAATATTAAAGGAATTGACATAAAGGATAAGAATGTTATCACTCTCGAAAGAAAAATAGATTCTATTTTAGAAAATGAGCTCAAAATAACAGGTGTTTTATCAGTAGTAAACGGTAAAGATACAGAGTTAGTACAAGAAAATGATAATTTTCATACCATTAACGAAAAATAATGGAGATGGTATGAAAAAGATTGTTTTGCTTGGATTGATAAGGTTTATTTTAACTGGTTATGATAAAGTTACTAATGAGTATTTAGTAGGTAACATGGGATCGTAATGGAGAAAAATAGCCGTTATGATAAATTCTCTCTAAACCTTTTAAGATAAGGCTTTGAATTGGTACGCCCGGGTGGACTCGAACCACTGACCCCCACCATGTCAAGGTGATGCTCTAACCAACTGAGCTACGGGCGTATATTTAGAAAACACGCAAATATTAGCGGGCAAATAGTTTTGTTTCAAGTAAAATAATTAAAAATAGCTGTTTTTTTAATCTTTTGAACTAGATTGGTGATAAAATAGGCAAAACCAATATTGAAAATTCAGATATTTGTCACATTTTTGTACTTTTTATTTTCACTAATTCATTTAACAGTTCGATATGGATTCTGTTTTTTATATTGTTTATAGGTAAATGCATGTTCTCGGTGGTTTGTTGGTGATAAATTAGCTATACTCCACAGCGTCGTTAAGTTATTACTGGTTCAGGTTGTTATGTCGTTTAAAGAGCAGATTGAAGATGTTCTACATAATATTTTTGGTTATAAGTCGTTTAGGAATCAACAAAAAGATATTATTGAATCAGTGATTGACGGGCGTGATGTTTTGGCCGTTATCCCTACCGGTGGCGGTAAGTCGCTTTGTTATCAAATTCCAGCGGTCGTATTACCAGGCACAGCTATAGTCATTTCGCCACTTATTTCGTTAATGAAAGATCAGGTCGATCAATTGTTGGTGAATGGTATTCCTGCCGCATTTTTAAATGCAACTCAATCAGGCATCGAACAACAAAATGTTATCAACCAGTATCTAAACCATTCAATTAAATTGTTGTATATTTCCCCCGAGCGCTTGACAGTATCATCTTTTGGCGCGTTACTGGATCAGCATCCTCCTTCTTTAATTGCGATCGATGAGGCGCATTGTATTTCACAATGGGGACATGACTTTAGACCTGATTATCGTCAATTAAACCAGTTATCAAAACGTTTTCCTGATGTACCAATTATCGCGCTTACAGCCACTGCCGATGAGATGACACAGAGGGATATTCTTAATCAGCTCAATTTAGTTGATCCGTTGTTTGTGGTTCGTAGTTTTGATAGGCCGAATATTCGCTATACCGTGGTAGAAAAGTTTAATCTTACTGAACAAGTTGTGTCGTTTATTGAAACGCAAAAAGGGAATAGCGGGATTATTTATTGTTCTAGCCGTTCTAAAGTTGAGGACATGACAACAAGGCTTGTGGCAAGAGGGTTTTCGGCTATCGCTTATCATGCTGGATTGTCTACAAGCGAACGGCAAAGCGCTCAGGAGAGTTTTTTAAAGGATAATACACAAATTATTGTGGCAACAGTTGCTTTTGGAATGGGGATTAATAAGCCAAATGTTCGGTTTGTTGTTCATGCAGATTGTCCGCGTTCAATTGAGGCTTATTATCAAGAAACAGGTCGTGCTGGGCGCGATGGTGTTCCTGCAGAAGCGATGCTATTGTTTAAAAGTAATGATTTAAGTTGGTATAAGCAGCAAATCATTGAAAAGTATGATAACGATCAGAAGCAAGTGGAGCTTCATAAGATTCAGGCGATGGAGTCATTTGCGCAATGTATGACGTGTCGTCGTATTGTACTGTTAAATTATTTTGGTGAACATAGAACTGAGCCTTGCAATAACTGTGATATTTGCCTTTATCCACCTAAGCAATATGATGCGTTGATTGATGCGCAAAAAGTTTTGTCTTGTGTTTATCGGGTTGAACAGCGCTATGGTGCCCAATACATAGTGGATATTTTACGTGGTTCGGGGCGTTCACAAATTAAAGATAATCGACATGATAAGCTTTCAGTTTATGGAATTGGTAAAGAGCATAACGTTGATTATTGGCTTAGTGTAATAAGGCAGTTAATTTTTTTAGGTTATTTGCGGCAAAATATTTCCAATTTTAATACTTTGCAATTGACTGAAAACGCACGGGCAATATTGAAAGGTGAGGTGCAATTAAAGTTAGCAAAACCACGATTAGAAATTGTTAAGAAGAGTCGTTTAAATCGTTATGCTCGATCAATTAATTTAACGACTATTCTATCTTATGAAGAGCGAATTTTATTTAATAATCTTAGACGATTACGCAAAGAGATTGCCGATATGGAAGATATCGCTCCTTATATTGTATTTAGTGATGCAACCTTACTTGAAATGGTGCAAACGATGCCTGAAAGTAAGACACAACTTATTAATGTGTCAGGTGTTGGTAAAATTAAATTGGAGAAATACGGCAATCTGTTTTTGGATGAGATTAATGACTTTGTAATTAAAAATATATAACGCTGTAAGTTAAAATTTAAATCAATTTATTCGTTGAAAAAAAAGTTGAGGAACGGGGTTTTTGAGCAAAAAAATCCTGTAATATGACGCTAATTATTATATGTTTTACTTAAAATTGCATTTTTATAATCTAATTTGTTTATAAATTAATTAAGGTCTATTATTAATTCGAAAAGTGGCATCTTAAAGACTAATTTGGCTCTTTATGATATGATTAGCAAAATTTAATCGTAATAAGTAATGGTGATTATGAGTTATCAAGTTTTAGCACGTAAGTGGCGACCAAAGTCGTTTTCTGAGGTAGTAGGGCAACAACATGTGTTGAAAATTTTATCTAATGCCCTTTCTCTTGGTCGGGTGCATCATGCTTATCTGTTTTCTGGTACACGAGGTGTAGGAAAGACGTCGATTGCTCGTTTGTTAGCTAAAGGCTTGAATTGTGAAAGTGGTATCACTGCAACACCTTGTGGTGTTTGTGATAATTGTCGTGAGATTGAGCAAGGTCGTTTTGTTGATTTGTTAGAAATTGATGCTGCCTCACGAACTAAAGTCGAAGATACGCGTGAAATTCTGGATAATATCCAATACTTGCCAACTAAAGGGCGTTTTAAAGTTTACTTGATCGATGAAGTGCATATGTTGTCTCGCAACAGTTTTAATGCATTATTAAAAACTTTGGAAGAACCACCTGAACATGTTAAATTTTTGTTAGCGACAACCGATCCTCAAAAATTACCTATTACTATTTTGTCTCGCTGTTTGCATTTGCATTTAAATGTGCTTGATACATCTTTAATTGGTGATCAGTTAAATCACATTTTACAATTAGAGCATATTGAAAGTGAGCCAAAAGCTATTCATTTATTAGCCAAAGCAGCCAATGGAAGTATGCGAGATGCGTTAAGTTTAACCGATCAGGCTATTGCGCTAGGTAATGGTAAAGTCGATGCCGTATCAGTTGCATCAATGCTTGGAACATTAGATAAGGCTATTCCTTTTGCGTTAGTTAATGCACTTTATCAAGGCGATGGTAATGCGTTAATGCAACAAATTGAACTGGCGGCAATGCAAGGAGCTGATTGGGATAATTTATTAGCTGAAAGCATTTCTTTGTTGCATCAAATTGCTTTATTACAAGTAGTACCTACAGCCTTAGGTGATTATGCCGATAGTGAGGAGCAATTGCGTTTTTTAGCTCAATACATTTCGCCAAATGATGTGCAATTGTTTTATCAAATTTTATTGATGGGTCGAAAAGAACTCGCGCTTGTACCTGACAAGAAAATGGGCGTGGAGATGAGCTTTTTACGCGCGTTAGCCTTTATGCCAAAAGATGTTGATTCGATTTCTCAACCGGTTTCAACCACTAATCCTTCAGCTGTAGGACACCCACCTGTCCCAAAGTCTAATCCGCCAAAAGTTGAATCAGCAACATCAGCTTCTGTGCCACCGATTCCAGTAAAGAAGGATGCAGCTAAGTCATCAGTTCAATCAACGGCACATTCACAATCATCATTAGCTGATAATAATGTTTCTCCTGTGCATCAAGCTAATAATTCGATGCCAGCCCATTCTATATCGCTTCCAGATGATGCTTCGTCTATCACTAAAAATATTTTAGAGATGCGAATGCAGTTAATGGAGGAACAAAGTTCAAAAAAGTCTGAACCGGTTGGTGCCAATCAACCATCAAGCGATTTAGTTAACTCGAGCCGTGTTAAACAGGCTACTAAGACTGAAGTTAATAGTGCAGTGGTGGATGAGGTTGTAGAGGACGACGAAGAGGAAATTACAGCAGAAAATTATCAATGGCAATCGACTGGACTGTTTGAGTCTAAGAATGAGCCGGTGATAGATGCGAAGTCAGTTAGGGAGTCACTTAAGGTTGATAAAACCCCAGAGATGACAAAAAAATTGATTGAAGAGATGGTCGAAAAAGATGCTTGGAGTGCGGAAATTGAAAAATTGGAGATTGCACCGTTAATTAAACAGATTGCAGTTAATTCGTATCCTGAAATAGTCGATGATAATAGTGTAATTTTGCATACGCGTTCGGCTGTTGAGCATTTAACTAAGTCGTCGGCAAATTGTATTAAGCTACGAACTGCGATGTCAGCTTATCGTCAAAAAACACTTAATGTAGAGGTTGTGATTGATGATAGTAAGGATATAAAAACGCCATTAGAATTACGTGAAGATTTATATCAGCAGAAGCTTGAACAAGCTAAACAAACGATACATCAAGATCCTAAAGTTGAGACGATTTGTCAATATTTTGATGCCAAGATTGATGAATCGAGTATTCGTCCTGTATAATTACAGACTAAATGTTTTTAATGAGGAATAATTATGTTTCCAGGTGGAAAAGGTGGTTTGGGCAATTTGATGAAACAAGCCCAACAAATGCAAGCAAAAATGCAGCAAGCTCAGGAAGAGATTGCTAAATTAGAGGTTACTGGAGAGTCTGGCGCGGGTATCGTTAAAGTTACTGTAAATGGTGCACATAGTTGTAAACGCGTTGATATCGATCCGTCTTTATTAACCGAAGATGATAAGGAGATGTTAGAAGATCTTATCGCTGCAGCCTATAATGATGCTACTCGCCGTTTGGAAGAAGCTCAAAAAGAGCGTATGGCTCAAGTTACTGGTGGAATGCAATTACCACCTGGTTTTAAAATGCCATTCTAATTTGAATCTTTAACTCTATTTTTCTGATATTGCTGACTTTTGTCGGCAATATTTTTGTCTACTGACTGTTTATTTATACAGTTTGTCTTTATTAATTTTCTCCTATCAGGTAAACTAACTCACAATTGTTTTTTTAATTCACATTCAATTTTGATCATAGTAATTAGGCTGATGTTGAACGAGAGTTTTCGTTTAATACTGATTGATCAACGTTGTTTAATTGACATTATTTATTAAGGATATATTGTGATAGGTCGTTTACGTGGAATCATTATTGAAAAGCAACCACCCAAAGTGTTAATTGAAGTTGGTGGTGTTGGCTATGAAGTTTTTATGCCAATGACCTGTTTTTATGAATTACCTGATAATGGTAAAGAAGTGATTGTGTTAACTCATTTTGCCGTTCGTGAAGATGCTCAAGTGCTGTATGGCTTTAATCATGAACAAGAGCGTGAATTGTTTCGTGAGTTGATTAAAGTGAATGGTGTTGGTCCCAAATTAGCGTTAGCAATTTTATCAGGAATGTCAGCAGGGCAATTTATTAGTGCAGTTGAGCAAGGTGAAATCAAGACGTTAGTTAAATTACCTGGCGTGGGCACAAAAACGGCTGAACGATTGATTGTCGAAATGAAGGATCGAGTTAAACGGTTTGGTGACGAGTTAGCTAATGTAAACGTAACTGTTGAGACTGGAAGTCTTAAAAAATCCTCAAGTCAGATTGAAGGTGAAGCCGTTTCGGCACTTATCGCTTTGGGTTATAAACCACAAGAAGCAAGTCGTATTATTAGTAAAGTCATTAAGCCAGACATGGATTGTGAAATGCTAATACGTGAAGCATTAAAGTCAGCATTATAAAGAAAATAGGGAACGATGATGATTGAAGCGGATCGTTTAATTGCGCCACAGGCTCAAAAAGAAGAAGAGTCGTTAGATCGGGCTATTCGTCCTAAATATTTGGATGAGTATATTGGTCAACCTCAAGTGCGTGAGCAGATGAAAATCTTTATTCAGGCTGCCAAGCAACGTAGTGATGCGCTTGATCATGTTTTAATTTTTGGTCCTCCAGGTCTTGGTAAAACCACTTTAGCTAATATTGTTGCTAATGAAATGAATGTTAATTTGCGCACTACCTCTGGTCCAGTGTTGGAAAAAGCAGGTGATCTGGCTGCAATGTTAACCAATCTCGAGCCTAATGATGTGCTGTTTATTGATGAAATCCATCGATTATCTCCTGTCGTTGAAGAAATATTATATCCTGCTATGGAAGATTATCAGCTCGATATTATGATTGGTGAAGGTCCAGCCGCACGTTCAATTAAAATTGATCTTCCGCCCTTTACACTTATTGGCGCCACTACTCGAGCGGGTTCGTTAACATCGCCATTACGCGATCGTTTTGGGATTGTGCAACGCCTTGAGTTTTACCGTGTTGAGGATTTGGAGTATATCGTTAGTCGTAGTGCTAAGTTTTTAGGTTTAGATCTTTCCAAAGAGGGTGCCTTTTTAATAGCTAAACGCTCACGCGGAACGCCTCGTATTGCTAATCGTTTATTGCGACGTGTGAGAGATTATGCGGATGTTAAATCCAAAGGTGTTATTGATGAGCGTATTGCGACTCAAGCTTTAGATATGTTAGATGTGGATAATGAAGGCTTTGACTATATGGATCGTAAGTTACTTCTTGCCATCATCGAAAAATTTATGGGTGGTCCAGTAGGATTAGATAATATTGCTGCAGCAATTGGCGAGGAACGTGAAACGATTGAAGATGTGTTAGAGCCATTTTTAATTCAGCAAGGTTATATCCAAAGAACACCAAGAGGACGAATTGCAACACCTCATGCTTATCGACATTTTGGTATTGTTCAAGATGATTAATTTGATTTATTTTAATTTGAATTATCCGATTTTTAATCCAACACCGCCAAATGGCGGTGTTTTGCGTTTATAGGATAATTAACCAAGTTCTTTCTCAGTGAAAATACCACTAAATAAATCAGTACTAAGGTAACGTTCACCTGAAGAGGGTAATATTACCACGATGGTTTTATTCGCATTTTCTGGTAATCGAGCCAAACGATCAGCTGCAAATACCGCAGCACCAGATGAAATTCCTGCTAAGATACCTTCTTTTTCCATTATAATGCGAGCTGTTTCGATTGCTTCTTCGTTAGATACTTTTTCGACCAAATCAATCAAACTCAAATCTAAGTTACCAGGAATAAATCCAGCTCCGATACCTTGTATTTTGTGTGGGCCAGGTTTGATAGGTTCGCCAGCAAGTGCTTGCGTAATTACAGGTGAGGTAGTTGGCTCAACTGCGACAGCTGTAATGTTTTTTCCTTGAACTTTTTTGATGTATTTTGTTACACCAGTAAAGGTTCCACCAGTTCCCACTCCTGCAACGAAAATGTCGATTTTACCATCTGTATCAAGCCAAATTTCTGGTCCTGTGGTTTTTTCGTGAATTTCTGGATTGGCGGGATTGCTAAATTGTTGGAGCATAATATTGTGTTTTGGATTACTAGCAACGATTTCTTCTGCTTTTTCAATCGCACCTTTCATTCCCTTGGCAGCTTCAGTTAATACAAGGTTTGCACCTAACGCTTTTAGAAGTTTTCGGCGTTCAATACTCATGCTTTCTGGCATGGTTAAGGTTAATTTATAACCACGAGCAGCGGCAACAGCAGCTAATGCGATACCAGTATTACCACTAGTTGGCTCTATAAGTTCGACGTCAGGGTTAAGTAAACCACGTTTTTCTGCATCCCAAATCATATTTGATGCAATTCGGCATTTGACGCTGAAACTTGGATTACGAGATTCGACTTTAGCTAATATATTACCATTCCCAAAATGTTTTAATCGAACTAGGGGAGTATGGCCGATGGTTTGTGAGTTATCATCAAATATCTTACTCATGGAAAAAGTCCTTATTAGTTTATTCTTAGATTCAAAAGTGGTGGCAAGTAATTAATTAATGTTGATGACTATATTATAGATTGAACTGAAAAGATGATACTAATTATTAATTATATTCATATGCATTTTTGATATAAGGGTCTTTATTTTGACTAGCTGGTATCCTTTTTAGTGTTGGGATCTTACTATAGTATTGAAATGTGAATTTACATATACGCTATATTCAGGCGTGTTTTGTTAAGACATTATTTTAAGTTAGGTAATCGTTGATCATCAAATATTCAGAAATTTATGATTATCTATGAAACCATTATTCAATGAAACTATTTTCCATGTCTAATTCAATTCTTTTAATAGCTTGTTCGCAGCGGTATATTCGATTATCAAGGGCAGCGATTTTGGTGTGTTCTATTGACTCTAAAGAGAGTTCGAGCTCATATTTCATCTCTTGTAATCGTCGTAAATAATCTAAATGTCTTGAATGTTTTTCAGCTAATGTTTCTGTAATAATATGGCCAGTAGTTTGTTTACGTAAATGTACTGTGGCAAGCTCACGTTTTAGGGCGGTAATTTGGTTTATAAGTCTTTCTGATAAAAATTCGATTTGTGTGCGTTTTTCTGAAAGTACTGCATCACAAAGTGCTAGATAGGTTTGCTTTACTTTATCTAAATAGAATTGATTGTCGGTTTCAATTTTACTGGTGTTAAACAGATGCTCATCAAAATAATGCTCTTGATAGCTTTGTTGTTCGGATAAGTTCAACTGCTGTTCAAGCTCGTTTATTTGATTTTTCAATTTTTCCAAAAATTTTTGCATGAATATATCTTTATGGTTGGTTATCGTCATTTTGCCCAAAATAATTCCCTAAATGAATTTTAGATAAGTTTATTAGTTTCATTAACGATTCAAAAGTTAATTTTTCATTTGGATTTTTATTCGGACTTAATATCTTTTTTTCAATTAATTGCAATTTGATTCGGTTGTAGCTGTCAATTAAGTTGAGCGGTAATGGCGATTGAGAACGATATCCTAACCACAAGATCCCTTGAATAGGTAAACTTAAGGCAAATAGAATTGTGATTGCTGTTACCGCTAATTGCGCGGGTAAATAATATTGCCAAAGAATTAAGCCGATGATGATCGGCGGTAAAATTTTTTTTGCAACTTTGATGTAGTTAATAATTTTTAATTCAGGAAATGAATAGGATAGGGCTTTATCTTTTGGGCAAATATCCATATATATTTGACCTGCCTTAAAAATTTTAACTAAGTTCATCTGGTTTGGATTCCTCGACATTCACATTTTATTGTCTTAAAATAGTGCCATTCAAATTGGGGGCTCTCTTTATTTTATCTCAAATTTCAAGATATCAGAAGTCGCCTTATATAACACATTGATTATTTGTCATGTGTAGAGTTGCCAATATTGATTGGTAAAAATCTTTTATTCAATTTATAGGAATTACTATGTCATCAAGTAATAACGCTCTCGTTCTGAATTGTGGAAGTTCATCTTTAAAATTTGCTATTATTAACCCTGAAAATGGTGATGAGTTTTTATCTGGTTTAGCTGAATGTTTTCACCTTCCTGATGCTCGTATCAAATGGAAATTAGATGGTGAAAAGCAAGAAGCTTCTTTAGGAGCTGGTGCAGCACATAGCGAAGCGATTAAATTCATTGTTAATAACATTTTTCCACAAAAACCAGAATTATTAGACAGCATAAAATCAATTGGGCACCGTATTGTTCATGGTGGTGAGAAGTATACCCAATCAGTTGTGATTGATGATTCCGTTTTAAAAGGTATTGAAGAAGCTTCTGCTTTTGCGCCTTTACATAATCCAGCACATTTAATTGGTATTCGCGAAGCTTTTATTGCATTTCCTCATTTAAAAAATAAGAATGTTGCAGTATTTGATACAGCTTTCCATACTACAATGCCTAAAGAAGCATATTTATATGCAATTCCTAATGAATTATATACTAAGTACGGTGTTCGCCGTTATGGTGCTCATGGTACTAGTCATTATTATGTCAGCCGAGAAGCTGCAAAATTATTAAATAAACCTGTTGATCAAACGAATGTGATTACATGCCACTTAGGTAATGGTGCTTCAATCACTGCTGTGAAAAACGGTAAAAGTATTGAAACTTCTATGGGCTTAACACCACTTGAAGGTTTAGTTATGGGGACACGAAGTGGTGATATCGATCCTGCTATCATGTTCTTTTTACATGACAATTTAAATATGTCAGTTGCTGATATTAATAATTTATTAAATAAAAAATCAGGATTATTAGGTTTAACTGGTGTAAGTAGCGATTGCCGTTATGTAACAGATAATGCAGATAAAGACGAAAATGCTAAAAATGCTTTAGAAGTATTTGTTCACCGTTTAGTCAAATACATTGGTGGTTATGCGATGTTGTTAGACGGCCGTTTAGATGCAATCGTGTTTACTGGTGGTATTGGTGAAAATGCTGAATGTATTCGTCGTAAAACTTTAGAAAAATTAAGTATACTTGGTTTTGAGATTGATAAAGAACGCAATTTAGCTGCACGTTTTGGTAACGGTGGTGTGATCACTAAAGATGGTTCTGCTATTGCAATGGTTATTCCTACCAATGAAGAACTTGTCATCGCACAAGATGCAGCACGCTTAACAGCTTAAGCACTTTAAAACCGCCGTTAAGGCGGTTTGTTTTTGGATTTAATAAAGAATTAAGAGGAAACTTATTATGTCTCGTACCATTATGCTGATTCCAACTGGTACCAATGTTGGATTAACGGGTGTAAGTCTTGGTGTTATTCGAGCAATGGAACGTCAAGGTATTAACTTAAATGTATTTAAACCAGTTGCCCAACCAAGAGCAGGTGGTGATGCGCCTGATAATACAACGACTTTAGTTAGTAATAATACATCGATTCCAACTTTGAAACCTTTAAAAATGAGTTATGTTGAAAACTTATTAGGTTTGAATCAACAAGATGTTTTGATGGAAGAAATCGTTGCACTATATGCAGAAAACACTAAAGGTGCTGATGTTGTTTTAGTTGAAGGTATTGTACCAACTATTGATTATCCATTTGCTAATGAGCTAAACAATAACATCGCGAAGACTTTAGGCGCTGAGATTATTTTTGTGGTTAATATGGGTAAAGATGATCCAGAGCAGTTAAAAGAACGCATTGAGATTGCTCGCTCTAATTTTGGTGGCATCAAAAATGATAAAATTATTGGTGTGATTGTTAACAAAGTCAATGCACCAGTAGAAGAACAAAATCTCGCTCGTCCAGATGTCGTTGAAATTTATCATACGCCTAAATTTGATGGTAAGAAAATTACAATTAATGACTTAAGCGAGCATAGCCCATTACCTGTACTTGGTTGTATTCCTTGGAACATCGATTTAAGTTCTTGTCGTACATATGACATTGCTAATCATTTGCAAGCTAAAATCATTAATGAAGGCGGTATTAAAAATCGTCGAATTAAACATGTTTCTTTCTGTTCTCGTAGCGTTCCAAATATCATTAATCACCTTCAACCGAACGCGTTATTAGTAACTTCAGCTGATCGTGCTGATGTTTTAGTAACAATCTGTTTAGCTGCAATGAATGGTGTTGCTATTGGTGGTGTATTATTGACTGGTGGCTATGATATTGATGAAAAAATCTATAAATTGTGTCAACCTGCTTTTGATACAGGATTACCAGTATTTACTGTTAAAACCAATACATTCCAAACTTCAATCAATTTACAACAATTCAATTTAGAAATCCCGGTCGATGATAAAGAACGTATAGATAATACTCAGAATTTTGTTGCCGATCACATTGATCCAAGTTGGATTAAATCATTGAATGAAGTGGTTAGTTCTGCTCGTCGATTATCTCCTCCAGCATTCCGTTATCAATTAACTGAGCTTGCACGTAATGCGAAAAAAGTGGTGGTGTTACCTGAAGGGGATGAGCCGAGAACAATTAAAGCAGCTGCAATTTGTGCAGAGCGTCATATTGCTAAGTGTGTGTTAATTGGTAATCCTGATGAGGTCCGTAAAGTGGCAGCGTCGCAAGGTGTTACTTTAGGTGCTGGTGTTGAAATTGTTGACCCAGAACTCATTCGTGATAAATACGTACCTCGTTTAGTTGAATTACGTAAAAACAAAGGTATGACTGAAGTTATTGCGCGTGAGCAATTAGCTGATAATGTTGTGCTTGGTACAATGATGCTTGAAGCAAATGAGGTTGATGGTTTAGTCTCTGGTGCTGTTCATACTACGGCCAATACTATTCGCCCTCCGCTACAATTAATTAAAACTGCTCCAGGTAGTTCGCTTGTTTCATCGGTGTTCTTTATGTTAATGCCTGATCAAGTTTATATCTATGGGGATTGTGCTATTAATCCAGATCCAAATGCGCAAGAACTTGCTGAAATCGCTATTCAATCTGCTGATACTGCTATTGCTTTTGGTATTGAACCACGTGTGGCGATGATCTCTTACTCAACCGGTAGTTCTGGTCAAGGTGCTGATGTTGAAAAAGTGAAAGAAGCAACACGTATTGCTCAAGAAAAACGCCCAGATTTAATGATTGATGGTCCTTTACAATATGATGCTGCGGTTATGCCTGATGTGGCGAAATCAAAAGCGCCAAATTCTAAAGTTGCAGGTAAAGCGACGGTGTTTATATTCCCTGATTTAAATACGGGTAATACAACTTACAAAGCTGTACAACGTTCAGCTGATCTTGTTTCAATTGGACCTATGTTACAAGGTATGCGTAAGCCTGTTAATGATTTGTCTCGTGGTGCGTTAGTTGATGATATTGTTTATACTATTGCTTTAACTGCTATTCAATCCGCGCAAGAAAAAAATAGCTAGTAAATTATTAATATTTATGTTTAAATTTATGAGGGGTTTTTCACAGACCTCTCATTTTTTATCTATCCGATAAGTCCAATCACATAAAGTGACGAAATTAGTTAAGGATGATGTAAGTTATACATTATTTAGCGCTGTTTTTTGTTCCGATTCTATACATTATAAAGTTCTTTTTGATTAATTTATTTAAGCTATATGGCTATACATGGTCTATATCTCCCTAATTTAATCAATTTGTTAATTATTTGTCCATTTCATTACCCGTTTAAAGATTAAGCAAAGCTGTTTTTATATCCCTAAGTTTTAAGAAAGATAAGGTTTATTTTCAATATTATTTTTAATTAAAAATACTAAAGGTATAACGGAATGAATTGTCTTAATCAGGACTCCATTAGAGTCATTGCACCCAGCATTTATCATGATACTTCATGGAATGAAGCCGAAGTATTAGGCGCTATGGTTTGGTTATGGAACAGGAATTCCAATTATAGAAATGTTGCCATAAGTTCAGCATTGGAAACTTTACTGCCTACTATTCAGTCTAGGAATTTTATTTTACTCATTAAAAATAATCGACCACTCGGTTATCTCAATTGGGCTTATTTAAATAAAGATGAGGAACGGGAATATCTAAACAAAACGAAAAGTTATGTGAATTTTGTTCAATGTAATAAGAGAGATGAAAGTAAACAGTTATGGCTTTTATCTTTCTTTTGCCCATTTGGACGGAATGAATCTTTCTTATTGAAATCTATTTGTAAAAAAGTTCTAAAAAATAATCTCTGCTTTTATGGTTACCACAAATCAAAAACAAACACCGTTGTAAAAAAAGTTCAATGTTAGAGTCTATAAGGATAGAATTATGAATCAAATATACCAAACAAAATTTAATTTTCTAACTGGTACTAGCATAGTTTGTTCTGAATTGGCACGACGTGTTAGTAAAGTAGTGATAACTGTTTCAATTTTATCAGCTTCAACTTTTTCGTTAGCATTGGATTGTATAGCAAATTCTGATGGATCTTATTTAGTAGGCCAAAATGATCCTAGTTGTAATAACATTAATGCTGCTACTGCAACGCAAAGTGGCAATGCTAGTTTTTATATTTTAACTAGGAGTAAATTACATGAACAACTTAATGTTGGTGATACGACCCTTACTGCAAATGTCAGTGCCGATTATACTGGATTAGGTAACCAATATACTTATGGTGTTTCTGGTGGCTCAATTAAAGCGGGCAATTTAAATTTTACTATAAAGAATGATGGTAATGTGATGGGGCTTACGACTTATCACAATGTCGATATTACTGCTAAAGATGTTGTATTAAATATAACTGATAACTATACACGTGGTCGTAACTCTAGTGGTGGTGTGGCTGCTTATGGGATATTAACGGGTTCAGCTGCAAATGCCGGTGAGAGAAACGCCTATAATGGTAAATATAGCACAGTTACAGTTGATAAACTGACGATCAACCAAACAACGTCAGGTGGTAAAACCTCTCCAATATTAAATAATGGTATTCGTGCTATTCAAGGAGCATATGACAATAATGGTCAAGGTTCTGCAGGGCGAGTTATTGTTAATGATGATTTGGATATGACTTTGACTGGTAATCGTGCCATCGGTATTTATGTATCGGGTAATGCAACCAATCATGGTGGAGCGAATGATACTGGTGCTGATGGTCAATTAACACCAATAGTGATTTTAAAAGGCGCTAAAAATAGCATAGTGTTGAATAAAGGTAGCGATAGTTCATCATTGAACTGGGATAGTGTGGGTGTCAAATTAGGAAAGACGCGTAATACAGGTGAAGGTGCTGGTATTTTAGAATCTCATGGTGAACTTAATATTGATACAACAAATGCTTTAAATGGTTCTGGTATTAAGATGGTTCGCAATTCTTTATTAAAAGCAGATTATGACGATAGTTCAACAATCATCAAAACAAATGGTTATGCACTTGAAATCGGGACTCATGATGATGCTAATTCAAGTGGTGTATTTGAACAGGCTGCATCACATGGTGTAAGTGCAAGCTTTAAAAATGCAATATTTACTACGAATGGTACAAGTGCTGACCCGGTTATCAGTGGTTCTGTTGGTCGCAAAGATTTAATTTTTGTCGATCAAGGTCAAGTCGATACAGTATTATCTTTTACCGGTGATAAAACTGATCTAACAGCAAATGATGCGGGTTATATTCTTAACGTGAGTGGAAATTATACCGCATCTGGTTATCAGTTCTTTTCAAATACCTATGATCAAACTGGAACAGAACAAAGTCATGATGATTATCAAGCGTCATCAGTTACCTTTAATGCTTCTGACAAGGGAAGTATGACTGGGCTGGTTTATAAAGGTTTGGTTAAAACTGAAGAGGGTGAAATTTTAGATACCAATAAAACTCCTACACTCAACTTAAACTTAAATAATGGTTTTACTTGGAATTTGAAAGCAAATGATACCAGTAAAACTGCTTTATTTGATAATTTAACTTTATCAAATGGTGCATTACTTAATGCTGCATTTGATGATGCGGGCGCAAATGAGTTTATTTTACAAGGTAATGTTATTAGTGATGGTGGTATTATCAGTTTAGATAATCATTCCCATGGAAAATATAATGATAGTTTAACTATTCAAGGTAATTACTCGGCATCAAATAATGCAATAGTTAAGATGAATACGTTATGGAATAATAATACTTCACAATCAGACTTACTAAAAATTACTGGAGCTGCAAGTGGTGTTACTAAAGTTATTCCTGTTAATGCAAATGGAACTGAAAATTTCATTGATGGTAACATAAAGCAAGTTGCTGCAATATTGAATAGTATTCCTGTTATTGATGTCGGAACTTCAAGCTCAGAAAGCAATTTTACTGGTGAGGCTCAAACGACAGGTGCAACAGAAGTTCAATTGGCAAAACGTCAAACAACTAATGGTGATGAATACTATTGGACTATGAAGGCAAGTAATCCAGATGAACCCGTTGGCCCAGTTGGACCAGTCAAGCCACCTAAGAAGGTGATCTATTCAAATGCCGTTTCTGGTTATGTATCAATGCCACGAGTAAACCAAGAACAAGGATTATTAAGTATTGGTACTTTGCATGAACGTAGAGGCGAATATGCTAACTTTAACTTAGCTAATTGTAGTACTTGCAAAGAACATTTAAGTGAAACTTGGGGAAGAGTATTAGGCAAACATCTTAAATCAGACGGAAAAAAACGGTTGAATTTAGAAACTGACGTTTATGGATTACAACTTGGCCATGATCTGGTAAACAATTTATTCGAAGATAGAAGCCACAATTATACAGGTGCTTATCTTTCATATACTAAAGCTAATACTGATTTTTCCGATAAATATCGAGCGGTTAATGGTTTAATTTCTCATAACAAAAAAAACGGAAAAGGTACTTCGGAAGCATTTAGCCTTGGGTTAACTAATACCTATTTTTCTGCTAATAACAGTTATTTAGATTTAGTTGGACAGTTCTCTTCAATCCGCAATAAATATGATGCACGAAAAGAAGCCCGTTCTATCCATCAAAATGGGTTTGGTATAGCTGTTTCAGCAGAAGCCGGACATGCCTTCAACTTTAGTCAAATTGATTCAAGCCAATGGCTAATCGAACCTCAAGCTCAACTTGTTTATCAATATCTTAATTTGGATAGTTTTAAAGATAAATATCGTCAAGTCGATCAGCATAATCAGGATCAATTGCGTGGCAGAATTGGTGTACGAGTAGACTATAATAATCAAGCAGCAGATCGACAAATTATGTCGATTTATGCAATTGGTAATGTTTGGCATGACTTTATTAAGCCAACTCATGTCACAATAGGTAAAGATAGTTTACGTGAAAATTATGCAACTACTTGGGGAGAATTGGGGGTTGGTATAAAAACGGAATTAGGCAAAGATAATTTTCTTTATGGTGATGCTCGTTATGAA
This sequence comes from Gilliamella sp. B2772, assembly GCF_026536985.1. NCBI lineage: Bacteria > Pseudomonadati > Pseudomonadota > Gammaproteobacteria > Orbales > Orbaceae > Gilliamella > Gilliamella sp. B2772. The sequence continues at coordinate 640,711 of NZ_JAFNNB010000001.1, read as the reverse complement.
CATGATTTTGGAAGTACCAAGCATCAAGGCTATAAAGGAAATATTGGAATAGAACATAAATGGTAATTTAGAATTATAAGTTTATTTCTTTGTTCTATACGTAATGGCTAGTCATGCATTACGTATAGACTTTTTTATAAAAAAGTAACTAATAATCAAGTTAAATAAAATAATATAGCTTAATGTTCATCGCGTAAAACTTATTGCGACTGGCAAAAGTGATATTTTTAAGATTGGAATATATTTAACCCAATGAATCATTTTACAATGAAATTTTAGTTAAATAGAACTCATTTATTAATACTTAACAAATTGATTTTTAGATGAATTAAAGCCATTTGATGTTTTAAACTTGAATAAATATGATAAAGGATAATTACTTTATTCACCTTGACTTTCTAATAGTGTTAATAACATTGACATAAATAGTTTTTTATCATCCTTTAATGTTGAAAAAAACTCTTTATCAATTTGTTCAACTAAAGGTACAGTTTCATTTGCTTTATCAAATCCTTTTTGTGTCAGTTGAATGGATTTTGCTCGACTATCTTTGTTTGAACAGTGGCGCTCAATATAATCTTTTTTCTCTAAATTCTCTAAAATTTGTGAGATTGTCATCACATCGATATTTGTTCGATTGGATAGAGTTACTTGTGTTATTTCATCGTTGTATTGTGATAAATAAGCAAGTGTTGCAAGTACGATAAATTGAGGATGAGTGATAGACTGTTTTTTCAAACAACTTTTGATATTTGTATGCCAGGACGAATAAGTTTTCATAAAAATAAAACCAATGGATTGAGAATCATTTTGAAATTGTGTCAAAAACTTATCGCCCTTTGCCATAATTTATCCTTCAACTAAGCCATTTAATTTGTAAGTTTTATCAATAATATCATCAGAAATCTGTTTTATAAAATCATAGGATGCTTTAGTGTCCATTTTTGTATCTGGTTTTAATGAAATCTCTGATTTCAAAGCATATTGATTTTCTGAAATTTCAACAATTTGATGGGAGAAAAATAATAAACCTATTTCAGGCATATCAAATTGTTCAGTAAATTCTTGCTCATCAATGATTTTTGATAAAGTCACTTCCATTTCTGGTATATTTTGTAATTTAAAAATACCTTTAGTGCCTGTTTTCAAGCCACCAAAGATACGAAAGTCTTCAAGATCAGTTTCCCATAATTTTCTTAAATTAAGATCGGTATAGTATTGCCAAATTTTAGATGGTTTTGCCTTTGTTGGTAATACGAAAGAGATTGAAATTGTGTTCATTATTTTTCCTCTATTTAATAAGTAAACTTATTATAAGTATACTTATTAAATAAGTAAAGAAAATTTTTTGCATAGATTAAAATTGTGGGATTATTCAAAATTCCTCAACTAACGTAATGAATAAATAAGTATTATATAGTCAGATATTTGATTCTTTAATATAATTAATTATCTAATAAAATTAACAAGATTAAATGTTTAACCGATTTAAAATATATTAATGTAAAATATTTACAATTGTTTTTCATTTAATCCGTTCAATTTAATCGGTAAATGATACAATAGCGCCTTGATTTTGTATTAGTCCATAGTTTAGGAATAAATTTGATGAAAAATGACATCCACCAGCAACGTATTTTAATTCTTGATTTTGGTTCGCAAGTTACCCAATTAATTGCTCGACGGGTTCGTGAAATAGGTGTTTATTGTGAACTTTGGCCATGGGATGTGTCGGAAGAAAAAATCAAACAATTTAACCCTAAAGGTATCATTCTATCTGGTGGCCCTGAAAGTACTACTGACCAAAATAGCCCTCGTGCACCAGAATATGTGTTTAATGCTGGCGTGCCCGTGTTAGGTATCTGCTATGGTATGCAAACTATGGCAATTCAAGTAGGTAAGGGGGGACAAGTTACAGCTTCTAATCAACGAGAGTTTGGTTATGCTAAAGTTGATATTGTTGCAAAATCAAAATTAACAGACGGTATTTTAGATAGCACCAATGATGCTGGTATAGAGCAACTTGATGTATGGATGAGTCATGGTGATAAAGTTACTTCATTACCTGACACATTTACCTTAATTGGGCAAACAGAAACTTGTCCATTCGCCATTATGGCCAACGATGAAAAACAGTTTTATGGCGTACAGTTTCATCCAGAGGTCACGCATACGGTTAAAGGATTAGAGTTATTAACGCGTTTTGTTATTGATATTTGTCAGTGTGAAAAGCTATGGACACCGTCTTCAATTATTACTGATGCAATTGCTCGTATAAAAGAAAAAGTCGGTAAAGATAAAGTATTATTAGGTTTATCAGGTGGTGTTGATTCTTCGGTTACTGCATTATTATTACATCAAGCCATTGGTGACCAGTTAACTTGCGTATTTGTTGATCATGGCTTATTACGTTTAAATGAAGCAAAGCAAGTCATGGATATGTTTGGTGATAAATTTGGGTTAAATATTATCGCAATTAATGCCGAAGATCGCTTTATGGCTGCTCTGAAGGGAGAGGCAGATCCTGAAGCTAAACGTAAAATTATTGGTCGTGAATTTGTCGCTGTTTTTGATGAAGAGGCGGCAAAATTAAAAGATGTCAAATGGCTTGCTCAAGGTACTATCTATCCAGATGTCATTGAATCTGCTGCTGCTGATACAGGTAAAGCCCACGTGATCAAATCACATCATAATGTTGGTGGTTTACCTGAAGATATGAAAATGGGGCTAGTAGAACCATTAAGAGAATTATTCAAAGATGAAGTACGTAAAGTTGGTTTAGAACTCGGTTTACCTTACGATATGCTTTACCGTCATCCATTCCCAGGTCCAGGTTTAGGAGTGCGTGTTCTCGGTGAAGTGAAAAAAGAGTATTGTGATTTACTGCGTCAAGCCGATGCTATTTTTATCGAAGAACTTTATAAAGCTGACCTATACCACAAAGTCAGTCAAGCATTTACCGTATTCTTACCAGTACGTTCAGTTGGAGTAATGGGAGACGGACGTAAGTATGATTGGGTTGTCTCATTACGTGCTGTTGAAACTATCGACTTCATGACCGCTCACTGGGCACATTTACCTTACGAATTCTTAGGGCGAGTATCAAATCGTATTATCAACGAAGTCAATGGAATATCACGAGTTGTATATGATATAAGTGGAAAACCGCCTGCAACTATTGAGTGGGAATGATTGCAACAAATACCATATAATCTTTTTATCTTAAGCCTTGTTTATCAAGGCTTTTTTATATCATTTCTATCTTGGAATGATGGATTTTGAAGGTTTAGGGGATAAACTTAAACACTCAGTGTGAAATAGCATTTTAATTAAAATATAAAAACCTTTAAAAACTTATTGCTAAATGATCTACAAAAAAGACTAACTTAAGTATATACTTCTTTTTATATAGGTTTCTTCGCTATTGATAAAAGCGGATAAAGCTAATTTAAGTTATTACCTCATTTGAGAAATTAAGGACCGTTAAGTATGATTTTAGGTAATGTTAATCATTTGGATTTAATTCCTTATTTGCCTACCAAGATTAAACAATCAATTGAATATGTAAAAGACAACGTTAATAGCAATACACCAGCTGGTCGTTATGATATTGACAGCGATAATATGTTTTTTATGGTTTCTGACAATTCATTAAGATATATTCATGAAGCAAACCCTGAGTACCATAAAAAGTATATTGATGTGCAGATTGTTTTAGATGGTCAAGAAGGAATGGCTGTTTCCACTCTACCTCCTCATACACAAGTATTAGAAGATAAAATAGCTGAAAATGATATCGCTTTTATCAAAACACCTAACGAAGAAACTATGTTAGTATTACAGAAAGACGATTTTATTGTATTTTTACCTAATGAAGTACATAAACCGCTTTGTGCTGTCGATAATAAGATTGCAACGGTTCGTAAAGTTGTGGTAAAAATCGCATTAGATTATTTATAAATAGAAGTAAGGATTTTAGGTAGCACTATGACAACAAAAATCGCTGTTATTGGCGAATGTATGATTGAACTTTCAATAAAACAAGATTCAACAACCCGTAGCTTTGGGGGAGATACTCTTAACACGTCGGTTTATTTATCTCGTTTATTAAAAAATAAAGATTTTTCGATTCATTATGTGACTGGTTTAGGAACTGATCCTTTCAGTCAAGAGATGCTTGATAGCTGGCAAAAAGAGCATATTTCAACTGATTTGGTACAAAGAATGTCTGATAAAATGCCAGGACTTTATTCTATTGTGACTGATGAACAGGGTGAGCGTTCTTTCTATTATTGGCGTAATGATGCAGCTGCTAAATTTTGGTTAAAAACAGCTGAAACAGCAAAAATTGCTGAGCAAATTGCTAAATACGATTATGTCTATCTAAGTGGTATCAGTATTGCAATTTTAGATGCGGAAAGTATTATCAAATTATTAGATCTATTAAAACAAGTTAAAGCCAATGGTGGTAAAGTGATTTTTGATAATAACTTTAGACCACGTTTATGGAGTAGCTTGGATTTAGCTCGAAGTGTCTATTCTGATATTTTATCATTTACTGATATTGCGTTTTTAACTTTAGATGATGAAGACTTATTATGGGGCAAGTTACCGTACGAACAAGTAATTGAACGAACTAAAAAGTTTGGTGTTTCTGAAGTGGTCATTAAACGTGGTAGCGATAGTTGTATTATTGATTCTGTGGAAGGGCGTTTTGACGTTCCAGCAAATAAAATCGCTAAAGAAGATGTTATTGATACCACGGCAGCTGGAGATTCATTTAGTGCGGGTTATTTAGCTGCACGTTTAAGTGGTAAAAATCCTTCACAATCAGCAAGCCAAGGTCACCTAGTTGCCGGTACCGTGATTCAGTATCGAGGTGCTATTATTCCTTTGGATGCTACGCCAAAACTAATTGAAGGTTAGTAAATAAAACGGTCAGTAATGACCGTTTTTTATACCAGAATAATTTGGCTCTAAAAATATTTAATATCGATTTTTAGGCAAAATAGATTACGGTAGTATTGCAAAAGAGCGTACTGGAAAACCCGAAGCGTTATTTGGTTTGGCTACAATATTAAAGATAACCGCGCCTTTGGTTGGCAATTGATCTAAATTTGTCATTAATTCTACTTGATAAGTATCTTGCTCTAAAACATAGTATTCGCCTTTTAGTGCATTATTTTCTCGAAATGCTTTCGCTGAATCGGTATCAAAAGTTTCGTGGCCAATCGCTTTAATCTTTCGTTCTTCAAATAAAAATTTTAATGCATCAAGTCCCCAGCCAGGAATTTGATTGTTTCCATCCTCATCTTTATTTTCCATTGCAGATTGTGATGGCCATTTCTTACTCCAGTCTGTTCTCAGTGCAACAAAACTACCCGCTTCAATTTGCCCATGTTGCTTTTCAAAAGCTAATACGTCATCTTTAGAAAAAGAAAAATTGGGATCTTCTTTTGCTCGTATAGATTGGTCAATTACGATTAGAGGTAATGCTAATTCCTGTAATTCAAGTTCATGCAAATAACGAGTATTAGGAACAAAATGAATTGGCGCATCTAAATGAGTACCATATTGACCAGCAAAACTAAAGTTTTGCGCTAAAAAGCCATCACTGTGGTCAAATAGTGTTTTTATTTCAGCCGGTTTAAACATAAAAAAATGGGGCGAATTGTGATCAAATGCATGAGTCAAATCTATCCATTTTTTCGATTTTAATAAATTTAATGCTTGTAAAACGTCGCTATTCAAAATTATTCCTTATATCAAAAAAGTGTATCAATGATTTATTGTAAGATGATTAAATTCAAGAAACCAATAATTTAGAGTTATAGAAATATAACTTTTAGTTCTAATCTATTTTGAAAAAAAGTTGAGGAACGGGGTTTTTGAGGGGTAAAAATGCTTAATTTGTGCTATTTAATTGACAATTTTGGCTTATATTATTGAATTTCTGCTAATAGACCCTATTGAGCTATATAGTTGTATATTTAATTACTTGATACTGGTATAATATACAGTTAATTTTATTTATCTAAAAACACACATAAGAAGAGATCTATGTCAATTAAAGATATCGATATTCGTGGTGCAAGAACACACAATTTAAAAAATATAAATGTAGTTATACCAAGAGATAAATTGGTTGTTATCACCGGTCTTTCCGGCTCTGGTAAATCATCATTAGCATTTGATACCTTATATGCTGAAGGCCAAAGGCGATATGTTGAGTCATTATCAGCTTATGCTCGTCAATTTTTATCACTAATGGAAAAGCCTGACGTCGATCATATTGAAGGATTATCTCCTGCCATTTCGATTGAGCAAAAATCAACATCGCATAATCCTCGCTCAACAGTGGGAACAATCACTGAGATTTATGACTATTTGCGACTTTTATTTGCTCGAATCGGTGAGCCACTCTGTCCAAATCATAATTTACCCTTAGCTGCGCAAACTGTGTCGCAAATGGTTGATAGTATTATGGCTCTGCCATCTGAAAACCGCTATATGTTGCTTGCGCCGGTTGTTACTGAGCGTAAAGGTGAGTTCGTTAAATTATTTGAACAACTTGCAGCAAGTGGTTATATTCGAGTTCGAGTTGATGGTGATGTTTATGACCTTTCAGATCCACCAATACTTGAGCTTCAGAAAAAACACACAATTGAAGTCGTTGTTGACCGTTTCCGAATTCGGGATGATTTGAAATTACGTTTAGCCGAATCAATCGAAACAGTGCTTTCCATAACTAATGGTATTGTCAAAGTCGCGAATTTAGATGATCCGAAAGCAGAAGAGCATCTATTTTCTGCCAATTTTGCTTGTCCTATATGTGGTTATAGCATTCCAGAACTTGAGCCGCGATTATTCTCATTCAATAATCCTGCTGGTGCATGTCCGGAATGTGACGGTTTAGGTGTACAACAATATTTTGATCCAAAGCGTATTGTTCAAATGCCTGAAGTTTCTTTAGCTGCCGGAGCGATCAAAGGATGGGATAGACGTAATTTCTACTATTTTCAAATGTTAAAATCGCTAGCAAACCATTATAAATTTGATATCGATAAGCCATATGAAAAATTATCTGACAAAGTAAAAGATATTTTATTAAATGGTTCTGGTGATGAAGAAATACAGTTCGTTTATACCAATGATCGTGGTGATGTCGTTAAACGTAATCACCCTTTTGAAGGGATCATCAATAATCTTAGTCGTCGTTATAAAGAAACTGATTCACAAACTATACGTGAAGAGTTAGCTAAATATATCAGTAATCGTCCTTGTCCGTGTTGTGGCGGTTCACGATTATGTAGAACTGCGCGTCATGTGTTTATTAATGATACTAATTTACCAACAATTAGTGATTTAAGCACACAACAAGCCAAAGATTTTTTTGATAAGCTTAATTTAACTGGACAACGAGCGCAGATAGCCGAAAAGATTTTAAAAGAAATTAATGATCGTCTGCAATTTTTAATTAATGTTGGTTTGAATTATTTAACCCTGTCACGTTCGGCTGAAACCTTATCCGGTGGGGAAGCACAACGAATTCGACTGGCTAGTCAGATTGGTGCGGGGCTTGTCGGTGTTATGTATGTTCTCGATGAACCATCCATTGGTTTGCACCAGCGAGATAATAGTCGCTTGATTGATACATTAACTCACTTACGCGATTTAGGTAATACCGTCATTGTTGTTGAACATGATGAAGAAGCGATAATGGCTGCTGATTATGTGATTGATATTGGACCAGGCGCTGGTGTCCATGGTGGTGAAGTTGTTGCTCAAGGTACGCCAAAACAGATTATGGCAAGTAAGAACTCTTTGACTGGTAAATATCTTTCTGGAAAAGAGAAAATTGAGATCCCAGCTAAACGTCATAAAGTTGATAAGAAAAAAATGTTATCATTGATTGGCGCGACAGGAAATAATCTTAAAGATGTCACATTAAACATTCCTGTAGGGCTATTTACTTGTATTACTGGCGTCTCTGGATCAGGTAAATCAACATTAATCAATGACACCTTATATCCATTAGCTCAAAACGAATTAAATGGCGCTGAAAAAACCGAAATTGCACCATTCAAATCAATTAAAGGATTAAACTTTTTTGATAAAGTTATTGCGATAGATCAGAGCCCGATAGGACGGACACCACGATCTAATCCAGCAACTTATACTGGCTTTTTTACATCAATTCGTGAGCTTTATGCAGGGGTACCAGAAGCAAGGGCAAGAGGCTATAATCCTGGACGTTTTAGCTTTAATGTTAAAGGTGGACGTTGTGAAGCTTGCCAAGGTGATGGTTTAATTAAAGTTGAAATGCATTTTTTACCTGATATCTATGTACCTTGTGATCAGTGTCATGGCGCACGATATAATCGAGAAACATTAGAAATCAAATACAAAGGTAAGTCGATTAATGAAATCCTCAACATGACTGTTGAAGAAGGTCGAGAATTTTTTGACGCGGTACCGATGATTTCACGCAAATTACAGACTTTAATTGATGTTGGTCTTGCTTATATTACCATTGGTCAATCAGCAACAACATTATCTGGAGGTGAAGCGCAACGAGTAAAACTTGCAAAAGAGTTATCTAAGCGAGATACTGGTAGCACACTTTATATCCTAGATGAACCAACTACGGGCTTACATTTTGCGGATGTAAAACAATTGCTTGCTCAACTACACTCATTGAGAGATAAAGGCAATACTATTGTAGTTATCGAACATAATTTAGATGTTGTCAAAACTGCCGATTGGATTGTCGATTTAGGTCCAGAAGGCGGTAGTGGCGGTGGAGAAATCATCGCCGAAGGAACACCAGAAGACGTTGCTAAATCGAAAAAATCTTATACTGGTAAATACTTAAAACCATTACTGGAAAAACAAAAGTAGTAAGTATTGTTATATAAATAAAGTTAACCATAGGAGAAGGATTTTGTCATTACAGATTATACTAATGATCATTATTGCTTATCTCTGTGGTTCACTTTCAGGTGCTATGATAATTTGCCATTTGATGAAGTTACATAATCCTTCTTTATATGGTTCTCATAACCCCGGTGCGACAAATGTATTAAGGATTAATGGGCGATTACCTGCTGTTTTTGTATTAATCTTTGATATGTTAAAAGGTGCTATTCCGGTCTATATTGCTTATCGACTTGGAATATCACCTTTCTTTTTGGGTATTATTGGTATTTCGGCTTGTCTTGGACACATTTTTCCATGCTTTTTTCATTTTCGTGGTGGAAAAGGTGTTGCAACTGCGTTAGGAATGATGGCGCCGATTGGACTTGATTTTACAGGTTGTTTTTTGTTGACTTGGTTTTTTACATTAATTACAACGGGTTATTCTTCTGTCGCGGCAATAGTCGGTTTTCTTTTTGCACCTTTATATGTTTGGTTATTTAAACCAGAATTGACATTACCTGTTACAATGCTTTCATGCTTAATCATTATTCGCCATAGTAGCAACATAATGCGCCTATTAAAAGGCGAAGAGCCCAAAAGCTTTTATCGTCGCAGTAAAAAATAATCTAAAACACAACTAAGCTTAATTTTCAGTTACTAATCGTTATTAGTGATATATGAAAGATTAATTATTTTTAAATTAAAGTAATAGAATATTTTTTGTTTTACAGACAATTCAAACAAGGTATTATTATTCATCTTTTAATTATGTGGTTAATTCATGCAAATCAGTCCGTTACTAGAATCACTTATTAGCGCACTTCGCTGCTTACCTGGGGTTGGTCCAAAATCAGCACAACGAATGGCTTATCATCTATTACAACGTAATCGCCAAGCAGGTCTCCATTTGGCTGAAGAGTTAAATGAGGCTATGAATAATATTGGTCATTGCAAACAATGTCGAACCTTTACTGAACAGGAGATCTGCAATATCTGCGCGAATGTCCGTCGACAAAGTAGCGATCAACTCTGTGTGGTTGAATCTCCAGCAGATATTTTTGCTATTGAGCAAACAGGGCAGTATAGTGGTCGTTATTTCGTTTTACTGGGGCATCTGTCACCACTTGATGGTATTGGCCCGAGTGATATTGGTCTCGACCTTTTAAAAATTAGGTTAAGTTCAGAATCAATTAGTGAAGTTATTTTAGCTACCAATCCAACGGTTGAAGGTGATGCTACAGCCAATTATATCGCCCAGATGTGTAATGAATTTAATATCGTTGCGACTCGAATTGCGCACGGTGTACCAGTGGGTGGAGAGCTTGAAATGGTTGATGGTACAACATTGTCACATTCCTTTGTTGGTCGACAAAAGATAGATTTTTAGCTTTTTGCGATTTATGAACAACTAGGTTGTTAACGGTTAATATGTATTAAGAAAAAATAGGAAGAGAGAGCTTATGAAATATAAAGCAGTCGCATTTGATATGGATGGAACGTTACTTGGTAGTAATCGTTTAATCCTTCCTGAAACAGTAGATATGATACAAAGAATTAGTGATAAAGGAATTAAAGTCATTTTGGTATCAGGTCGTCATCATACCGTTATTCACCCTTATTACTACCAACTAAAATTATCTACACCTGCGATTTGCTGTAATGGGACCTATTTATACGATTTCGAAAAGCAGCAAAACTTTGCTGCAAAACCAATGACTAAACAACAAGCAAAGACATTGTTAAATTTAGTTAACCAATATGGTATTCATACTATGATTTATACTGATCAGTTTATGAATTATGAAGTTCTTGATGATCATTTAGAAGGTTTCTTTCAATGGGTGAAGTCTTTACCTGAATTTCTACAACCAGAAGTTAAAAAAGTTGATGACTTCGAGAAACTGATTGATCAAGCAAATTTGATTTTCAAATTTGCGACCAGTAGTCATGATATTTCAGCATTAAAACAATTTTCAAATGAGGTTGATGCGCTCGGTGAGTTTTCTTGTGAATGGTCATGGTCAAATCGTGCTGATGTAGCGGTAAAAGGGAATACTAAAGGAAACGGATTAAAGCATTGGGCTGAACATGAAAATATCAAATTAAGTGAAATTGTAGCTTTTGGTGATAGTTACAATGATATCAGTATGTTATCCATAGCAGGATTAGGCATAGCAATGGGTAATGCGGATAAAGAAGTCAAAGAAAAAGCCAATTATTCAATTGGCGATAATAACAGCCCAAGTATTGCCGCTGAACTTGAAAAAATATTTTTAAATTAGAAATATTAATTTTAAGATGGTCTTTGAAGTTCTTTATCAAGATAATGATTTAATCGCAATCAACAAGCCAGAAGGGTGGTTAGTGCACCGAAGCTGGCTTGATAAAAATGAAACTGTCGTTGTCATGCAAACGTTGCGCGATCAAATCGGACAGCATGTTTATCCCATCCATCGTCTTGATCGACCAACATCAGGTGTATTAATTTTTGCTTTATCTAGTGAGATTGCAAGATTATTGTCTGAACAATTTGCATCCAAACAAATAGAAAAAGTTTACCATGCTATTGTACGTGGTTATGTTGATGATGAAGCAATCATTGATTATCCCTTAGTTGAAGAGTTGGATAAAATCGCTGATAAGTTTACTCGTAAAGATAAGCCGGCCCAAGATGCTATAACTTTTTATAAAGGTTTGAGTAAAATAGAGTTGCCTATTGAAGTGGGTAAATATAAAACGGCAAGATATAGCTTTGTTGAATTAAAGCCACAAACAGGAAGAAAGCACCAATTACGTCGTCATCTTAAACATATTTTTCACCCTATCATAGGTGATAGTAAACATGGTGATCTTCATCAAAATCGAGCTTTTAGTCAATATTTTGATATTAAGCGCCTGATGTTACATGCTAGTACTGTTAAAATGATTCATCCCATTACATCTACCCCTATCACTATTCATGCAAAATTAAGTGATGATTGGTTAACGATATTACAAAATTTTAAATAAGTCTATTTGGGGCAAATGTCTCCTAACATTATTAATAGTTTTTGTCATTCAGCATGATAAACATAACATGGCAATATTAATGATGGTTATATTCTTTGTCTCAATTAAATACTTTAAAACAAAATAATTAAAAGCATTAGATTAAGAATTTAATCAAATATAGTAATGGATTCATAGCGTTATAATCATCAGTTTTTTAAAATTTTTCTTCATTATTGAATATAAATTCAATTTCACTTCAGCATGGAAATACATCTGACATCTTTTGATAAGTGGTGATAATTGATTTTCTTTTGCTTTCGAAAATTATACTCAGATCAATTAGATTTAGTTGAATAGTGGAAAAAGTAGAAAGCTCATTTTAAAGTTTTTCAGCACTTTTTATTTATGCTTCATGTTTCTACAATTTATTTCAATAATTTGTTTAAATTGAAAAAAGCGCAATTTTACAATTACGCTTTTAAATTATTAACTGAATGATTAAGCTTCGAGATAAATAGACGCCATTTTTTCGAAATCTTTATCGGTAAAACCAAGTTCTTGCTTAATGTAATTGCTAGGTGAGCCTGCAATTTTTCTCATAGTATCGAAAACCTCATTAATAAAGATTTCTCGGGTATCAATTAAACTTAGTAGATAACCCAAAACGTCTTCATTATCAGTGATCTCTCGATAAGCTGCCATTTTTATTTTATTGCGTTCCAATCGATTATCATGTGTTAGCATATAATCATATATAATATCTGATTCAGATACGCCTAACATAACTTGAATTAACAATACACCATAACCAGTCCGATCTTTACCTCCGCGACAGTGTTGAAGGCTAGGGCTATTATTTGAATCTAAAATTACTCTTAACATTTCTCGATAAGCTTTTTTAGATTTTTCACTTAGTACAAAGTTGCGATATTGTTCAAGTACTTGTATTCCGTCACCATTAACTAATTCTTTTGGAATATCACGAAGAACACTTTCAATTAATGCGCGATCTTCGTTGCTTGGATCAGCTGCAAATTGTGCAGCTAATTCAGCTGTTTGAGCAGAGGCATCCAAATTAAAGGTTTGTCTTTCACCTATTGAACAATTCGGGCTTGTTTTAACCTCATTTTCACAACGATAATCAATGATTGTTTTTATATTCAATGCCTTTATATATTGTTGTGCATCAGGTTTTAGGCCATGAAGATGATTAGAGCGATACAACATTCCCCATTTTATAAGTTTTCCTTTCGCACCGACATAACCACCAAAATCACGGAAATTATTTAGTCCATTGATTGGTAATGTTCGTTCTCCAAATAAAAATGGTTTTTGGCCATTTATTTGTAATATGAGATAGATTCGGCTTTTAGCGTTTAATGGATCATCAAATATTACTGGGGATTTTAATGCATTTCCAATTAGTGTTTTATTATTAGTGTTTACATCAGCTTCGGTTGTCCAATATAAATCTGCAGGCTTATCACTATTAAAAGTAACTTCTAATTTTCCTTGCTTATTCCTAATTACTGATATTTCATTATTTTTTTCTAACATAACTTTCTTCCTACCTAGTGTAATATGCCGACTGATGAAAGAACGACTCCAATTACCATTACAGCAATAATGAGCGATACTGTATATTTACCTTGAAATTTCCTAACTAAGAAAAAAACAGCTAAGGTAAAAAGAAGCGTTAATAAATTTGGCATTACCTTATCAAACATTTCTTGAACTTTTATTGATTGCTCACCAACTTCAATTAAATAAGGTGTTGATACTTTTACTGTTGAGGCTATTAACGATCCTAGCACCATTACGCCAACGACATTAGCAACGTTACTAATTCGCTGAATAATATTTGAATTTTTAGATTGCTCTATAAGATCAATTCCTTTGTTATATCCATAATGAACAAAGAAATATTTTGTAAAAATGTTGACTAAATTATAGATGAAAAACATTAATATGGGTCCAATGATATTACCTTGTAACGCAAAAGCTGCACCAATACTTCCACATATCGGCATCCAAGTAAATTTCAGTAGACTATCACCCAAACCTGCAAACGGGCCCATTAATCCAGCTTTTAACGAAATGACCGCATCTTTTTCTTCTTCCGTTGTTTTCTCTTCGACAGCAGCTGTAACGCCAAGAACTAATGCTCCGGCATTAACTTGCGTATTGAAAAACTCAAAATGGCGTTGCATTGCTCTAACGCGAGTTTCTTTATCGGCGTCCTTATAAAGACGGTCTAGAATTGGAATCATACAGTGAGCAAATCCAATCGTTTGTAATTTTTCATAGTTGAATGAAAAAGGGATTGTTTGTATTTTCCAAAAGACACTATTAAGATCTTTTTTAGTAATTTTCTTTTCATTGTTCATAGGTCATATTCCTTTTCAATACTGTCATTTTGCATAGGTTTTTCTTGATTATTTTGATTATTGTTTTTGCCCGCGGTGAATGCCATGTCATATAAAACAGCAAAGGCAAGTGCAACGAAGGTAACAGGTATGATTGGTAGTTTTAGGTAACTAGTTAAAACAAATCCGAGTAAAAAGAAGAACCACATTGAGCCTTTTAATAACATCAACAATAGAATACAAATACCTACTGCGGGGATTAATTTTGAAGCGACACCCATACCATCAATTATATTCTTTGGAATAGCGTCTAAAATTGTTTTAATAAGATCACTGCCAAAATAAATTGCTAAAAAGCATGGAACAGCTCTAATTAAAAACCATATAGGTGTTGAAAAATAATGTACTTTAACTAGTCCTTTATAATCTCCATTTTGTATGCTTTTTTCAGCCCATGGATTTAAGAAACAAGCAAATGATCGCCATAGAATAAGTAATTGTTGGCAAAGTATTGAAACGGGTAGGGCTAATGCAACTCCAGTGGCAACACCACCGCCAGTTGAAATACCTAATGAAACGCCAATAATTGCACCAGCAACAATATCTGGCGCAGAGTAAGCTCCAACATTTCCAACGCCCATCCACATAAGTTCAAGTGTTGCACCAATGGCTAATCCTTGAACCATATCACCCATGATGATGCCTGCTACAGTACCAGTTAATAAAGGCCGACGTAACATTTGTGGCCCAACATCATCGAGTGAACAAATTCCCGCCCAAATGGCGACAAGAATAGCTTGTGTTAACATGTGTTAACCTCCAAATTATAGAAATAAATGTTTTAATAAATAGTGTTAGCTGAGTAGGGTTTTTAGATCGACAATTGGATCTTTAGGCACCATCTGAATTTCAACTTCAACATTTTTTGCAATGAGATTTCTAAATGCTTGTTCTTCTTCTGGTGTGACAGACACCGCTCTTGATAATTGATGACGACCATCTTGCATACGCATTCCACCTACATTGAGTTTTTCAAGTGACAATCCACCGTCCACTAATGCGTCAACGTCAATACTATTGGTGAACAGTAACATTGTTCTTTTTTTGATAGGTGTCTTTTTTAAGATTTCGATAAATTGCTGTACTCCAAAGATCAAAACCTTTAATCCTGGCGGTGCAGACATGGTTAATACTGATTGTTGAACTTTGTCATCAGCAACTTTATCGTTGATGACTAATACTTGCTCGATATCATAGTTTTTCACCCAAGTTGTAATAACTTGTCCATGAATTAATCGGTCATCGATTCGTGCTACATTAATTGGCATTGGTGTTCTCCTTACAATTCATTAACTTCTTCATTTTTAATATTTAGCAGTTGTCTAACGTCTTTACAGCTTTGAGGAAATGCTTCTTCAATAGCTTGTTTGGCATCGTTCAATGTTCCCTCTCGATTGTTTAAAACTTCAAGTAGTACGGGAATATTAAAACCACAAAATAGTAAAACATCGTCATGGGATATCAGTAATTCACTAGCAAGATTGCAGGGAGTTCCTCCCATAATATCAACCAAAATAATTACTCCATTGCCTTGATTAAGTTTTTTATAACTACTTTGCATTTCTTGTCGTAAATTATTGATATTGCTATCAACTAAAACTGAAATAATGTGGATACTTTCTTGCTCGCCCATAAGCATCTGTGCACATTCAAGTGCACCCTGAGCAAAAGGGCCATGACTTGCTAAAATGATAGGTAAAGGATTAGACATAAAAATTTCCTTGTTTGTAACTTTATTACTAAATATATAAGTATGTTTAGTAATAAAGTTACATCTACATTTAAAAATAGTCATCCATTTTTTAAGAAATTTTTATAATTTTGTGAACAAGATCAAATTTATTAAAGGAAAAGTTTAAGTTAATGACTTTTCAACTTGATGATATTATTTGATTGGTAAATTTGTTATTACTTCTGGGTATATCGAGGATATTTTCGTTTTTCACGATTTTGAGTTTGCTGTAGTAACCTTTCATCATATTTACGAATAAATAAGTTAGTTAACAACATATTAATGACTGATATTTGTGAAATTTTGGAACGAACAGGAATCAATCTAGAAGCGTGTTCCATAGATGTCGTATGTAAGACAAAAGAGGCTAATGATGAAATTTGACTTTGTCCCATTTTAGTAATAGCAATAGAAGGGACTGATGATTGACCAGTAAGTTTAAGTAAATCTACACATTCAGGTGTTTCACCAGAATGCGAAATAATAATAACAAGATCATTCTTGTCTAACGTGCTGATCAAACTACGTGAAATATGAGCATCAAAATGACAATTTACATCTTTCTTGATTTTAATTAGTTGATATTCAAACTCTTTACCAACCAAGCCACTGCTTCCTACGCCAAATATCACAATTTTGTTACTTTTGATTATTAATTCGATGGCACTGTTTAATGCATGAGTATTAACAATGGAATGAGTTTCGTCTATAGAGGATTTTTCCATAGCTTGAACTTTGCTATTTACTTCCTCAAGAGAGTCATTCAAATTAATATCATCTTGAAGAATTTCAGTACTAAGCTTTTGAGGAATTGAGCCGATAAGATCGACCTTAAAATCACTAAAACCTTTATAACCTAATTTGTTACAAAGTCGTAAAATGGTCGTTGTGCTAACATGATTGTGTTTTGCTAAGGTTTGTATACTCATATTTTTTAGCGCTTGAGTATTTGCAATAATATATTCGGATACTTTTAACTCCTTAGTTGATAAGTCTTTTTTTACTTCTCTGAGTTTTAGTTCAATCATTGCACACCTCAAAAAACTATTTTAGTGAAGCAAGTATATAAAATTCGTCTTAGAAATTAAAAATAATTTTATAATTTATTAATCAAATTTACTTCACATAATCCTATTAGTTGCTATCAATAATAAAAAAGTATTCAATAATATTAGACTTTTCCATAAAAAAACCCGCAAAAGCGGGTTTTTAGTGTAATAAAAGAAAATTATTTATCAAATTCACTGATAATTTCTTTTGCTGTTTTTCCATCAAGTTTATTTTTCATTTCAGTAAAGATTTTATTTTGATCGCCAGCATTAGCTTGGTTAAGTGCTGCAGCAGAAGCTACTTTAGTTACTGCTCGTCCAAAAGCAAGTTTATCAGAGTCACTTAATTTTTCAGTAGCTTTTTGAATAGAAGTCGCATAAGTTTCTTGAGTAGATAAATCAATTTTAGGTCCATCGTCACCACAACCAACTAGGACAAAACTTAATAATGATACAGCTAGTAATTTCTTGAACATTTCCTTTCCTTAAAAATATATTGTTAAATGCAGCGCTATTTTTATACTAAATATGGTCAATTATCAAGTGATAAATCAATTTCTATACAAAAATAAATATTATTTTAAATAATTTGGAATCTATAACACGAATTATATTCTTTTTATTTCTAGCTATATAAAAAGGTAATTTTTTACGTATAAAGTCGATTTTTAAACTCAAAAACCCCGTTCCTCAACTTTTTTTGCAATAATTTATCTTGACCTAGGTGATTTTAAATTTTTTATTAATGTCCTAAATATAGGACAATTGAAATAATCGCTACGACTGCTGTATTTATAACCTATTTAACCTTGACGATAGAGTAAGCCAATGCTAATATTTGCCACCTATTCAGATAGACCTCTACGGCGCGTTGGCAGAGTGGCCATGCTGCGGATTGCAAATCCGTCTACCTCGGTTCGACTCCGGGACGCGCCTCCATTAAAATCCCAAGAATTTTATTTTGCTCATAAAACAATATAGGCTAAATTTTTTATTAATAGTATTGGGTTAATGTATCCAATCCACAAGAAGTTTTTTAAAATTCTCTTTTCTTAATGTTTAAAATTATCAAAGATAAAAGTAACGCGACAATAGATGTTCGTGAGCTTACTATAGGCTATGAACTATTAACCAACAAAATATTGTTTGGTACCAACAAAAACCACAAAAACGGGTAGTATACAAAACTCTTTATTAATTTCATTTAACACATTGATAAAATTATAGATTTAACCGATTGAGGTTTAAGTGTCATCTGATTAAAAAAACATCAAAAAAATTGGTGGAATTTTATACCTTGCTATTTTAATTAATAAACAATAGGTTATAATAAGGGTGTTCCCTATATATATAGGGATAAACCGAACTTGCAAACATACATCAAGCTGTTTCTTTTGTGTTCCCTATATACATAGGGATAAACCGATGGAAATTGTATCGTATACAGCTAAAATCTAGTGTTCCCTATATACATAGGGATAAACCGGGAATGGAAATGATGGCGATTCTAGGGGAAATGTGTTCCCTATATACATAGGGATAAACCGGTGATATATTTAATATAAAGCATTATCAAATCGCTTTCCTATATACCTCGGTAAGTAGAATACCTAAGAACGTAATAAAAAATAAATCATATAATGGCCTAAAAAATAAGGGGTAAAGATGAGTAAATTAAAAAATGAAGATAAGGCTTTTAAAATGGATTTTTCTTTAGTGAATGATACAGATGATAATGAAAATCGAATCAATAAAAGCACACATAGAGATTATATTGATTGCTTAATGGATTGCTCTTTAAATGGAATCAGTATAACCCCATACAATAAAAGTATTGATTCAAGTACTAAAGCAGTTGGTAATTTTTCTATTGGGACTGAATATGTAATATATCATCAATTATTTCCATACGCCTTTTAAATATTAATAAATTTATATTAACAGTTGATCAGTAATATTTCTAAAAGTTAGTTATTTGAGTAAAAATTATGAGTAATAAAAATCTCACACAAGGTGGCCTGTTTTTTTTGTGTGCTTATATAATGAAATTAATTAAATTTGTCAAAAACCAATATTTAGTTATAAAAGATTTACTCTAACAACGTTGAGGCGAATTGAAAAAATGTTAGGGTATGTAAGAATTAAAATTATAACAAATTGAAAATCCGTCTATCTCGACTTGGGGACTCGTCTCCATTAACGTCAATGTTTTAATTAATTAAAATTTCTGTAATAAAATAAGTTGCTATAGATTAGTGGTAGAGATACCAACCTTAATCCAAAGTCTTTTAAAAATAATTTTATAATTCATTAAGTTAACAAAGTTCACTAACGGTTTTATGTAATATTTATTTATATCTTATTATTTAATATTGCTGGATAATCGGAATTTGCCATATTATTAATAAACTAAATTAAGCCGTTGCATTTTATTTTTATTAAATCTTTGTGGTTAGCACTTTTATCCATGGTTCCGATTTTTATTTTTAAAAGTTTACTTTATATCTTCAATGAAGATTTATCATTTATAATTCAAAATTGATTAACTTGCGATTTTTTTATTATTTTTATCAATAATTAGGATAATATAAATTATGAGTTATTTTAATTATCACGCTAAAGCCAAAAAATTGATAAAAGAGGGTTTTCTTACTCGATATGAGTTTGTCGATAATTGGAATGGCATCAAACCAGCACTAGTTTTATATTTTGAGAATTCAAATCCAATGCCGATAAGAGAATATCGCTGGCAAGAGTATTTGCCGCTTATTGAAGCTGGTGATGAATAATTTAATTATATTTAAAAATTTAAGGTTATTTATCGAGTTGTAGTGCAATATAAAGCAGTACACGATCATCAAATTTCGATAAATCTAATCCAGTCAGTTTGGCAATATTATTCAATCTATACTCAAGTGTATTGCGATGTATAAATAGATTTTTGGCAGTATTGCTATTGTGTAAGTTATTAAAAAACCAAGTTTCAAGCGTGTTTTGCAATAAACCATTTGTATCAGATGCTTTTAATTTATTTAAAGGGGAAAGTAATTCTTCAGCTTGCCAATCTTGATTTAAACCATCTAATAAAACCGGTAAGATAAGATCTTGATAATAGTAGTTACGGCATTCTGGTAATCTTTTTTTACCGATTTCTAAAGCTGTTTTAGCTGTTTGATAAGATCTTGCTATTGTGTCGTTTCCTTGATGAAAATATTTCCCTAAAGATATTTTTATTGCAAATTGACTAAGCAATTTTGTATGGCTAACTAGTTTTTCTAGTTTTGTTTTATGTTCTGAAAAATCCCATCGGTTAAACTTATTTAAAGCAGGTAGTAATATAACAATTTCGGTTAGTGACTTTATGGCCACTAGTTTGGTTAGTGTTTCGAGTTCATTTCGGATTTGTTGTAACTCCTCCATTGCTGTTTGAATTCCTAGCTGACCACTCTCGATTTCAATAATAACAGCAACATAAGCTAACGATAAGTCAATATTTAATTTTCGACTCCATTCATTTATATTTGAAAGCGTTTTATCTGATTGAATTACTGATAATATAAACTCTTCTTTTAACCGATTCTCTTGAGATTGTTGATTGAATGATAATGCTTGTTCCATTATCATCTCTGCTGTCATACTAACAAGTTCAGCAAATTGGATTATTTGTGCTGGTTCACCTGTTACGCCAATAACGCCAACAATTTCTTTTTTTAGTTTTAATGGAAAATTAACACCAGGTTTAACACCTTTAAGTTTTTTTGCAGTTGGATTGTCAATGGTAACAACCCTGCCTTGTGATATTGCTAACACTGCACCTTCATGTAATTCGCCAATACGTTGTGTATCACCACTACCTATAATTTCACCATGATTATTCATTATATTGACATTACAGTTGATGATTTTCATAGTTTTATCAACAATATATTGAGCAAGTATTGGTGAGATGCTTTGCGATTTCATAGCGATAAACCTTATATTATTAACAAGTTCTAATTTATAACTTATTGATTCTAATTTTATTACTATAATTCTTGTTGAGATCGTGTTAAAACTTTTTAATTATAGCAGACTTTAGGTCTGTTACTTTAAGATTAAGATTTATTTATGTTTAATTAGATAATAATTGGGGAATAAAGAATAGCCTCTTTATTTCCCCATGCTTTTGTTTGTTAGTGTCTAAAAATGTTAAAGTTAAGTAATACTAATTAAGCGACCAATATTTTCACTGGTTCGTTCAATATTTTTGAATCCATCAGCCAATAAATCTTCAATCTTAGATAGAGATGGGATAATTCCAAAAATGGCATTAATTCCTTCTGGATAAAGTTCTTCGATGTTTTCACCAATCATTCCTGCTAATGCAATAACTGGAATATTGTGTTTTTTTGCAGTTTGTGCAACACCATAAGGCGTTTTTCCAAATTTGGTTTGAAAATCAATTCCCCCTTCTCCTGTAAAACAAAAATCGGCACCAATTAATTGGTTTTCTAAATTACTATATTTGATAACAATATCGATGCCTTTTTCCATTTTACTATTGGTAAATGCCATTAATCCTGCCCCTAATCCGCCAGCAGCACCAGCACCAGGAATAGTCGCAACATCTTTATTTAACTGAGATTTTATGATTGATGCATAATGTTGTAAGTTCGCATCCAATTGTTCAACCATCTCAGGGGTTGCTCCTTTTTGTGGTCCAAATACTCTTGAAGCACCTTTTTCACCACAGAGTGGGTTGGTAACATCACTTGCAACAATAAATTCTACTCTATCAAGTTGAGGATTTACTTCAGATATATCAATTCTAGCTAAATTGCCTAATGCTCCTCCACCTTTAGGGAGTAGTTGGTTGTTTTTATCGTAAAGCTTTACGCCTAAGGCTTGTGCCATTCCGGCTCCACCATCATTTGTCGCGCTACCGCCAATACCCAAAATAATTTTTTTAATACCCTGTTTTAAGCAGGCAAGAATCAATTCACCTGTACCAAAGGTTGTAGTAATTAATGGATTACGTTGTTCTTTGGTAACAAGATGGATACCACTTGCTGAGGCCATTTCAATGACTGCAGTGGTGTTATCTCCAAGGATTCCATAATAAGCCGTCACTTTGTTACCAAGTGGACCAGTAACTTCACAAGCATGTAAAGTTCCATTAGTCGCATCGACTAGTGATTGTGTTGTACCTTCACCACCATCGGCCATTGGGACATGAATATATTTGGCATCTGGAAATACCTTTTTTAAACCTGACTCCATTGCTTGACACACTTCCTTTGCTGTTAAGCTTTCTTTAAATGAGTCAGGAGCAAGAACAAATGTTTTCTGTTTCATAAAAATTACTCTTAATATTACATAATAAATTGATAGAAAATAATGGCAATAATTGTCATTGTTCCACCAACCATCGCTTCATATGGAATTAATTTCATACGCTGTTTAATTGTCATATTCATACTACCGCCAGTTACATGAAAGTAATTTCCTTGCGGTAATGAATCAATAACTGTTGCACCTGTATGCATCATAACAGCTGCACTAATAGCTGGTATTCCTAAATCTGTGATGGTTGAACCAAATGTACCTGTTGCTAAAATTACACCTGTTGAAGTTGATGCTGTAGCTGCTGCCATTAAGACACCTGAAATTGGTGATAAGTAATAACCAGAAATTCCCATTGAATCAATGATATTGATAACTTGAGCTGCTAAGTTTGATGAACCAATCAAACCTGCAATAGCACCAGCACCGACAAGAATAAGTACTGTTGGTGTCATTTTTTCAATCCCAGATTTGGTATACATTGCAATGTTACGATGTTGTCCCATTGCTAACATGCCGATGATCCCTGCTACAGGAAGCACATATAATGCATCAATCTTTAAATTAGCTAGTGCTTCAATATGGAAAATATTGCCTATAGGGCTAATCATTAATAGAAGGATTGCTGTTACAGGAGCAACGATTGCTTTACCTAATGATGGATTTTTATTTTTCTGTTCAGCATCATTTTTTTGTAATGCAACGACTTCGTCGTTAGCAATTTTATCTCCTTTATTTTTTATCAATGAAGCGATAACGACAGTTGCAATTAAACCAAATAGAGCAGGAATAAAACCTGCTATCATCACATCACTTAAGCTTAAATTGAAACCATTGGCAACAGCGATGGTATTTGGGTTAGGTGATATAATATTCCCAGCTTTACCACCACCAGAAAGTGCTAATAATAAGGCTAATCGAGAAATGCCCATTTTATTACCAACTGATAAAGCAATCGGTGCAACGATTAATACAGCAACTGGAATAAATACGCCTGATGCAGTAATAATACCTGTTGCTAATGCTAAAGCGAGTAATGCTTTTTTCTCACCTAATTTTCTAACAACAGCTTGAGCAATAGTTTCCGCTGCGCCTGATTCCATCATTACCCCAGCTAGAATACCCGCGGCTAATACTCTAATCACCGTGCCCATAATACTTTGTGTACCAGTAGTTAAAATCGTGACAGTTTGTATTAGATTTGCTCCACCAATGAAAGCACCAATTATCGCCCCAAAAAATAACGAATAGACTGGGTTTATTCCACGTAATATAAGAAAAATTGCAAGAAAAAGTCCTATTATAGCTCCATACCAACTAATGAGTTCAGTCATTTAAATTTTCCTCATGTTTTTATGACTATTAAAAAATATTGCGCTAATTTTATTATCGAATTAGTTTGCTATCTATGTGGTTTTGCACAAATGTGAGCTATAAAAACAAAAAAATATTGGGCTTTATAATAGCGTTATGTGATCTTCGTCACAAATTTAGCGCGTTTTACATATCCAATTTTATAAAAATCTAGATCATCAGCTCATTTAAAATTAGGCGATAAAATTAGATTTGAGAAATTATTGTTTCTTATTGCGATTTTCCTTATTGTAAATACAATTAATTTGCCAATCCTATAGCTAAAGCGTAAAATGCCCATCCTATTTTGCTTAACCTATTACCTTATAGGGTAATACTGACTTGAAATCAGAGGCATTTTTTAATGACAAATATATATTCAAAACCAGAATTACTTTCTCCTGCTGGTTCGCTTAAAAATATGCGATACGCTTTTGCCTATGGGGCAGATGCGGTTTATGCTGGTCAACCACGTTATAGTTTGCGTGTTCGAAATAATGAATTTAATCATGAAAATTTAGCGATTGGAATTAATGAAGCACATGCGCAAGGCAAAAAATTTTATGTAGTTGTAAATATCGCTCCTCATAATTCAAAGCTTAAAACCTTCATTCGTGATTTAGAACCGATTGTGAATATGAAGCCAGACGCTTTTATCATGTCAGATCCAGGCTTAATTATGTTAGTTCGTGAGCATTTTCCTGAAATGGAAATTCATTTGTCTGTACAATCAAACGCGGTTAACTGGGCAACGGTAAAATTTTGGCACAATATTGGATTAACTCGCGTTGTGTTATCACGAGAGTTGTCTCTTGACGAAATCAAAGAAATTCGTGAAAAAGTCCCCGAGATGGAACTTGAAGTTTTTATTCATGGTGCGCTTTGTATGGCTTATTCGGGACGATGTTTATTATCGGGTTATATTAACAAACGTGACTCTAACCAAGGAACTTGTACCAATGCTTGTCGTTGGGAATATAAAGTGTCCGAAGGTAAGGAGGACGAAGTAGGGCAGATAGTACATAAATATGCCCCCATTCCTGTAAAACAGATTGAACCGACTTTGGGCATTGGCACAACAACCGATCAAGTCTTTATGTTAGAAGAATCTGGTCGTCCTGGTGAATATATGCAAGCTTTTGAAGATGAACATGGAACTTATATCATGAATTCCAAAGATTTAAGAGCGGTGGAATTAGTCGAAGATTTGACAAAAATTGGCGTACATTCATTAAAAATTGAAGGGCGGACAAAATCCTTTTATTACTGCGCTAGAACCGCTCAGGTTTATCGTCAAGCTATTGATGCAGCGAGTGAAGGTAAGCCATTTGACCCTCGTTTATTAGCTGAACTTGATTCATTAGCTCATCGAGGATACACCGAAGGCTTCTTGCGTCGTCATAAACATGAAGATATGCAGAACTATGTTCATAGCCATTCAGTGTCAGATAGACAACAGTTTGTTGGAGAGTTTAGTGGTCAACGTTTAAATGGATTAGCTGAAATTATTGTGAAAAATAAATTTTCAGTAGGTGATAGTGTTGAGATGATGACACCAAAAGGTAACACAACGTTCATTATTGAACGAATGGAAAATAAAAAAGGCCAACTTGTTCCTGCTGGACTCGGTGATGGCCATATTGTTTATATTCCGGTAGCTGAAGATATCGATTTAAATTATGCGCTTTTAATGCGTAATTTTGATTAGTCCATCTCTATTTAGCTAACTGTTTGAATTTATAAACAGTTAGCTAATATCATTATTGACGGATTAAATCTTCACCATAACCAATCCATTTATAAGTTGTTAATGCTTCTAAACCCATTGGTCCTCTGGCATGTAATTTTTGAGTACTAACAGCAACTTCGGCACCTAAACCAAATTGTGCGCCATCCGTAAATCGAGTTGATGCATTAACATAAACTGCAGCCGCATCAACTAGCTTAATGAATTGCTCTGCATTAAGTAGACTTCGAGTTAGAATGGCTTCTGAATGGCCACTTCCATATTCTCGAATATGTTCAACTGCTAATTCAAGTGAATCAACAATCACTATGTTCAGATCTTTGGAAAGCCACTCTTGTCTAAGTTCGTCATCTTCTACTGGAAATAGATTTGCTACGCCTGAATTTAAAATTTTATAAGCATCAGGATCAGCATGTAATATGACGTGATTATCAGCCATAATTTGACTAAGCTTAGGCAGAAAAGTATTTGCAATTTCAGTATGTACGAGTAATGTTTCTACAGAGTTACATGTACTTGGTCGTTGAGTTTTGGCATTTAGAATGATTGAAAAAGCTGCGTCAAAATCTGCGCTTTCATCGACAAAGATATGGCAAACTCCAATACCGCCAGTTATGACCGGAATGGTTGAATGTTCACGGCAAAGTTTATGTAGAGCCTCACCGCCTCGGGGAATAATCATATCTACATATTTATCAAGTTTGAGTAACTCAGTGATATATTTACGATCAGGATTATCGATTGATTGAATAGTAGTTTCAGGTAAGCCGGCTTGATTTAATGCTTGTTGGATAATGGATATGATAGCCGCATTAGTATTAACCGTTTCTTTTCCACCACGAAGTATCGCTGCATTACCTGTTTTTAAACAAAGAGCAGCAATATCTATAGTAACATTAGGGCGGGCTTCATATATTACACCAATTACACCTAGCGGAACTCGGTGACGTTGTAACTTTAATCCGTTCTCTAAAACTGACCCATCGATAGTTTGCCCAATAGGATCGGTTAAGGAGACAACTTTGCGAACATCATTAGCAATAGAGGATAATCGCTCTGGCGTTAATAATAAACGATCAAGCATTGCCTCACTTAATCCTTGATTTTTTGCTATAGCAATATCTTTTTGATTCGCCTCTAAAATGCTTTGAGAGCTTTGCTCCAATAAATCAGCAATACTAATTAAAGCCTGATTTTTGATTTTAGTTGGGCATTGTGCTAATTGATATGAGGCTTGTTTTGCTAACTTTCCAATTTGGTTTATCATTGCTTAACCTTAATAGATTTTACTCACACTGTGTTTGACAGAATACAGATTCTCTAAAAAATAATTTATCTAATGATATTATACAGGTTATCCCACTTTAATTCTTATTTATAAAAGATTTAGAATAAATAATAGAGTTAAAGAGGTATGAGCTGTCACCTTAAACAAATGTTGCTAATAGGAATCAATTTATTCCAACAATAATGTATTTTTCAGGCGATTGTCAATTATGAAGCTTAAAAGTAAGCTGTGATGATAAGATAATGATGAAAAAAAGCCAATATAACAAGTAAACAAATCTATCTGTTATAAAGGCTGTAATATATAAGTTAATAAAGTATTCAAATTTGATCATCTATCGCCAATTTACACAATAGCTCTATCAATACTTATTAAGTAAATTTTTAATTATGTTTTGCTGACAAGCTGTAACCATTAGTTAAGTATTTAAAATAATGATCTATACTATTCAATAATAATTAATTTCAATTACAGTATTGGCAATGTATTATAAATTCATAAAATAAACTTTTAAATTAATAGAAAAAGGTATAGGCAAAGATATTTTTTTTCATAAAATTATAATCTTATAGTTTATATTTCTTTATCTTTCAATATTATATGTAAAGTGCTTAAAAGTTTTTCTTTTTCTGCGTCTTCCATAATTGATAAAGGTATATTTACAGTATATTGCTTGTTACTAATTTTATTTATGTAATTGATGATCACCTTATTATTTTTATAACTAACTGATGTGATTTCCTTAAAAAGTATGCTCACACTCTTTCTCAATGGAGCAGCAGGTTGATAAGTAATAAAGTCTTCCCCAATTGAAATATAAACCAAATTGTATTGCCAAATAGTACGAATAATTAGTAATATGGGTAATCCTACGCCTATCTTTAAATTACCAGGGAAAAATAGAAAAGCGAAGAAGTTAATTATATATAATATAGTTATAAGTTTGAGGTGTCGTCGAGCACGAAAAGGTTTTATGTTTTGAGAGTCCATTTTTTATCCTTAAAATTAATATCCAATTTTTCTATAAATTACGTCTTTGTTCTAGTGTTTTTTCATTAGTCTGGTTAATTATTTTTCTTCCACCCAGAATCCCTATTAAACCTAAAGGGATAAAGAGAATGCTGCCAATAATAATTAAAGTGCCGGCTAGTTTTTGATTATATCTTGCAAATAAAATACCTAATGTACTTATTAATGCAGATATTATTACATAAGGTAATATTATTCGATAACTTGAGTCTTCTAGTGAATTCGAGTAAACAATTAATACACCAAACCAGTTGGCTATTACACCACCTATAGCTAGTCCCATTTTAATCTCCTTATTATTTGATAATCATATCATTCCGATGTACGGCTACAGATCCATATTCATAGCCAATAATTTGACTAATTTCTTGTGAGTGATGTCCTGCTATTTGTTTTAGCGCATCACTATTATAACGGCTTACACCTCGTGCGATTTGTTTTCCTGACTTATCACAGATATTTATTACTTCTCCCCGCGAAAAATCTTTTTCAACCGCTATAATTCCTTTTGGTAAGAGCGAACTACCATTATTCAAAATAGCATTTATAGCACCATCATCAACTAACACCTTTCCTGCATTAGGTGCACCATATAGCCAATGTTTACGATGCTCTAATGGGGTTTTCTGTGGTAAAAAACGCGTGCCTACCGATTGATTATTGACTGCATCAATAATCACATTTTCTTTATTTCCAGCTGCAATTATTACTTCTATTCCTGCACTACCTGCTACTTCTGCTGCTTGAATTTTTGTGCTCATACCACCGGTTCCGAGCCCTGAAACACTATCACCAGCTATGTTTCGTAAACTCTCATCAATATGAGAAACTTCTTTTATTAATTGAGCATTAGTATCAGATCTTGGATCGGCAGTATATAATCCTTCAATATCTGTCAGTAATATGAGTTTATCGGCTTCCGCTAAAATTGCCGCTAGTGCTGAGAGGTTATCATTATCACCCACTTTAATTTCGGCTGTAGCTACGGCGTCATTCTCATTGATGACAGGCACAATATGATTATCTAGCATCGCTTTTAGAACATCTTGTGCATTTAAAAAGCGTTCACGATCTTCTAAGTCAGCTCGTGTCAGTAACATTTGTCCAATAAAAATTTTATATATTGAAAACAGCTGTTCCCAAAGCTGGATAAGTTTACTTTGTCCAACAGAAGCAAGTAATTGTTTTGATGCAACAGTATTTGGAAGGTTAGGGAAGTTTAGATACTCTCGACCAGCAGCAATTGCTCCCGATGTAACTATTATAATTTTGTGACCAATTTGATGTAAATAAGAACATTGTCGAATCAGTTCAACTATTCGAGCGCGATCTAACTGTTTAGTTCCACCAGTTAAAACACTGGTACCTAACTTAATAACGACAGTTTGCTTTTTTTTATTAGTCATAGCAATAATCTTATTTAAATCATCTCTTACAAAATAGATTCCATCCATTTAACTGATTGAGTTAAAGCATTTTGTAAGCCTTTTTGTAATGGTGTTTTAGGAATAGTCACAATTTTGCTTTGCTTTGAGGATTGAATTAATTTTGCTTCAGTTAAATTACTTAACTTATCATCTTCAAAGATGACATTCATAATTGGGACAGGACAAGAATGAGTTAATAATCCCTGATTTTTTAGAGAAAAGTAATTTAATTCAGCTGCTAACTGCTGATTTGAAACTGATGTTAAACCTAATCGACAAGCTAGCATATCCTTATAACAATTTGGTAGATTTTGTTGTAAGGTTTTATCAACAAATATTTGATGTACAAAAGGTGTAAAGTTGAAAAGCCCTTTTATTTTATTTGGCATTAAATAAGCAAGACGTGTAGCAATGTGTGAACCAAAACGGAATCCTGCCACAATTACACGATTGCTATCAACCCAAGGTACTGTCGCTAGTTGCTCAATTATAGCTTGATGAATTTGGCTACTATTTTGCGTTAATACAAAATTTCGACTAAAGCCCACTGTTGGCAAATCTACTGTTAGCATTGCAAAACCTTGTGGCGCTAGGTATTCACTAAAGTAGCGATAATAGTCGATTTGTAAATTACCTAATGCATTACAGACTAACACGACAGGGCATACGCCATCACAGTTCTTAGGTAAATGTAAAATTGCTTTAACACTGCGATTTTCAACTTTAAATTCTATCTGTTTTGTCGTGTAAGGCGAAAACTCAAGTGCTTTTATATAAGATTGATATGCACAAGTTTGTGCATACATGGCAAGCTCATCATTTTTAAAATGAGGATAGCTAGCAATACTAGCAAATTCACTTGCAATTAAATAATCTTGATGTAAGTTATTTTTTGCTTCTTCAGATAAGTCAGATTGATCTATTGAATCCGCTTTAGCTTGCCATTTTGCAGCTTGATTTAAAAACTCATAAATCCAATTGCCAGGTTGATAACCAATAACCGAATCTAACCACTTTTCATTGGTATGACGTTTAGTCGAAATTGCGATTTGCGATAAAACTTCTTCGATTTCCAATTTCGGTAAGCCACGCCAAAACCATAGGATAGGATTAATGATTCGGTACCATTTTGAATCTATTTCACCATCAAATGGACTAATACTGCTACCATCGCTACTATCTAACCGATTGATTAGCGATGATGTTTCAGGATAATCATATTGTGGTTTAAATATCTTTTCAGAAAGGTTTTCAGTCATAGCAACCTTATTAAATTAATTATTAATGATCACTAAGTGGCTTAACAAACATAACGCCAGTATCCCATGGTTGTTCGATCCAAGTATCTTGAGCGATATCGACAACATAATCATCAACTAATGGTTTGCCAGCAGGTTTAGCAAAAATAGTTACAAAGTGAGCCTTTGGATACATTTCACGAATAGTATGAGCTGTGCTTCCGGTATCAACTAAATCGTCAACAACAATAAAGCCTTCGCCATCACCTTTCGCTTCTTTTAAAATTAGTTTTTCACGTTGATGATCGTGGTCATAACTTGAAATACAAACGGTATCGACATAACGAATGCTAAGTTCACGAGCTAGAATAGCCGCAGGAACTAAGCCTCCACGACTAACGGCAATGATACCTTTCCATTGTTTGGCGGGTAATAATCTTTCAGAAAGTTGACGACCATAAGCTTGAAGCATTTCCCAAGTAACGTTGAATTTTTTCTTTTCAGCGATGAGCTCTGCTTTATGCTGTTTTTTGGCTTTGATTTCTTCTTCTGTTAAAGTTTGTTCTATTGACATGTGTAACCTGCAATTTTAATCGAATAAACGAATTTAATAAATTAATATTAATGGACTTGAAATAGATGTAAAATTGCACCTTATTATAGAGTGATTAGATAAAAAAAACCACTGATTAATTTGTTACCTAGCTAATACTGAGGATAAATTATGCTATCAACCCTAAATCCAAAATTTGTTTGGCAGATTTTTAATGATATTTGTAACATTCCCCATCCTTCTCATCATGAACAAATGATAACCAAATATATTGTCGATTTTGCAGCAACTCATCACATTGATTGTCAGCTTGATAAAGCTGGAAACATTTTATTGAGCAAAACCGCAACTAAAGGTATGGAAAATTGCCCATCTATTGCTTTACAAGCCCATATGGATATGGTTCCTCAAAAAAACGAAGGTACAGAGCATGATTTTCTAATTGATCCAATCCAAGCTTATATAGACGATGAATGGGTTAAAGCAAAAGGTACAACATTAGGTGCTGACAATGGTGTAGGGCTTGCATCTGCTCTAGCTGTATTAATTGATCCATCTGTCGAACACGGTCCTCTTGAAGTTTTAGTTACGACTTCTGAAGAGACTGGTATGCATGGTGCTTTTGGTCTTCAACCGAATTGGTTAAAAAGCCGTTATCTTATTAATACTGATTCTGAAGATGAAGGTGAGATATTTACTGGTTGTGCAGGCGGTATAGACTTCTCAATGAATTTTACAATTACATACGCGGTTATGCCGGAGATTCACGATTGCTATGTACAACTTTCTCTAAAAGGTTTGAAAGGTGGACATTCAGGTTGTGATATCCATCTTGGGCGAGGGAATGCCATAAAATTAATGGCAAGATTGCTAGCTCAATACGCACAAGATATCTCATTTAGATTAGCTGACATTCGAGGCGGTTCATTACGTAATGCAATCCCTCGTGAAGCTTTTGCTGAATTAACTTTAAGCAAGCAAGATTTGCCTAAGTTAGAAGCAATTGTTAAACAATATCAATCTGTATTACAAAATGAATTTAGACAGATTGAACCAGATATTGAATTAACTTTAAAAGAAGTGAAAACGGATAAAGTTAAAAGAGTTATCGCGATTGATCAACAAAACAAAATCATCAATATTTTAAACACTGCGCCTAATGGTGTTGTCAGCATGAGCAAAGAGATCCATGGTGTGGTTGAAACTTCTTTAAATCTAGGCATTGTCAATATTAGTGACAATCAGTTAAGTGTAAACTTTTTAATTCGTTCTCAAGTTGATAGCGCGAAAGATGCAGTTGTTTCAACCTTAATATCATTAAGCCAATTAGTGAATGCCAATTATGAAATCAGTGGTGGTTATTCAGGTTGGGAACCTAATTTGAATTCTAGACTACTACAATTAGCTAAAGATAAGTACTTAGAGATTTTTTCAAAGCAAGCAAAAATTATGGTGATCCATGCTGGTTTAGAATGCGGTTTATTTAAACAGCCTTATCCATATATGGATATGATTTCAATTGGACCAACTATAGTTTCACCTCATTCACCTGATGAAAAAGTCAATATTCATAGTGTATATCGTTATTGGGAATTATTAATTGCGATCTTAAAATCGGCTTGTTATTTGAAATAAAAATTGCGGTTCCTCCTCCTGATTGATTAGAGAGGAGGAATCATCCGACTTATTTGCTTTACTAAAGATCGACTAATTTGAAAATAAATTCACTAAAAGTGAATAAAAATGCATTTTATGCTTGCTTTGTTTTTTCAGAAAGCCTACTATACTACCAAAAAAAACTTAGTGATAGATAAGGAAAGGTATGTTAAAAGCAATAGTTGTCGGAGCAAGTGGTTATGCAGGCGCAAAACTAGCATATTATTTAACAAAGCATCCAAATATTGAGTTAGTCGCGTTAACCGTATCTGAAAATAGTCGTGATGGTGGAAAGTTAATCTCGGACTATGATTTATATCCTCAATTGAAAGGTGTAGTTGATCTCCCCTTAATTGCAACCGCTGACTATTCATCTCTTATTCATGATATTGATATTGTTTTTTTAGCAACAGAACATTCAGTTAGTCACGATATCGCACCTTATTTTTTAGACAAAGGATGCACAGTATTCGACTTATCGGGCGCATTTCGTGTCAATTCATCCTCTTTTTATACTCAATTTTATGGTTTTGAGCATCAACATAGACAGTGGCTTGAGAAGGCCGTTTATGGATTAGCTGAATGGAATTATGAGGCTATAAAACAAGCTCAGTTGATTGCAGTTCCTGGCTGTTATCCAACAGCATCCCAACTGCCATTAAAACCGTTGATTGAAGAAGATTTGTTAGACAAAAGTCAATGGCCTATTATCAATGCTGTAAGTGGTGTAAGTGGCGCTGGACGAAAACCTTCGACTAACAATTTATTTTGTGAAGTGAGTTTACATGCTTATGGCTTATTTACACATCGTCATCAACCTGAAATTGCAACACACTTAGGCCAAGAAGTTATCTTTACGCCTCACCTAGGATGTTTCAAACAAGGCATTCATGCCACTATTACCTGTATGGTAAAGAAAGGCGTAACATCTGATGATATTCGTAACGCATTAAATAAATATTATCAAAATAAACCGTTAATTAGGGTTTACCAAAAACATTGGCCAGCATTAAAATCAGTAATAAATCTGCCATATTGCGATATTGGTTTTGTACTAAAAGGGCAACATTTGATTTTAATTTCAGTCGAAGATAATTTATTAAAAGGTGCAGCAGCACAAGCGGTACAGTGTATGAATATTCGATTTGGCTTTGATGAAACTACAGCCTTATTATAGATACTCATTTGTTAATAATATTAATCAAGTGACTTTGTTTAAATGGATAGGGAATAAAGATGAAACCATTAATTATTAAGTTTGGCGGTGTATTACTCGATAACAAAGATGCGTTAAGTAAATTATTCATTATTATTAGCGAATATAAAAAGAATTTTAATAGGCCTTTAATTATTGTTCATGGTGGTGGTAGTGTTGTTGACGCCTTAATGGATCGTCTTTCATTACCGGTAGTACGACGCAATGGTTTACGCGTTACACCCGCAGACCAGATTGATGTGATTGTAGGTAGTCTTGCCGGTAGTGCCAATACGACAATATTGTCAGAAGCAAAAAAATTACAAATACCAAGTATCGGACTCTGCTTAGCCGATGGTGATAGTGTCAAGGTTAAACAAATTTCTGAAGAGTTAGGGTATGTAGGCGAAGCCGAAATAGGTGATCCAACCTTAATCAATTTACTGCTTAATAATGGTTATTTACCAATTGTTAGTTCAATTGGCATTACTGATCAAGGCAAGATGATGAATGTGAATGCCGATCACGCTGCCGTTGCACTCGCAAAAACAATAGATGCAGATTTAATTTTATTATCTGATGTTGCCGGTGTTTTAGATGCTAACAAACAACGAATTGAATCATTAACTCAAACAGAAGCTGATCACTTGATCGCACAAGGCATTATTACTGATGGCATGATTGTCAAAGTCAATTCTGCATTCGAAGCAGCAAAAACACTTGGGCGACCAATTGATATAGCTAGTTGGAAAGAATCCGACAAACTTATTGAATTATTTAATGGAAAATCAGGAATAACAGGTACAAGAATTATTGCTTAAATATAAATCAGTTAGTATATTATTTGAGTATATTTTTTATTAAATATACTTAATTTAATCTTTAAATCATTTATTTTTTCGTCAGTAAATTTAAGAAAGGGTATAACATGAAAAAAAGTGCAACAAAAAAGGTGGTTTTAGCCTATTCAGGTGGATTAGATACATCAGCTATTATTCCATGGCTAAAAGAAAATTATGGCGGTTGTGAAGTTTACGCTCTTGTCGCTAACGTTGGTCAAGATCCTAAAGAACTAAAAGATGTTGAGAAAAAAGCGAAAGCATCTGGAGCAGTAGCTTGTAAAGTTGTCGATTTACGAGAAGAATTTGTTAAAGATTATGTTTACCCTGTTTTAAAAACTGGCGCTTTATATGAAGGAACTTATTATCTTGGAACTTCAATGGCTCGCCCAATTATTGCTAAAGCCCAAGTTGAATATGCATTAGAAGTTGGTGCCGATACCCTTTGTCATGGAGCAACAGGTAAAGGTAATGACCAAGTTCGCTTCGAAACAACTTATACAGCTCTAGCACCACAACTTAAAGTTATTGCACCTTGGCGTGAATGGGATTTACGTTCGCGTGAAGCTTTAATTGATTACTTAAAAGTACGAAAAATTCCAACAACAGCAACCGTTGAAAAAATCTATAGCCGTGATGAAAATGCTTGGCACATTTCTACCGAGGGTGGTGTGCTTGAAAGCACTTGGAATCAAGCCAACGCGGATTGTTGGGCATGGACTGTCTCACCAGAAGATGCA
This sequence comes from Gilliamella sp. B2772, assembly GCF_026536985.1. Taxonomy (NCBI): domain Bacteria; kingdom Pseudomonadati; phylum Pseudomonadota; class Gammaproteobacteria; order Orbales; family Orbaceae; genus Gilliamella; species Gilliamella sp. B2772. The sequence continues at coordinate 605,207 of NZ_JAFNNB010000001.1, read as the reverse complement.
CCCAATAAACCAGAACTTGTTACCATTGGTATAGAAAAAGGTGAAGTCGTTTCTGTTAATGGTAAAAAACTCTCTCCATATAACTGCGTAGCAACACTTAATAAAATTGGTGCTAAACATGGTGTTGGTCGAGTTGATATCATTGAGAATCGCTTGGTGGGCATCAAATCTCGCGGTTGTTATGAAACCCCAGGTGGTACAATCATGATGACTGCATTACGTGGTTTAGAACAATTAATTTTAGATCGTGATAGCTTCAAATGGCGTGAACAACTTGGTTTAGAAATGGCATACGTTGTTTATGATGGTCGTTGGTTTGCACCATATCGTCGCTCAATTCAAGCCGCTGCTGATGTATTAGCAGAAGATATGACAGGTGAAGTTGTAGTTAAACTCTACAAAGGAAATGCAACAGCTGTTCAGAAAAAATCACCAAATAGCTTATATAGTGAAGAATTTGCGACTTTTGGTGAGGATGAAGTCTATGACCACAGTCATGCAGGTGGATTTATTCGCTTATTCTCATTATCTTCACGCATTCGAGCTCTAAATGAAGGTAAGAAAAAACAACCAGCTAAAAAAGCTACAGTTAAAAAAGATACAGCTAAAAAAACTGAAAAAACAGTCAAAAAAGTAGCTAAAGCTGATGCTAAAGCGACAACTAAAGTTGCTCCAAAATCTAACGCAAAAGTGAAAGCGAAAGCCAAAGCTAAAAAGTAAGTTTTAATGACTTTTTACTTAAATATAAAACACAATATATACAGACTTTGGTCTGTATATATTTTTTATAGTATTATTGAATTATCATTATTAAAAAAGCGATCAAACTAAAATCGCTTAGGATTAAAAATTGAGGTAATTATGGCATTATGGGGTGGGCGTTTTAGCCAAGCAGCAGATCAACGATTTAAACATTTTAATGATTCTCTACGCTTTGACTATCGGCTTGCGGAGCAAGATATCATTGGATCAATTGCATGGTCTAAAGCTTTGGTCACTGTTGACGTTTTATCTTATGATGAACAAAAAAAATTAGAAAAAGCTTTAAATGAATTATTAGAATCAGTACGGCAAAACCCAGAACAGATTCTACAAAGTGATGCGGAAGATATTCACAGTTGGGTAGAGCAAAAACTTATTGAAAAAATCGGTGATTTAGGTAAAAAATTACATACTGGTCGTAGCCGTAACGATCAATCAACAACCGATCTAAAATTATGGTGTAAAGATGAAATCGCTCATCTTATCACAGCTATCAATGAACTCAGAAAACGCTTAGTACTTACCGCTGAACAGCATCAAGATGCCGTTATGCCTGGCTATACTCATCTACAACGCGCACAACCAGTCACTTTTGCTCATTGGTGTTTAGCGTATTATGAAATGCTAACACGTGATGAAAGCCGTTTACAAGATACACTTAAACGCTTGGATGTAAGCCCTCTAGGTTGTGGCGCTTTAGCTGGAACTGCTTATCCAATGGATCGCGATCAGCTAGCCGATTGGTTAGGTTTTGCAACAGCAACAAATAATAGTTTAGATTCGGTATCTGATAGAGATCATGTACTTGAATTACTCAATAATGCATCTATAGGAATGGTGCATTTATCTCGGTTTGCAGAAGACTTAATTATCTTCAATAGCGGTGAAGCAGATTTCGTTGAACTGTCTGATCGTGTCACATCAGGATCATCATTAATGCCACAGAAAAAAAATCCTGATGCATTAGAACTTATTCGAGGAAAAATAGGGCGAGTTGTTGGTGCACTAACTGGCGCCATGATGACTTTTAAAGGCTTACCACTTGCTTACAATAAAGATCTACAAGAAGATAAAGAACATCTATTTGACGCACTTGATACTTGGCAAGAATGTTTAGACATGGCAGCGTTAGTTCTTGAAGATATTAAAATCAATTACCAAAATTGCCAAAATGCAGCTAAACAAGGCTACTCAAATGCAACAGAACTTGCTGATTATCTCGTTGCTAAAGGTATTCCATTTAGACAAGCTCATCACATTGTAGGTGAAGCCGTTGTTGGCGCGATAGCTAAGCAAAAAGCATTAGAAGAGTTAACGTTGGATGAATTAAAAGTCTATAGTGATGTTATTGAAGATGACGTTTATCCAATTTTATCACTCGAATCTTGCCTAGCTAAACGATCTGCTAAAGGAGGCGTATCGCCTAAACAAGTTAAATTGGCAATCGACAATGCTAAAAAACAACTCTGTTTATAGTACTTTTTATTTTAAATACCGACTTTTGTCGGTATTTTTATGCTTCAAAAACCCCGTTCCTCAACTTTTTTTTGATAAAAATCTGTTTGTATATCGCTCAATAGAGTGTAAAAATAGATTTTCAATTTTTAGATGGATGAAAGTGAATTGCAATGAATAAAAGTTATAACTTTAGTGCAGGCCCAGCAAAACTTCCTGCAGATGTTTTAAAACAAGTACAAGCTGAATTATTAAATTGGCACGACACCGGCGCATCAGTAATGGAGTTAAGCCATCGCGGTAAAGATTTTGATGCATGTGCGATTGAAGCAACTAACGATCTTCGTGATATTTTAAATGTCCCTGAAAATTATAAAATTCTATTTTGCCAAGGTGGGGCTAGGGCACAATTTGCTGCTGTGCCAATGAATATTTCGGCAAAAAATGCTGATTACATTAACAGTGGCTATTGGAGCCAATGTGCAGCCAAAGAGGCAACCAAATACTGTAATGTGATTGAACAAAATGTGACAATTAAAAATCAGGGTATAACCTCAATCAAACCCATGTCCGAATGGCAACTAAGTGATAATAGTGATTATATCCATTATTGCCCTAATGAAACCATTGACGGGGTAGAGATATTCGAACAACCTAATTTTGGGGATAAAACCCTAGTTGCTGATTTATCATCTTGCATTTTATCGCAACCGATTGACGTAAGTCGCTATGGCATTATTTACGCGGGTGCACAGAAAAATATTGGTCCTTCAGGAATCACAATTGTCATCGTTCGTGAAGATCTAATTGGACATGCTCAAAAAGCATTACCTTCCGTGTTAGATTATAAAATCTTAATGGATCATGACTCAATGTTTAACACACCACCTACATTTGCTTGGTACATGTCAGGTTTAGTCTTTAAATGGATTAAAAGCTTGGGTGGATTGAATGCAATGCAGCAACGAAATCAAGCTAAAGCAAAATTACTTTACCAATTTATCGATCAATCCGATTTTTATCGTAATACTGTGGCTATTGCTAATCGATCAATCATGAATGTCACCTTCTTATCACCAAATGAAGATCTCGATAAAAAGTTTGTTAGTGAAGCAACACAAGCAAATATCATTGGAATTAAAGGTCACCGAATTGCAGGTGGAATGAGGGCTTCGATTTATAATGCAATGGATATTGATGGAGTCAACTACCTAATAGATTTCATGAAACAATTTGAAAAACAAAATGGTTAGTTATATCGGCAAATAAAAAAGGGATACAGTAGTATCCCTTTTCTATTTTACACAATCTTATTTACAACTAAAGACTTCACCAGTCATCACAGCATCTGTTGGAGCAATATCTGAAACATATTGTAACGATGCATCTTGTGCGTTATAAATCACATTACCACCCATTGCAGCAGCTTTATTCATCAAATCATTAGCTGCATCACGAATCAACTCACTATGAGTTTTTAGACCAGAAAAGAAAGTACTACGGCGACCTTCAGCTTTACCGATAAATTGGCAATTTGCTGCTGGTTTAGTATCAATAAACTGAACTTGTCGCCCAGCTGAAGTCGCTTGATAATCTGAGCTACTACAACCATTTAAAAACAATGCAGAAGATAACGCAGCACTAATAAAAAGAATTTTCTTGATAGACATAATATTTCCCCAACCAATATAACGAGTAATAATAATTTAGATCATTGTAGCAGGTTAATTAACTAAAAAATATCGCTTATTACAAATGATGAAATGATAATAGGTTTCAGTTTAATAAATAACCAAATCAACCTATTTAGTTAATTAAATGTAGCAAATTAATTTTAACTCTATTATAATCGCAACCCTACTAAGTCAGTAGCACATCCTAATGGCCCCTTAGCTCAGTTGGTCAGAGCAGTCGACTCATAATCGATTGGTCACTGGTTCAAGTCCAGTAGGGGCCACCATTAAACACCTTGATTTATATAAGCATTTAACCATTACTTACATTTATTTCAGTGTTACCGATTGACCTTTGTGCCGTAAATGTGACGTTATTTGCAAATTCGAGCATATGATCAGCGTTTAAATGAGCGTACTTGTTGACCATCTCTAACGTCTCCCATCCACCAAGATTCTTGAGTGTATAAAGTGGTGTGCCAGCTTGTACATGCCAACTTGCCCAAGTATGACGCAAGTCATGGAAATGAAAATTATCAATCCCTGATTGCTCACATGCTTGCTTAAAGTCTCTCCGATCAATATCGTAAACACGTCTGTTAGTTGAGCGAGTAAAAACATATTCACAATTATTTCTAAATCTCAGCTTTCTTAATAATTCGATAGCATCATTATTTAGTAATAAAGCTCTGGCTTTTCCCGATTTTGCATTTTCGTTTGTCACGGTAGCCACACGATTAACAAAATCAACATTATGCCATGTCAGTGTAAATATCTCACTCATACGAGCACCTGTAGATAACGCAAAAAAACAAACATCTTTCATCCATTGCAACCGTAAATTGTGAATCAATAAATTTGCTTTTTCTTTCGTTATCCATCTAACACGAACTTTAGGCTCACTATAACGAGGAATATAAGGAATAGCATCAATCCAATTCATTTTATATGCTAAACTAAAAGCCCTTAAAATAGTCGAACGGTAACGATTTTTAGTACCGTTTGCTATTTGCTCCTTAGTGTCTGCGTGAAAATTTGGTATACTATTCGTTAGTTCTTCGCCAGTAATACTTGATAAGTCTCTACCCGAAAAGATTTTTAAAAAGTATTCTGCGTGTGCTTGTTTATAGTCAAATCTTGCTTGGTGTTCAGCATCTTTTAGCATTAATATAATTGCTTCTTCAAAAAGTCTTTTAGGCTTTTTGTTGAGCTTTGTTAATTCCCATAATTCAGCTTTTAGCTTGTCATGGTATTCTAACGCTTGCCTTTTGTCTGTCGTACCAGTAGAGCGCCTAACTCTCGATCCATCTGGCGCTTGGATATCAATGTGCCAGAATTCACCGCGTTTCTTGATTGACATTTTTTACCTCCTTTTTCAGAGGTTAGCCGATTCGCATTATGATTTGCTTTGAACTTTTCTTCAAATTCTTTTTTATCAGCTAACCATTTACCAGCTCTATTTTCTGATTTAGATTGACATGAAAAACCGTATTCGAGCTTTCTCTCATAGAGGTATGTATATGATAGTTTGGATATTTTAGACGCTTCTTTTAGTGTGATAATCTCCATAATAATTACCTACTCAATCATCTCTCTTTGTTCTTTAGTGTAGTTAGTCATGTTTGCCTCTACTAATAAAGCAATGTTATAATTTCGGTTACATCATCTAAATTCATAGCCCACTCTACAAAATCATCAGAATGCATAGCTGACGCAATATAACCGTCGCTTTCTTTACTAATTAAATCACAACTGATAATCAACTTATCTTCACCGCTTTTTACATATGCGAAACCATTGTGATTTATAAGAATCTTTTTTAATTGTTTAGTCATAATCATTTCCTTTAGGGAATAGTTAATCGAATACTAAATAATCAGCATGAGAATTGAATTTAATTAATAGGATAGGGTAGAAATCAAATATACAATTAAGAGACCTGGGGGGGCATGTTGATTATTTAGCTTAATTAATTGATTTTAAAATGGGATTTCTTGATCATCAAAATCTGTTGATGGCTCATTTTGCTGAATGGGGCGATTAATTGGTTGTTGTGATTGTTGCTGATTTGCATCATCACTGCGTGGACCTAAAATCTGCAATGTTCCACCAATAGGGTTGATAACAACTTCTGTAGTGTAACGATCTTGTCCTGATTGGTCTTGCCATTTACGCGTTTGCAATTGCCCCTCCAAATAAACCTGTGTTCCTTTTTTAACATATTCACCAGCAATCTCAGCTAATTTGCCAAACACAACAATTCGATGCCATTCTGTGCGGTCTTTTTGCTCACCGGTTTGTTTATCTTTCCATGATTCGGAAGTTGCAACACTAAAATTAGCGACAGCGCTACCATTAGGCATGATACGCACTTCTGGGTCTTGTCCTAAATTGCCCACTAGAATTACACGATTAACGCCTCTTGCCATTTTGTCTATCTCCTGTATGAATTTTTGCGTGTTCTGATGCTTCATCGGGGAATTTTTTCCAGTTTAATTTAGTCATAAAATTCGACTCCGTGTGCGTCTATTCCATATGTGTGAACGGGAACTTTTTCTAATAAATATTTCAATGCATCGTTCTTAATTTGCTCCTCGACCTCTTCTTTACTGTTCGCCTCAATATCAAATTCATATTCCAGCTCAGTTAGGTATAAAAAGGAACCTCTAAATCTAGCCATCTAAACCTCTCCTATAATTAACTATTACATTTCCGCATTTGAACGGTACAATTAAAATTAAACATGTTTCAAAATTACAGCTATTTACTGGTTTTGTGCCGTCTGGTAATAAATATTGATAACGACCGTCGGGAACGTAAATAATGCAGTCTTGACCGTGTACATTTTCATGCCACTGTTTGGTTATTGGAGTGTACGGCAAGACCATTAAAACCTGCTTCCCCCGTTTGTTCACTTGCTCAACCGCTTTCTTAAAAAATTCCCACTTTTTGGAAAATGGTGGATTACAAAATGACGTCGTGAAAATTGGACCAGAGCAATCGGAATAATTATCAGAAAACCAATCTATGTCACCTAACGCATCTTGGTCTTCTAACAAACACCAATAACTTTTTGGTATTTGAACTTCTTCATCTGAGCAACAAACATCAATATCAAACCCCCTAGCGCCGATTAGTTTCAACGCGTCATCGATTAATTCCGGTGGCGTTCGCCAATAATCTTTGTTCCGCTTCTCTGTTTGTGATTTATGTGTTATTGCCATAATTACCCCAATAAAAAGCCGTCATTTAGACGGCTATTAGCTTAATACCTCATTCAGCTTGTTTGCTGAATCGCTTTGTTTGTCTTCAATCACAAACCAGTCGCTAGGTTTTGACATACCATCCCTTAGGCTTGTATAGATTTTTCTAAGCTGCAGATATTGAGCTGGTCGAATTGCTTCTAATTTACATTGCAAACGTTCCTGTAATTGTTCTGTGGTGATACTAAATTCCGCCTTGAATGTGTCGGCTAGTTTTTTGATTGTTTCAGGTGTTACTTCAATATGAGCAGCCAGCGTAACTTCACATTGTTTCTGTGCTTGCTCTACAACGTCACCGGGAATAACACCTAAAATGCACGCTCGTAATCGCCTTGCTCCTTGGTTGGCTATCATTTCGTAAATATCCCTAGGGTCGATTAGTTTTGTTAGCCCATTTTTTTTTGTAAACCTTACATGAGGAACAGTAAAAGTTTTAATCTGTCTGGTATTGCGCTCTATATCCCAAGCAAAAGCCTCTACAATCGATTCTTTATCATTCTGTTCTAATTCTCTAATACCAAATTGCACATTTCCCCATTCTTGAGCAATTGCTTCAGCTAATCTTATACTTGGTCCAGTTACTTCTACACCTCCACGAGGATAACTATATAACGCGCCTTCAGCTAATGTTTGACGTGTACAAGCATTCAATATCCTATCCATTGCTGAAATAGGGTCACGCGGAAATTTTTTAGCTATAATCATAGCAGCCTGAACTTCTTGAATAGCTCGTTGGCTTTCTATTTGTGTTAGTGAATTACTTTTCGGTTCATCTTTTTCTTTGCTTGCAAAGATGTTTGCAATCTCATTACTCATAGTCCTTTCTCCTTGCCCAATCTGGACGTTGTATAATTTCAAATCCGTGCCAAGTATCTGTTTGTAGGCATTCGGCATATTTATCCAAATCACGCCTAAAAAGCTGGTAACCTATCTCTTTATCATAATCATCAAGAACAAAAACTCTTACAGGGTATCTACCGCAATTGATAGTTTCGCTTACTGCAATAAACACAAAATGAGGATTTACTCCGAATTGTTTTTTAAAACCCTCGCAATACATTGCATCTTGAACGTGATATCTATACAGCTCTATACTTTTCCCGAAATCCTCAATGCAATTAGTTTTTTTTACATCAATAATCATTGATTTGCTGTTATTTTTAACTAATTTGTCTGGGCGAATTTTACAAAGAACTTGAGTTTTATCATCAACCCAGTAAATAGAAGATTCACAATAACCGTCCATATCAAGTAATTTTTTTGCAATTGGATGTGCTAAAGCACTCTCTTGCATAAGCCTTAACTTTCGTTCTTCTTCTTCAGTGATAATAATCTTTTCGGGTGAATAGTTTTCTTCCATAAATTGTTCGAGGTCTTTTTTACCTTGCGTTGTTCTGCGGTCAAACGGAGGTACTACAAGAAACCGTTCATCGAAGTGCTGAGGCTCTAAAAGAAGGCAGTGCAGGGCGGTGCCAATGTCTAAAGCTTTCTTTTTATCTTCATCTTCTGGCGCTTTCTGTCGCCATTTGTAGATTGCAGGGCACTTTGCAATATCATCTAGATTGGACTTACTCACACCTTCACCACTGTGATAGTCTTCGTTAGAAATGTTATAGTAAATACCTTGTTTCATAACTTTATTCCAAATTTTTTAGAATACTCAAATCGAGCTTGTGAGTAGCAGATATCAACGATAAATTGGTTATAGATATCATCATCAATACTTTTACTTTCCAGTTTGATTTTGAGTAGTTCGATGATTTGCCAGTCATTGTCATTACCAAAGTTTTTAATAAGTTCTTCGGTTCGGCTTTCAATCCATTCATCCTTAGCATCTTGCATTTCAATATTGTTTAACATATTGCAGTAAGCTCTTTCGAAACCATTTTCGACCAATTTATGTAACTGCATAACTCACCTCGTAGCAATCTGTAGCATCCAGTAGAACAAGCCAAATAATCCACCTAAAATCACAAAGTATGTGCAAAAGAGGGCAAACTTTATTTCGCTGTCTGTTAACTCATAATCCTTGTGAAATCTATCTTTGATTTTCACATTAACAAAATCTTTATTAGTCATAATCACCTCGAAAAAAGCCCTCGCTAGGAGGGCAAATAGGATGTAGCATTGCGCCGTCTTTCCGAGCTGTCAGTATTCGTAATAACTCTTGTAAACGAGCTTAGGAATATGCCTGAGTAATACTGCAACACGCTCAGGCTCGTGCTTCCTTGACAACCACGTACAAGGATTTAGAATATGTATAACCACGTACAAACAAGGATTTTTATTTATGCCAGATTGGCTAGTTACTATTATTTCTATCTTTAGAAAGGATATTTTTTCATTGAAAAGCATGTTGATAGTTCTTGTTTCGTTATGTATTTTTTTTATAGTTCCCACCGAAATTCAAATTAAATTTAGTGAAAAAGTAAAAATTCCATTCAGTTATGAAATAGCGGTTTTTGCTACCAGTTTTATTTTGTGCAGTTTTATTTATTCTGTAGTGATAACTTTTAAAAAGTTCCATACAAAATTTTCTAATAAAAAACAGCTAAATAAAGAACGAAATGAATTAGTATCATTAATTAATTCGTTAAATAAATCTGAGAAAGAAGTTATTGCTTATTTATTACATAGTGGTTATCCATACATCTCATTTGAAGCGGAAAAAATACCTAAACATGTTATCAAACTCATTAATAAGGGAGTGATTATTCAAAGTAGTTTTCCGCTCATATTCAATACCGAATGTCGCTTTACACTAGATTCAACATTCGAAAAATTTATTAGAAACGAAATCAAAAAAATTTAATGATTATGATGATTAGTATTATTTTGATTTGATTGCTGCACTATCGCAGTAGCCTCGCAACCGTTTACACTTGTATTTCTTAACCTATACATACACGCTAACTTTCTAGTGTTAGCATTATAGAAAGTTCCCGAATTATTCGGTCACCAGTTAAGGTGGGGTGACCACCATCAATTTTGTTCAAACTATATATCTCTCATTGAAAGGTATTTAGTTTGATTGTTTACCGCCTGTATTGAGTTACCGCCACAGTCCCGACGCATGGTTTAAAGTCGCGCCGTTCGACTATCTAATCAAAACCGCTGTACTTTCATATGCCTCAGCTAGCTACTTGAATCTCGTTAACTAGTTAAATAACTCGTAGTCTTGTTTAACTTTGTTGTTAAGTTGATTTGTTTTGATGAAACGATGGTACAGTTAAAACTGTTTATTGTAAACAGAATAAACTGTATTTTTAACTGCATTTGAATCGATTGCTTATTTTTTAATCTATTATTGTGGGTTGTTAATATTTGTGGGTTTTAGATATAAAAAAACCGCCGAAGCGGTTAAGTGAGAGAAAAATTGATAATAAATTCACTTTCTTTTAAAGTTTTCATCGTCTTTTGTGTATTCGTATGCATCAATAATCAATCCAGCTATCCTTAATATGTTTTCTGGTTTATCAATGATAATTTGATCTCCTGCACCTATTTCTAATCCCGCTCTTTTTATTTCTGTCTTTATTTTTTCGGTTAATTCTATTGGTAATTGAATAGAAGGGCGTTGTTTGTTGTCATAATATCGGGCAATCCATCTATTAGATTTGTTTTGATATAGTATACCAAAATATGACTCAGTATCTTTATAGGTCAATTCATTATCATTTATAATTGAACTAATATGTTCAAACAGAACTCTTTCAGAGTAAGTTGTTATGATTTTTTCATTTTCAGGATCGACAATATCTGCTTTCTCATCAACTATTTTATTTTCTTCAGTATCACTGTTCAAATCATCTAATGGTTCTTTTTTACCAGTCAAACCTACAACAACCATATTACTTACAGCTTTTTCAATTGCTTTTTTTACAATGGGGGTAATGCTGTCTATAAATTTTTGATTTAACTGTCTAGAAATATTGGATTTATTAGCAACATATTTAACAAAATCAATAGGGGCATCTCTTAGAGTTGATGCTATTGTTTTAGTGAATAGTGAGAAATAAATACTTTCTTCTGCCAAAGTTCTTAGCGCCTCGGGCTTAAATTGATCATATCTGAATTGATATAGCTGTTCATAATCATTATCTTGCAGTTCTTCAATATTAATTTTTAAAAAAGGATGAGCATCCATAATGTTCTTTTGTTCTAAATCGGTAAAAAATCGCCATTCCCTACCATTTGTTATAGCTGCAACAGCAACTTCTGGCGTTGCATTGAAATACCTAGAAAGTTGGGGGCAGTGATTTGTTAATTCTTCACACCATGATTTTGCTTCAATAAACATTACAGGTAAATCCTGACAAAAAAGGGCGTAATCAACTCTCTCATTAGCTTTTTCACCAGGAAAGTCAGCTTTAAACTCTGCTTTTACTTTAGTCGGGTCATACGGTGTAAAACCCAAAATATCTAGCAAAGGTAATATTAAAGCTTGTTTCGTGGTTTCTTCGGTTGCACAATGGTTGCCAACCTTTTTCACGTGTTCAGAGTGATTATTTAATTTATTTTTGAAGTTATTCATAATTCTTGCCTTATATTGTTCAGATTATCTGTTTCGATATAATAAAACTACTAGATATTCTCTAAGTTTCTTTAAAAGTACTATCTTTTTCTTCTAAATATCCTATGTTCGACCATTGTCCCAATAATTCTTATTTGTTGATTCAGCGTGCTTATAATTGTGTAGTCAGGATTCAACGGAATGAGTTCAAATTGCATTCTTTCATGCTCATCATATCCGAGTTCTCTGTATTTTTTGAATGTTGCTTCTGATTCTCCGTTCATTGCTACTACAAATTCACCTGGTGTTGGTTTTACTGCAGGGTCAATAATAACAACATCACCTTCTTTAAACTCAGGCTCCATTGAGTCGCCCTTAATTTGTAATGCAAATGCTTTATCCGATAATTCTAATGATGTCATAATATATTCAAATCCAGTTGAATCTCTTAATTCACAAGACTCTGTCCATACTCCTGCTTGTACATAACTTATTAAAGGTACTTTGTAAGCTTCAAAATTTATAACTTTTACATTCTTTACTTCTTTTTCTTTTCCACTTAACAGCCATGCCATGTCGCACTTTAATGCAAGAGAAATTTCATATAAGTAACGTGGTTTTTTCACACTACCACTTTCAATAGCTTGGTAGGACTGCTGTTTTATTCCAATCTGTGATGCTATTTGTTCTTGTGTAAGCCCTAATTCTTCTCGCCTTGCTCGTATTCTTTGACCAAGATTATTCATTTTTAAAAGTCTCCTTTTATGATTAATAAAATAATACAGATAAATCTGTAATTGACAAACAGTATAAACTGTTATTTAATACAGTTATAACTGTTGATTGCAATGAGGAATGTATGACAATCGGAGATCGAGTAAAACAAAAACGAATAGAGAAAAATATTAGCCAATCGCTTTTAGCTGATTTGGTGGGTATGAAACAACAGTCTATTAGCGATATAGAATCAGGAAATATAGAGAAGCCAAGAAATATTGTGGAAATAGCCAAGGCTTTAAATTGTTCAGTTGAATGGCTCTATTATGGCAAAAAAGATTAGCGAGATGAATATGCAAATAACAAACCCAAAATCACAACAAGAGCGCGTTATAGCGGTTTGTTCTGATGGTCAATATCGAACATTAGAAGCAATTCAACACGAGATTAAACAAAGGTTTGATCAGTTTGATACAACACCAGCTATAAGCGCTAGGCTACGAGAAAACAGCGCTTTATTTAGATATGGATTTGTAAAAGAAAAACGCCGAACTTTCAACTTAAAAACAGGGAAGGCTTGCTACTATTACAGGCTAACGAGAGTTACTCATGAGTAAATTTATAGCTAATTCGTTTCAAATTCCAAATGCTGTTGTTGATGAATTGATGGCTAATATGTCACCAAATGCGTTGCGTTGTTATTTATTAATAACTCGTAAAACTACTGGTTGGGGTAAAGAGAGCGATCGTATAAGCACATCTCAATTCATGCAAAAACTAGGCATAAAAGACAAAAGAACGGTTTATTCAGCACTATCTGAATTAGTAGAATTAAATCTAATAAACGCCATAAAAAATAATGGTGAAATAACCGAATATTCACTCGTTTTGGATGAGCCAGAACCAGTAGCAATAAATGCAGGTACAAAAAATGCTACTGGTAGCAATAAATGCACTGAACCAGTGACAAAAAATGTACCTGCCACCAGTAGCAAAAAATGTACCTCTACAAAAGACAATATAAAAAACAATATTACAAAAGAAAATAATATCGATTTTGATTTAGTCATGGATGCGTACAACGATGCTGTAGAAAACAGGTTGCCTCAAATCCAGAAAATGACTACTGCACGAAAAAACGCAGTGAAGAAACTACTCAAGGAGTTTGAACAACCAACATTCCAAAACTTGGCAAATTATTTTTATGATTTTGTTGAACAGGCGAAACCATTTTATTTTGGCGAGAACGACAGAAAGTGGCGAGCTGATTTTGATTATATCGTTAAACCTAAAACACATTTAAAACTTGTGGAGGGCACGCTATGAACATAGTTCCTCATGATTTGCTCGCAGAGCAGGCGGTTCTTGGCTCAATGATGTTGGATTTTGGTTCAGAACGTTGCCAGTTGGCGATTAAAAAATTAAAAACAGATTCATTCTACAACCATCAGCACCAAATTATTTTCGCTGAAATGATTGAGCTAAGCCAAAGAAATCAGCCGATAGATTTAATTACTTTGTCAGACAGCATGGAGCAAAAGGGAACCCTAAAAGATTGCGGTGGTTTAGCGTATCTTGCTGAGCTGTCCAAAAACACACCAACCATGACCAACATTATTGCTTATGCTGGTATTGTTCGTGACAAAGCAATTGAGCGTTTTACGTTAAAAAAATTAAACGACTGTAGCGCGATGATTTTTGAAAAATCAACATTATCAACTAGCGATAAATTATCAGCTATTCAATCGCTATTTACACAAATTGATGACTACAACAAGACGGGAAAATCGTTAGGGCTTAAATCGCTATCAACCATTGCCAACAAATGGACAGAAACTCTAGATAAACGATTAGCAAATGCAGATAGTGCGCGTGGGTTGTCAACTGGAATTAAAGCACTAGATAAAAAATTATCACCAAAAGGATTGGTCCGAGGTTCATTATTTGTTGTTGGCGCTCGCCCCAAAATGGGTAAAACCACATTTGAAATTAACATGGCTCGCCATTGCGCAATGCATGACAATTTGCCAGTTTTGATGTTCTCACTAGAAATGCAAGATGAGCAAATGCTGGAAAATATTTTGGCTCAAGAGTCATGTGTCAATAGCGATATTTTCTACGATGGGGCATTGGGAACGGATGGCGGTGCGGAATTTTCGAGGGTTATGCTTCATCTAAATGAGCTAACAAAAACTAATAACATCTACATTGATGATACCCCAGCTATTACCTTGTCACATATACGCTCAGAATCTCGTCGAATGGCACGAGAGCGAGGACAGATAGGTATGATTATGGTCGATTATTTGACACTAATGGGAAAAGAAAAAATCGGTGATGACCAACGAAACGATTTGATATACGGAGCCATTACAAAGGGTTTAAAAGCGCTGGCTAAAGAACTGAATTGTGTTGTTGTTCTGTTAACTCAGTTAAACCGAAACCTAGAATCACGAGCAGATAAGCGCCCAATACCTAGTGATAGTCGTGATACAGGGCAGATCGAACAGGATTGCGATTACTGGTTAGGGATTTATCGTGACGCTGTTTACAACGAAAGTGCCGATAAAAACTTGATGGAAATAAACGTAGCTTTAAATCGTCACGGTGCAGGTAATTTCACAGTATATGCAGGAATTAGTAATGGTCGTATTTATGAAGTTGATCAAGCCGAATCATACACTAAAGCACGCCCTGAGCCAGTGAAAAAAGAACGCAGATATGCGCAAGCTAGTTAATCACTGCTCACAGGGAGACTATCACATGCTAGACAAAATGGCATATGACTATGTTACAGCGCTGAGAAAACGAGGGGCAAACGTAGCAAAAATTAAACATGAACTAGTCGAACAAGTTAAAAAATATTCGGAAGAAGAAAAGGAAAATTTAAGAGGATTGATACAAAAATGGCTTACAAAATAACAGCAGAAATTAAAAAAGGGTGGCAAAGTTGGGGATCAATTGTGTTAAAACGTGATTCTAAGATAACTGAAAAATCATTAATTAAAACGCTATCTACGGTTCAAACACCATTCGGTAAGTCTAAAGTTGATGTGCAGGTGCGTAATTTTGCGTGTGAGAGGGTTTAGAGATGATTAAAAAAATTCGATTAACTCATGAAGTCGCACGTAACACAGCTATAAATTTTATTAATCAATTACCAGTTGATAGCGAACATCCGTTAAGAATAGTGATTGATGAAGAAAAGCGAACATTAGCACAAAATCGAATGATGTGGGTTGTTTTAAACGATATTGCAAAACAAGTTGAATGGAACGGAGAAAAACTGACAGCAGAAGAATGGAAACATTTAATCACAGCCAATTTACATGGTCAGAAATGTGTAAAAGGGATTCAAGGAGGATTGGTCTTTATGGGGCTATCAACTCGTAAAATGAACAAAAAAGAATTTGCTGATGTGGTTATCTGTGCAGAGCAATTTGGAGCAGAAAATGGTGTTAGATTTAGCTCAGATGCGCAGGAGGCAATACGACTAGCTGAGCAATACAAAGACCAGTTATCAAAGGTGGCATGATGAACGACACATTGAAAACAATTGATGAATGCATAGAAGAAGCCGAGCAACTATTGGCATGGCTATACGAACAACGTAGAGAATACATAAATCAGCATAATTTAAATAAGGTTAACGATGAGCAAACTAACTAAGGAAGCAAAAGGGCGAGAATGCCAAGTGCGCTTACCGTGCTGTAATCATAATCCTGAAACTACTGTATTAGCGCATTATCGTTTAGCTGGTACGTGCGGTGTAGGTATGAAACCTAACGATTTACAAGGCGCATGGGCGTGTTCAAGTTGCCATGATGAAATCGACCGTAGAACACGAATATTTGAAAATGAATTTGTCAGATTAGCACATGCAGAGGGAGTTATGAAAACACAAAACATTTTAATAAAAGATGGAAAAATAAAGCTGTGATTCATTTGATTTTACCATACCCGCCAACCGTAAATCATTATTGGGGAACGGTGGGAAAACGAAGATATATTAAAGCCGACGGCATTAAATTTCGAAACGCAGTTATAGCTATTGTTTTACAGAATAAAGCTAATAAAAAGTTAGCTGATAGGGTAATGATAAATATTAAGGCTTACATGCCAGATAAAAGAAAACGAGACCTAGACAATATAAATAAAGCCATTTTTGATGCGTTAATTCATAGCAATGTCATCTTAGATGATGAACAAATCGATTTACTGCATAGCGAAAGAAAAGAAGTTGTCAAAGGCGGAAGAATTGAGTTGTCTATAAGTAAATTGGGGGTGTGATGAGAGAAACCAAAGATATTTTGACTGCATGGAAAAATACCCGTGTTCTTAAGCGAATGGGCACAGAGTATCCGTCTAAATCCGCAGGTATTGAAGGTGCGCCCCGTGATTTTGATTATCGTCAATACTTAACGGAAGATGAGGCGCAGATTGTTGATAATGCGGTATTGAGGCTTAAAGCTGATAATGTTGAGCATTGGTCTATTTTAACTGCTTTTTATCTTCGAGAAATCTCTTGTAGTAAACAAGCGCGAATACTGGGTAAGCAAACCTCTGAAATCACAAAAATATTATTGGCGGCAGAGTGCTTTATACGAGGTCATATTATTGAATTGTTTCCAAAAGTGGCATAGTTGATTTAGTAGATGAAATTTCATACCATGAATTCAAATTTTAAAAGGATTGATGGTATGAAAAAGATTGCATTGTTTGGATTAATTGGATTTATTTTAACTGGCTGTGGTGAGAAAAAAGTCACTGAAGAAATGCTTATTGGGGATTGGAGGTGCAATTTTAAGGAGCAAGTTGCTAAGTGGAAAAATGGATTATTCCAAGATTATGCTCCGCCAATTGATCATGAAACATCATTAGTTACATATCTAAAAGTAGATAATGATCTTTTTGTAAAATCGCCTAATAGCTTTAGAAAAATAAAACAATATGTCAACAAAATGGATGGAAGTTTTGAATATTCTATAGGTGATATGAAAACAGTTGGATTCAATAAGTTGGAATATATATCAGACGATGAGTTTAAGTCGATTTCCGAGATTATAATAACGCAGAATAAGTCAGAAGATAATGAGAAAACTAAAAACATAATGCATTGTACTAGAATAAAATAATTGACTGCCAAAAAAAGTTTACCGCCTAGTAGGTGGTTTAGAAAACAAAACACTTGACTGTTTAAACGTTTAAACGGATAATATGCCTATAATGCGGTTCAGAACGCATAAAATATAAAGCTCGCATTTGCGAGCTTTTTTATTAACTCAATAACTCAGCTAATCTATATTACATTTTGGAATATATTTTATATTTGCTGAATCTAATACTTTTTTTCTGTACTTTTCTGCATTTGTTAATTGTTCTAATAATGCATTAAGTGTTTTTTCAGTAAACCCAATCTTATTATATATTGATGATTCAGCAAAGATTACTAAAGAGTTATTAAAATAAGTATGAAAATTTATAATATTTTCCGCGTCTTGTAATTTTAATAATCTGATTTTATCTAAATTAGATTTGTAGACAGATGGTAAATTTAATACGGAGTCAGGAGTAATTAATCTATTTTCCAAAGGATTTGTATTATTAAAATCTTTTATTTTTTTCTTTACTGTTTGAATTCGCTCGCAGATTATATCAGAACCATGATAGTCTTTTATTTCAACTGCAAATAGCTTTAGCCATTTTTCGGCTTCATCTGCCTGTTGCCATTTCGGAATGTGATATGTGATTATTATTGTTGTAATAGCTGATATTAAAGCACCAATAATAGCAGCGCCCAATGTTTTTAAATAATCGCTTTTCATTATATTTCTCCTTATACATTTTAAAGCCTCAATTAAGAGGCTTTTTTACTAAAGTGTTTTTGTACATTAAGATCGCTTCTTCAATGATCTTACTTTGTGATTTTTCAGTCTTGGCACTTAATTCTATTATTAAGTCGATAATCTCAATAGGCAATTTGTATCCTTTTGATTTTACGCCACGTTTTTCATCACTTTTCTTTTGAATTACAGCTCTTGGTAATGCCATATAATCACCTTGATTTCTTATACTATAGTTGTTATATTTAAGGTCATCGGCGAGGCTTTCGCCCCGCCTTTGATACTACTTAGAAAGCCGGAAAACTTAAAAGTAGTAGAAGAAATATGATTAAATACTTCATTTTCTTCTCCTTAAGCCCCCATCGAAAGCTGGGGGGTTGCTTTATCAACTCCCTGTTGATGTTTATAATTGTAGTCGCACCTACCCTTAAAGTCAACATTATTTATTAAAAAAATTGAATATTTCACATAGTTTTCTACATTATTTTTGTTATCATTAGGTATAATTGTCCTAAAGGTAATGAATATGAAAAAAATATTATTAATTCTCTTAATTATTCCTTGTATTGTTTTTGCTGCGGATAAACAGAAATTACCAGACCA
The DNA here is from genome assembly GCF_026536985.1 of Gilliamella sp. B2772. NCBI lineage: Bacteria > Pseudomonadati > Pseudomonadota > Gammaproteobacteria > Orbales > Orbaceae > Gilliamella > Gilliamella sp. B2772. The sequence continues at coordinate 586,378 of NZ_JAFNNB010000001.1, read as the reverse complement.
AGAATTAAAAGAAAAAATTATTGGTAAATGGAATATGTATGAAATTGGTTATGAAGCTAATATTGTCACATTTTACGATAATGGGACAGTTACTTTAAAGTCGTATATTTGTGATAATGATGCAAAAAAAGCATTATATAATGGCGAAACTATTAAACAATATAAAATAGAAGATGGAATTATATACATAGGGCAATTATCAATTAAAGATGGATTCGTTAGTAAGCTAAAAGTAGAGAACATAGAAAATTCCGCATTAAAGCTTATCTATGACATGCCAGGTTATTCTTACAATAAAATAGAAATTAATTACCTTAATACTACCAATAAAGATACTTTGCCTTTTTGTAAATATTACAAAGAAAATCCTTTTAGTAATCAGATTGATGTGCAAAAACTTCAAGCCAATTTGAATTTATTACAGGATAATATAATAGAAACCTTTAAAAAAATAATTCCTAAGGATCTAGATGAATATTCTATATTGCAAGATGTTTATAAAAAAAATAATGAATTATTCTTTAAAATAAGCGTGAAAAAATATACAAAAGATAACTTTAGTGATGAAATACTTAAAGCTTTATTAAAAGTATCAGCAGTTGATAAATATTGTAATATAGATGAATCAAAACCTAAAATACTCCAACAATTAAAAATGATATTTCCTAATGGAGTGTCTTATATATATTCTATTGAAGATGAAAAGCCGTTTGTAATTCATATGGATAAGAGCAGTTGCCCAAAACAATAAAATATATTAGTCTGAGTTAAGAAATTAGAATTTTTTTTCATAAATGGACTTATAAAAAAGATAGAAAAATTTCAGCCTCGTAACGAAATCCGTGGAGTCATAGTTCGTACTTATTTCTATATATCAGATAAATACAATGTGAATTTATCTGATTCTGAGCACAAACTAATAGAACAAATTCAGGGTAACGATAATAAGTTCGTTACTCAACAATGTAATTAAGCCGACGAAAGTCGGTTTTTTTATGCATTTTTTACAATCAGCATTAACACACATCAAAACACTATATTTCCGCTGATTGTATTTTTTATTATCAATATTGAGTATTCACTCATCACAGAATCGGTAGCAATGCTAGACACACACATAACTAAACATTAGCTAGTACGCTACCTCTCATTTAATAAGAAGATTTAAACATGCCGATAAAAGACCCTAACAACGTCAATTGGACAGTTGTTGTTTATTTATTTTTCGTCACTTTGCTTGGTTCTCTATCAAGTTATTGCTATCAGTTTCTAAATGGCAATAAATTCAATATCTGGGTGTTATTTGCGCAAATATTTATATCGATATTTGCTGGAACGCTTGTTGTATTAGCCGCAAGTTATTTTAATTGGGACTTTGAGTTAGCAGGAGGTATAGCTGGCTTAGCTGGATGGTCAGGTGCGGCTCTAATCAAGGCATTAGAAGAACGATTAATAAGAAAAGCTAAAGGAGACGATTAATGAAATTAACTGAACATTTCACGCTAGAAGAATTTACACGTTCATTAACTGCTAGTCGTTTAAAAATTGATAATTCAGTACCGGCCGACCTAATGCCTAATGTGCAATTAACAGCTATTAAACTGGAGTTTGTAAGGCAGGCACTAGGTAAGCCAATTAACATTACATCAGGTTATCGTTGCCCAGTATTAAATGCACGTGTTGGTGGAGTGTCAACTAGCGCACACACGAAAGGATTAGCGGTAGATTTCCATTCACCGTATGGTACCCCTAAAGAAATATGTCAACGCTTAATCGATGCTGGTGTTCAGTTCGATAAACTCATTCAAGAATACAACCAGTGGGTACATATCGGCTTTAGTCCTAATAATAACCGTCAAATAGTACTCACTGCTGTTAAGCAGGGCGGTAAAACTATTTATAAGAGCGGTTTGCTATGAGTAAAGAAAAGTTATTAAGCATAGCATTAATTATTGTCGGTTTTGTTTTCTTTATTTATTTGGGCTACAACAATTATCAGGAGAAAAAGCGGTTAAAAGAAGCTAATGCCGAGCTAACTAATCAAATTAACCAGCTAGAGCAAACCATATCTAGAAACAACCAAATCATCGCAGATAACGAATTATCAAAACGTGAACTAGAAAAACAATCACTAGAACGGCAGGAGCAAATTAATGAGCAACTCAAAGATAATGATTGTGCTAAGCAGTTTGTGCCTATGCCTGTTTCTACAAGCTTGTACAACCGAGCGAAAGGTATACGTGAATCGACCGATACCAGCCAATCTATTAAGTGACTGTTTACCAAATTTACCACCTAATCCCATGACTTTTGGCGATAGCTTACGATATAACGAGCATTTATTAAATGTCATTGAGAAGTGTAATGCAGATAAAAGGGCTATCAAACAAATTGCTAATAAATAAAAGCTCGTCGGCTGAGTGTTAGCGCGACTAAATGAAAAATCGCTCAGCCAATTTTAAATAATTATTCGCTTTTACCGCATAAAGTATAAAAAATCACGAGCAGCTATAAAGAATAACTGCATATTTAATCAGTTACACTTAGAAATGACACTAACTCTAAGTTATAGTTATTCTTTGAATGGTAATGGTATAATAAATCATCTTATTGTTTGGATGGTTGTTTATGAAAAAAATATTATATTGCTTTATATTAACTTTATTCCCTTTTATTGTATTTGCAGATAACGCTAAAAAAGATGATTGGATAAATCCATATCTTATAAAAGGTTATATTTCTTACAATGATTTTAATAATTTTATATCCTCTAAAGACGAGAGAGCTCAATCATTTGGTACAGCTTATTTGTCTGGGATTGTTAATACATTTAATTGGGAAAATATAGCACGTGAACAAAAAGGATTACCTAAAATTTATTGTGCGAAATCGGCATTACAATTACTTGAAGTTAAAAAGTTGATGAACCAATATGCAAACTTATTTAATGGTGATCCAATCAAGAAATTTGGTGATGAGGATTTATATTTTTTTGTTAGACTTACAGTGAGATATTATCATCCATGCCCTGAAGAAAATAAGTAAAGCAATACATAATAGAATCCACAAGAACCGCTTAATTGCGGTTTTTTTGTACCTATTTTTTTTGAAACATCACAAACCCAATTCAACTTTTAATTAATCATAATTACCCCTGACTTGTAAAACCGATATCTACAAGTCGAATAAATTTAAATCATTTTTCAATCAATCATAATGCCAACACACGGCAATTCACAATAACAAGAGATCGCTTAGGAATGAGTTTTAGAGGGCGCCAGATGGTTTTCATGGTTACCTCTCTTGGACTGGTTCCCTGTGTGACTAAAACTCATTTCTAATGGAGAACACTATGAATATTACAATTTTAAATACTGCAATAAAACAAGATAAGAAAGGGCTATTTTGTATCAATGATATACATAAAGCGGCTGGAGGTAAAAATAAGCACAAACCAAGTTACTGGCTTTCAAATCAACTCACGAAAGAACTTATAGCGGAAATATCAAGCGATGGCGGAATTCCGCTATCGGTCGTTAGAGGTGGTTTAAATCAGGGTACATATGTATGCAAAGAATTAGTTTATGCTTATGCTATGTGGATTAATGCAAGGTTTCATCTTTATGTAATTCGAACCTTTGATGAAGTAATCGAGCAAGATTTTCAACGACAACGATTAAGAGAATTGGCAAAAGTTGAATATAAGCCAATGACTGATGCAATAAAATTTGAGAAGGAGCATCAAGGCAAAGAAGTTAAGTATTACCACTTTAGTAATGAAGCTGATTTAATCAACCGTATAGCTTTAGGGATGACATCAGCGAAATTTAAAGTATTTCACGAAATTGGAAAAACAGAATCAATTCGAGATTATTTAACTCCGTGCCAAATTAAATGCATTACTGACCTTCAAAGAGCTAATACAACATTTATTCAATTAGGTATGGAGTTTGAAGATCGAAAAGTTAAGCTAATGGAGCTATTCAAACGAAACCATATTATTTCATTGTTTGATGAACAACATCATATAGCCGCCTAGTGCGGTATTTATTGTTGGAGAAAATTATGACAAAGGGCGAAAAGAAAAAAATAGGTCGCCCAAGTGAGTTAGCCGAATGTTTAGTCAAGGCTAAAGAGTATTTGCTTGGGGATTATGAAACATTTGGCGATGTAGTTCCAAGTGTGGCTGGGTTGGCTTGTTATTTAGGTAAACACCGCTCAACAATGTATGACTACGCTGAGCAAAGCAGTGAGTTTTCCGACATATTAGAAAGCGTTAAAACAGTTCAAGAAAATAAGTTACTTAACAAAGGTTTAACAGGTGAATTTAATTCAAATATTGTCAAGCTTATGTTGGGTAAGCATGGCTACACCGATAAGCAAGAAGTAGACCAAACTGTCACAAACAAATTGGACATATCAAAGATGACCACCGATGACATCATAAAAGAGTTAAAAGCCAATGGTTACAGCGAACATGAAATCAATAGAATTGTTGCTGGAACTGAGGATAAGAAAGGCTAGAAAATCATTTCTTACTTATCGCCAGTTGATCAACAAGAATTTAAAAGTCAATTGGTGGGTAAAGGAAGTATGTGAAGAGTTAGAGAAATTTTATTATGATTTTGTTAATGGGTTAAAACCTAAGTTAGTTATTCAGGCACCACCTCAGCACGGTAAATCAGTTGCAATCATTGATTTTATATCATGGGTTGCTGGGCATAACCCAGACTGTAAAACAATATACGCTTCATTTTCAGAACGATTAGGCATTAAAGCTAACTTAAAACTACAACGCATCTACGACAACCCCACTTACCAAAAGATATTTCCTGACACAAAAATATCAAATAAAAACGCCGTTACTATTTCATCTCAGACATTAAGAAATCGAGAAATCATCGAGTATATTGATCGCGATGGTTATTTCAGAAATACTACTGTGCGCGGTTCTATTACAGGCGAATCATTAGATTTAGGTGTTATTGATGACCCATTAAAAGGGCGACAAGATGCAAATAGCTTAACTGTTCGTAACTCAACATGGGATTGGTTCACCGATGATTTTTTGACGCGATTTAGTGAAGATGGTGCATTATTGGCAATACTTACGCGCTGGCATATTGATGACCCAATAGGTCGATTAATTGCCGCAGATAAGACAGTCAAAGTATTAAGTTATCCAGCTATAGCTATTAAGGATGACAAGCACAGAAAAACAGGTGAAGCGCTATTCCCAGAGCATAAAAGTATTGATTTTCTACTTGCTCGAAAGAAAGTGATGCCAGCCGCTAACTTTGAAGCGCTATATCAGCAAAACCCATACATTACTGACGGTGGAATATTCAAAACCGAATGGTTCAAATCATATCGCGTATTACCTAAGCTTAAATTTACAGTTATCACGGTTGATACAGCCCAAAAAACGAAAGAGCAAAACGATTATTCGGTATTTGCGCTTTGGGGGCAAGGTGAAGACGGTAATGCGTATTTAATTGATATATTGCGCGGTAAATGGGAATCGCCCGACTTAATCAAAATGGCTAAAGCTTTCTGGTATAAGCACGTTCCTACTTTCAACATTCGGTCAATGAATGTAGAAGATAAAGTAAGCGGAACAACACTAATTCAAACGCTATCTAAATCAGTTGACCCCGTTATACCGATTAAAGCCGTTCAACGTAACATTGACAAAATTACGCGCGCTAATGATGTTGCACCATTCATCGAAAGTGGCAGGGTTTATTTACCGGAAAAAGCGGAGTGGTTAAATGATTTTATTGTTGAACATGCACAATTCCCGAACGGGGCGCATGATGATCAGGTAGATACAACGTCGGATGGTTTGAATATTATTTTTGGGAAATTTATTATTGATATCTGGGATGTTTTATGACAAAAATTAACTATCTTACGGATTCATTAGAAAGCCTGTACACATCACTTGGTAACAAAAATGATTCAGTGAGATATTCGAATAAGAAAATATCTGACAGGCAATTATTGAATATGTATAGCAGTTCGTGGCTAACTGGTAAATACATTGACAAAACAGCAGATGACATGCTTAAACTGCCAAGGGTGTTTAGCGGTGATTATGATGAAAACCTGCTAAAACTCGTTATCGAGAAAGAAAATCGATTAAAGCTAAACGAGATAAAAGAGAAATTTTTGGCGTTTAGCTCATTGCTCGGTGATGCGTTAATTGTCGCTATTACTGATACTGATGATTTGTCGCAACCGCTATCGGATATCGAAGATATTCAACGTTTCATTGTGTTAACAAAGGGTGAGTTCACCCCTGATAGCGATATCGATGATAATTTAACGTCGGCTAATTTTGGCAAGCCACTTTACTACACAATCGGGAAAAATGACAATGTTCATCATTCACGTTGCCACAGATTAAAGTTAGGTAAATCAAAACTGACAGATAGAAATCAATTTGGTATATCGGATTTACAAAACAAATACAATGCTATTCGGTTGTTTGATACGACAATTACATGTATTGGCGATATTATTCAGGACAGCAATGTTGATGTGTTGTTTATCCCTGATTTGATTGCAAAAGTGGCTCAAGGCAAAGAGGATGATATCAGAAAGTTCATCAATCTAATCAATCATACTAAATCGTCAATGAATGCTATTGCGTTAGATGCGGGTAATAGTGAGGCTCAAGGTCGTTGGGAGCAAAAAACAGCTACATACGCTGGGTTGTCGGAAGTTCTAACTAAGTTGATAACGGTTACCGCAGGGGCTTTAGATAGACCGATTACAGTGCTTTTTGGATTATCTGCAAGTGGCTTTTCAACTGGTGAGGAAGACTTAGAATCGTACCACGGAACAATTAACGCATTACAAGAAAGCCGATTGCGACCCGCACAAGAGTTTATCGATAAGTTTATTCTCGATAAAATGATGCCTAATCACGGATTAATGTTTGAATACCCCTCGATAAAAGTGGTTAACGAAGACAAAGAAGCTGCTAGAGTCGGTCAATTCGCGAGCGCTCTTTCTGCTTTAGTTACCGCTAATATCATTTCTGATAAAGTAGCACAAACTGAGCTAATAGCACGTAAACTCCTAATTAATACGACCGAGGAGGATTTGAAAGATGGAGATTTATTCTCTACTGAAGAGTTCGCTGTCGGGGCGTGATAGGTTTTTACCACCAACAACACCGAGTAAGCGCGCCGAGGTTTATTATCGTGAAGCATTAGCTGATTTTATTAGAACAATGGTAAATCGGATAACTATTGCGCTCAGTAAAAAAAATCTCGTCGATGCTGTAGCGATTAGTGATGATGATTATATCAATTCTCTAATTGAAGTTCTGGCGTCAATTGCTGGTGAGCGCATAGAAGAAAGGGCTAAATTATTGGCTACTCGATTCGTTAAAAAGGTTCATTATCAGAACAAAACGCAATTTACGAGGAACTTTAAAAATGCGTTTGATGTTGACCTTTCAAGTATCATCGAAAAAGAAATTTTAGGCGATACGTTATCTATCGCCATTCAACAAAATGTAGATTTAATCACTTCAATCAAAAACGATTTTATTAATGATATCGGCTCAAATGTTTTCACAAACTACAAAAAAGGCTTCAGGCATGGCGAGCTAATTAATGAAATTCGTGCCAGAGGCAATGTTTCATATTCTCGTGCAAAACTTATAGCGCGTGACCAGACAGCTAAAATTAACGCTGATTTTGAGGAAGAGCGAAACAAAAAATTAGGGTTTGATATCTACAAATGGAAAGGCACAGGTGACGCACGGGAGCGCGAATCGCATTTAGTTTTAAATAACATGTTATGCAAATATTCAGACCCGACAGTCTACTCAGATGACGAGGGTAAAACATGGAAAAAGCGCAAGTCAATTGGCGGGTATATCGGTAAATGTGGTGAGGATTATCAATGCCGATGCCTAGCCATTCCTTATATTAAATTCTAATCAAAATTACTAATTAAATGCTCTTAACTGAGTAGGAGTATTTACGTCTAAAAGAGGGCTTTATGGCTTGGGAAATAACACCGCAAGGGTATTTGAAAACAACCGCAAAAATCACTAAAAGCGGGGTTTTACAGTATTACGGGCATGAAATTGGATTAACAGACAGCAGAGCAAATAGGCTTGTTGATGTTAACCGCACAATTGAGGAGCTTAGTAAACCAGACACGCTCAAATCAATTAACGGTATGCCGATCACAATTACACACCCCGATAAAAAATCGGTTGATGCTAGTGATTGGAAAAATAAAACGGTTGGCCATGTTCAAAATCCGAGAGCAGAAGGCAATTACATTGTATGTGATGCATATATTCAAGATGCGTCAGCAATTGAGTTACTCAAAAACAAAGATATTCGCGAATTATCGGTTGGTTATGAACCATCTGATATTCAAGAAGTTAATGGAAAGTTTTATCACAAAAATATCCGAGTTAATCATATTGCAATCGTCGCAGAGGGTAGAGCTGGCTCAGATTGCAGACTAAATGACAGTAAACCAAAAACAACAGGAGCAAAATCAATGCCGAAGAAAAATAAATTACTCGCGCTAATAGATTCGTTTCGTAAGCGTTTAAATGATGCAGAGGGCGAATTATCAAGAGAGGAAATCAATAAACAAATTGATGAACTCATGGCGCAACTTAAGGAAGTGCAAGATAAAGAAGATGAGGAATCAAAAGCCAAGGCTGATGAGCTTCAAAAACAAATCGATGAGCTAAAAGCAAAGCTTGAAACTTTGAATGATGAAGAACCAACAATAGGTGAAGATGATAAAGATGCACAAATAGCATCGTTAACAGCAGAACTTGAACAGGTCAAAAAAGAGCGTGATGAATTGAAAGCACGAGTTGAAGAGCTGGAGGCTGAAAAAGACAAGGAAAACGTGATGAATGACGCCAAAGTCAGATTCCCAAAAGTTAAACTAAATGACGCTAAAAGCGGTCGTGATGTTCGTGTCGGTGTGTTAGTGGATCATGGCATTTACACAAAGGACCAAGCATCAAAATTAACAGATGCTGAAATCAGAGCAGCTTATGCTGGATTGGTAGCAACAAGCACGAAGAAGAACAAGGCTGTTTCACGTTTGCTTAATGACAGCAAAGGAGCGCAAACAAAATCAGCTAGCAAACGCTTAGGAGGTAAATAATATGGGGTACAGTTTTACAAGTTGGGATTCAGAACAAGGGACAATGCAACCTGGTTCTATTTACCGTGTATCTAGCTCAGACAGTAAAGTCTGGGGTGAAGAAAATTTAACTGGCAAAGATTTATTGTGCGGTACTTTCGTGGCAGTAAACGCTGAGGGAGGCATTAAAGCAATCGAATCTGCAAATGATTTAATCCACGGAATTATTGTTCGAGATATTTACGGTGACAAGCACCCAAATAATCGCCAAATTAACATCGGGCATTTTTCACATGGTGATTCTGTTGTTGCGTTAGCAGTAAATGACATTGAATTAAAGCGAGGCGAGCGTGTTTATATCGTACCAACGGGCGACGATGCAGGCAAAATCACAAATGTAGCAGAAAACAATATCGATTTAGGCTACTGGGTTGAGCGCGTAAGCAACGGCAATCACTGCGCGGCAATCACACTAGGTTATTCTCAATCGGTAAAAGCAGGAACCAGAGGAGTTAAGGCATAATGGCATATGAAAATGTAGATTATAGTGATGTTATCACAGAACAACTGTTAGAGCGTGATAAACAGTTACAAGAAAAAGAATTACCGGAAATTAACATTGGTGAAGCAATACCAATTACAGAGGGACTGGATTTCGCGACCGAAGAATGGGAATACGGCGTTACTGAAGTTCGTGGTTCTGTTAAAAATGGTGTGATTGGCATCAAAACAACATCGCTTGAAACTATTGATAGCACAATCGAATATAGGAAATCACCCGTAGTTCAATGGGCTAAAGGCTTGGTTTACACTCAGCAAGAAATAGAGAAAGCACAGAAATTAGGCATCAACTTACCAGCCAAGAAACAAAATGACTTGTACGCGAATGCTGTAGCAACAATTCAGTATGCTGGTTATGTTGGGCATGAACAAAAACTGGGTCAAGAGGGGTTATTAACAGGGTCGCAAGTTAATGTTTATAACGAAACATCAGGTAAAACATTAAAAGAAATGTCATCAGATGAGTTTGTTAAAATGATTCTAAGCGGATACGATGAAGTTTGGTCTCGTTCTAACTATACTATTCAACCAACGCATATCGCGATGGACGCAAAAGACTTTATGACAGCTATGCAGAAGTTCGACCCAAATCCTCAAATTTTAGGTACAGATTTACTACCAATTGCGGCCATGGACAGAGTTATGGCAGCGTTACGTAAAGCGTCGCAAAATGAGAGATTTAACATTAATTTCGTTAAGATTCCTGCGGAATATGCTAAACAGATTAATAAAAATAAATCTCGTTTAGCAATTTACTCTCATGACCAAGATTATCTTGAAATGAAAGTGCATATGCCAGAAATCTTAGAAGTGATGCGAAAAGATTTGCTCTCATATCAAAGTGGTTATCGCTCTGCGTTTACGGGCGCAATGTTTAAAGAGCCAAAATCCGCGCAGTATGTAGATTATAAATCCTGATAAATAGGGGTATTTATGAACTTTCGTGATGAATACCCCGAATTTTCAAAAGTCGATGACAGCACAATCAAGCATTTTTTAGAAAGCAGTGCGCTAGTTGTAAGTAAAAAAGCATGGGGTAAATTATATAACCTAGGTTTATTCGCTTACACGGCGCACAGGTTGGCTATCAAGGGCTTTTTAAATCGGGATTTAGACGATAACGTTATTTTCAACAATGGCGAAAACTTTAAATCAGTATCGAGCAAGTCCGCAGGCGGTTTATCAATCGGCTATACATCACAAAATACATCATCAGGCAATCCTAGCGACTACGATTTAACTTCAACTTGTTACGGTCAAGAGTATCTCCGTTTACGCCGTCTAATAACGCCAATTGGAGTTATTGGATGAGTGAATTAGAGATATGTAAAAGATTGAAAGCTGTGATAAAACGGGCCGAGCGATTAAACCGTATGCAGTTAGTTGTTGGTATACCAAGTGACGGAAAGCCACGTAAAAGCTCAGAAGAAGACACTAGCACGGATATAACCAATGCTGAGCTTGGAGTTATTCATGAGTTTGGTGTGCCTGAAAAAGGCATACCTGAGCGTTCATTTATGCGCTCTACTGCATCAGAAGAAACTGATAATTTAGGTAGATTAGCAAAAATTCAAATAGCGGAGTGCTTGAAAGGTGAAATATCTACACATGATGCGTTTGCGACTGTTGGCGCGTATTTGCAAGGCAAAATTGTTGAAAAAATTACTGATGGTGAATTTCAACCCAATACCCCTGAAACATTAAAAAGAAAGTTGACTCCAGTTAAAAATAAGAAAAAGAAGCGTGCCAAAGATGCTGATAAACCTCTTATCGACACTGGGCAACTAAGAGCATCAATAACTTACGAGGTCAGGGAAAAATGAAGCGTGAATTGATATCACAATTTTTAAGCGATCCGTTTTTTGCAACCAAAGTTAATTTTGAGTCACAGGGTAGCATTACATGCATTATTCAACCTGCCAGCAATGATGATTTGCAAATATTACCTGAGGGCGACAGATATAACCCAACGGTACGGGTATTTTCTCGTGCAAAACTCACTAACGGCATGATGTTTCAGCATCACGGCATGAGATTTCGCATAATTTCAGAATCAATATGGAGTGATTATGGCTATTACGACTGTCTTGCGACTCGATATGACGGAAGTCAGGCGCATGATAGCGGAGGTTTTGACGTTACCTGAGTCGTTAGTATTCGATGCTAATAATATTCAGGATGTTTCAAAGCTCGACAAATTCATCACAGTTTTAAATGCATATCAATCGGATATCGGCACTGAAGTTAAATTTAAAGGTGCTGAAGAAGAGACGGCGTCAACTCTCAGAGAGGTAACTATCTCTGTCAATGCCTACGGTAAAAATGCGTACGATATGCTGTGCAAACTCACTGAATCAATGAGATTTGCCTTTGTTTGGCAACGCTTAAAACGGCTAGGTATGGGATATTTAAAATGCTCGCAAATTCGTAGTCTACCAACGACTATCGCAGGCGGTAAGGAACAGCGTGCACAAGTCGATCTTATATTTTCAATTAATCCAATCGTCAAGGCTCAAGTAAACCGTGGCGATACAGTAAAATTTAATTTAGAGAAGGGGTAATAATGAGTTTACCAATCAGTCAAGTTGTAGATGTCACTCTGCAACAATCACCTCGTGGAGCACAAAAACGTGATTTGAGCGTGGTTGCTATCTTCACTCACGAAATGTGCGACGAGTTTACTAATCCAGATACACGATATATTGTTGTAACAGATGCCAACAGCGTAGCATCATTGTTCGGCACTAATTCAGATGTGTATCGTGCGGCATCTGCGTTATTTTCAGCACGGCCAAAACCAAAAACGGCAATCATTGCTAAATATATGCAAAATGGATTTACAGCTCCCACAATCAATTCAAAAATTAACGGTTCAGCATTAGCTGTTTCATACATTCAGTTTAAAAATATCACCGATGGTTACCTAACATTTTATTTCGGTGATGCAAAAATCGATGTTAAAGAACTGGATTTTTCGACTGTTTCAAGTATGCAAGATGTAGCAAATGTCATTAATACAAAACTAGCCGATATTGGCGTTAAATTTATTTATGACTTAGTCGGTAGTCGATTTATTTTATCATCTGAGACAGAAGGTAAAGGTGCTAATTTTGGTTACGTGTTTGATGCGCAATTAGACGGGACATATGTCGGTAGTATGACCAATCTAATCGACGGCAGAGGTACGCTAATTAACGGTGAGGATGCAATAACATACACCAGAGAAACACCAGCCGAAGCACTAAGTAAGTTACAAAATCAATATCAAAACTGGTACGGCGTCTATTTTGCTAACACAATCACAGATGCAGAATTGTTAGAGGCTCATGATTGGGTAGTGGCTCAAGGTGTTGAAAATGCAAAAGTCATGGCCTACACAGAAACACGGTTAGCTAACATTGAATATACTGATACAAACGTGCTTAAAACACTATCAAAACGCAATAGCGGTCGCTTAATGGTGCAGTATAACAACAAGGGAAACACTCACGCCTCGGCCGAATTAATGGGTATTGCCTTAACTACCGTTTGGACTGGTGTTAATACTGCTAAAACCGTTAAATTTAAGCAAGAAGTTAGTGTTACATCTGACGATAAAATCACAGTTAACGAAGCGACAAAATGCCGTCGTCTTGGTATTAATTACTATACCGATTATGCAGGTGTAAACATGCTGGCCGAGGGCGTTATGCTTGGCGGTACGTTTATTGATGAAACGACAGGCTTGGATGCTTTTATTAACGCAGTTCAGGTTCAAGCTTTCAATACATTACAGGGGCAACCGACTAAAATCCCGCAAACCGACCGAGGTCAGCAAATTTTAATCAGTTCAATCAAAGTGGTTGGCGAGCAATTTATTAATAACGGCTTCTTAGGATTGGGTAAATGGACATTGGGTGACTTAGGCGAACTGTCATATGGCGACCAAATCAATGGCTATTACTTCTATTCTGATTCATTTGATATGCAAGATACAGCAGATCGCGAAGCCCGCAAGATGATGCCAATTAACTGCGCACTTAAATTAGCTGGCGCAGGTCATAGCGTCGATATTATTGTTCAATTTAATCGATAAGGATTTTTATGTCTAAATCATTTTCTTTAGAAGATGCCGTTTTGACTATCGACGGCACGGAAATTACAGGCTACGAGAATGCACAAGATGCTATTAGTATCGCACCGATTGGCGACGACGGTGATATTACATATGGCATCAATGGCAAGGGCGTATTTGTTCACTCTTGCAATCGTGGCGCAACAGTAACTATTAAAACTTTACAGCATTCTGAAACTAACCAAAAACTAAATCAGTTACGCAATGCTCAAATTAACAATCCGACCACGGCGACGAGTAAATTAATTACGTACAAAGATTTGCGCAATGGCGATGAGTTTTTACTAACTGGTTGCTGGTTTACAACACCACCAACACACGCACGCGGAACGTCACACAACGGCGTAACATGGACATTTAAAGCAACTAAAGCAGAATTTGACATTAAAGGCGGTTTATAATGCAAAGCACAGATTTTACTATTGATGATGTGGTTTATACATTCACACAAGCAGATTTTTTCAAATCAAATAAATACCTAAAAAAATTAACGGCCCTACTTCAGGGCTGTTTTTCATTTGAAGGTAATAAATCGGGTTTTGACATTGGTCAACTAGCATCAAATATCGGTTCTGACCAATTTGCTGAAATAGAAAAATTCATTCTTGATTATGTTACTGCGATAGATGAGAACGGTAAAAAAATACTGTTTCAAAAACCGCAAGAAGCAGGCGAATTTTTCAATACACATCGAAGCCATTATTATCAAATCATTATTGAGGGAATAAAATTCCATTTTTTGGGTTTTTTACCAAGTGGTCTATTGTCCAATCTAAGTACGCTCAGCTTGGAGGAGATAGCGAAGAAAGCGATGTAGATTGGTTTGTGTGGGGTGTTATTGTAAATAAATACGCCTCACTCCATGAACTTCGGACCGTCTATTCTCTTGATGATGTTATTGATATGCATAATGTGATAGCTGAAATTAAACTAGCCGAAAAACAACAGCACGAGGCGCAATAATGGTTTTAGAGGAATTTTTGTTAAAAATAGGCGTTGACGCCTCAAAAGCTGGTGAAATTGCCGCCATTATCGCATTGCTACAGTCAGGTGCTGATACGCTATCAGATTCCGCTAATGAAATGCAGGATGGTCTAAATAAGATGATCCAGCAAACTCAGGAGTCAACGGAAGAGGCAGGTAAATCTGCTGAGGAAGCAAAATCAAAATTTAGCAAATTAAAACTTGTTCTTATCGGATTAACTGCGGTATCTGTACTGTACGGTAAAAAGATATTACGCGCGTTTAATAACGCAATTGACAAAGCTAAGGAATTGGCTACCAAAAAAGATGCGCTGTTCAAAATTTCACAAAAGGAGCTTAAACAAGCTGATCTCTATAAACGCGAAATGAGTAAAACAGGATTGGCACTTGATAGCATAAAAACTAAGATTGCGTTAAATCTCGCACCCGCACTGACTAATTTAATTGCTGGATTTCGTAATTGGCTGACAATAAATAAAGAACTTATTGCCAACGGCATTACTAAAATCATACAGGTCGTAGGGATGGTGATTCAGGTTTTTATGAATTACTACAGATTCCTTAATATGATTATCACAAACACTATAGGTTGGAAAAATGCAATTATTGCGCTTGGTATTGCTTGGGCAGTGCTCAATAGGGCTTTTTTATTTAGCCCACTGGGCATAATCCTAGGCTTATTAACTGCGCTAATGCTTTTGATTGATGACCTTATGGTCTACATGGAAGGTGGTGAAAGTCTCTTCGGTGAATACTGGCAACCATTCATTGATGGAGCTAAAGCCGCTTGGGAATTTGCTAAAACGTTTTGGGAATTTCTTAAGGCATTATGGTCTGGCGACACTAAAAAAATAAAATCATTATCAAAAAGCCTGTTTGATTCGATAGTAAACGGTTTTAAATCGCTAATATCGGGCGTTAAGTCGTTATTGTCAAAAGCACTTAAGAGCATATTAATGTTTTTTGGGATGTCAGAAGAAGGGGCAAGTAAAACGGTTGATAGAATTGGTAAAATTTTCAATTTTATTATTGATGTGCTTACTTTCCCGTTTCGCATGGCGTATCAGGCTATCTGCGCGATCATGGATTGGCTAGGCATTGATGCTGGTGATGTTGTTAACGCTATCGGAGAGACATTTAAGGCTATCATAAACTTTGTTACCGCACCTTTCAAAGCAGCTTGGAAATTAGTAAATGATTTATTTGACATTTGGGAGGATGACACTACCTCGACAACTGACAAGATAGGTAAAACGTTGTGGGCAATATGGGATTTCATCACATGGCCGTTTAAGTCTGCGTGGAAGTTTGTCAAGGGATTATTTGGAACTTGGATTGATGATGCAGGCAAAACTACACAAAATTTTGCTAAAACGTTTTCAAAAATTCATAAGTCAATTACAGCGCCATTTAAAAAGGCGATTAATTGGATAAAGGATAAATTTTATGGATTTATTAATTCAATTAAAAGCAAAATAAAAGGCGCATTATCGTGGTTAGGGATAGGAGGTGACGACGATAACGAGGTTGAAGTCACGACCAAGCGATTAGTTCGAGCCAAACTCAGCACAGACAATGCAAAATTTAGTAAGCTTACATCATCTAACAAAAATGTAAACAATAACAATGCAGTAACTATAAATAACACAATGAACGTCACGACTCCACAAGAGGGTTTTGATAGATTGAATAAAGTTTCTAAGAAAGAGATACGCAATTTAGCAGATAACACAAAAACAGCTTTGGGATCTAACTAATGTTTCAATCTATATTAAATAAATCATCAAAAGACAGCGGTTTGATAATTACCGAGAACACGGTATTTAGTCTCGATATTAATACTGTTGAACAACACGCATCAAAGCTGAGGGTAACTGAAAATCCGATTGAAAACGGGGCTAACATTGCAGACCATGCGGTATTAGACCCTAAAGAGGTGACTGTTTATGGTTTGGTCGTAGGATACGAAACTAATACATTTTCATTTGATAATTTATTGGGTTTCAATTTTTCAGATTATCCGCTACCAATGCCAATAAAAACAATAACGGCGCAGGCGGAGAGTATGGTAAATCGTTTTGCATCACACTTTAGAACAGGCGCAAAAGCAGTTAATCAAGTGGTAGCTGATTTTTTACCAGATTATCAATCACCACTTTTAAATAGTTTATCATCTAATCGCATCGCTGATGCACACGAAAAATTATTAGCAATACAGCGAAGTGGTGAGCCTGTAACGCTACAAACAAATACACGGCAGTATAAAAACATGATACTTACATCCGTTGGACTGACTCAAAAGCAAAATACAAGTGGCGAGTTTGTATTAACATTTCGTGAGATTTTTATTGTAGATACCCAGACAGCTAGCGGTTTAAATATACCAAAACCAAAAACAAGAAATCTGGGAAAAACTCAACCAAAAGAGGTTGCTGGTGAAGCAAAAAGAGCTGTTTTAGACAGAGTAGCAAAAATGTAAGTAATGATTTACTGGGAGGAGAACATGAAATGCACATTATACAAACAACGAATGACGATACGCTAGAACAGACGCTGAATTTATACGATATGAATTTGCGATTAACGTTGAGATATAACGCAATATCAACAGGATATCAATTTGATTTATTTGATATCGATAATGACGAGTATATAACAAAAAATAAAGGGCTATCTGTTGGTAGTCCATCTTTAATTGAGTTCAACTTACCGTTTGTGTTGGTTTTGGATGACAAATCAGGATTGGGTATTAATGCGATATCTAAAGACGATCTAAACAATCGTATGCAACTATTAATAATGACTAAGGAAGAATATCGTGCGGCAATTCGGCAGGGTTTTAGAGCTTAAAATAGGTAATCGTAAAGAAAGCATTGTTATTAATAATCTTAGAGTTACGTTTTCTATCAAAAAAACACTATCTTCAGAGCCAAATACTGCCGAAATATCAGTCTATAATCTCAATGCGTCAAATCGTAACCTCATTACGAGTAAACAATATCATTTTTTAGAGTTATCAGTCTGCTATAAAGAAGATGTATTAAGATTGATATTTTGTGGTGATATTTTGACAGTTGAAAATAAACTGACAGGACAGGACATCATCACAACGATGCGATGCGGTGACGGACACCGAGCCTATACCGAAAAAACAATAGTCAAAACAATGCAGAAAGGACAGAAAGATAGCGACTTTTTAAATGAAGCTGTGAGCAGTTTTGGTGTTCAAAAGGGCGCGATTGATTTACCCAATGATAGAGTTTTGCCTCGCGGTAAAGTGATGATGTGCGATACGCGCGAAGCTATGCATAAAATCGCTATTAACAATAATGCGGACTGGTCTATACAAGATGATCAGCTAGTTGTTATTCCTAAAAATAAAGCCCTTGCTAATAACGAGGGCTGGGTTATTTCTAGAAATACAGGAATGATTGGAAGCCCCAAAAAAAGCAATGATGGATTAGAAGTTACAACGCTATGCAATCCGCATTATAGAATTGGTTCGCTTGTTCGTGTTGAATCTGTATTAACTGAATATAACGGCGATTACAAAGTAAAATCAATAGAGCATAACGGCGACTTATACGGCACGAACTGGCACAGCAAACTGGTTTTTACGCGTGGAAAGTTTGGCGCGATTTGATATAATGATTTTGTCCCATAAAAATAAGGAAATCAAATGGCTATAAAATATTGTACTCTTTGCCACAGAAACGTAAGCCCAAAAAGAAAAATTGGCATTGGAACTCTCATCGGTATTATATTCACTGGATTCATCTGGGTTTTATTTATTCCACTTTATAAAAAAAGATGTCCTTTATGTCAGGGTGATTCGCTCATTAATCCAAGTAAAGTTGAATCTAAAACCAGTCAATCGTCAATTGAAAATAAACATCTTTCAGTGGCTGATGAGCTAAAAAAATTAAATGATTTAAAAGATTGTGGAGCATTAACACAAGAAGAATTTGAATTACACAAAAAAAAATTATTACAATAAAGTGAATTTATCAAATAATCAAACCCTCTAAGAGGGTTTTTTAATATCTAAAATAAGGTGTTTTATGAATAATAGAGAAAAATACAAAGTTTAGAGAATAAGGTTATGCTATTGCAGTATGAGTTATAAGCTATAAATTCTCAGTTTTGTTTTTTTTATGGGCTTTTAAAGCAGTAGAAAGCAGCTCATTTAAACCAATAGAAAGTAGATCATTTATTATTTCTTCAAGCGTCATACCTGAAGATTTGTAAATTTCTTCAATTTGACTTTTTGTATTTGGCCTTAAATAGTAATAAAAAAGATGATTATTTTTGGTATCAGCTATAGAAATAATATTTGTATTATCACCATAAGCAAGCCAATCAAATGATATATCTAATGCTTCGGCAAGTTTAGCTATTATATTGGCTCTAGGTTTATTTTTGCCTGCTTCATATCTTGATATTTGGGCAGCCGCTATACCAGAAATTTTAGATAATTCTTCTTGAGAATAGCCTTGTTCAGCTCGTCTTTGTATTAATCGTTTTGCAAAAGTGTCATTATTTGTCATAAATAGTATTGAAATGTATTGACGTAGTTAATAATTAGTATTAGTATACTATACATTCCATGACACTTTAAGACATTTAATTATTAATTATGAAAATCAGGAAAAGTATATCTTTAATTAGCAATCATATTGGATTAGATAAAAAATTAAAATCTAAACTATCCATATCTGAAAATGGTTGTCATGAGTGGACTGGAGCAAAAAATTATGATGGTTATGGTGTGATTTGGTTTGAAGGATATTCTTGGGCTACTCATAGAGTTGCTTATGAATTAGCTTATGGTGCTATACCTCAAAATAGCAAAAATTTTTGGGTATTGCACATGTGTGATAATCCGTCATGCTGTAATCCTGAACATTTATATGTTGGTTCTCCGTCTGACAACGCAAAAGATTGCGCTGAAAGATGTAGAAAAAGTGTAGGTTGGCGTTTGTGGGCTAGTCAAGATCCTAATTTTGACCCGAAGAGAAAAGTGGGGACTGTTTATTATGAATACAGAAACGAAATAAAAACGCTACATGAATGGGCTGAACTTTTTGGAATCAATGCGAAAACTTTAGATCAGCGATTTGCAGCAGGATGGGGAGAGGAAGATATTCCTACACCAGCTAATAAATATAAAAGACATTTATCAACAGACTGTACTACTCATTATAGAAGGTTTTCAGGTATAGCAGAAGTAAATCAATATTTAGCAAATAAGGAGAAAAAATTGAAAGAAAATAAAGTACCAGTATCAGCTAGAATTCCCGATTGGATGAAATCTATCCTTGAGAATTCAACTATTAAAAATGACAGAAATCTTAGTTTAGAACTAATTAACAGAGTAAAGCTGTCATTAACAGAGGAAGAAAAGAAAATTGCAGGTATTTAAAAAACTAAAGGCTCTAACTGCGCCAACAGTTAAAGCCCACATCAAGTTAATCACAAACCGATAAAATAAGGATTAAACTTATGACTAATATTAATACAAATAACTTCAATTGTCCAGTAATAGCAGGAATCTCTATTACAACCGATAAAGAAGGTCGATATAATCTTAATGCTCTGCACAAGGCGAGCGGAGGAGAAAAGAAAAACAATCCTAGCTACTGGCTATCATTGCAAGGCACTCAAGAGCTTATATTAGAACTTGAGCGACAATTGAGCGATACCGAGATCTCGGTATCGGTTGTTCAATCCATAAAAGGTGGAACTCATCAAGGCACTTTCGCCCACGAACTTCTAGCGGTATCTTACGCTGGTTGGATTAGCCCCAAATTCCAGTTAATGGTTAATCAAGTATTTTTAGATTATAAAAAGGGCGAATTAAAAAATATACAAAAGCCTTTTAAATCTTATCTACCAGAATATCGACAAGCCAAAGCGATGGAATTATCAGTCAGAGCATTAGATAAAATGTTTAGTAATCTGCCACATTTGAGCGAACAGTCTAAGCAGGCTATCTATGCAGATACTATTAACCCGATTGCAGGTAAAAATGTTATTCCGCTTCCTAAGCTTGAAAACAAAACATTTTCGGCAAGCGAAGTAGGAGATTTGCTCGGCATATCTTCAAATAAAATTGGTCGTATAGCTAATAAGCTGAACTTAAAAACAGAAGGCTACGGGATTTTCGTATTAGATAAATCTCGCTCATCTGATAAACAAGTTGAAACTTTTAGATATAACGAAAAAGCAATGGATGTAATCAAAAATCATCTTATTAATAAAGAAATCGCTTAACCAATTATTATAAGCCCCGAAATAGGGGCTACTTGAGGATGTAGAGATGAAACACATTATTGATAATTTCGACTATGAAATAATAGTTAAAAATTTAGAGCAAGCGAAATCATTAGCCTATCTCATGGGAAGTAACGTTAATGAAAGTGAAGATAAATCGAATATATTCTGGTTATTACAAGACTTGGTTAATTGCGCTTTGCGACTAGTTGAAGATTCTAAGTCGGTGGTTTAGAAAAGTTATTAGGTTATCCTAATTTAGGTTATAGAGCTGGTAAAAAATCCGGCTCTGCTATTTTAATTATTAAACAATAGGTTATAATAAGAGTGTTCCCTGTATACACAGGGATAAACCAGAAAATGATGGATTAACAACTAAAATTTATCAACGCAGTCTATTTTGTGACGCTAATTCATTAATAGCCGCTTCAGCCAAAAAATTACTTCGATCTTTATAAAAAGAATTTGGCGCTTTAACTGCGTTATCTATTCTATCGATAAGAATATCGGGCAATGTGATATTAATTCTTTTTTGTTTACCAACAAATGATGACAAATCAACATCAATAATGACCCACGTATCGCAATGAGCGTACTCATCGTTATTTTTATACGAGACATGATCATTATGAATATCTTTGACATCATAATCGCCTGATTCAATCATATCTTGCACAGTTAACAAGATAGCTTCTGTTGCCATTGCTGGGATATCGCTTTCTTTGTCGGCAGCAGAATAACAACTATATTTATTATCACATAACGCAGGTACGACAATGCCGTAAGCTGTGTCGCTATCGTTCGGTGTTTCAATGCCAAGAGTAAAAAACATAATACCTCCAAAGGTGGCGGGCTATAAAAGCCCCGCCGATTTTTTGATTGATCTTACTGTGCCAATCGGTAAATCCGATTTTGGATGAGGCACTGGAAACGTTTTATTAGTTATTGGTGAGTAAAACATATGATGACTACCTCTAACTCGTTTCAGAACACACCCTGCATTAGTAAGCTCCTTTATCAGGTCAGTTGATTTCATGTTTACCTCCTAACCTGAAAACAATTATACACACATATACACATAAGTCAATGTTTTTTTGATTAGGTAAATTATGACAGATTCACTATTTCAAGCAATTGAGAATCAAATAAAGCGCGCTCAATCGAATGTATACACTGCGCTGCCAGCTAAAGTTATTTCATTTGATGGTCATACTGTTAGCTGTCAAGTAATGGTCAATCGAGTTGTTGCAAACGGGCAAGAAATAACTATCCCACCGTTGGTAGATGTCCCCGCCCAATTCCCTCACGCCGGCGGATTTTGTATTACTGTGCCGATAAAAGCAGGTGACGAGGGACTTGTTATCTTTTCTAGCCGTTGTATAGATGGTTGGTTTGCATCGGGTAATGCATCAAAACCGCTTGATAATCGAATTAACGACTTAAGTGACGGTTTTTTTATTGTCGGTTGCAATAGTGTGCCAAATAAAATACCTGATTTTTATCATGATGGCCTTTCGATGCAAACTGACGACGGATCGACACATATAAGGCTTACAAATGGAACAATCTATATAAAAGGGAATATTGAGCATGAGGGAAATACGAATCAAATCGGTAGCTACAATCAAACAGATGGTAATACAAATAGCTCTGGCACGATAACGGCTCAGGATGTTAAAACCAATAAAGGTATTGATTTGAATACGCACACGCACACAGATGTAAAAAGTGGCAATGATAAAACAGGAGCACCGACATGATAGTTAGAGGCTTAGATAATAATCACGATTGGACGTTTGGGCACGGTTTAGGTAACTATTTAGATTATTCTGATGCAATAGCGCAATGCGTGAAAACCAAATTATTAGCACTAAAAAGAGACTGGTTTTTAAATCGTGAGGACGGTATAGCTTGGTTTGATTATCTAACTAAAAACCCTAATACAAAACAACTAGAAATTGATGTAAGAACAGAAGTTTTTAAAGTTGATGGCGTTGTAAATATCGATAGTTTCGACATTTTGTTAGATAGCGACACTCGACAATTTCTAATTCAAATCACATATACCGATAAATTCAATAAAACCAACGAGGCATCATTCAATGTTACAAATAAGTGAAAAAGGTATTGAAATCGATGATATCTATACAATTCAAGAAAGATTAGTTGCTGCATTTAAATCGATATACGGTGATGACGTCAATCTCGATAGCGATACTCCTGACGGCCAATTATTAGGGTTATTTTCACAAGAACTTGCAAACATACATCAAGCTGTTTCTTTTATGGTGCAAATGTTAGACCCGTACCAAGCAACTGGACATTGGTTAGAACAACGTGCGATGTATGCAGGAATAACCCGAATTACTGCATCTTATTCTTATATTGATGAAGTGATTTTTACAGGCTCACCGAAAACGACAATACCGAACAATTCAATCTATATCGATAAAAACAAAGATAAATGGGTGACGACAGAATCAATAACGTTGAACAATTTAGGTAGCGCTCGTGTCAAATTTAGGTCGTTAGAACTAGGTAATTATAGTGTTAACGCAATGGACGAGTTCATGCCAAGCACAATAATCATTGGTGTAGATAAGGTCACTGCGAACACTAAAAGTTATGGTGGTGTTGACGAAGAAACGGACGAGCAACTTTTAAAAAGGTTTATGTTATCGCACTCAATTAATAACTACGATGATCGGCAAGGTATACAGTCTTCATTAATGAATATAACAGGTGTGACTAAATGTGTTGTATATGAAAATTACACGAATAAAACTGATGAAAAAGGTGTGCCTGCTCACTCATTTAATGCTGTTATTTTGGGTGGTGCTGAAGAAAAAATAGCGGAAGTGATCACCAAGAAGAAAATTGGCGGATGTGGGCTATTCGGGGAAATTGAAACGTCTTATCTGTTAGATGATATACCCCGTAGAGTTCATTTCGATAGACCCAAAAAGGTCGATATCAACGTCTCAATGGTAATTGGTCGTTATAAATCATTTAACGATATTAATACTGAGCAAATCAAAAGCAACCTTAAAAATCTTGATTTTGACATCGGCGAAAATGTTTACGCATCACGCATCATATCAAGCATTAATTTAGTAGACGGGTTTTATATTAAAGAGCTAACAGTTAATGGCTCAAATATAGCAAATATCGGTTATAGAGAATATGCACAGATAAACAATGTCGAGGTGCTAATTGAGTAGAGACAATTTCATTATTTGGCAATATCGCACTAAACCCAAGGCGTTGGGTACGATTAGAGCTATCTACACAGAAACCGATAACACGTTTAAAAATGTTGTTCAATTAGCAGATATTCTCAATATTGACAAGGCGACAGGTTATGCGCTTGATTTGGTTGGTCGTCATGTTGGTGTATTTCGCGTTTTACCAACAGCAATTGCCAAAGAGTATTTTGGGTGGTTACAAGACGACACAGCGCTTTCATTCAATGTTGGTGAGTTTTATCGAAATGGTGATGCATTACATGCATCAGTCGTTTTGAACGATAGTGATTTTCGTTTTTTCATTAAAGCACGAATTTCAAAAAACCACCAAACTGGCGAAATATCAAATATTGTTAACTCAATTAAATTCATTATCGGCGAACATGGAAACATCATCGATGCGCAAGATATGACGATGAACGTGTTGGTAAATAGCGATCAACTTAATTCATTAACGCTATACGCAATAAGTAAAATGGATATTTTAGTTCGACCTGTTGGAGTTATGTACCGCTATTTGGTTTTAGTAAATAACGAACCATTCGGATTTGAGCATGATAACCAATCATATGGATTTAACTTAGGTAAATTTGTACGACTTCAAGAAATAGGAATTAATTAATGAAAATTCAAGAAAAACCAGATTATTTAATTTTTGCCGAATCTGCGAAAAAAGGCGAAGTTTCGGACTTTCCAGATGTGAGCAGAGGGTGGGGGATAACTATTGAGCAAACAGGCTCGAAACCACCAATGGAATGGATGAATGGTGCATTTAACCGCATTGATAAAAATATGCTGTATTTATTACAACAGGGGATATCAGAGTGGAGCGAAAGCGTGATTTATCCAGTGAATGCGATCATCAAGTATAAAGGCATTTTGTACATTGCGTTAGCTGAAAATGATAATGTTGATCCTTCTAAAAATAAATCAAAATGGAGACAGTTACAGGCGGATGATTTTAATGCATTGCCTGCTCAGAAAAAAATCAATGCAGGGGCACCTATTTATGAGGTAGGTGAACAGGTTAGTTTTAAAAAAACACCGTTGTTTAACAATTCCGAATTGATTTTAAAAAATGATTATCAAAATTCGACGGGGTTTCGACGTTCTCCTGATGGATTTATTTATCAGTGGGGCGAAATTAGCATAGCACAAACTACCGATTTCGCGCATTTTACTGTTGTTTTCCCTGTGGCGTTTAATGAATATTGCTGTTTTTTTAATGCTGCGTATCGATATGATGCGTGTTTTGTGACAGAACAGACGAGAACCAAAACATATTTTACGGGCACTCTATTTGAGCGATTGATTAGAGACACAATTGTTGCTGGCAGATTAGTTTGGTTTGCAGTGGGGAGATGAATATGATTTATTACAATGCAAAAAATAACGGTTTTTATAATTCAGATATTAATATAATTCCGAAAAATTCTGTAGAAATTACACATGAATATCATGCTGAATTACTACAAAAACAATCCGCGGGTTTTGTTATACAGACCGATAAAAACGGTTATCCTATCGCTGTTGAGCGCACGTTAACTGCTGCAGAGATTAAAACGATGAATGAATCACAACAACAGCGGTTAATATCTGCTGCAAATGAAAAAATTGCTATTTTGCAGGACATTATTGATTTAGATATGTGCGAATCAAACGAATCCGAACAGCTAAAACAATGGAAAAAATATCGTATATTATTAACTCGTGTTGATACAAATCAATTAGATATTGAATGGCCACAAAAACCAAATTAATTTAGTATTAATCAATCTCAATTTCAAATATAATACCGTCAATATTCCATAGAAATTATGTCATTTAGCAAATGAATTTTATGTATCTTAGTTTGTTGCTTATAGTTGTTTGTTTTTTTGTTTTCATATCAATTATTTATTATTTTTTTCCAATAAACATAAAGAAAGCTTTAGTTGACGAAGAAAATAGATACCAAACAATTGATGGGTTAAGAGGGTTAGCTGCTATATCAGTTATGTTTGCACACTCATTGTTATCGTGGAGTTATTTTAATTCTAGTAAAAAATGGAGCATTCCTGATTTTGCAACCGCAACATTTAATAATACTATATCCCCCGACATTGGGTTTATGATCTTTTCTTTAGGTGGTTTTGGTGTTTCTATATTTTTTATGATTACCGGATTTTTATTCTATGACAAGCTCGTTAGATCTAGTGGTAAAATAAGTATTATTTCATTTTTCATAAAAAGATTTTTTAGAATAGCGCCATTATATTATTTCGTCATTTTTAGTGTTTTTATTATTGTTTTTTTTACGGGTTTAGTTGAATTTACGAGCACAACGCAGTGTATGCAAGCTTTTTTATCGTGGATAACTTTTGGATTTTCTAATATTAAAACAATATCAAGTCTATCTCCAGGCTCTACTCCAGTAGCTGGTGTATTATGGACTTTACCTGTAGAGTGGAAGTTTTATTTTTGTGTTCCATTTTTAAGTTTTTTCACTAAAAAAAGGATGAGTTCAGTTTTATTTGTTATAACCGGAATTTTCATATTAATTCTATTTTCTTTTTTAATAAACACACCGATTATTAATATAATTTTGCCATTTTTTATGGGGATGTTATCAAGCTTAATTATTAACAATTATCTAAAGTTGAGCACCAATATAATAAAAAGTCAAATAACTTCGATAATTATGATTTTAATTTTTGGTTATGTTTTATTCCAATATAGAACGCCTTTGTTATATAACATTTTATTGGGAATATTTTTTATTGTTGTAAGCAATGGCAATTCAATATTTGGTATTTTAAAAACAAAAATATTTATGTCGTTGGGTAGTATTAGTTATAGTATTTATCTTACTCATGGGATAGTTTTGTTTGTAATAAATGGTGTTGTTTTCAAAAATGGAAGCTATTTGCTTAATACATTAATAGCAATATTTTTTACATTAATAATAAGTGTGTTTACATATTATTTTATTGAAAAATCAGGTATTAATTGTGGTAATAGATTGATAAATAGATTTAAATATCTTCTCAAGATGTGACTTGAAGTGAAAAGTTGGGAAGTGGATCGCAGAAAATTAGTGTGCCGTATTTGTGCCGTAAACTTTGTTAAAAATAACAAAAAATAGTGAATAAATATACATATTTTAAATTGGCTAACCTCATAACTAATTGATTGTTAATGAATTAAAAATTTACTATATAATAATATGTGCCACTCATAATCGATTGGTCACTGGTTCAAGTCCAGTAGGGGCCACCAATTCAAAAACTATATAGTTAACAAGTTGTCTATAATCATCTTCTTAAAATAATCTAATTATATAAATTCAATGTAATTTAATTCTTTCAACTTTATATGTTTACTAAAAATTAATTAATAGACTTTACTTATTTTTTATTAAAAGAATAGGATATATCAATTTAATTAAACAATTAATTTTATGTTCTCCAACCCCAAATAATAACTAGCGTTCCGAGTAGGATGATCATGGAACCGATTAAATCAAAAGTTGATAGTTTGACATGATCGACTAACTTAAGCCAAATAATGGATGCTACTACATAAATACCACCATATGTTGCATAAATTCGACCACTAGCTTCAGGGTGTAAAGTAAGTAACCAAGCAAATAACATAAGGCATAATGCCGCCGGTATAAGAAACCAGGCAGAAACCACTTTTTAGCCCAAATATAAACAAAATAACAGCCTGAAATTTCAGCCAAAGCGGTAAATATAAATAACACGATAATTTTTATCATAATTAAATTAAGCTATCATTAATAAGTTTCAGATTAGTATGAACAATACTAGATTGGTTTGAACATTATTTCTGTTTTGTTTTTTATAGATTTTTAAAGTTTAACATGGGCGTTATTTATAAACCTATGTTAATATCAAATTAGTAAATTAAATGTAAGATTGATTTATGGTAGCAAAGAAAATTTTTAATTAAAATTAATAGTCAAAAAAGGAGATTTTATGTTGAAAAAGACAATATTACTTTCGATATTATTTTCGACAGCTGCGCAAGCTAAATTTATTCATCCAATGGACTTTGATGGTTCAGATGCACAAAAGCAAGAAGTTATCGAATATATTAAGGATAACGTAAAGAAAGATTATTGTGAACAAATTGACATGTGCCAACCTTCCAATTTGAGAATGATGGAGCAAGAGAATTTAGATGCATTTAAAAAAGCAACTAAGACCACAAATAGAAAAATAATGGATCAAGTAATTAAAGATTATTGTAATAGTGGTATAGATATGTGTAGTTATAGCACCATACTAATGATGTATGAAGAAAACAATAAAGCTGATAAAGAGGAATTAACTTGGTAGATGTTTCATAATAGTTCTCACAATAAAAAACATTACATTAATGGTTATATTTATAACTGATTGACTTTAAAATAGAATACTGTCATTAAATTTCATTTATTGTTATATATAAAAGTGAATCAGAAATTCATTTATGAAAATCAATTTTTAAAAAGCGGGGCGATTGATTGGATTATCAAGGTTTATGGTTTCAGCATGAAATTAGAGTTAAGTACCGTTTAGACCCCAGTGAATCTATTTTCTGATGAAATGTTGAGAAAGTTGGAACTTGGAAAAAGAATAAAATAGTCGATCAAGCGTTTTATGAATTTAAAGCTAGATTGATTTGATAGGAAATAAATAATGCGAGCATATAAGATCACCGTGAAGAAGGTTTTAATTTTTAGTTTAATAATTTTTGCCATCTATATCATTACTTTTCCTAATGATGATTCGCCTCCAAATCCAACGATGGTTGCTTTAGCCGGTATTTCCGTTATTTCATTTATTGTTTGTTGTTTGATTTTGTTAGTTCGAGGAATATGTGGAATAGGCAAGAAATTTTTAAATTATAAGGCGCACAAAAATTTAAATTTAGAAAAAGCATCGTCTCAAGACACTTCATTCAATTATTCAACCAATTTTGAAGATTCTGTTGATTACGAACAGCAAGAATTAGATTCTGATAATTTTAGAAATCACTTAACCACAATATGGAATTCAGACTTGTTTACGATTTCATTTAAACATTCCAACGTCAATAAAGAATTATTATTAGATAGAGTCCAAATAAATTCATCTAACGAGCTTTTTTTCACTGGTTACTGTTTTGAAAACAAAGATGAACGCACATTTAAAATTGAAAACTTTAAATCTTATATTCAATACGCAGGAAGAGAATACAGCCTACGTCATTTTTTTACTAAAGTTCTTGAATTGGATTCAGAGTATGTTGAAAGACTGGGAGTTTAATTAAAAAGGTGGCTATTAAAATGGTTTGCTGATGGTTGAGGATAATTGTTAGCTGAATACCAGCAATCAGAATAACCCAGCCGATTTCTTGCTTTTTTTTAAGCCTCTTGACAGTTTATAGCCTCTATTTGCTTATTTAAAATAGGAGGAATATTAGGAAACTAATTAACAATAATTGCCACTGTAGTTACTAAAAGCAAATGAAACAAAATCGATAACAGCTAATATTTCCGCCGTATTTTCAACTAATCCCAAATCAAAAACACTACTTCTCAACTTTAATTTATCTTCGTTGAGAACCTTTGCGTATTTTTAGCACATCTTGCAAGGGTGTTTGGTTGAATAAGTTTTTATATTCTCGATTAAATTGTGTTGCACTTTCGTAACCGACTTTTAAGCTGGCTTGAATCGCAGTCATATTCTCGCTGACCATTAAACGCCGGCCTTCATGTAATCTAAGTTGTTTTTGAAACTGCAATGGGCTTAAACTTGTTACTTTTTTAAAATGACGATAAAAGCTAGAGAGTGACATATTCGCTTGATTGGCTAATTGTTCCATTTTTATCGGCTCTCTAAAATGTTCTTTTAGCCAATCTATCGTATTCGCAATACGATAACTTCTTGTTTCTGGCATACAAATTGATATTAGCGCTTCACCAAATGGACCGATTAAGAGTAGATAATGAATTTCTTTTATGATTAGTGGTGCTAAAACCGAAATTTGTTCAGGTTTATCCAGCAACTTAAGCAATCGATAAAAAGCATTGATTAGATCATCTTCAGCTTTAGAGATAATAATACCATTAAAACTTTGTTGCGAAGGTTTATTTAATTCCGGATATTCTATTAATAACTCTTTAATTAAATTATTATCAATCAAAAGTGACAATGAAAGGAATGGGGCTTTCGTCGTCGCTTTTTTAATTGTATTTATCGTTGGAATATCAATCGAGGTTATAAGATAATCACCTTCTTTATAATGATAAAGTTTGGTGCCAAGCAGAGAGCTTTTTTCACCTTGTATTATCATTGTAATCATAGGATGATAAAAACAATTTTCTAAACAAATATCTTTATTTTTGCCGACTTCACGCCTATAAATGCCAAAGTTTTTAATTTGTGTTGGATAGTCCCCCACAGTTGGCATTCTTTTTAGCATTATTTTTTTAATTTCTTTTTTTAACATAGAGATTTCTCTATTTATTTAGATTTCTCTATTAGCATATGATTTCTGATAGGATTAGGCAACTTTTTGGCAGGATCGGCTCTATTGGATATTATTAGCAGATCTTATAATAATAAAAAACGAAGTGAAATACATTCGCATCAGCATCTAATAAATTATCTATCATTTTTAGTCGCACTTAATAGTCAAAATCTAGGGTGGTTAGCAAAAGTTTTCAGTATTAACTAATTGTTTAAGGGCAAAGGCTATGAATATTTTAACACCAAAAAAAGGATCGATTGTTACTATTTCCGCTTTTATGTCTAAAGGCGATATGATTGGCTTAAAGCAAGCTTTAATTGATGGATTGAATCAAGGATTAACCATCAATGAAATTAAAGAAATTTTAGTTCAACTTTATGCCTATGTAGGTTTTCCAAGAAGTTTAAATGGTTTGAGTGCCTTTAAAGCGCTACTAGAAGAACGTCAAAAAGAAGGCATTACTGACACAGTTGGTTCTACTTCGGCACCATTACCGACTAATTTAAGCGCTTTAGAATTGGGTACAAAAATTCAAACAAAAGTTGTAGGCAAACCGGTTACGGGTGGCATTATGAATTTTTCACCTACTATTGATCAATTTTTAAAAGCTCATCTTTTTGGCGATATTTTTGGTCGAGATATTTTAAGTTATGAAGATAGAGAGATAGCGACATTAGCCGCGCTATCAACCTTGCAAGGTGCCGATAGTCAGATTAAATCTCATGTTCAAATTGCGCAAAATGTCGGGGTATCTCCTACTCAATTAGATGGCATTGCGAATATTTTAAAATCAAAAATTGGTGAAAACGAATTTGAACGATTCAACCGGGTAGTAAAAGGCCAATAAAAAATTACAACCAAATGGATATAGTAAATATATCCATGTTTCACAAAATAAGTTTTATTACACAGATAGCTTTAAATCATTTCCTGACGAGGATAGTTATTATGAAAATAATCAGTCAATCTGAATTTGAAAAACATAATTTATTTGGACAGGGTGAGCCGAATGTAAATTATGCTAAATATTTTATTGGTCAATCCTATCTAAATTTATTAACAGCAAAGTCTCCCTTATTAGTTGCAAATGTCACATTTGAACCTGGCTGTCGAAATAATTGGCATATTCATCATGCATCACAAGGTGGGGGGCAAATTTTATTATGTATAGCTGGTAGCGGTTGGTATCAAAAATATGGGGATAAGCCAATAAGTTTAGAGCCCGGTATGGTTATCACCATTCCTGCGAATGTAAAACATTGGCATGGCGCTAAAATTGACTCATGGTTTAGCCATATTGCTATCGAAGTGCCGGGTGAGGATACCTATAATGAATGGTGTGAAGCGGTATCTGAAGAAGATTTCCAAAAATTATGCTAATTAACTAGATTTACAACATTAATTTCAATGTGAGAGATTGACATGAATGATATACATTCTCAAATTACAGTTCCACCTCAGACAATTCAGTTAGAACAACGTTGGGATAAGATTTTTCTGCAAAGTGATAAAGTTGAGCATTTTAAAGTCACGTTTAAAAATCGTTATGGCATTACGCTTGCCGCAGATCTATATCGCCCAAAAAACAGCCCAGATAAATTATCTGCTATTGTTGTCGCAGGACCATTTGGCGCCGTAAAAGAGCAGGTATCGGGTTTTTATGCGCAAACTCTAGCAGAGCGAGGATTTATTGCTTTGGCATTTGATCCCTCTTTTACTGGTGAAAGCAGTGGATTACCGCGTAATCAAGCATCAGTTGAAATCAATACCGAAGATTTTAGTGCCGCTATCGATTATCTTGGATCTATAGATTGCGTTGAGCGGGAGCACATTGGCATTTTGGGCATTTGTGGTTGGGGTGGTATGGCTTTAAATGCCTCATCGATTGATACACGAATTAAAACGGTAGCAACCGTTGTCATCTACGATATGAGTCGAGTCATTTCTAAAGGTTATAATGATAGCATGACAGAAGGGCAACGATTAGCAATGAAACAGTCATTGAATAATAGCCGCTGGGACGATTCAAAAAATAGCTACGCCACATTGAATCCAAGAAACAATATTACCGTTGATCAAATCACGGATGAAACACCACAATTTATTGCTGATTATTCTCGTTTTTATACCACTAAACGTGGTTTTCATATTCGTTCTGTCAATTCAAATCCGAATGGTTCATGGGTGTTAAGTATGCCACTTTCATTTATTAATCAGTCGTTATTGAATCAGGCCCATGAAATTGAGTGCCCAACATTAATTATCGCCGGTGAAAAAGCGCATTCTCGTTACTTTTCGGAAGATGCGTTTAATAAAGTTGGCAGTAAAAATAAAGAATTAATGATTATTCCTAATGCGGTGCATACTGATTTATATGATAATACCACCAATAAAATTCCCTTTGATAAATTAGAACAGTTTTTTAAAGATAGTTTGATATGAGTTTTTTAACTCTATAGTCAAACACCAAAAATTTTTGGAAGGGAAAAAATCATTGATTATTGAGCAGGAGCAAACTTTTTCTTTATCATCAAATATATTAAGTTTTCATATCTATTCCAATTAAAATCAAACAACCAACCATTAAATTACTTAATTAAAAACGATAGTATCGACTATGATTAAAAAACATACTTGCTTTTTTTTTAATCAGAGCTTATAAATATCACTGATAAGCATTCGCTTATCTTAAATATACTGGAGGAGCTTATAATGGTACAAAAATTTGCTGCATACGGTAGTGATGTTTCAGCTGGCACTTATAAATGTGCTGACTGTGGATATATTTATTCCAACCAAAGTAAGAAATCGTTACCCCCTTGTCCTGATCATAATAAAAAACCACATAGTAAAAATGGTTGGTATATAGTTAGTGGGCAAGGAGATTCAGTT
The DNA here is from genome assembly GCF_026536985.1 of Gilliamella sp. B2772. NCBI lineage: Bacteria > Pseudomonadati > Pseudomonadota > Gammaproteobacteria > Orbales > Orbaceae > Gilliamella > Gilliamella sp. B2772. The sequence goes on along the minus strand of NZ_JAFNNB010000001.1, from coordinate 552,667 downwards.
AAAGATCCTCATCCAAATAAAAAATAATTTTTGACTTTAAAAGGTAACACAATGTGTTACCTTTTTTGGTTTTAAGGTAAGATTAAAATAGTTGAAAATATACACATTATTAACTTTCAACTTAATAAAAAGTTATATAAAACTATGTTAGAATTTAAATGTGTTATCATTTCTAAAACTATAATAATGGAAATATAGATTTGTTAGATTAAGGTATTGATGATGAAGCAAGTGATTAAATTGGCAATTTTATTTTTGTGTTTTGCAATATTTTCAAATGTACATGCGTCTGAAACAGATAATGCTGCTGAGATTTCCAAAGCATTAGCTGATAGTGCAAAAAAATCTTTGTTAGGCGATGAAGGAAAGTTTCCTTTAAAGGTCAAATCAGATTATGAAATAACAAATATTTCAGCTAATAACAATAATGTTGTTTTTGAATATAAAATGCCAACTGATAGCAAAAATACCGCACTAAATGAATTTATAGAAAATGTTAGATTAGGAATAAAAGGTCAGTTTTGTGATAAACCAGACGTATTTAATGTATTAAATACATATGATATCGGCTTTATTTTTCAGTTTGAATTTAGTGATAAACGAAAAATTCCTGTCACATTATCAATAAAAGAAATTTGTCTATGATTGAATCATGAATACAAATACCCTCCCTTATTGAAGAGTCTGAAAATATGGCTTAATAGCAGTACGTTTTCTATTTGGCCTTCATTTTTAATTAAATATAGGCTCGTGATTTTTTAATCCAAATAATTAAAAATATCGACCTACCAAAACTAAATAGATTATAAGCTAACCATAAACCCTGGTTTCCCCAGATTGGTACAGCAATGTATTGTGCTACAAACCAAACCAATAACGCCAATAGCATTGAGTCGCGTATTGATGTTGTATAACTGATTCCAGAAAAAACACCATAATAGATTAATCCACCCGATGCAACAATTGGAAAAATGATTAACCAATATTGATATTGAAGCGATAGCGTTATGATATTAGTTTGATTGGTTAATAACTTTATGATGGTTGTATCGAAGGTTAGCCAAATTGCAATTAAGATAATTGGGCAAATAATGCAGGCTTGTAGTGACCACCGTAAAGTTTGATTGTAAAGGTGGATATTTTTATTTCCTTTAGCTCGTCCACTGAAAACGCTGGAAGCATTAGCAAAACCATCAAATAGATAAGCCATCATATAGTGAACTTGAAATAAAATGGCATTGGCGGCTAAAACTTCGGTATTGAACGTTGAACCAATAGAAATAAAGTGGTTAGTTACAATTAATAAGCAGATAGTCCGAATCATTAAATTAGTGTTTACTAGAATTACACCTTTTAATGATTGCCATGACAAAATAGATCTTAAATCCACTTTTTGTTCACTTTTAGGCAAATAACGGCAGGTAAACCAAATACCGACTAAAGTGCAACATATTTGTGCAACTAATGTTGCTAATGCCACTCCTTTAATGTCCCAATGAAACCACCAAACAAAAATTACTGCCATCAAAATGTTGAGTAAATTAATAAACACTTGTAAAAACAGAACGGCTTTTATTTTGGATATCCCCATTAACCAGCCAACTAGGACATAATTAATCAGAACAAAAGGTGCCCCCCAAATTAATATAGAAAAATAGATATCAGCATAATGTTGAACATCTTGATTCGGTTTGATGATGTGCATTGAAGCAACAAAAATCAATTTTTGAAAAATTATAAATGCCAAACCTAAAAAGATTGCGATAAAAAGCGGCCGTATAAGAGACGATCTTAATAACAAACAATTATCCAACGCTTGCGCGGCAAAACCGGTGGTACTTACTCTTAAAAATCCAAATAACCAATAAATAGTATTAAATATTACTGTTCCTATCGCAATTCCAGCAATAAAAGCTGGATTGGGTAAATGACCGACTAAAGCCGTATCGACCACGCCAAGAAGAGGGGTAGTAATCGTTGATAAAATAAATGGAATAACTAATTTAATATAATCTTTAAACTGATATTGCAAATTTGATGTTGATGACATTGTTTAAAAACCTAAAATTGATTCAAGTAACAGTTTAGAATAAGGATTTTTAACTTGACTGAGTTGTTCTATTTTATCAACGTATTCCACGATTTCACCTTGATAAAAAAATGCAACTTTATCACAAAGATAAGTAATTGTAGTTAAATCATGCGTGATAAAGATACTGGTCAAATTTAGCTGTTTTTGTAGATCGGCAAGTAATGTTAAGATTTGGCTTTGAACTGAAATATCCAACGAGCTTACCGCTTCATCAAATAAAATAAATTGAGGAGAGCAAGCTATTGCTCTGGCAATGCAGACACGTTGTAATTGACCTCCACTCATTTCGTGAGGAAACCGTTCATAAAAAGAATGGTCTAATCCAACTTGTTCTAATAACGCATTGATACGATGCTGACGTTCCTCTTTTGATAGCTTTTCGTAAATATCAAGTGGCTCAGCAATAATTTGGCCGACATTAAAGTATGGATTAACCGAAGAATTATAATCTTGAAATACTGCACTGATATTTTTGCGTACAGCTGCTTTTTTCCATGCACGCTTATTAATATCTTGCCCGCTAAAATAGATTTTGCCACTATCAGGTTTCTCAAGCCCTAAAATCAGCTTTCCTAATGTACTTTTTCCGCTACCACTTTCACCAATAATACCAAGACACTCACCTTGTTTTAAATCGAATGATACATTTTTGATAATTGTGTTTTTTTTATGGCTAAATATACTAGGTTTCAAAAACGATTTTTTTACATTTACAACTTGCAATAACGGTGGCATCAAATTGTCTCCGAGATTAAATTTGGATTATTAGCGTAAATAACCGTATTAAATTTATTCAATAATTGCTTGCGAGTATCAATCAGGTAACGAGTATATTCATGTTTGGGATAATAAAAAATCTGATCACGGCTGCCAGATTCAACAATTTTACCTTTATTCATTACGATAATATCATCGGCAATATGATGAATTACACCTAAATCGTGAGAAATAAAAATCATAGTCGTTTTAGATTTTATCTCTTCAAGCATTTTTAAAATATAAAACTGACTAATTGAATCTAATGCGGTTGTTGGTTCATCGGCAATAATAAGCTCAGGTTCAAGTACTAATGCCATACCAATCATTATGCGTTGTAACATACCACCACTTAACTGATGCGGGTATTTTTTATAAATCTCTTTGGCATTATCGAGCCCTATATTTTCAATCATCAATAAGGTTTTAGCAATAGCATCATTTTTATTGATAGTGAGATGAGCTTGAAGGGTTTCAACTACTTGTTTGCCAATACAATAAAGCGGATCAAAAGCAATCATAGGTTGTTGTAATATTATCGAAATAGCACTACCGCGAATTGGTCTTAATGTCTTTTTATTCTGTTTTAGCAGATCTAAAGTTGAATTAGCCTGTTTGAACAGGATTTGTCCTGTCACGCTAAAATAGGATTCTAATAAGCCGATGATTGCTTTGCAGGTTAAACTTTTACCGCTGCCACTTTCACCAACAATACCTAAACATTTATGATGATTGACGGTAAAAGATATATCATCAAGTAACTTGTTACCATTATTAAGCGTAACGGTCAGTTGCTTTACTGCTAACAATGGGCTACTCATGCTGTTTTTTCCTTAGGATCTAAGATATCTCGTAAACAATCACCTAACATATTAAATGCCGCTACAACAATTAAAATAGCTATACCAGGATAAACCATCTGCATAGGGTGCTGAGTCATTACGTTTTTTGCTTCACTTAACATTAGTCCCCATTCGGCAGTAGGCGCTTGGACGCCTAATCCTATAAAGGATAACGCTGAAATATTCAATATCACCCAGCCAGTGTCTAAGGTAGCCAATATAACTACTTCGGACATGACATTATGCAATAAATGACGATAAATGATAAAAGAATGAGGTGCACCAATTGCTCGTGAAAAAAGGATATAGTTTTTTCTGCTATATTTAATTACTGAACTTCGGATCATTCGACTATACCAAGCCCATTTGACTACAATATTAGCAATAATAATGTTTTCAATACCCACACCTAAAACACCAACTATAGCTAAAATCATCACTTGGCTCGGAAATGACAACATGATGTCACAAAGACGCATAATACATTCGTCAAGTTTACCTCGTTGATAACCAGAAATAAGACCAATGATACTACCAACAATTATCGTGATAATCATGGTTAACAGAGATAAGAATAGGGTAGAACGGATACCATAAAGTAACCGAGAAAAAATATCACGTCCAAGGTGGTCACAGCCAAGCCAATGCTCGCTCGATATAGCGGCATATTTTCGCACTATGCGAACTTTATTTGGATCAAAAGGTGCAATATAAGGCGCTAATATACCTAAAACAATTATTGTAATGATGATTATCAAACAAACTAAAGCGGTTTTATTGCTAATTACTTGCTTAATTAAATTCATACAGAGCCACCATTACTTCGTAATCGTGGATCTAACCATTGATGAATAACATCAACAATAAAGTTACATACTACAAATAAAATGGCCATAATTAATATGTAAGCCTGAATTACTGGATAGTCGCGATTCATAATAGCGGCTATACATAATCTTCCTAAGCCAGGCCAAGAAAATATATATTCGACAACAAAAGACCCTGCAATTAATTGTGGAATGGTCATACCTAATGCGGTAATTGTGGTATGTAGTGAATTGACTAATACATGCTTAAGAATGATGGTTCTCTCTTTCAAACCTCGACTACGGGCATAAAAGATCGAATAATTATGCATATTTTCCAGCATATTATTACGGATAAAACGAATATACGTTGAGATGTAAACAAACGACAAAGTTAACGTCGGTAAAATCAGGTTCTGCCAGGTTCCATACCCGTTGGTTGGCAATAGATCTAAATAAGTAGCAAACAGCCAAATAAATAGCAAACCTAACCAATAACTAGGCATTGCGGTACCTAAAAAAATAATAATTCGAACAATATGATCGAATGCTGAATTAGCAAAGATTGCACATAACACACCCAAAACTAAACTGATAATAAGTGTAAATAGAAATGACGACATTGCTAAAACTAATGTAGGAATTAAGCTACGGATAACTTCATCCCAAACTAATCTGTCACGATGAATAAACGAACGCCCAAAATCAAGATGTAAAACGTCATATAGCCAAGTAAAATATCGTTCAAAAAAAGGTTTATTTAATCCTAATTCCTGACGCATACTTTCAATAGCATCTGGGGTTGGCATTATTTCATTTAAGCGTAAGGCAACTTCAGCAGGATCGGAAGGGGCTAGATTGATAAGCAAAAAAGCGATAAAAGAGATACCGAATAATATCGGTATCATCATCGTTAAACGTTTAACAATATAATTTAACATTATTGATCAAAAATATTTATGTACTAAAAATGCATTTTCTCAAATGGAATATCAAATTGAGAAGGCGCAAATTCAATACCTTTTAAAGATTTAACAGCAATAGCTCGATTTCGTTCATAAGTTAATGGTATGTAAACCGCTTCATTATGTAATGTTTCAAGCACGTAACGGAAAAGATCTTGTCGCTCTTTTTCATCTGTTGAAATTAATGCTTTACTAATACTTGCATCGATTTGCGGTTTCTCTTTTAAGCCCTGTTGAGCCATATAGTCACCATAAACAGGTAGTTTCATACCAGATAAAAATGATTGTGGATCATATGGTGTACCCCATGAGATATCAAATACCATATCAAAATCCCCCGCTTTTTGGCGATCACGATAACCTTGCTCTTCTTCACCGTGAATATTAAGCTTTAATCCAACCTGCTCAAACTCATCTTGCATATATTGAGCAATTGTTTTTTGTGAAGCGGTGTTACTATCATAATAAAGTGTGATTTCAAAAGGTTTGCCATCTTTCTGACGATAATTTTGGCCTTTAACTTTTACCCAACCCGCTTTATCAAGTAGCGTTTCGGCTAATTTAGTGTCATATACATAAGGTTTTAACCCAATATTAGCATAAGGAATATTGGTTGCCATTAAAGTATCAGCAGGTGCTTCACTATTATTGAAAATACCTTCTGAAATATCTTTTTTACTAATGATATGTTCAATCGCTTGGCGGACATTAACATCACTTAGTTGGTCACGAGTCGTGTTCATTAATACAATTCGACTAGATACAGGTTTAGACATTAAAGTCTGAAACTTATCCATTGTTGAAAAACGTTCAAATGAATCTGCATCAACCATATTTTTACCATAGATGAGATCGATTTCACCTTTTTCGAGTGCCATTAATCGGCTTTGGTTATCAGCAATAACTTTCATGGTCACTTTATTGAGTAATGGTTTAGTTCCCCAATAAGTTGGATTAGCGTTAAACACTGCATATTGATCTTTCTTATGATCACCTAATACATAAGGGCCGGTACCAATGTAAGATTTAACGCCATTTTTAGTTTCACCATCAATCATAGAATTAGGTGAAATAAAGCGCATCGGTCGGGTTACGGCAATTTCAATCATAAAAGGGTAATAGGGTTCGGAAAGGTTAACTTGTAGGGTATAATCATCTACTGCTTTGATTTCAGTAATTAAGCGAACCATTTCAAGCCAAGTGTGACGAACTTTGTTTGATAACACGGCATCCCAATTCAGTTTTGCACTGTGCGCATCAAATTTTGCGCCATCACTAAATGTCACGTCTTTTCTTAGCTTGAACGTGTAAGTTTTACCTTCGTTAGTAATAGTCCAGCTTTCTGCAAGCCAAGGTGAAAAAGTGCCATCTTCGTTATAATGAACCAATGATTCATACAACATATTTTGCGCCCACATTTCACCGGAATAGAGATGAGGGTTTAAGTCACGAATATCACGAAAATTAGCAAAAGTTATATCATCTTTAGCAAAACAGTTAATACTAACGCTAGCTAACACTAATGCTAAAAGTAGATTTTTTATACGAGTGAAATTAAAAAACATATTTAGTCCATTAATTTATTGGGATTAGGAGCGAGATAGTAACATAAATGAGAATGATAATAAATATCATCTATATGTTTTTTATAAAAAACATTTTAAAAATCATGGCATTCATTTTATCAAATTCTATTAATTGATTTAAACTTAATTAAGTTTAAAGCATAAATAATGTTAACTCAATTAGTTAAAAATATAGCTTAAAACTTTTTAAAAGTCTTTATGAATAAACAAAAAATATAATTAAGCATTTAATTACCATTGTTTGGGAGCCCCCAAAATTGAGTTTAGATTGATCTATCTAATTTTAATAGAGAAGAAAAAGAAAAAATCATTGCCAATATAAATCGCTAAATGGTGTCTGTTCTATGCCTCGTTAAATATTCAAACATTTATTATTGAATTGCTTTATAATAGATTTGAATAATTTATTTCACGTTTATTTAGGAATCATTGCATGTCATTTGACTCTCTTGGCTTAGATGCCAAGATTTTAAAAGCTATTGAAGAACAAAACTATACCGATCCAACCCCCATTCAACAACAAGCTATTCCAGTAATTTTGTCAGGTAAAGATTTAATGGCGAGTGCTCAGACTGGTACAGGAAAAACAGCGGGTTTTGGTTTACCTATTTTACAAAAATTGCATGAAAAGCAACTTAATACAGAACCTAAAAGAGGAAAGCGTCCTTTATATGCGCTAATTTTGGCGCCCACTCGTGAATTAGCTGCGCAAATAGGTGAAAATATTCGGGATTATAGCCGATATCTATCTATTCGTTCTTTGGTGGTGTTTGGTGGAGTAAGTATCAATCCTCAAATGATGAAACTTCGAGGTGGGGTGGATATCTTAATTGCAACACCGGGTCGGCTATTAGATTTGGTTCATCAAAATGCGGTGGATCTCTCTACAGTAAAAATATTAGTACTTGATGAAGCGGATCGCATGTTAGACATGGGCTTTATTCATGATATTCGTCGAGTGATCGCTAAATTACCTAAAAAGCGACAAAACTTACTTTTTTCAGCGACATTCTCTGATGAAATAAAGTCATTAGCTAATACAATTTTAAATTCACCCGAATCGATCGCTGTAGCCAAAACCAATAGTGCATCTGAGCAAATTACTCAATATATCCACCGAGTTGATAAACGCCGTAAACGTGAACTTCTTTCTTATTTAATTGGTAAAAACCAATGGCAACAGGTATTAGTTTTTACGCGAACGAAATACGGCGCTAATCATCTTGCCGAACAGCTTACTAAAGATGGCATTAAAGCCTCGGCAATTCATGGTAACAAAAGCCAAGGAGCAAGAACTAAAGCTTTGGCTGATTTTAAGTCAGGACAAATACGCGCCCTCGTTGCTACCGATATCGCTGCCAGAGGCTTAGATATTGAGTTATTGCCTTATGTTATTAATTATGAATTACCTCAAATTGCAGAAGATTATGTTCATCGTATCGGTCGAACAGGACGGGCACAAAATCAAGGGCAGGCAATATCATTAGTTTGTATTGATGAGCTTGCTCAATTAAAATCAATTGAGAAATTGATTAAAAAAACGATTCCAGAAATTTTTACTCAAGGATTTGAAGTCGATCCTCGAATTAAAGCGGAGCCAGCAAAAAAAGCCAAGCCTGCTCCAGCAAAAAGAAGACGTGTTGATAAAACTCGAACTTCTAAAAATAACCAGAATAGTATGAAGCAATCTAGCCATCATACATATTCTAAAACTAACTAAATTTTCTAAAGTAGAAGGATATTATTATGGCTAAGGTTAATCGCAGTCGTCGTTTAAGAAAAAAATTACATATTGAAGAGTTTAAAGAGTTAGGTTTTACCGTAAGTTGGTCATTTGACGAAGGGACGAGTGAAGACACTATTGATAACGTTGTTGATCAATTCATCATTGAAGCAATACAAGCAAACGGTTTGGCTTACGAAGGTAGCGGGTATTTAAACTGGAAAGGTATTATTTGTACGCAAAAATTGGGTAATTGTACTGAAGAAAATCGTGACGTTGTCACTAAATGGCTTGAAAGCCATGGCTTAAAAAATGTCAAAACCAGCAATTTAATTGATATTTGGTGGGATGAATTAGAATTTTAATTTCTAAGTTGAATAAATACTAAAATAGCCACTAATGTGGCTATTTTTATGGATTTTAACGTTACTCAATTCCTTGGCTACGCAAATAATCCTCATAATTACCGGTATAATCAATGACTTTTTCTGGCGTGATTTCAACAATTCTTGTTGCAAGTGAGCTAACAAATTCACGATCGTGCGACACAAAAAATAGCGTTCCTTGATAAAGCTCTAATGCCATATTTAACGATTCAATTGATTCCATATCCAAATGGTTGGTTGGTTCATCCATGACAATAATGTTTGGACGTTGCATCATTAATTTACCAAATAACATACGTCCTTTTTCACCACCAGATAGGACTTTAACTTGCTTTTTAATGTCATCTTGTGAAAATAATAAGCGACCTAAAATGCTGCGCACTGCTTGTTCATCATCGGTTGGTTGTTTCCATTGACTCATCCAATCAAATACAGTTAGATCCTCGTCAAATTCGTATTCATGATCCTGTGCGTAATAGCCAATATTGGCATTTTCTGACCATTTAATATCACCTTGTTCTGGCACTAATTCGCCCATAAGGGTTTTTAGTAGGGTAGTTTTACCAATACCATTAGTCCCCAAAATAGCCACTTTTTCGCCAACTTCAACCATTAAATTGAGATTTTTAAATAGTGGTCCGTTATCAAATCCTTTAGTGAGATTTTCAACGACCAGAGCATTACGAAACAGTTTTTTATCCTGTTCAAAACGAATAAAGGGATTTTGTCGGCTTGATGCTTTCACTTCTTCTAATTTGATTTTCTCGATTTGTCTTGCACGTGAGGTTGCTTGTTTGGATTTTGCAGCATTAGCACTAAAACGACTAACAAACGATTGTAGTTCACTAATTTGTGCTTTCTTTTTCGCATTATCCGCTAATAGCCGTTCTCTCGCTTGAGTAGAGGCGGTCATATAATCATCATAATTACCAGGATAGATACGTAATTCACCGTAATCCATATCAGCCATATGAGTACAGACCATATTAAGAAAATGACGATCGTGCGATATGATAATCATCGTGCTTTCACGTTCATTTAAGGTATCTTCTAACCAGCGAATAGTATCGATGTCTAAGTTATTGGTCGGTTCATCGAGTAATAAAATATCTGGATTAGAAAATAGGGCTTGGGCTAGCAATACTCGCAATTTCCAACCCGGAGCGATTTCACTCATTAATCCATAATGTTGCTCAATTGGTATCCCCACTCCGAGGAGTAATTCACCCGCGCGTGATTCAGCGCTGTAACCGTCCATTTCAGCATATTGGGTTTCTAAATCTGCAACCTTAAAACCGTCTTCCTCACTCATTTCAGGTAATGAATAGATACGGTCTCGCTCTTGTTTAATTTGCCATAATTCGGTGTGCCCCATAATGACGGTATCAAGTACGCTATATTCTTCAAAAGCAAATTGATCTTGGCGAAGTTTACCTAATCGTTCATGTGGATCAAGTGAAACATTACCTGAGGTTGGCACAAGATCGCCACCAATAATTTTCATAAACGTGGACTTACCACTACCATTTGCGCCGATTAATCCATAACGATTACCATTACCAAATTTTACTGAAATGTTTTCAAATAGTGGCTTACTGCCAAATTGCATTGTGATATTACTTGTTGTTAACACGGATAATTACTCTCGAATTGATTTGTGCAACTCGTACTTGAAGCATTTTTCTTAAGCTTAAAGTGAAGTGGCTAAACTGTGATTTGGCGCACATTATGCCATAATAAAGCGATTTTTAGCACTTTTGTTACTAAATTTATGTTTCAAAAACCCCGCTCCTCAACTTTTTTTGATTAGTAAACATATCATCCTTATTACTGTTTACATTAATAAGCCGAATTGATACTATGCCAAACTTACTTTTATCAATAAGAATTTAATATGTATTATCTTATTTTTGTGACGATAGTTTGGTCGTTTTCATTTAGTTTTATTGCTGTTCATTTAAGTGGGCAAGTTGATACGTGGTTTGCAGTTGTAATGCGCGTCTTGCTGGCTTTTATAACCTTTATTCCTTTTTTACGCTTTAAAGGTATTTCTGTAAAACAGATGGTGTTGTTGATGGGCGTTGGAGCTTGTCAATTAGGTATTATGTACTTTTTTTATTACAACTCTTTCCAATATATTTCAGTGCCTGAAGTGTTATTATTTACTATTTCAACGCCAATTTATGTCACGCTAATTTATGATTTCTTGCAAGGACATCGACTCAGACTTGTTTACCTATTAACCGCTGTTATAGCTGTAATTGGCGCAGCCGTTATTCGTTACGATCATATTAGTCGAGATTTTATTATCGGTTTTCTCCTGATTCAGGGCGCTAATATAGTTTTTGCCTTGGGGCAGGTTGGATATAAACGTATTATGGAGCTTTATCCATTACCTCAACATCAAGCTTTTGCATGGGTCTATTTAGGCGCAATACTGGTGGCTAGTATTGGCTGGTTTTTATTTGGCAATCCCGAAAAATTACCCACTACCCAATTACAATGGGGGATAATTATTTGGCTTGGGGTTGTGGCATCTGGATTATGCTATTTTTTATGGAATTATGGCGCAACCAAAGTCGATTCGGGTACGCTTGCCATTATGAATAATTTGGTTATTCCAACTGGTATTTTGGTTAATGTTATTATTTGGCACCAATCGATTGATTGGGTCCGATTTGCGCTAGGTAGTGCAATTATTGTTTCTGCCTTGATCTTGCATCATAAATTCAAAAAGCTAGAGGCAAATTAATTTTTCTAAGCAAACTGTAACATTATTGATAGAATTAGCGGTGTTGTCACGGATGATAATGCCGTTGATATCAATAAACTTGAAGCAATAGGACCTTGCAATACCTCAAACTGTCTTGCCATCATATAACAATTTATCGCAATTGATACCGAGCTTAGTAATACAATAACTTGCAGTTCTAAAAGTGGTAATCCGACTACTATCGCTAAAATATAGGTCACAATCGGTAAGATAAATAGTTTTAAAACAGAAATGGCTATGGTGATCGGTAAATCATCGCGGATCTTATATTCAGCAAGTCCCATTCCTAAAACGATTAATGAGAGAGGCGCTGTCATATCGCTTACCATCTTCGTCGCTTGATTGATGAAGAAAGGTAGTGGAATGTGTACATAATTGACAACTATTCCTGCAAAAATACCAATAATAATCGGATTTTTTGCTACATTTTTAAATGCTTTTATAAATCCTTTAGTCGATAATTTTCCCATCTGGACAAATTCGATAGATACCGTGGCTAATGTCCATAAAATTAACGCATTAAAAATTACAATAATAGCAACAATAGGAATGGCTTTTTCGCCTAATAACATTTTGATAATTGGTATGCCCACAAACACAGTATTGGTATAAATTCCACCCATTGCAAACATGGTACTTTGCGAGCCATTGAGTTTGAAAAATTTAACCGCAATAAAACAGCCTAATGCAAACACAATAAATGAGCCACCAAAAAAGACCAACAAAAGATTGGCATCAATTTCAGAATGCTCTGAAAAATGGCTCATAATCTGAAATAACATAATTGGGAAGGCAATATAAAACGTAAATTTGGTAACACTATCGGTCACCGTTTTTTGCCAACGACCCGCTCTAACTGCTATGTAGCCTAATAAAATCAAAACGAACAGTGGCAATGTAGTTAAAAACTGTTGCCATAATGTGATTAGAAATTCCATGTTACTTTTATGCGTGATTTCGGGTGAAGTACCATTCTAATTCAGTTGAGCGTTTTGAATCAAATTGGTAGCCTTCTAAATTAAAACTTTTAATATCGTCACTGTTATTAATGCTATTTTTTATAATAAATCGACTCATTAAACCTCGTGCTTTTTTAGCATAAAAGCTGATCACTTTATAATCATTTTTACTTTTATCTAAAAAGATGGGTTGAATAACCTTAGCTTTGAGTTGTTTAATTGCTTTGAAATATTCATTAGAAGCTAAATTAATTAACGTTGGATTGGTTGATTTTGCCAACTCGTGATTTAAACACTCTGTTAACTTATCACCCCAAAATTGATATAGATTAGTATTATTACCATTTTTAAGGCGAATACCCATTTCTAGACGGTAGGGTTGAATTAAATCAAGTGGTCGTAACAAGCCATATAATCCTGATAGAATGCGTAAATGAGATTGCGCAAATTTTAGATCGGCATCATTAAAATCTTCAACATGCAACCCCTCATAAACATCACCTTTAAAAGCCAGAATAGCTTGCCTTGCATTATCAAAATTAAAGTCAGTATGCCAGTTCTGAAAACGTTCATAATTGGTAGTGGCAAGTTTTGGGCTGATCGACATTAATTTAGCCAAGTCATCACTGCTAAGTTTTTTACAAATATCAATAAGTTGTTTAGTTGATTCTAAAAATTCGGGTAAGCTATGTTGTTTGGTAATTAAAGGCGTTTGATAATCAAGCGTTTTGGATGGAGAAATAATTGTTAGCATAAAAAATACCACCTATTGTGTTTTGTACCAATTGGGTTTATTTTACATCTAATCTTAGCAAATAAGGAGAACAAATATGAATAGTACCAAAAAAGAAATACATGAAATTCGATCTTGGGCCAGCATTCGTGAAACTTCTATTGAGATAGCTGAAGCTATTTTTGAATTAGCTAAAAATGATGAAAAACTCGCTGAGCAAATTTGGGAAGAAGGTAGCGATGAAGTCTTAAAACTCGCTTTTTCTAAAACTAAAGCAGACAAACTCTTCTGGGGTGAACAAACCATTGAGCGCAAAAACGTTTAATCTTTTATGAAATTAACTTTTTTAGGAACGAGTGCTGGGTCACCAACAGCTGAACGCAATGTTAGCAGTATTATGCTTGATCTCCGACAGGAAAGAGGGCGTTTATGGCTTTTTGATTGCGGTGAAGCGACTCAAATGCAAATGCAAAAGGCCAAATTTAGTCTGGCTAAATTAGAGATGATTTTTTTGACACATTTACATGGTGATCATCTGTTTGGTTTACCTGGCGTGTTAACAACTCGTTCTTTGATGCAAAACCAATCGCCATTGACCTTAGTTGGTCCAAAAGGCATTAAGCAATTTATTCAAACTGTTATTGATATTAGTTATTCTTGGCTGACTTATCCTTTAAATATTATTGAACTTGAGCAAGATGGTTTGGTTTTTGAGGATAATAAGTTTCGCGTTGAAGCCAAATTATTAGCGCATCGTGTTCCGTGTTTTGGGTATCGGATTATTGAAAAAGATCTACCAGCGTCATTGAACATTGATAAGTTAAAAAAGGATAACATTCACATTGGTTCTTTTTATCATGATTTAAAAGAAGGTCGAACCGTTACGTTAGAAGATGGTAGGATTATTCATGGTAAGGACTATCTAGAAACCATTAGAAAAGGTAAAAAAATTGCCATTTTAGGCGATACGATTCCTTGTCAGGCATCTATTGATTTAGCCAAAGATGTGGATTTATTAGTCCATGAAGCAACCCAAGAACAAGCCCTTGAAGAAAAGGCGCTTGAGCGAGGACATTCCACAACTGTACACGCGGCAACTATTGCCAAACAAGCTCATGCTAGGCGTCTTATTATTACGCATATTAGTCCTCGCTACACCTTGAATGACAAAACAAAATTAGTTAATGAGGCTAGGAATATTTTTGCGCCAACTGAAATCGCAACTGATTTTGCTACTTTTGAAGTATAGTAAAATGAGCCGATCTTGTCGGTTAGTTGATTTTGTATAAGTTAGCTTCCTTCGTAAAAAATAAATCATCTTAAAAAGCCTCAATTCTGTAAAAAATATTGAGGAGTCTATACCGTCTTATTTTTCTTTACAGTATAAAATTAATAAATCTTATTGGGAGTTTTTGGATGAAGTGGTATATAAGGGCATGAAATAATATCCATAAATTCCCCTAAAGTGGAATATGGGTTATTAGACCGAGGTAAATCTTTGGTACCGATTTTAGATATGCTTTGCCAATGGGGAAATGACCATAAAGATGACAAATTATCCTAATTTAAAGCAATTTTATTCGCCGACGATGTCGGCGTTTTTATATGATTAGAGGCAGAAATCTTTGATCAAATTTTCTATCGTTAATTTTGTTGGTTTTATAAAGTCCATTGAAATAAACTCGTCTGGTTGATGAGCTTGTTCAATAGAGCCAGGACCTAAAACTATGGTTGGCGCAATTTGATTTAAATAAGGCGCTTCAGTACTGTAATTGACAGTTTGTGCTTGATGACCCACTAAATTTTCAATGTGTTGCAATGCGGGGTGATCTTTTTTACATTCGTATCCTGGAATGGGTGATACTTCATATTCTACTGAAATACGATTAGGGTATTTATCCATAACGGGTTTTAGTGTTTCACATAATGCGTTATAAATCGAGTCAACATTATTATCAGGCAATACTCTTATATCAATAATTAATTCACAACACCCGCATATTCGGTTTGCAGCATCACCGCCATGAATCACACCTAAATTCAGAGTTGGATAGGGGACACTAAAGCCTTCATTATGATATTGTTCTTTGAATTTTTGTTTAAGGATTAATAGACGTTCAATGACTAAATGCATAATTTCTATAGCATTAATACCTTTGTCTGGATCGCTTGAGTGACCTGATTTTCCTATCACCTTTATTGAATTAGAAATAAATCCTTTATGTGCTCGTATAGGAATTAGTGAAGTAGGCTCGCCAATTATGGTGCAATCAGGTTTTAATTGAGTTTGTTTGGCAAAAAATGATGCACCAGCCATTGAGGTTTCTTCATCTGCGGTAGCTAGTACATAAATTGGTTTGGTGAGTTTTTTTAGATCAATATCTCGCAAAGCATCTAGAATAAAAGCAAAAAATCCTTTCATATCAGCCGTGCCTAATCCGTAAAGCTTGTTATTATCTTCGGTTAACTTAAATGGATCTTTGCTCCATTGTCCATCATCAAAAGGAACGGTATCGGTATGGCCACTTAGTAATAGGCCTCCTTGGCTTTTATTTTCACTATTTGAATAAGTTGCCAGCATATTGAATTTATGACGTGTGTTAGGGACGGCTTGAACATCAACATTAAATCCTAAATCCGCAAACCATGTCGCTAATTTGTCTATTAAAGTTTTATTGGAATAATCCAATTTTTCGTTGGTGACATTACTAATAGTTGGAGTGGATATCAATTCATTATAAATTGTCAAAAAAGAGGGGATTGCCATAAATTCACCTTATTAAATAATAACGTTTAGTTTTCATCATTCTTTGTTCAATGCGCTTTGCGTTAATACTAGAATGCAAAATACTAAGATTCAAAATACTATAATTCAAAATGGTTTACATGATAGCTTATTTTATATCAGCATGAATTAAAAAATTAATTATTAATCACTTATAAAATAATAGGAAGTGAAGATTAAATTATTTTAGGTTGCCATATTAGTGAATGTACATCACTTTCCATTTAAAGTAGAGACCGATATTGATGCGTTATAAAAGAATTTATTAGTTGTGATAACACTTATTTAGATCGAATTAGAGAGATTTATGGTGATGATTTTCTAATGCTAACTTTTCCCAATAGTAATTTACTGATTTTTAGCATTTACTGCGTTTACATTTAGAGTCGATTCTATTTGTAAAAAACATTTGCTATTATGCGTAAATTGAAAATAAATAGATTATAACGTTTAAATTTTTCGTTAATATTTATTATAAATTGTTACTTTAGAATAGGTGTTATTCATGAAACAAATAAATAAAAAATGGATTATTATCGCAGTTGTAGTTGTTGCTATTGGATTTATCTTATGGCAACAATTTAAGCCTGATGGATATGGTTCAGATTTTACTAGCGGTAATGGACGTATCGAAGCAACTGAAATCAATATCTCAGCCAAGTTAGCCGGTAGAATTGAAAAAATTAATGTTGATGAGGGTGATTTTGTTAAGGCGGGTCAACCTTTAGTTGTTATGCAAACAGATACATTACAAGCTCAGTTAAATGAAGCTCAAGCACAATATCGACAAGCCTTGAGTAATGAAGCAACATCTAGAGCTCAAGTTGCCTTAAAAATGAGTGATAAAGTGGCTGCTTTAGCTGGTGTTACTCAAAGAGAAAGTGATTTAGATATTGCCAATAAGCATTTAGAACGAACAAAAGCCCTTTATCAAAAAGGGGCAATTTCAGTTCAACAATTTGATGATGATACCGCTAAAGTAAATAGTGCAAAAGCAGCATTAGACTCTGCTAAATCACAAGTTACCGCTGCCGATGCAGCCATTGAAGCTGCACAAGCCGGTGTAGAAAGTGCTAAATCAGCAATAAACGTAGCGCAAGCAAATATTAATCAAATCCAAGCGGATATTGATGACAGTACATTAACTGCACCAGTTGATGGACGTATTCAATATCGAATCGCTCAACCCGGTGAAGTTTTACCTTCAGGCGGTAAAGTGTTAAATCTGGTTAATCTTTCAGATGTTTATTTAACTTTCTTTTTACCAGAAACAATTGCAGGTAAAGTTGGAATTGGTGACGAAGTAAGATTGGTTCTTGATGCTTTACCCAATAAAGCAATTTCAGCCAAAATTTCATTTGTCTCAAGCGTTGCGCAATTTACGCCTAAAACTGTTGAAACTAAAGATGAACGTCAAAAACTCATGTTTAGAGTGAAAGCACAATTAAGCCCAGAATTGTTAAAATGCTATATAACTCATGTTAAAACCGGCCTTCCTGGTGTGGCTTGGGTAAGACTAGATCCTAATACGGAGTGGCCTTCAGGTTTATCTGATGTTGCAAAATGCCAAACTAAATAATTGGAGATAGCATATGTCGGAGTCAAATAAAAAGGATTTGACGTTACTTGCTGAAGGTAAGGCCATTGATGATGCTGTTGTAAATGTAAGTAATGTATCGTTACATTATAAAAAAACGTGTGCGCTTAATGATGTTAGTATTGCCATCCCGCCTAGATGTATGGTGGGACTAATTGGTCCTGATGGTGTTGGTAAATCTAGCTTATTATCATTAATAGCGGGCGCACATGTCATTCAAGAGGGATTAGTTTACGTTTTAGATGGTGACATGAAAGATAAATCCCATCGTAAAAACGTCTGTACCCGTATTGCTTATATGCCACAAGGATTAGGGAAAAACCTTTATCCTACACTTTCAGTGGAAGAAAATTTGCAATTTTTTGCTCGTTTATTTGGTAACGATGCTGCTGAAAGGCGACGTCGTATTGATGAGTTAACTAAAAGCACTGGGTTGTATCCTTTTTTATCTAGACCCGCTGGTCGCCTTTCTGGAGGGATGAAACAAAAAGTCAGCTTATGTTCTGCCTTGATTCATGATCCTGATTTACTTATTCTTGATGAACCAACAACAGGGGTCGATCCTCTTTCTCGTGCGCAATTCTGGCAATTAATCAATAAAATTCGTGAACAACGACCACAAATGAGCGTGATTGTTGCAACAGCTTATATGGATGAAGCGCAAAACTTTGATTGGCTGGTTGCAATGTATGGCGGTAAGATTCTTGAAACAGGCACACCTCAAGCATTATTAGCCAAAACAGGTAAAGATAATTTAGATGATGCCTTTATCCAATTAATGCCAGAAGATGCTAGAGAAGGTTATGAATCGGTTGAAATTCCCCCATTAGATTTAAATAAAGATTTACAAGTGGCGATTGAGGCAAAAGGTTTAACCAAGCAATTTGGTGATTTTATTGCGGTTGACCATGTTAACTTTTCAATCAAACAAGGCGAAATATTTGGTTTTTTAGGATCTAATGGTTGCGGTAAATCCACAACGATGAAGATGTTAACAGGGTTATTACCAATATCCTCAGGTGAAGCTTGGTTATTTGGTAAACCGGTTGATGCAAGTGATATTAATGTTAGACGTCATTTAGGTTATATGTCTCAGGCTTTTTCGCTTTACAGTGAATTAACGGTTGAACAAAACTTAGTTTTACATGCCCGTCTATTTGGTATTGAAGAAAGCAAAATTCCTGCAAGAGTTGAGGAGTTAGTTAAGCGTTTTGGCTTGGAAAATGAATTAAAAAGTTTACCAGATAGTCTACCGTTAGGGGTTAAGCAAAGACTTTCTTTATCTGTTGCGGTGGTTCATAATCCTGAGATTCTTATCCTAGATGAACCGACTTCCGGGGTTGATCCCATTGCTCGGGATGACTTTTGGCGTTTAATTATCGAACTTTCCCGAAAAGATAAAGTTACGGTATTTATTACTACCCATTTTATGAATGAGGCGGCACGCTGTGATAGGATTTCACTCATGCATGCTGGTAAAGTATTAGCCAGTGATACTCCTGATAATATCATCCATTCCAAAAATGCTAAAACGCTGGAAGAAGCTTTTATTCGTTATTTAGTTGATGCTGGTGCAGATGATACACATAGTGATGAAAAAGCAAGTGAAGAGCCTAAAACTTTAACCAATAAACAAGCTAATACAACGCAAGATGCTCACCTACAGGGATTTAGCTTAACTCGGATGATTGGGTGTATGTGGCGTGAAACTTTAGAGCTATCGCGCGATCCATTGCGAGCTTTGTTGGCACTTTTAGGTTCAGCTATCTTAATGTTGGTAATGGGCTATGGTATCACCATGGATGTAGAAGATTTAAATTTTGCGGTGTTAGATCGTGATCAAACTATTACCAGTCAAAATTATATTACCAATCTATCTGGATCTAAGCGCTATTTTATCGAGAAACCGCCAATCCTTGATTATGATGATATGGATCATAGGATGAGAAGTAATGAGATAGCATTAGCTATTGAGATTCCACCAAATTTTGGTCGAGATATTCAACGTGGTGATCCGGTTAGTATTGGAATATGGATTGATGGTGCAATGCCTTTGCGTGCCGATACGATTAAAGGATATGTACAAGGTATGCATCTTGCTTGGTTAAGTGACAAAATTAAAATGACTACTGGAACAACATCGAGTTCATTAGCAAATATTGAAACTCGATATCGTTATAATCCCGATATCAAAAGTTTACAAGCTATGGTACCGGCGGTTATTCCTATTTTATTATTAATGATTCCATCGATGTTAGCTGCACTATCCGTAGTACGTGAAAAAGAGATGGGGTCGATAATTAACTTATATGTTACGCCTGTTACCAAAACTGAATTTTTATTAGGTAAGCAGGTTCCATATATTGTGATTTCGATGCTTAGCTTTTTATTATTGCTGCTTATGGCGGTGACAATATTTGGCGTACCAATTAAAGGCAGCTTGTTGACTTTGTGTTTGGCTGGATTAGCTTATTGTATTATTGCAACAGGTTTTGGATTACTTGCTTCGACAGTTACACGCAGTCAAATTGCGGTTATCTTTTTAACCTGTGTTGGTACCATGTTACCAGCGATACAATTTTCTGGTTTGCTTAATCCGGTTGCATCTTTAGAAGGTAGTGGACGATATATTGGTGAAGTTTATCCAACAACCCATATGCTTATTATTGCTCGAGGAGTCTTTAATAAGGCATTAGGATTTTTTGATTTACATAACTCAATATTTGCCTTGCTGATTACCATACCGATTATACTTGGTGCAAGTATATTCCTCCTCAAGAAACAAGAAGGATAGATATTATGCAAAGTTTTATTAATATTTATCGCTTAGGCATTAAAGAGTTATGGGGATTGATTCGTGATCCAATTATGTTGTTGTTAATTGCCTACTGTTTTACGCTTGATATCTATACTGCAGCAACAGCAACTTCAGACTCGCTTCATCATGCTTCGATTGCAGTAGTTGATGAAGATGATTCACCTTTATCCAGACAAATTATAGCGGCGTTTTATCCACCCATGTTTAACCAACCGGTAAAACTAAACTCTATGGATGAAGTTGATCGAGGTATGGATACCGATAGTTATACTTTTGCATTGAATATTCCGCCTAACTTTCAACGCGATGTGTTAAATAATCAAAGTCCAGAAATTCAACTTAATATTGATGCAACACGAATGGGGCAGGCTTTTGTTGGGAATGGTTATATTACCCAAATTGTGACCAACGAAATAACAAAATATTTCAATCAAATCGATAAACCCACCAGTTTGCCGGTGAATATTGAAGTTCATGCTGCATTTAATCCAAACTTGACCCGTTCTTGGTTTGGTTCCGTTATGGAAATCATCAATATTGTGACCACGTTGTCGATTATTTTAACTGGCGCAGCTTTAATGAAGGAACGTGAACATGGTACTATCGATCACTTGCTTTCAATGCCAGTTACACCACTTCAAATCATGATATCAAAAGTTTGGTCGATGGGGCTTGTCGTGCTTGTTTCAACATGGGGGGCACTCTTAGTTGTTGTTCATGGTTGGCTAAATGTTCCAATTGAAGGCTCGATTACCTTGTTTTTAATTGGGGCAGCTCTACATTTATTCGTGACAACGTCACTTGGTATTTTTATGGCTACTGTCGCTAAATCAACAGCACAATTTGCCATGCTATTTATTTTAATTCTTCTACCTTTACAGATGCTTTCTGGTGGTAGTACACCACGTGAAAGTATGCCTGAGGTGGTCCAAAATATCATGCTGTTTGCACCAACAACGCATTTTGTTGAATTAGGGCAAGCAATTTTGTATCGAGGAGCTGGCTTTAGTGTTGTTTGGACATCTTATGCTTGGTTATTAGCTATTGGTAGTGTGTTCTTTCTTATTGCGCTTAAGCGTTTTCGTAATTCAATTGTTAATATGGGTTCTTAGAATAAACGTGCTGAACATAAGATTCAATCGGTTTTGTTCAGCACTTAAAAATATGGATATACTTGTTTGAAATGATCAAATATATCCATTGTTTAAATTATTATTAATTATCTATTTAGCAAAAGGTAACTCTTCCCAACGCGTTGTATACCGCTGGCTAAGCATATCTCGCTTGATTTGCCAAGCTGCGGTTTGTCTTATACCGCCTAAGTGAATAGTATTTTTTCCCATCTTTTGATTAATGTAATCCATTGTTTTCATTAGCTGTTCACTTTTTTGCGTTTCTGATATGTCAGGAATAAATAAATCGGATTGGCAATAATCATCTTTAGCTTTTAGATCAAGTAGCATCACACCTGATTTCATAAATAAAAAGCCTTTTTTATAAATGGATTGTAATCCTTTTTGAGCGGCATGAATGATTAATCTCGAATCATCAGTTGTTGACAATAATGGAACAACAATTGATGGATTATATTGAGGTAATTCTGGCCGAAATCGATTAGTCTTTAAAAAGACCAGTACTGCACTAGCAACTGATTTTTGCTTTCTTAGTTTTTCTGCACCACGGCTTGCATGTACTCGAATTGCTTCTTGTATATCAAATAGATCACTCGTTAAATGACCAAAGCTACGCGATGTCATAATATTTTTTTTAGGTGTAGATAAATCATCTAATTCAATGCAGTTAATACCACGTAGTTCAAGTACTGTACGTTCAAGGACAACAGAAAATAACTGTCTAATTTGTTTCAAATTAGCTTGATGTAAGTCCCAAGCGGTATGAATATCTAATACTTTTAACCGTTGAGCAATTCGCCAACCAACGCCCCATATATCTTCAATTGAGAATTGCTTTAATATCGTCTTTATCGCCTCTTGATTAGTCGGTAAACAATAAACACCTTGATGAATTGGCTGTTTTTTTGCGATATGATTAGCTAATTTTGCTAACGTTCGAGTTGGTGCAATACCAATACTCACCGGGATACCTGTATCACGCTTTACTATTGTTTTTAAATTTTGACAATGAGTTAACACATTGTTAAATCCATTTAAATGGATGAATGCTTCATCGATAGAGTAAGGTTCAATATCTGCAGTATAATGACGAACGGTATCAAATACCCGCTGACTCATATCGCCATAAAGTTCATAATTAGAACTCAATAATTTAATTTTTTTTCTAATTTTGGGTTCAATTTTGTAGGCAGGCATTCCCATTGGTACTAAGGGTTTTAATTCATTAGAACGGGCGATTACGCAACCATCATTATTAGATAAGATACCAATGGGTTTTCCTTCTAATTTGGGATTAAAGACTCGTTCACATGATGCATAAAAATTATTACAATCAATTAGCCCAATCATGAATGACCTCGCTTTCGTAGGGAGTGAATCGTATGTATTACGACTCCCCAAATATGGACTTCTTTCCCTGTTAGTGAAATAGGTGGATAAAGTCTATTGCCTGATACTAAATGATGTTTGCCATTAATAAAACTTAAACACTTACAAGTTAGTTCACCGTCAACTGCTGCGACAACAATATCATCTATTTTCGGTTCTAAAGATCGGTCAACAACAAGCAGATCACCACTGTAAATACCATAATCAATCATTGAGTCACCAATCGCTTTAATATAATAAGTCGCACTAGGGTGCTTAACTAAATGGCTAGTTAAATCTAGTTTTGTTTCTAAATAATCATCAGCAGGTGAGGGAAATCCGGCTCTTACTGGCGTATCAACTAAAGGCAAATAAGTCGCGAGAGAGCTATTAGCTTGCCCAAGAACAACACAATATTTATTCAAGAAAACACTCCTAAAAAACAATAAAAAACGAATAGTGGAGATCTATTCGCATAAAAAAAAGATATATGTATAAATATACAGTATAAAATACTTAATTCAATAAAAACGAGTGTAAAAAATTAAAAATAGATTACTAAAAAAAGATAATCTATTGTTTTACAAGTAAAGTTGCTAGCTAAACGACTTAGGTGCTTACTTTTCAATTTATCGAGAGATAAATTAAATTCAAATTTTGCTATTTATTTATACCTAAAAAAACTATACTCCCTAACCCTACATGATAATGATTATCATTACTATTTATGTGGGTAATATTAATTTAGTCGTGTTTATTTAATAACTATGCTTTTTAAAAGGAACTAGGTATGGGATATAAAAAAATAAGTATATTATTGCTCTGTATGAGTTTTTCTCTTCAAGCGGAACCTTCAAGTGGCGAGAATACTTCACCAGAAGATGAACAAGAATCACAAATAAAAAGAAATAAAGATAACGTAAGTAGTGAGGATATTGATGATGTGATTACCGTTATAGCAAGATCACAAGATCAATTGAAAAAAATTAATAGCGTTATTGCCGGACGATCAACACTTACATCTGGTTTGATAGAACAAAAGCAAGCGGATAATGTAGCCGAATTACTCAACACATTACCGGGCGTGAGCGCCGCCGGTTCGGTTAGACCGGGTGGACAGACATTAAATATTTGGGGATTTGGTAAAGTAGAAGATGTAAAAATCATTGTTGATGGTGCGCAAAAAGGTTTCCAAAAATACCAACAAGGTTCGGTTTTTGTTGAGCCGGAATTACTTAAACGGGTGGAAGTGAATAAAGGCCCGCATGATGTCAAATTTGGTAATGGTGGCTTTGGTGGGGTAGTAACAATGGAAACTAAAGATGCGATTGATTTACTCGATCCTGATAAATATGTTGGCGCTTTGGTTAAATATAGTTTCCATTCAAATAATCATCAAAATATGGTAACAAGTGCTGTTTATGGTAGAACAAAAGATGATATGTTTGATGGGCTGTTTTACTACACTAACCGCGATAGTGGCAATTTTAAAAGACCGGATGGTTCTCGATTTGAATTCTCAGAAGATGATATGAACACCTATATGGGGAAATTAAATTTTAGACCCAATGAAGAGCATACGTTCACGATATCCGGTATCCGTTCAAAACGAGATTCATGGCAACCGTGGGCAGCAAAATATGTTGAAAAGATGACGCCACCAACTGCTGCCCAAATTAAAAAATATGGATATAGAGCAGCTTGGTTACGAAAATTAGTCAAACGTGATCAAACAGATGAATCAGCGCAATTTAAATGGAACTATCAACCAACTTATAATCCATTAGTCGATTTTACCTTACGTGCCACATATTCAAAAACAAAGCAACATGATATGAGGCCGGCCAAATATAATCCGGTTGCTTCTTTAGGCACTATGGGCAATGAGAGTTGGGTCAGTTACACTGATAAAACTGTTGAGCTTGAAAATAACAGTATTTTTACTACAGGACCAATTGATAATCTTCTAAAAATTGGTGCGCAAGTGCATTTGCATGATCGTGATACCTTGATGTATTACAAAAATTACGAGAAAAAACCAAATTATAATCATGGTTATTTCCAACCTGCTTATATGCCTTCGGGAAAACAACAAACTTATAGTTTTTATCTACAAGATGAATTATCGATTAGCAATTTTGTCTTAACGCCAAGCCTTCGATACGATTATGTTCGTAATCATGGTAAGAAAAATTATGCATCAGCTTATAATGATCCCGATCCTCGTTATGGACACAATTATGCGCCTGTTACCTATACCGGTTGGACGCCAAGACTCGGTTCATATTGGCAAGCGACAGAAAATATCGGGTTTTTTGGTGATATTAGTTATGCATGGCAAGCGCCGACTGTTGATGAAACTTATGAGGTTCAATTCACCCCTAAAAATGGCGGTAGTGGTAAAATCTCTGCAACCAGTCGCAATTTGAAAAAAGAGCGTGATTTATCAATCCGATTGGGAAATATCCTCGATTTCAATAATCTAATGTTAAATGATGATAAATTACAAGTTCGAAGCACATTATTTAGACAGCGTGTTACTAACGAAATTTTTGTTACTCGTGGTTTTAATGGCTCTATTTGTGGACCGGGTAAATTGTGTCCGGTTGGCCAATCTAATTATCGAAATCTGCCCGGTAAGTTAGTGGTAAAAGGATTTGAACTAGAAACCTTTTATGATAGTAAATATTGGTTTGCCAGTGCAACGTACTCAATTCAAAAAGGAGAGCGAGACACCGCGCCACAAGCTCCATGGATGCATAACAAAACTTATGTTGCGACAATTTCACCTCGTACAGCAACTTTAACTACCGGTTTTAAAATTCCTCAATGGAATTTAAGAGCAGGTTGGAATGCTCAATTTGTCAGAAAACAAGATCGAACAGGATCAGAAGATAGAAACCATGATGGGCTTGCTGATCTTGGGGCGTATGGTTTAGGTCGTTCATCAGGTTATTCATTACATAATTTATTTGCAACCTGGCAGCCAACATTTTTACCGAAAGCTGAAGTTAAACTGGCCGTTGATAATATCTTTAACAAAGATTATCGACTATATTTAGGTGAAAATACTTATGGTTTAGCACGCAACTTTAAAGCAAGTTTTTCATATAAATTTTAATACTTATCTAGCGTTAAGTTGATAAGTTTAAACAGTTAAAAAGTATTGCAGGTTAAACTATTAAAAAATAGTATTGATGCCTTATATAAATAAGGCATCAATAAAAATCACTGAGTTGTTAAACACATAATAAGCATTTCAAAAAGATCTAATATGATCATTGTTAATTTTTCGCCACATCCGATTGAATCAGCATTAAACGATTAAAAGAGGGGTGTGAGTGCTGATTGATATATGAATTATATTAGCTTCATACATATCTCAAATTAAATAATTTTCGATATTGAAATTACTCGTCGCTTTTTTTAATGACCTTATCGTGCTTTTCATCAAGTTTGAATATCGTGATATTTCAATAAAAGACCTAAGTTAATTAATGAAAATTTTTCATTAGTGCATGTTGTTTTACCTACTTTATCATTGTAGTAAGCTGTTTAATAATAGGCTAACTACAATAACTGAGGTATGAGCTATGAAAAAAACAATAACATTAAATAATGGTATCGAAATGCCTATCTTAGGGTTTGGTGTTTTTCAAATGACCGATAAGAAAGAGTGTGAAACAGCCGTACATGATGCAATTGATTCTGGCTATCGGTTAATTGATACAGCTGCAAGTTACCAAAATGAAACTGAAGTTGGTAATGCTATTCGTGCACATGGGATTGATCGAGCAGAATTATTTATTACGACTAAGTTATGGTTGCAAGATGCCAATTACAATGGTGCTAAGGCTCAATTTGAACGTTCATTAAATCGTTTGCAATTAGACTATGTTGACTTATATTTAATTCATCAACCTTATGGTGATGTTCATGGTGCTTGGCAAGCAATGCAAGAGCTTTATTCAGCAGGTAAAACTCGTGCTATTGGCGTAAGTAATTTTCAACCTGATAGATTAGCTGATTTAACTGCATTTCATTCCATTATTCCTGCCGTAAATCAGATTGAAGTTAACCCATTCCAACAACAGCTTGAAGCCGTGCCTTATATGCAAAAAGAGAGCATAACTCCTCAAGCCTGGGCACCGTTTGCTGAAGGGAAAAATGGTTTATTTACCCATCCGGTGTTAGGTCAAATTGCCGTTAAATATGGTAAAACAATAGGGCAAGTGGTATTACGTTGGTTAGCACAACGAGGTATTGCAAGCTTGGCTAAATCTGTGCGTAAAGAGCGTATAATTGAAAATCAAGATATCTGGGATTTTGAGCTTTCGGATAAAGATATGCAACAAATAGCAGCGCTTGATACAAATACAAGTCAATTTTTTGATCATCGAGATCCGCAAAAAGTAAAATGGTTAACCAGCCGGAGATTAGATGTTTAAATTTTTAGTTATTGAGGCTAATTTGACATAAATAGATTGACAGTTTCTTTGTAAGATTTAACTAATTTTTCCGCTCGTTCAACGAGTTTTTGACGTATATGCTCAGGCTCTAAACAAATACATTTATGACCTAAGCTTAGTAAAATACCATAACTGTAGTCATCATCAATAAAGTTAAAATCTACAAGATACTGTTGTCCATTTAATTTCTTAATATCTTTTTCATCACAAAAATCTAAAATACGTTCCAAAAGAGATTCATCTATTAGCAATTTTATTTTAAAAATCTTTTTTTTCATATCCGCTTGGAATAAGGAGAATGCTTCAGGCGTTGTCTGCTTAATAAATTTAGTATTTGTTTTTCTAATGTTTGACATTTTTGACAATTTAAATACACGAAAGTCATTTTTAGTTAGACAAAAAGCTTGTAAATACCATTCTTTTTCCTTAAAAATAAGTTTATATGGCTCAATTAAACGTGAGGCTTGTTTATTCCTAACACTTAAATAATCAAACGATAAAAGCATTTGTTCTTTCAGTGCCAGTCTTATAATAGATATTTTGTTATCAATATTTTGTTTAGAAAACCAAGGCGATAAATCAATAATAAGTTGATTTAAGTTATTTGTTACTTCATCAAGTTCTTGTTCTGATAAAAAACTCTTAATTTTTTCAAGTGTTCTTAAATTTTCACTTTCTTTGAAAACTGGTGAGGATAATAAGTTGAGGCCTTTTAATAAAACAATGACATCTTCTTTAGTGAATAGACCTTTACTAATTTTATAATTTTTTAAAATACTTATTCCACCTGCACTTCCTTGATAGGTAATAATGGGTATTCCCGCTCCCTCTATAACTTGTATATCTCGGTAAATAGTACGCAATGATACATTTAATTTTTCGGCTAATTCTTTACCACTGATTTTTTCTCTTTGAAGCAAGATCATGATGATAGTAATTATACGATTAATTTTCATACTCTATGTTTGCAAAATAATTTAGATTGAATTTTAAATATGACATACAGTTGTCATTAATGCCACATCAAAATAGAGATAACTAAAATTAATTGAACTAATTTTTATCACTAAAAGGAAAGAAAAAATGTTTAAACCTAATAGCGTTATTGTTTATGTCAAAAATGTCGATACTAGCACAGAGTTTTACGCAAAAATACTAGGGCGCCCACCTGTTAAAACTTATCCTGGCTTTGCTGTATTTTTATTGAATGATAATTTTATTTTGGGGCTGCAAGAGGCTGATAAAATAACGCCAAAGTCACCCAATCATTATGGTGGTTTTGAGCTGTCATTTAGTGATGTAACAAAAAATGAAGTAGATGAGATTTATGCGACATGGAAAGAACTAAACGTCAAAATTGAACTCGAACCTCAAATGCTCGATTTCGGATACACATTTGTAGGAAATGATCCTGATGGTCATCGACTCCGTGTTTGTGCTACCGACACTTCAAAATTTGAATAAAAAATTATCTTAAGAAATTAAAACAATTGGTGCTTTAAAAAATTTATTTAAGTCATCTTAAAATGAAGCTACAATTCTAAAAAACTGACTGGCTCCACCACCAAACCTAATGGCGAGACAAGCAGCGAAAAGATTAAATTGCTCCTTGAAAGTTGTGGTAATGTCAGTTTTTTAGAATGGATTATTGCGCCTGATCAAAACCGGTTTAAAGTGCAGTTTCACTCGCAAAAGCTTACCAACAAACTATCCTGTGGATAAGTCTGATTTATGAAGCAAAAGAAAATAAAGCGACTTCAGTGAATAATAAACTATGTAATGATAAACTATGTAATGATAAATACAAATACTTGCTGAATCAAAAATATACTCCTACAGAAAAAAAGAGATGGAAAAATGGAAAAAATAGAATTTAATAAAATAAAAATAGATGGTGCCTGATCCCGACGGAGCAAGGCATCCGGTAAAAGGTGGTACAGCGCCTGTGGGTGTACCTAATGATATGAAAACTTTTAAGCCTCAATGATAACCCAATGAAAAATATTTTATTAATATTATTACTAATCACATTAGTAAACAGTTGCAATATGAAAAATATATGGTGCAAAACAGAAGATGGAAGATATGAAATATGGGGAACAACTCCTTATGATATGACTGAAAGAATAGAAAAAGAAGGCTGTGAATGTTTAAGCGAATCGCTTTTATGGAATCCTAAACCCAAAGCTTTTGATCCGCAACAATTACAAGAAATCAGGCAGGAATTACCCAATTGGGCTATGAACAATATCCCTAATTTTACAACCAAAGATAAGCAAGATTTACAACGGGAATTGACAGTTATGTCAGACACAGATTTATTAAAAAAATTAAAATATAGATATTCTTTTTTTAGATATAGTCGTTACCAAGAAATTTATGTTTATACTTTAAAAATAAAGGGTAAAAATGCTTATTGTATAAATTATAAAGAAGTCTATGACCATTATGAAAATAAAGAAGCCTATCCACCTAATGATGAATTTTATGAAAAATTAAAAAAATATTATCCAATAATCGAAAATGAGGGCTGGGCGAGGAATGAATTTGGAAATAGTGGTGTTGTATATTTTTGATCAAAGACACATCATAAAACGATACCATATATAAGACCTATAAAGGCAACAATTACCCACTTGAAGAGTGGGGGAGTTATGAAAAAACAATGGGTTGGCTATTTGTCAAAAGCAAATATAAATGGTGATAGGAAAACATCTATTCAACAACAAGAATGACATGAAAAAAGAGCTATTGGCAGAATGTTTTGGCTTATACAACTCAAAAATGCTGGCTAAATATTGAGGAATATTATAAAAAATGAAAAAAATATTGTATATCTTATTATTTACTTTATTCGGATGTAAAGATAATTATCCACAGGAAAAAGTTGGTTTATATGCTGTTGATATGCTTTATGCCTGTGAATGCCCACAATATAAAATCTTTAAAATAGAT
This sequence comes from Gilliamella sp. B2772, assembly GCF_026536985.1. NCBI lineage: Bacteria > Pseudomonadati > Pseudomonadota > Gammaproteobacteria > Orbales > Orbaceae > Gilliamella > Gilliamella sp. B2772. Next base: position 521,921 of record NZ_JAFNNB010000001.1, on the reverse strand, counting down.
AATTTGTCGATAAAAAGTAGTCATTTAAAAGATAGAGAACCTTTAGATTTGGATGGTAAAGATAGCGATCTTTCACAAGAACTATCTTATGCTATTAATAAGCCAGAAGATGATAATTTAATTGGAAGAGACGTAGATCTAATATTTGCAAATAAAACAGATGAGGAAAAATTTAAAAAACAACAGGGTCTAAACTCAATATGTTATATCTATTATTTTGAAGGATATTTCAAATCAAAACAGTTATTTTTAGTTGAAAATTATCATTTATCATTAAAGAGTTCCGACTGCATCAGCCACGAACTTGATGATATGATTCTATAATAAAATAATTATTACTTTAAAATAAATAACATAAACAACCGAGTAATAGATAGAGATTTATTACTGGGTAATAAAGGAACAAAATAGATACTCATACAAGTAACAATTCATTTTATTTTAAATGTATCGATATTAATAAAAATCTCTATAGACAGATAAAACATTCGATTTCTTAATGAATTAATTAGGTATAGAGGAGTGTTTAAACGCGATATTGGAGCGGGAAACGAGGTTCGAACTCGCGACCTCAACCTTGGCAAGGTTGCGCTCTACCAACTGAGCTATTCCCGCATAAGAGAAGTGTTTTAAATGGTGCCCGGGGCGAGACTTGAACTCGCACGGCCAAAAAGGCCGAGGGATTTTAAATCCCTTGTGTCTACCGATTTCACCACCCGGGCTCAAAACTTATACGTAAGGTAATCCGCTTTGAATGCAGTGCATTTTACCTATCTTGAGATTTCAGTCAACATAAATTTTGGATTAATTGTTTAATTGCTCAATGTTTAACTTATTGTTGGTTTAATATTGAGTTTTTGGGGATTGAGAAGTGTAATTTTGTGAACTTACAGAAGATAACAAAATTACACTAAAACTAACGATTATCGACTTTTTGATAAATTATTCTTCATCTAATAAGTCACTTTGCGCTATCCATAAATATTGGAACATGGATAATAACGTTAAAATTGTAGCTAAAAAAAGTGCAGCTAGCCCCGCATATATGACAAGATCGCAAGGACGCCAAAGTAACCAAGTTAATGCTGTCATTTGAGCAATTGTTTTAATTTTGCCAATTGAAGATACTGCAACATTACCTCGTTTGCCAATTTCAGCCATCCATTCTCGTAATGCAGAGATAATAAGTTCACGAGAGACGATAATTATTGCAGGAATAGAAATCCACCACGCCTGATAATATTGCGTTATAAGAACCAATGCGATTGTTACCATTATTTTGTCGGCAACAGGATCTAAAAAAGCACCAAATTTAGTCGTTTGACCTAATCGGCGGGCAAGGTAACCATCAAAAACATCTGTAACTGCGGCTATTAGGAAGATTAATGCCGAAAAAAAGCCTGACCATTCATGAGGGATTAAATAAAATGCCAACACAAAAAATGGAATCAGTATTACTCGAAATAATGTTAAGAATGTAGGTAAGTTAATTTTCATGTGACATTAGCTCATATTGTTTTATTAATCAAATGGTTAGCGACAATTAAAAAAACAGGGTTTTCTCATTGATTATGTTGCCTGAAAAATGTTAATTTTTCAATGTGTTATTGCTGTAAATTTAGATAAATTTTTTCAGCTAATGATTTTGAAATACCTTGAACTTGCGCAATTTCGTCTATACTGGCATTTTTCAACTCTCTAAGCCCACCAAAATGCTTGAGTAATGCTTGCCGTCTTTTTCCACCAACGCCTTCAATATGCTCTAAAGCGCTGTCAGTTAACTGCTTAACGCCTTTTTTACGTTGACCAACAATTGCATGATCGTGCGATGCATTTCGAATTTGTTGAATAAGCAGTAAAGCAGGGGAATGATAATCCAGATAATATCCTTTTCCATGAGCTTCAAAGAATAGTGTTTCTAATCCTTCTTTACGTTCAGCACCTTTGGCCACACCAATTAAAATAGGGTGGTTTTTATCCCAGTTTACGTCTAAATTATCAAAAACCCTTAACGCTTGGTTAAGTTGACCTTTTCCTCCATCTATAAAGATGATGTCTGGGATCTTATCTTCAGGAAGATCTTTCTTACTATAACGACGGGTTAAGACTTGCTCCATTGCCGCATAATCGTCTCCAGGTGTGATACCATTTATATTGTAGCGACGAAACTCAGATTTAACGGGACCTTTATCATCAAAAACGACACAAGATGCAATTGTGTTTTTACCCATAAAATGGCTTATATCAAAACATTCCATTCGATTGATTTTATCAATGCCCAAAAACTCTTTTAGTGCATCATATCGTTGTTTAATGGTTGAGTTTTCGAGTAGTTTATTTTTTACTTCAGTTTGAGCATTAACTGTTGCAATATTTAATAGTTTAAGATTATCACCTTTTGGTTCATCAACTATTTTTACTTGATGTTCAGCGACAATAGATAAAGTATCTTCCATTGCTTGCTTGTCAGATAATGAAAAATTGAGAAGAATTTTCTTCGGAATATTTCTATTTTGATTTCCTTGTAAATAAAATTGTCCTAAAAATGTCTCGATCACTTCTTCTAGTTCAGTATTAGATGGCACTTTTGGAAAATAAGAACGATGTCCAAATGTTTGACCATTTCGAATAAAGAGTACATAGATACAAGCTAAGCCGAGTTCGTAATGGAAACCAATTACATCTAAATTATCATTATTGTTATAGATAGCTTGTTTTTCATTTATGTGTTTGATCGCTTGTAGCTGATCTCGTAATGCGGCTGCTTTTTCAAAATTAAGTTCACTACTGGCTTTTTGCATATCCGCAGTAATTTTTTGCAAAATTTGGTCTGATTGTCCGGAGAGAAATAACCTTACATAATTAACTTGTTCATTATAATCTTCGTCGCTAACTAAGCCTGGTACACAAGGCCCTAAACAGCGTTTGATTTGGTACTGTAAACAAGGACGAGTTCGGTTACGATAAGTGCTATTTAAACATTGTCTTATTGGAAATGTTTTTTGTAATAAGGCAAGAATTTGTTTTACCGCATATCCACTCGGATAAGGGCCAAAAAACTCATCTTTTTTTCGATTAATTGCACCACGATACAAAGACAATTGAGGATGTCTTTCTTTACTTAATTTGATAAACGGGTAGCTTTTATCATCTTTGAGCAATACATTGTATTTGGGTTGATATTTTTTGATATAAGTTTGTTCGAGTAATAATGCTTCAGTCTCTGTATTGGTGATGGTAAATTCAACTCGATGAATATGACTTACCAATCGATCGGTTTTGATCGTTTTTTTACTGCTATTGAAATAGCTTTTTAAGCGATTATTGAGATCTTTCGCTTTTCCCACATAAATAATGGTATCTTTATCATTAAACATTTGGTAGATACCTGGTTTATGTGGGACTGTTTTTAGAAAAGATGCTGTATCAAATTGGCTCATATTAGTTTTCAAAGGTGAGGGCTTTTTTCTCTATTATCCTCATAATGGTGCTTAAAATACCATTTATCAAGAGGTAAATGAGCCCTGCAACCATAAAAATTGAGAAGTCATAGTATTCACCATTTAATGCATTACTATATCCCATTAAATCCATAACAGGAATCATTGAAGCTAAGGCTGTACCTTTTACCACAAAAACGACTTCGTTAGAATAAGTAGAAAGAGCACGTTTTAATGCATATGGCATGACAATTTTAAGAGTTTGTCTTTTGTTCATACCTAAAGCGCTACATGCTTGCCACTGTCCTTGTGGAACAGATTTTAATGCACCATAAAATATTTGTGTAGTATAAGCGGCACTATTAAGCGTTAAAGCTAAATAAGCACAAAACCAAGGTGAAGAAATAAAATCATAAAAAGCAGGAAATTTACTTAAATATTCACCAAATTGTGATGGTCCATAATAGATTAAAAACAGCTGTACTAATAATGGTGAACCAGTAAAAATAATGATATAAGCGCGAATTGTTTTCGTTAATAGCTTAGAATTTAACGATAAAAGACATGAAAAAACAATAGCCAAAATACCAGCCGTTAATATACCGAATATACTTAGACTTAATGTATCAGGTAGACCTTGAAGAATGATTTTTAGATAAAAAATAAAATTATCAGACATAAAATAACCTTACTGACTATTGGCTGATGGTTCAAAATGGGTTGCTCGTTTTTCAATACGTGAAATAATTTTTTGACTTAAAATTGATATCACTAAATAAATAATCATCGCAACAAAGTACCATAAAAAAGGCTGATTGGTTCGGGCAACTATTGTTTTGGTTTGCATCATTAAATCATCTATCGCGATTGCTGAAACAAGGGCAGTATCTTTTAATAAGATTAACCATTGGTTACTTAAACCGGGTAATGCGTGTCGCCACATTTGTGGCATGATAATACGAAAGAAAGTTCGAGATTTACTTAATCCTAAAACTTGAGCTGCCTGTTTTTGTCCGCTTGAAATCGCTTTAAATGCACCGCGTAACGTTTGTGAGGCATAAACAGCGTAGAGTAATGATAAAGCAAAAACACCGCATAAAAATGGGTCCGGTTGGGTATTATGAATACTCATTTTTACGGTAAACGATGTAAAGCCGAGAGGAACGGTAAAGCCATCATCTAATGCCATCAATAGCAGTGGTAAACCAGTATAAATCGCAACCACAATTAATAATTCGGGTAAAGCTCGAATGGTTAAATTGAATAGCGACATTAGCCATGCAACGGGTTTGAATGGTACTGATTCTAAAATAGTAAAAATGAACGCAAAAAACATTCCAACGACTAACGATACAAATGCTAATGATAACGTAATCGCGGTAGCTTTCGTAAGCGGCAAAATATACCCATCCATAGAAGAGAGTAACAAGTCTATACCGTGTGCAAAAAATTCTGACATAAAAGAACCGTAGTTAAATTTAAAAAATAAACTCGCCGCAGAATATGCGGCGAGATAAATAAGAACTGATTTTGTTATTAATAATTATTTACTAAACCATTTTTTATAAATAGCATCTAATTCGCCATTTGCTTTTAGCTTATCGATTGCTTGATTAAATTGTTCAAGTAATTGATCATTGCCTTGACGTAAAGCAATACCTAAACCTTCACCAAAAAATTCATGATCGGTAATTTTATCGCCTAACGCAATAATATCAGCATCTTTACCTAACCATTCACCAGCAACAAAAGAGCTTGAAACAATAGCATCAATACGTTTAGCTTTTAAATCTAAGAAAGCAAATTGGTAGCTATCATAGCTTACTGCTTTAACATCAGGATATTTTTCATTTAAATATTTTAAATAAGTTGTACCTTTTTGAATACCAACTTTCTTACCTTTTAGCTGATCAAGACTTGTTAAGGAATCTTTTAAAGTAACAAATTGGATTGAGCTATCATCATAATAGATTTTAGTAAATGCAACTTGCTTTTGACGTTCAGGTGTAACATCTATACCAGCAATAGCCGCATCGATTCGACGAGTTTTTAAACTAGGAATTAATCCATCAAATGATTGATTTACAATGTTACAAGTTACTTTCATTTCATCACAAAGTTTATTCATGACGTCAATATCAAAGCCGATGATTTCGTTTTTATCATTAGTAAATTCGAAAGGTGCATAAGTCGCTTCGGTACCAATGGTTAACGTTTCAGTTGCTTGAGCTGCAAATGCAGATCCTGCAAGTATAATAGCTAGTAATGTTTTTTTCATATATCCACCCAATCAGATTTTTATTAATATTAATGCGATAGATAAGCTTTGAACTCTTCAGTTTTTGGATGAGCAAAACACTCAATTTGACCTTGTTCAACAATCTTACCATGTTCCATGTAAATCACTTGTGAAGCAACTTTACGAGCAAAATCGACTTCATGCGTAACAATAATCTGTGTAATTCCTGTCTGTGACAGTTCATTAATGATTTCTGCAATTTGAGATGTGATTGCAGGATCTAAAGCTGCTGTTGGCTCATCAAATAGCAAAATTTTAGGTTCCATCATTAAGGCTCTCGCAATAGCCACTCGTTGCTGTTGACCACCTGAAAGGTGAAGAGGGTAACGATGGGCCATTTCATCAATTTGTAAGCGAGCCAAAATTGACATGGCTTTTTCACTTGCTTCTTTTTTCGATAGTTTCAAAACTTGGCAAGGGGCTTCAATTAAGTTCTCTAAAACAGTTAAATGTGGCCATAAGTTGTAATTTTGAAAAACCATGCCAACATTTTTGCGTAAAGTTCGAATAGTTGATTCACTTATTTTTTTTGAAAAATCAAAATGTGAATCCGCAATTGTCATTTCACCAGACGTTGGTATTTCAAGTAAGTTAAACACTTTCAGTAAAGAACTTTTACCTGCACCGCTCTGACCAAGTAAAACAATTGTTTCACCTAAAGGGTAACATAAAGAGACATCATTTAATGCCTGATGTTTACCATAAAAACAGTTAATATGGTTTAATTCGATATTCATTAGTATTAGATAAACTATTTAAATTTTAATTGACTAAATATTACTTTTTTTTGCATAAAAATGCAATCTAAATTATTAGACAACGATACTTTAGCTTGATTTTTAAGCTAAAAACCCGGCTCCTCAACTTTTTTTATTGTCGTTATTTTAGTGTTGTATCAAGTTATTCGTATAATTATCAGTACTTAGAATTATAAAAAACATGAAGATTAAATAATAATGTGAGATATATGACCATATACTTAGTTCAAAAACCCCGTTCCTCAACTTTTTTTAGATTTATATAATGTTATTAATTTTGATTATTAATGATTGGGATGGTAGGACCAAGAAATTTAGGTTCTTTGTTCAGAATGTAAAGATCAATAAAAGCACTTACACGTGCAAACATCTCTCTAATTCGAACTAACTTCATGCTTTTGGGGGCAGGGACAGCAAAACATTGAGCTTGAATACCTTGCGCTAACGCAATAAACATTGCTCGTTCACAATGGAATTCTTGAGTAATAATAGTAAATTCATCTGCGTCAAAGACTTTATTTGCACGAACAATTGAATCGAAGGTTCTAAATCCAGCAAAATCTAACACAATGGCATCTTTTGGGATGCCTGCTTTTATGAGATCTTTCTGCATCATTATTGGTTCGTTATAATTTAATTGTGCATTGTCTCCACTTAGCAATAAATAATCAACTTTACCTTGCCAATAGAGATCAATCGCACCATCTATTCGACTGCGATAAAAACCATTGATTCCGCCATTTTTTACATATTTAGATGTTCCTAATACAACACCAATTGTTCGGTAGGGAAGTTTGTTTTCATCGTGATAAATGTAAGGTGCTGTCTTATAGCTTATCCAAAAGTCGAGTCCAATTACTAAGGCAAGTAGTAATGAAAAAAAAGCAATAAAATAAGCAATAAGTTTTTTTAACTTCATACTAAAACCAATCAAAAATAAATACCATTATTGGGAATAAAAATGGTGCTGTTAATGAGGTCATAATACCACATAAAACTAGAGATAGGGAGCTATAAGCCCCTTCGTTATAATTGACTTCAATACAACGCGCTGTACCTACAGCATGAGATACTGCACCAATTGATAATCCTCTTGCTGAAGGTGTTTTTATTCTAGCAACGTTCAGTAATTGATGACCGAAAATACCACCTAGTGTTCCAACAAGTATTACGCATAATGCAGCGATTGATTGAACGCCACCCTCATTACCAGCGATGGTGACCGCGATGGCTGTTGTCACTGATTTAGGTAATACTGATGCAGCAATTTCTTTACTACCCCCTAACCATAATGCAATAAACACACCGGTTACCATAGACGCTATGGAGGCAGTGAAGGTGATAATCATGATTGACTTCCAACGGGCTTTTATTTGTGGAATGAGTTCATATAAAGGATAAGCCAAAGCAACGACAGAGTAAGGAAGTAGATCGTTAATAATTTTTACGTTTTTAACATATTCAACATACTCGGTATTTGTTATTAATAAAATAGGGATTAATACAATAACCGAAATGACTAATGGGTTAAATAACGGATTTTTAATTTTAAATGAGATTCTTCTAATAATTAAAAATACCAAAACGGTTAATGGTAGCATCCATATCATGATTGGTTCTCCCTATTATCGGAGGTTTTAACGACTTTTTTATGCAGATGTTCAGTTAAAAAAGCGGTTAAATATAAGACAATAACTGAACCACCAACACTAGCAAAAATTATCGGTATCCAATTACCTAAGAGTAATGAATAATTATCCATTATCCCCATCGCCGCAGGAATAAAGAGGACCGTCATGTATCGCATGAAAAGATTACAACTATTTTTTATCCAACACGTTGGTATTAATTGAAAAGTTAATAAAATGAACAAAATCAATAAACCAATAATACTTTCAGGGATCATGATTGGTAAGATTGCAGATACGACATTTCCTGCCCATAAGCAAATGGTCAGGATAATCAAGCCTCGACCGTAGCTAAATAGTGTGTAGTATAAAGAATAAAGTCGATGCTTAATGGTTGCATGTTTGGCTAAAAAGTGTTTCATAAATTAAATGCTAATTGTTTAAAACTTAAATTATGATTACCAATTCTATAGTAAGAGATGGCATTGTACTTTGAACAGGCGTATATGATACGCCCGTAACATTTAATTATCCAACTAAATAATGACAATATTGATATAGTTGTTTTAGTAATGCCAGCTTTTCAGGTTTTTGTATATAAATCTCAGCAAGTTGTTCAAGGGATTGCATATAATCTTGAACTTTAGTTGCATCTAGTTTATCACGACAATGATCTTGCCAGATTCGTAACTCTTGTTCAGTTAACGTTTCTGGATAGTTTCTAGCTTTATAACGAAACAGTAATTTTGCTAATCTTGGATCATCAAAAGTTAACGATAAACTATCTAATAATTGGGGGGGAGTAGTTCGAATCGTTTCACAATTTAATAAATCATTTCCATTTAAAAAGCCTGCATATATTTGCGCATCGACATCACTATTGTTATTTGAGTATTCATTATCTATGCCAAATAGTTCACGCATTTTACTTTGTAATAAACTTTGATTTTCCAGTAGTTTTTGTTGATTTTCTAAGCATTTTTGTTTATCAAGATCGAAACGTTTTGCATTATCGGGTAATAGTGTGCTCAATGGCGCAATGATTGGGCATTTGTTAATATGAATTAGTTTTAATGGGATACGTTGTTCATCAACATCAAGATCTTCAGTTTTAGTGTAGAGTTTCTCTCGAATAGTTTCGACTGGTAAATTAATCAGTGAATCGATATCTCCAGTAAGATCACAAACAATCACTGCATTTTTTTGATTTGCGTGCCATGCAATAGGGCTAACTAATGACATGTTACCGCGATAACTACCTAACATGCCAGAAACGTGAATTATTGGCGTCATGTTGGCAATATCGATAAGCTCGACAACTTTATTTTTATTACGTAGTGTGAAGAAGTAATTGAATAACTTTGGTTGTACTTGCTTAATTAATTTTGCCATCGCAATGGTGGCGTAGACATCAGACATAGCATCATGCGCATGTTCATGTTTAATATTATTAGCTTTAGTGAGATCTTCTAATCGAAAACTAGGGAAACCAGATTCATTTATTGGCCAATTAATCCCTTCCGGTCTTAATGCATAACAAGCTCGGACGACATCTAGTAGGTCCCATCTTGAATTACCGTTTCGCCAACTATAAGCATAAGGGTCATAAAAGTTACGGTATAAGATGTTGCGAGTCACTTCATCATCAAAACGAATATTATTATAGCCTAAGATACACGTGTTAGGTTGGCTAAATGCTTCATGTATTTGTTTGGTGAATTCGGCTTCACATATACCTTGTTGATTTGCTTTTTGTGGTGTTATTCCAGTTATTAGCACAGCTTCAGGGTTGGGAAGATAATCTTGGGCTATTTGACAATAGATGACTAAAGGTTCTTCAATAATATTAAAATCACTGTCAGTTCGAACACCAGCAAACTGAGCAGGGCGATCTAAAGCTGGATTTATGCCAAAAGTTTCATAATCGTGAAAATAAAAGGTTATCTGCTGTGAATTATTTTTCATTATTTTATAATTTTTTGTATTTTAATTTATTAAATCAAGCTGTTTTGTTTATCGGCTTTAGGATGATATTTAAGTCTGATATTGAAAAATATTAACTAAATATCGATAGTTATATATTTTATATTATATCAGATTTAATGAGAGTAATGTGGGATAAAATAAAATTATTGGAAGATAAGCTCAAATAAAAAAGTGAATATAATAATATATTCACTTTTCTAATCCTCCTAAATTAGTAATAATTATCGAGTTCTTTTAGAAATATTTTTAACTCTTCTATCCATAATTCAGCATTCATGGTTGTACCATGACCTCGGGTCTTATCACTTGCTGGAATTAGATAATATTTAGCAGCAACAACATCCTTGAGGGCTTTTTCCATTAAACCTGTGTTTGGTGGGTTTCTTTCATCATCTTCTGAATTGATAACTAACATAAATGCTTTAATTTTTGTTAGCTCTTTTGTTGGATCAAAGTTTCTGGCTGCATCCCATTGATATAAAAAATCATTCGCGTCCATTGTTGTTCGTTCTTTTAACTTATTTGCTAATATTTCTTCTGTTTTCTGGGTGTTATAAGCGTTATTTTGCCAGGCAATATCACCTCCGTTAGTCGCGATATCGTAGTAATTATAAACAGTTTGGAATTTTTCAGGTTGTTTGCTATAAAAGCCATTATTCCAATCAGGATCGTCTTTAATTGAATTAATGATCATCTTTCTCATTATCCAATTTCGACTAGACATTGGCGCAGGGGTTGCTGCCATTGCAATTGCTGCTTTCATGTAATTAGGATACATAGTTACCCATTGCCATGTATTCATTCCACCCATCGAGTTACCAATAATAAGTTCAAGATGATCTATATTTAAACCTTTTTTCAAAAGTAGGTATTGAGCATTAACCATGTCGGTATAATCATAATGAGGAAAGTTTCCTTTCAAACCGTCAGAGGGTTTCGAAGATTGACCTGTACCAATAGCGTCAGGCAATATTATGAAATATTTTTCAGCATCCAACGGCATTCCTTTATCGAATAAGGCATGACCAAAACTGTCATTAAGCATTGAATCTCCATTGCCAGTTGTGCCATGTAAAACTAATACTGGCTTTCCTTTAGGGTCGCCGATAGTGACATAATGAGTTTTTAAATTTTGAATTGTATTACCATCATTAAATTTAAATTTTTCAATAATATAATCACCTTCTTTTCGGTTATAGAACTCGGAACAATATCCTTGCGATGCGAAAACGAGAAAAATAAAAAATAGTAGCGTTTTTTTTATATTATTCATATGTGGCTCTCTCCTTCATAATTACGTTATGAATCATATGTGTAAGAGATAGGGTAGGAAGGTAATATTTACGTTGAATGAATTTTTTCCAACGTTAGTTTCTATAATAATTTATTAAATGATAGTCATCCAATAAAAATACGTTTATTTACATTAAATAATTAAATTTGAATATGAATTTTAAGTATAAACGGGAAGTTCTTTAAGTTAGTAAAAGGGAATTATTAATTCCCTTTCTTGAAGTTATTTAATAGAATTTTTAGTCTTTGGGTGCGCTTTCGATGATAACAGCTAGCTTTTCGAGAGTTAATCTTAAGAACCTTGGCATAGCTTCGATTTCAATCGAGTCCATTAAGTTTTTTACATAGAGCCCTAATTCAGTATCGCCTTCAACAATGAGTCGACGTTGAAAGAATAATGTATCAGGATCTTGTCGTCTAGTTGCTATCATTATTAAGTCATTGGCATTGCCGATGAAGCTTACATCAGGTATTTCTTCGCGGCTAACCACAAGTTTGTTATCAATTAAGCTGACAAACCAGACTAATTGAAGATCGATAACTTGGATTTTGAGCCAACGATTTTCTAAAAAATCTAGCTCGCCATCTTCAAGTGAATGTTTGAATTGCAATTGTAATAATTGTTCAATAGCTCTTTTTTTAACGCTAAAGGGTATACATTGTAATGTCAGACCCAACATTTGTGGCGCTTTATCGACAAATTGTGAATGAATTTTTCCTAGAAATTGGTGTTTATTGCCAATCATTTACGCATCTCCAGAGATCATCTTCTCATAAATATCTAAATCGGTATTTAGATGCTCGAAAACTTCTTCACTAACTTCATCACGAACTTTCATTTGAAGTAATGCGGTGCGCTCCGCCCCAATTGCGACTAAACGCATACGTCTTTCTAGATTTTCAGCTTCAAGAGCTTTTTGTTCTAAATCTTTTAAGCCAGTTCGACGTCTTAATGAACCTATAACACGTGAACCAACTTCGTGGATAATTTCTTGATCTAGGCCTTCTTCAGACGTTTCTTGTAAAAGGCTAGTTTGCATTTTTTCAAGACTAACGATAGCTTCTTCAGCCATTTGTCCTTTTACGGTTAATATTTCGTTGTCTTGTTCGGAGTTATCCAAGATCACGCTACCTCGTAATAAAATTGGTAACATGATAATAGCGGATATTAATGATACTAATATAATACCAGCAGCAATAAATACGAGTTGATATCTGCCCGCAATGGTTATTGGAATAGATAATACACCAGCTAGTGTTATCGCTCCGCGGACACCAGCAAAAGTAGATATCCATAAATCACGTGTGGTATATGAATTAAATGCTAATGGACGCTTTGTGCCAAATGGCATTGTTGGCATTTTTTTCATAGCCCAAAGCCAAGCAAATCGAGTGCCCATTAATACTATAAAAACGAACAATACAATTAAGCATAGTTGCCATAATTCAATTGATGCATCGGTTTGGTTTTCAGCAAATGTATTTTTTAAAATACTTGGAAGCTGAATACCTAATAGAACAAAAACAAATCCATTGAATACGAACGTTAACATTGACCATGCACTATCAGATTGTAAGCGAGTTGTTAAAGGGGCATTACGCATCATTCCTGAGTGGTTAACTGTCATACCAGCACTTACTGCAGCTAAAATACCGGAACAGTGACATTCTTCAGCAATGATATAAGCGGCAAATGGTAGTAAGAATAATAGTACGATTTGGATTGCGGGATCATTGTTTGTTAGTTGGTTTATTTTACGCAAAATACGAGCATATAACCAAGTGAATATCACCCCAACAGCTAATCCACCTAAAGCAACCACAAAGAAGGATATACTGATTTGTAATAAGTTGAATTCAAATGCACCAGCTGCAATTGCAAGTGCAAATTTTAAGGAAACAAGGCCAGAAGCGTCATTCATTAAGGCTTCACCTTCAATGATTTCCATCTTCTCTTTTTCAATTCGTCCTTTACCGACAATACCACTAAGTGCGACGGCATCGGTAGGTGATAATACTGCTGCTAATGCAAATACGGCTGGCATTGAAATATCTGGTAGCATCCAATGTAGTAAGTAACCCAGAGCAACAATTGATATAACCACTAGAACCAAGGCTAGCCCTACAATTTCTCGTACATTATGAACAAAATCTTTTACAGAAGTTTTACGTCCATCAGCAAATAGTAAAGGAGGAATGAACAGTACAAGAAATAGGTCTGAGTTAAACTCTAAATAAATACCTAATGCGGCAAGAATACTACCTAGTAGTATTTGCATTAGAGGCAATGGGATCTGTATTGGTAACATTTTTATAATGACACCAGAAAGTGATACAATTAATACTATTAGTAATATTGTTGAAAATAGTTCCATAGCTACTCTTTTAGTTATCCCATATATAGTTATCTATTATATAGGATTTTTAAGAATATTTCAGGTTAAAATTGTATAAAATCACTCAAATTTTAAGCAATCTCTATTATTGATCAAAAAAAGTAATAATTTAATTGATGGGCAGGTTAGATGGAAAATTGGCGAAGAGCATTTGTATTACATACCAGAACATACAGTGAAAGCAGTTTGCTAGTCGATTTATTCGTTGAAAATGTTGGGAAAGTAACCATTTTAGCAAAAGGTGCTAGGCGTAAACGCTCTGCATTAAAAGGTGTTTTACAACCTTTTACTCCACTAATTGTTCAATATTCAGGTCATGGAGAAATAAAAACTTTACGTCAAGTTGAGGCTGTTTCCCTTACTTTACCTCTTGTTTCTGTTTATTTATATAGCGCCTTTTATTTAAATGAACTATTACACCGTGTTTTAGTCGCCGAAACCGAAATAACTACGTTGTTTGATGATTATCTAGCAAGTATACAACAATTAGCCCAACAAGTTCCTGCTGAAAACGTGTTACGAGCATTTGAATTGGCCTTACTTGAAAATTTGGGCTATCACGTTGATTTTTTTCATTGCAGTGCAACAGGTGACGATATTGTTGAATCTATGCATTATCAATATATTTCAGAAAAAGGTTTTATTTGTAGTTTGTTACAAAATAGTACCGCTTTCACTGGTGAAGAAGTCTTAGCTTTAGGGAAAAGGCAATTTCACAATATCGATACACTTAAAGCGGCAAAACGTTTTACCAGGATGGCGTTAAAACCTTATGTTGGTGCAAAACCATTTAAAAGTAGAGAATTATTTGTAAAAATATAATTTGTCTTTTAACTTAATTTAAAAGGGACTTTATGTAAAATGTATCAGATCTATTCCGTCAACAATGTTGACGGAAAGATGATTAATCATAAATTAATAAACCGGAGGTTTGGCATAATTACCATTATCAGCAGGAAAAGCATTTGGACTTAATTTTTGATAGTTTCTACTATTATCTTCTAACTGAAATATTGCCGTGCCTATTACACCTATATTTGTTGCTGAACCTTCACTATTATGATTAGCATAAGCACTAGAGCTGTCAGAAAAAGTAAAAGCAGCTACTTCATTATTACTTTTACGGAAGCCTTCAATCACAAGTGTGTCATGTGGTCTTAAAATATAGCCATTGTTTGAGAATGAACCAGCTTTACCATTAATAACGTCTAATCCATCAATAGTTGCTACAATTTCATAGGTATTAGAAGAGTAATTACGATAGAATAATCGGTAGCTTTGTCCTACTTTACCTTGTAACTTAACGTTGTTATTTTGCTTAGTTAATGGCCATTTTTTGCCACGATCATCAAGGAAAGCCATACCAATTCTACCATTATTCAACATAACTTCTGAAATTGCTTTTCCATTATATTGATGTGCTGAATAATTGATAGTAATAACATCAATAGGGTAAAAACCGGTACGTTTCATACTTACTTGTTGAACATGCGATTTAATGCCATCTCCCCATTGAGTCCCTAAGCTTTTATTAGCACTTTCTGTAACAGTATTAGATGATGCAACACCACTATTACGATAAGATTGGCATCCAGTTACAATTAAAGTTAATAAAGATAAAATAGCGATAAAATATTTTGTGTGCATTACTTTCATATTCCTTTATATATTATGTAGTTAAACATATTTATCTTAATACATTATATTATTATATATAATATTTTTTTGCTGGCTATGTTTCATTTCAGCTATTTATAATTAATTATGACTAATTAAGTGTTATTAAATTATTATAATAAAATCTGTGATAAACCCTCGGTATTCTATTTAAAATCCTTAAGATAAGTGGTAGTATACACAACTATTTTTTATGTACGCATGTGCGCTTTCGTGTGGCGCACCACTGTTATAAGGATTTATTATGCCAATTATTACTCTTCCTGACGGAAGTCAACGTCAATTTGATAAGCCTGTTACTGTTTTAGAAGTTGCTCAAAGTATTGGAGCTGGTCTTGCCAAAGCATGTATTGCTGGGCGAGTAAATGGTGAACGTAAAGATGCTTGTGATTTAATTGAGCAAGATTCAACTTTATCTATTATTACATCAAAAGATGAAGATGGGCTTGAAATAATTCGTCACTCTTGCGCTCATTTGTTGGGGCATGCAATTAAACAACTTTGGCCAAATACGCAAATGGCAATTGGTCCAACGATTGATAACGGCTTTTATTACGATGTCGATTTAGATCACTCTCTAACTCAGGAAGATCTTGACGCTCTAGAAAAGCGTATGCATGAATTGGCTAAGAAAGATTATGAAGTTATAAAAGAAGTAGTAAGTTGGGAACGTGCTAGAGAAGTATTCTGGGAGCGTCATGAACCATATAAAATTGCTATTTTAGATGAAAATATTCCAAAAGATTCTACTCCTGCACTTTATCACCATGAAGAATATATTGACATGTGCCGCGGGCCACATGTGCCGAATATGCGTTTTTGCCATCATTTTAAATTACAAAAAATTGCTGGAGCATATTGGCGGGGTAATAGTGATAATAAAATGTTACAACGTATTTATGGCACAGCATGGGCTGATAAAAAACAACTTGATAGTTACTTACAATTTTTAGAAGAAGCAGCTAAGCGAGACCATCGTAAAATTGGTAAACAGCTAGATTTGTATCATATGCAGGAAGAAGCACCTGGTATGGTGTTTTGGCATAACGATGGCTGGATTATTTTCCGTGAACTTGAGGTTTTTGTTCGCACTAAACTAAAAGAATACGATTATCAAGAAGTGAAAGGTCCATTTATGATGGATCGGGTTTTATGGGAAAAAACAGGTCACTGGGGTAACTATAAAGAGTTGATGTTTGTTACTTCATCTGAAAATCGTGAATACTGTATTAAACCGATGAACTGCCCTGGGCACGTTCAAATTTTCAATCAAGGTTTAAAATCTTATCGCGATTTACCACTAAGAATGGCTGAGTTTGGTAGTTGTCACAGAAACGAACCGTCAGGCTCATTACACGGTTTAATGCGTGTTCGCGGTTTTACCCAAGATGATGCACATATCTTTTGTACTGAGAACCAAATCCGCAATGAAGTTAATAACTGTATCAAAATGGTTTATGACATGTATAGCACATTTGGTTTCAAAGACATTACTGTTAAATTATCAACTCGTCCTGAAAAACGTATTGGTAAAGATGAAACTTGGGACTTAGCCGAGAAAGATTTAGCAGAATGTTTAACTGAAAATGGTATTGAATTTGAGTATTTACCTGGCGAAGGTGCATTTTATGGGCCAAAAATTGAATTTACGCTTCATGATTGCTTAGGTCGTGCATGGCAATGTGGTACAGTCCAGCTCGACTTTATGTTACCAGAAAGATTAGATGCAACTTATGTAGGTGAAGATAATGAACGTCATGTTCCAGTTATGATTCACCGAGCGATTTTAGGTTCGATGGAACGTTTTATGGGAATTTTGACTGAAGATTGTGCAGGATTCTTCCCAACTTGGTTAGCACCATTACAAGTGGCCGTTATCAATATTACCGATAATCAAGCTGATTATGCGAAACAATTAACCAGCCAATTACAAAAAGTTGGTATTAGAGCAAAAGCAGACTTGAGAAATGAGAAAATAGGGTTTAAAATTCGTGAGCATACTCTAAAACGTGTTCCTTATATGTTTGTTTGTGGAGACAAAGAAATGGAATCAGGAACAATTTCAGTTAGAACACGCCAAGGTAAAGATCTTGGTAGCTTTGAAGTGAAACATGTTATAGAATTATTGCTTAATGAAATTCATAGTCGTTCATTAGAACAGATGAATTAATGATAAATTACTTTGGAGGAATGAGATATTAAAGTCAGTAAGCGAATTCAGTCAACACGCGCGCACAAAATTAACGATGAGATTACAGCTCGCGAGGTGAGGTTAACCGGCGTCGATGGTGAACAGCTCGGTATTGTTAGCTTAGATGAAGCTTTAAAACAAGCTGAAGAAGCAACGTTGGATTTAGTTGAAATAAGTCCTAATGCAGAGCCACCTGTTTGTCGAATTATGGATTATGGCAAATTCCTCTATGAAAAGAGTAAAGCAACAAAAGAACAGAAGAAGAAGCAAAAGGTTGTTCAGGTTAAGGAAATTAAATTCCGACCTGGTACAGACGAAGGCGACTATCAGGTAAAACTCCGCAGCCTGATACGCTTTCTTGAAGATGGCGATAAAGCCAAAGTTACGTTGCGTTTTCGTGGACGTGAAATGGCTCACCAACAGTTAGGTATTGAAATGCTTGACCGCATTAAAGAAGACTTAGCTGATTTGGCGGTTATTGAATCTTATCCAACTAAGATTGAAGGTCGTCAAATGATTATGGTGTTAGCGCCGAAGAAAAAGTAATGGTTTTTCAAGTTAATTTTTAGTTTCTAAAAATTACACCATTATTTTATTTTTATTAACAATGCGAAGTGGAAATATATAAAATGCCTAAAATTAAAACTGTAAGAGGCGCAGCAAAGCGCTTTAAAAAAACAGCTTCTGGTGGCTTTAAGCATAAACAAGCTAACAAAAGTCATATCCTAACTAAAAAATCAACTAAGCGTAAACGTCATTTACGTGGTTTGACTACTGTGTCAAAAGGCGATTTAGGTTTAGTAGTGGCGTGTGTTCCATACGCTTAATTATTGATTAATTTTTTAGAGGATATAGTTTATGGCTCGTGTTAAACGTGGTGTTATTGCTCGTGCACGTCACAAGAAAATTTTAAAACAAGCAAAAGGGTATTATGGTGCTCGTTCACGTGTATATCGTGTTGCTTTCCAAGCAGTAATTAAAGCAGGACAATATGCTTATCGTGACCGTCGTCAACGTAAACGTCAATTCCGTCAATTATGGATTGTACGTATCAATGCTGCTGCTCGTCAATGTGGTCTTTCTTATAGTCGTTTCATCAACGGTTTAAAGAAAGCTTCAATTGAAATTGATCGTAAGATCCTTGCAGATATTGCAGTATTTGATAAAAATGCATTCGCTGCATTAGTTGAAAAGGCAAAAGCTGCACTTTAATAGCTTTATAAGAGCCGAGTTATCTCGGCTTTTATGTTTTATAAAAAGATTATTTAAGAGTTAATTATGAATTTAGTTATTTTTCGTTTCTTTTTTAGCTTCAATAATGCTATTCGTTCGTGAGGCAAATAAAAAACGAAAAATAATTATAAAAGCCTCAGAAGAGGCTTTTTTTATGTAATAAACAATAAGCAGGAGAACTGTATGTCTCAATTAGTTGAACTGGTAAGCAATGCCAAATCCGCTATTGAAAATGCTAATGATATTAATACCATAGAACAAATTCGAGTGGAATATTTTGGTAAAAAAGGCTATTTTACAATGCAGATGGCTTCTTTACGTGATGTTCCCGCTGATGAACGCCCCGCTGTAGGTCAGAAGATTAATGATGCTAAGCAACAAGTTGTTGAGTTATTAAATCAGAAGCGTAACTTTTTAGAGCGTCAGGCTCTTAATGCAAAATTAGCAAATGAAACAATTGACATTACATTACCAGGTAAGTCGCTAGAATTAGGTGGTTTACATCCAGTTACTAAGACAATTAATCGTTTAGTTGAATTTTTTGGAGAACTGGGCTTTGTTGTTGAGACTGGACCAGAAATCGAGGACGATTATCATAACTTTGATGCATTAAATATTCCTGCTCATCATCCTGCACGTGCTGATCACGATACATTTTGGTTTGATGCAAAACGTTTATTACGCACACAAACTTCTACAGTTCAAATAAGAACAATGGAAAATCAAAAACCGCCAATCCGAATCATTGCTCCAGGTAGAACTTATCGTAATGATTATGATCAAACGCATACGCCAATGTTTCACCAAATGGAAGGGTTATTGATAGATAAAAATGTAAGTTTTACCCATTTGAAGGGGTTATTGCATGATTTTCTTCATTGTTTTTTTGAGGATAATATGGAAATTAGATTTAGACCTGCATATTTTCCATTTACAGAACCTTCAGCAGAAGTGGACATCAAGGCTAAGAATGGCAAATGGTTAGAAGTTTTAGGATGCGGTATGGTTCATCCTAATGTATTACGTAATGTTGGAATAGATCCTGAAATATATAATGGTTTTGCCTTTGGTATGGGAATTGAAAGGTTAACTATGTTGCGTTACGGCGTCACTGATTTGCGTTCTTTCTTTGAAAATGATTTACGTTTTTTAAAACAATTTAATTAATTCTGGAGATCAAAACATGAAATTTAGTGAAAGTTGGCTACGTGAATGGATCAATCCAGAAATTAGTAGCGAAATGTTAGCCGATCAATTAACCATGGCTGGACTAGAAGTCGATGATGTTGAAAAAGTTGCTGGTGATTTTTCAGGTGTCGTTGTTGGAAGGGTAGTTGAGTGTAAACAACATCCTAATGCCGATAAGCTCCGTGTAACTAAAGTCGATATTGGCAAGCCTGAATTACTGGATATTGTTTGTGGTGCACCAAATTGTCGTCAGGGTTTAACTGTTGCTTGTGCAACAATTGGGGCTGTTCTACCAGGTGATTTTAAAATTAAAGCCGCCAAATTACGTGGTGAACCTTCAGAAGGTATGCTTTGTTCTTACTCTGAATTAGGAATATCTGAAGATCATAGTGGCATTATTGAATTGCCTGATGATGCACCTTTAGGGCAAGATATCCGAAAATATCTAAATCTTAATGATGTTATGATTGAGATTAGTGTTACGCCTAATCGAGCTGATTGTTTTGGTATCATTGGTGTTGCCCGAGATATCTCTGCAGTTAACAATATTTCAATGAAACAACTTAATATTGAAAGTGTTCCAGCAACTATTGCTGATACTGTGTCAATTGAAATAAATGAACCTAAAGCTGCGCCACGTTATCTTGGTCGAGTAATAAAAAATATTGATGTTAATGCAACAACACCACTTTGGATGAAAGAGAAATTACGCCGTGGTGGTATTCGCTCAATTGATGCCATTGTCGATATTACTAATTATGTGTTATTAGAATTAGGTCATCCGATGCACGCATTTGATTTGGCGCAAATCGATTCAGGAATCATTGTTCGTTATGCTCATCAAGATGAAAAACTTGTTTTATTAAACGGGAATGAAGTAAAACTAAACGATAAAACACTCGTTATTGCCGATCATCAAAAAGTATTAGCAATGGCTGGTATTATGGGGGGAGAAAAATCTGGCGTAACAACTTCCACAAAAGATATCTTCCTTGAATCAGCTTTTTTTGCACCATTAGCAATAACTGGTAAAGCTCGTGAATATGGTTTACACACTGATGCTTCTCACCGTTATGAACGTGGTGTTGATCCTTATTTACAATTATCTGCTATGCAAAGAGCAACTCAATTAATTGTTGATATTTGTGGTGGTGATGTAGGTCCTATCTCTGAAATTACAAACGAAAAAGAGCTTCCTTCTCAAGCTACAATTCAACTACGTAGACATAAAGTGGATCAAATTATAGGTTATGTAATTGAAACTCAAAAAATTACAGACATTTTAGTTAGATTGGGCTGTGAAGTTTCTTATAATGAAAATGTTTGGACTGTTAAATCACCAAGTTGGCGATTTGATTTGCAAATCGAAGAGGATTTAATTGAGGAAGTTGCTCGAATTTATGGCTATAACAATATTCCTAATGTGAATCTGAAAATAGAATCTGTAATGAAGCCAAAACCTGAAAATATAGTCCCTTTGTCTAGAGTGAAAAATTTATTAGTAGATAAAGGTTATCAAGAGGCTGTGACTTATAGTTTTGTTGATCCTAAAATTCAACAACTTCTTCACCCAGAGCAGCATCATATTACATTACCTAATCCTATTTCGAGTGAAATGTCAGTTATGCGTTTATCATTATGGTCAGGGTTATTAGATGCTGTAATATATAATCAAAATCGCCAACAATCTCGGATGAGATTATTTGAAACTGGCTTACGTTTTATTCCAGATGATTCATGTGAATTTGGTGTTCGCCAGGAATTGATGCTTGCTGGTGTTCTTACTGGCACTCTTTATGAAGAGCATTGGTCATTACCTAAACAAAATATTGATTTTTATGATTTGAAAGGGGACTTAGAGTTACTATTTTCTCTTTTAGGTTGTAATGAAAAAATTGTATACCAGAAATCAGAGCTTGATGCATTACATCCTGGACAAAGTGCTGCTATTTACTTGAATGGCGAGCTTATTGGTAATTTTGGTGTTTTACATCCAGAAATTGAAAAAAAATTATCTTTAAATAGTAAAACGCTTGTTTTTGAAATAAATTTAGATAAAATTAATGATAAAAGAGTACCAGTTGCTCATGAGTTATCTAAATATCCGTCTAATAAGCGAGATATTGCTGTAGTTGTATCTAACACAATACCAGCAGCAGATATTATTTCTGAGTGTAAACATGCTGGTGGTGAACAACTTGTAAGAGTTAATTTATTTGATGTATATCAAGGTGAAAACATAGATAAAGATCAGAAAAGCCTTGCTATCAGTTTGATTTTACAAGACAAATCACGTACACTAGAAGAAGAAGATATAACAAACATTGTAAGCAAGTGTGTTATTGCTTTACAAAACCGTTTCAATGCCCTATTAAGAGAATAATAATTATGACATTAACTAAAGCTGATATTGCAGATCGTCTTGCCGATAAATTTGATATTGATCGTCAAGAAGCTAAAGTCCTAGTTGAACTTTTTTTCGAAGAAATTCGAGTTGCTTTAGAAAAAGGTGAACCTGTTAAACTGTCTGGATTTGGTAATTTCGCTGTTCGTGATAAAAATTCACGACCAGGTCGCAATCCAAAAACAGGCGAAAGTGTTGATATCTCAGCTCGTCGAGTTGTCACATTTAGACCAGGTATTAAATTTAGAGAACGAATTGAGAAAAATTTAACTCTATAGTTAACACTTTTAAATTTCGTTTGATATGTAATAGCCTTTCTGTTGTTATTACAAGACAGGAAGGTTAGTTCTTTTTTCGTTATAAATATTGTAATAATTTGCTAATTAAAGCATAATAACGCCTCTCCAATGGAGGCTCTATGGGTCCTCTTGCAACATTTTTTTGCTCATCAGGTCAGGTCCGGAAGGAAGCAGCCAAAGTAAAAAATATGTGTGTGGGATGTGGCTGATAGAGTCTCCTCCAAAATTCTCTAAATTAATATTGCTATTAACTTACCATTGTTTTTAATGGCTATTAAATAGTCACTTAATTTATCCTTTCAAAATTTCATATTAAAGAGGTTGTAGAGATGCAACATTTTTGCGATCATATATCAAATTTTATTTATCTTCTTAAGTAAAATTATTCATATTAGAAAAACAGTAATGAGGAATTATTTATGATGCGAGTTGGATTATTTATCCTAACTAACTTAGCTGTTATGTTTGTATTTGGTATTATTTTAAGTATTTGTGGCGTTGATGCTCATAGTACATTAGGATTACTTATATTTGCAGCTATATTTGGTTTTGGTGGGTCTTTTATTTCACTTCTTTTATCTAAAAGAATGGCTTTAAGTTCTGTTGGTGGGAAAATAATTACTAATCCTCGCAACGCTCAAGAGCAATGGCTTTTAGATGTAGTTAATCGTCAAGCAAATGAATTGAAATTAAAAACACCACAAGTTGCGATTTATCAAGCAGAAGATATAAATGCTTTTGCAACCGGAGCAACTAAAAATAATTCTCTCGTAGCTGTTAGCTCGGGTCTTTTAGCCGCTATGACTCAAGATGAAGCTGAAGCTGTAATTGGACATGAAATGAGTCACGTTGCAAATGGTGATATGGTGACAATGGCGCTTTTACAAGGTGTACTTAATACTTTTGTTATTTTCATTTCACGAATTTTTGCTTCAATCGTAACAAAAGCTTTGGAAGATAGAAGTGAAGGATTATCTACTTTTGCTTATTATTTCATCGTAATGATTTTTGAAACTGTATTTGGTATTTTAGCAAGCATCATTGCTATGTGGTTTTCACGTTATCGAGAGTTCCATGCTGATGCAGGCTCAGCGAAATTAGTAGGGTCTACTAAAATGATTGCTGCTTTAGAAAAATTAAAATTGAGTCATGAGCCAAGTGAAGAAGCATCAATTTTGGCATTCTGTATTAATGGTGAGAAGAAAGCAAGATTTTCTCAACTATTCTTATCTCATCCACCTTTAGATAAACGTATTGAAGCATTGCGTAATCAATCTAATATTCTTTAATAAATAATATTTAAAAACTTCAATGGCAAATATTAATTGTATTTGCCATTTTTTAATTAAAATTTAATATACCATCCTAATATTTTCTCAGAGAATCTCTCATGTATAGGCAACACACTACTAAATTAGAATTACTTAGCCCCGCAAAAAATATAGAAATTGCAAAAGAAGCTATCTTACATGGAGCTGATGCTATTTATATTGGCGGTCCTCAATTTGGTGCTCGTCATAATGCTGGTAATTCAGTAAGTGATATTGCTAAACTAGTAGAATTTGCTCATCATTTTTACTCTAAGGTTTTTGTAACTTTAAACACAATTCTTCATGACAATGAGCTTGAAGCTGCAAGGCAATTAATTTGGCAATTATATAATGCTGGGGTGGATGCTTTGATAGTTCAAGATATGGGAATATTAGCTATGGATATTCCACCAATCGATTTACATGCTAGTACCCAAATGGATATTAGAACGCCAGAAAAAGCTAAATTTCTTTCCGATGTAGGTTTTTCTCAAATAGTTTTAGCGAGAGAATTAAATTTAACCGAAATAGCAAACATACATCAACAAATTGATGCAAATATTGAATTTTTTATTCATGGCGCATTATGTGTTGCATTTTCTGGTCAATGCTATATTTCTCATGCACAAACGGGGCGAAGCGCTAATCGAGGCGACTGTTCTCAAGCTTGTCGATTGCCATTTACATTAAAAGACGAACAAGGTCGCATCGTCGCTTATGAAAAACATCTTTTATCAATGAAGGATAATAACCAGTCTGATAATTTAATAGAGTTGATACAAGCCGGAGTGAGATCTTTCAAGATTGAAGGCAGATACAAAGATTTGAGTTATGTTAAAAATATAACCGCATTTTATCGTAAAAAATTAGATAATATTTTAGAAAAAAACACAGATTTTGTTGCTGCATCGAGTGGCAAAACTGAACACTTTTTTACCCCAGATCCAAATAGAACATTCCACAGAGGATCTACCGATTATTTTGTTCGAGGTAGACAAGCCAATATTGGTGCATTTGATTCACCCAAATTTATTGGCTTAACAATTGGTGAAATTATAAAAATTACTAAACAATCTATCGTAATAAAATCAGAACAAGCGTTAACAAATGGTGATGGATTAAATGTTTTAATCAAAAGGGAAATTATAGGTTTTAGAGCTGATAAAGTAGAAAAAATTGGTAATAATCATTATCAAGTATTTCCTAATGAAATACCTAAAGCATTATATTCTATAAAATTACCTTATCAAATTAATCGCAATTTAGATCATTATTGGCAACAAATTTTATTAAAAGAATCTAGTTGTCGTCGTATCGGTGTAACATTTAGGCTTAAAAATATAACAAACGGTTTGGAGTTAATTGCATCAAGTGAAGAGGGTAGTAGCGTTAAAATTGAATTGAAAGGCCCATTTGAGCTAGCTAAGCAACAGGATAAAGCTCTCAATAATATAAGAGATAGTTTATCTAAGCTAGGCCAGACAACCTATTATTTAGCGGAGTTAATTATAGATTTAAACCAAGCTTATTTTGTTCCCAACAGTCAATTAAATCAGTTAAGACGAGATATTATTGATAAATTAACTCTAGAGCGATTAAATAATTATCGAAGAAATATTCGTAAACCTCAAGTACATCCAACACCGATATATCCTGAACAACAATTAAGTTTTTTAGCTAATGTTTATAATCACAAAGCTCGTGAATTTTATGCTCAACATGGTGTAAAACTAATCGAGAGTGCATTTGAAGCTCACGAAGTTAAAGATGACGTTCCTTTAATGACTACAAAGCATTGTCTAAGATTTGCATTTAATTTATGTCCAAAACAAGCTAAAGGGATTCAAGGAGTTAAAACTAAAGTAACACCAATGAAATTAATTCAAAATAATAATGAAGAATTAATTTTAAAATTCAACTGTAAAGCTTGTGAAATGCAGGTTTGGGGTAAAATCAAAAAACATATTTTAAAAATTCCAGTACTTGGTAGTGAAGTTATTTTACTGACAAATGATAATTAACATATTGATAATTATTGAATTATTAATATTTGGTAATTATTATCATTAATATAAAAATTTTATCGATAAATAGTAATGTAAAAGGCATTACCTTAGTTCGTAATAATGTTATTATTTAACATAATATACATTATTTGAATCTTAACAAATTGATTTTATTATGTTTTATAGTTTAAGTGCGTAATAATGGAAAATAGGGGATAGATTAGCGTTTTATTAAAAGAAAACACGATAAATAACTTCTATTCATCTGCCAAATTTAATTTATTTTTCTTCAAAATGTTAACGGTATATCATATAGCATAATTTAGAATAATAAAGTTAAAATGAATTATTACGTTCTGATAAAAAGCATCAACTTCACATATCCGGAAAAAGCATTATTCAATTATTCCGTAAATTGTGTTATGCATAACTCCTAATATACACACTAATACCACTTATGATATTGTCGCTT
Source organism: Gilliamella sp. B2772 (assembly GCF_026536985.1). NCBI lineage: Bacteria > Pseudomonadati > Pseudomonadota > Gammaproteobacteria > Orbales > Orbaceae > Gilliamella > Gilliamella sp. B2772. The sequence goes on along the minus strand of NZ_JAFNNB010000001.1, from coordinate 495,341 downwards.
TTTTCGAGTTATATTTCCAACTTATCGACATCTTATGTCTAAGAAAAGTAATTATCCCAAATGTTTGCAATACTTTTTTTATTCTACATGCTCTAATTTTCATGTTAACTTTAAATAGCAAAGCTCAGGACGCCATCCACAAAGTCAAACGAGTACGCATTTTTTAAGTAGAAAATCATAAAGAATCCAGTTCATTTTTATTTTTCTGTTCTTTTTCTTTTTTCATCATTTCTTTTGCTTTTTTATCAAATTCTTTAAAAATATATTCAATTCTTGACTCAAAAGACATATGAGGAGCAGATAGTTCTATTATATTTTGATCATCTGTATATTTAGCATATTGATAGCCGACGAACGGTCTTTTTTTAGCTATTAATTTGTATTTTTTTGATAAATTTTTATACAAGGAGTCAAATTTAGATTTATCAAATGTAGCTGAAACGTATAGTAGTATGTTTTCATCTTTTGAAAACATAAGCATTACTTTTAAGGCATCAAGTGGTAGTTCGCTGTTTTTTAGCGTATACATAGGTCCGCGTGAATATTCGTTTATGCCATCTTCAATTAAAGAGTATTTTTTGGGGCTTCTTCTAAAGTAGTTTTGTTAATTTCGAGTCAGAATGGAGCTGGGTTAGCATATAGTATTGAACTGTAGAAGAATACCAATAATAAAATCAGTTTTTTCATTGTAAAATTTTCTTATTTTTTAATTTATTATCATCGAAATAATTTAATAACATTTTAGCTTATTTAAATTTCTTAAAACAATGTTAAAAATCAGTTTTTAATTTATTATTAGTTTTGGTTCGCATAATGTATATTATGTTAAATAACGTATATTAAATCAATTAAGTTCATTTATTCGCCACTCACCCTCTATTAACAATTCTAAATCTTTATAAGACTATTTTTTTATCAAGAATTCATTTATATTGTTTAGATTAATTACTTAGTGTAGTTATTTAAAAATTTAATAGTGATTTTCTATTTCTTTTCTTTTTATTGAATAGAAATACAAAAAAAATTGGTCAATTTTTGTTTTATGACAAAATATGGTAACCTTATCACTTCAAATCAACAGCCCTTGTATTTAGGATATTATGCATAGTATTTATAAGACATTACGTTCCAATAGTTATTCTGTTCCGTGCGAATTATGCAGTCTCGGTGGGCTCTGTATTCCGATGTTACTCAATAATACATTAAGTAGTGTTTTAGAACGCAAAAGATCTTATTCAAAAGACGAAATAATAGTTAAAGCAAAAACGCCATTTAAAAAATTCTTCATCGTTCATTCCGGTGCACTTAAAACATTTGTTACAACTTCTGAAAATAATGAACAAATTAATGGATTTTATCTACCTGGAGATATTGTTGGTTTAGACGCCATTTCAACCAAAGTTTATAACAACAACATTCAGGCATTAAGTAACACACTAATCTGTGAACTGCATTATGATGAATTAATGACATTAATTGATACTAATAAGAATGTTAGAGATTTAATCTTTAGATTATTAAGTGCTGACATTTATAATTATCAAAAACTGGTTCTTTGCTATTCTCAGAAAAAATCAGATGAGCGCCTGGCCACCTTTATTTATTCTCTTTACCTTCGATATCAGCAAAGAGGACATTCTTCTTTAAATATAAAACTAGCAATGAGCCGTGCTGAAATAGCTAATTATTTAGGATTAACGATTGAAACTGTAAGTCGTAATTTATCAAAATTACAAGAGCAAAATATTTTAATAGCTAAAGGTAAATATATTTATATCAATAACTTGGAAGCTTTAATAGATTTAGGAAATTAAATTTATTTATGCTAAAATAACTAAAAATTCATTGTAAGGTTTTTTATATGTTAAGTTTCAAGAAAACAATTATCGCTACAACTGTTGCGCTTATTCCATTTTGTTCTTTTGCTGCTCAGCAATTAACTGAAGAACAAGCAAACAGCATGCAATCTTTTAAAAGCATTACGATTCGAGGTGCTTTTTATACTGATAGCGATTATGTTATGGCTATGTCAAAGGCGGCAGACAATGAAGGAGCTGCTTCTTTTTACATAACAACAACAAATATCAGCCCTTCTAATGATACTTTGCGTATCGTTTATGCAAAATTATACAAAGCAGACGCACCTAAAGCTTTAGAACAACCAGAAACTTTACGTAAATTTGAAGGTGTTTACGAATATCCAAAATCTAAAGCAATTCGCTTAGAACCATTTAATATTGTGCGTATTCGTGGATACTTTCCGACAGATTATGATGTAAATCAAGCTATTGCTAAAGAAGCATCAGCGCAAGGTGCATATGGCTTTTACATAGATTCACGTTCAGAATTAGGCAGTAATATTCAAGTAGCTGCTTATTTATTTAAAAAAGATGCTCCTGAACGTAAATTACAACCTGAAAATGCTATTCCTTACGATTCTGAAGCAGGTCAATTAGCATTAGCTAAAGGTGGAGAAGCTGCAATGCAGGTTGAAAAACCTGGTTATTACTCCCCTTCTGCATTTAACGAGAAATATTATGCAGATAAATTTAATAATAAAGTAATTGATAAAACTACAACAAATTCTGCTGCAACTAATAAAGTTACAACAACATCAAATACAGAAACAATAAGTACCGTTGCCACTGAACCTCAAAGAGTAACTCGTTACACTGTCACTCTTCCTGATGGGCGAAAAATTCAGGAACTTAACGATGCAACTGCGGCTAAAATGGTTTCCTTTGATACACTGAAATTTAGAGGTTACTACGTTACTGATCAGGAAATTTCATATCAAGCAGGAAAAAGAGCAATAGAAGCAGGGGCTAAATATTATCATATTGCTCGAGTTGCTCATGATTCTAAAGGGCCAAACATCACTGTATTTGTAGATCTTTACAAATAATCAAAATGGGCGCATAAGCGCCCTTCTTTTTTATCCTTATAATTATATTCTATAATTCAGAAGATACAGTTTCTATTTGTTGTTTTATCCTTTTTGCAGAAATTGGATACGGTGTGCCGAGTTGTTGAGCGAATAAGTTAACTCTAAGTTCTTCTATCATCCATTTAATATCCGTAACATCATTTAATGATTTTTGATTTTCTGACAAACTATTAAACCAACTTTGATATTCGTTTTTCACTTCTTCTATTATATTCATCGATTGTCTATCTTTAGCCACATTAGTTCCTAGCTTCTCTATCCGTTTTTTTATAGCAGTTAAATAGCGATAAATATCATGGAGTTTGTTATAACCAGTTTTTGCCACAAAACCCTTATAAACTAGCTCATTTAGCTGCGCTTTGATATCAGATAACGCAAATGCTAAAGACAAATCGATACGGCCTTTAAGTTTTTTATTAATATTAAAATGGAGAGTTAAAATTGATTCCACTTGTTTAGCTATATCCACTACAATTTCATTGATATGTTCTTTGATATAACCTAGCAGTTCTTGATATTGTTCTTGATTTTTAACTTTCTGATTGTACTTCTTAATCAAGTAGTCTATTCCACAGGCAATGCAGTCATCAATAAGGTTAAGAACTGTACCGAATGAATTAAAATATAAGCCTAATTTAGATTTATTTGGTAACTTTTCGTGCAAATATTTAATTGGAGATGGAATATTTAAAATCAACAATCGTCTAATCCCGAGCTTGGTTAATCTTTTTTGTTCCTCAAGTGAATCAACCAGTTTAATACTGACCGAATTTTGATTATCAATGATGGCTGGATAGGCTTTAACTGTATAATTATTTTGTTTTTCTTCATAAATACTTGGTAAGTGACCAAAATTCCAATCAATAATATTATCTTTCTCTATTTTGACAGATTTTTTTTGAGTCAGCGATGATAATGCTTCTTGAACTTCTGTTTTAAGATGTTCTTTAATCATCATTAGATCTTTGCCAAAAGCTATTTCTCGTCCCTTATCAACGATACTAAAATTCATTTTTAAGTAATCTGGTACTTGTTCTAATTGCCAATCAGTTGGCTGAATTTTTATACCTGTCATTTTCCTAAATTCATTTTCTAATGTTTCAAGTAATGGATGTTCAATTGAATTAACTTTACTTAAAAAAGCCTCAGCATAGTTAGGCGCAGGAACTAAGCTTTTGCGTAAAGATTTTGGTAATGATTTTATTAAAGCAATAACTAAATCATAACGAAATCCAGGTACTTGCCAATCAAATCCTGTATCTTTTATTTGATTTAATATATTGAGCGGAATAGAAATTATTACACCGTCACGTGCATTACCTAGATCAAATTGATAAGTTAAAGGTAATTTCAAGTTATTCTGATACCAAAAATCTGGATAATCGTTTATTTTTACAGGCTGAGCTGATTGTTTAATCAGCATATTTTTTTCAATATTTAAAAAATCAGGGGCTATTTTTTGCTTGCTTTTCCACCACGTATCAAAATGTTTTGCGGAAATAACTGATTTGTCTATTCGTTCATCATAAAAATTATAAAGATCATCATCATCAATCAGAATATCCTGACGACGAGATTTATGTTCAAGATCCTCAACTTCATTGATTAATTTCTGATTTTGTCTATAAAACTGATGATTAGTTTGCCAATCACCTTCAACCAAAGCATTCCGAATAAATAAGGAACGACTTAGTACTGGGTCAATTTTACTATAATTAACTATGCGGTTTGCAACAATTGGTAGACCGAATAAAGTTACTTTTTCATTGGCCAGAGTTGTCCCATTCTTTTTAGACCATCTAGGCTCACTATAACTATATTTAACTAGATTTTTTGCTAATGGTTCAATCCAATCTGCTTCAATTTTAGCAGCCGTTCTACCCCATAGACGGCTTGTCTCAACAAGTTCACTAGCTATACACCATTTTGGTTGATTTTTAAAGATGGCTGAATTAGGGAATATAGCAAATTTAATATTACGAGCACCGATATATTCATGTTTTTCAATTTCTTTCATGCCAACATGTGACAATAAGCCGCTTAATAACGCAGTATGCAGTGAACGATAATCCGCTAATTGACTATTAATCGGAAAAGCAAGTTGTTTAATGGTTTGTCTAATTTGTGTATAAACATCTTGCCATTCTCGAATTCTAAGATAGTTAAGATATTCTTTTTTACACAACCGTCTAAATTGATTACCCGACAAATCTGCTTGTTGATTTGTTACATAATTCCATAAATTGATAAGTGATATAAAATCAGATTCTTTATCAGCAAATCTACGGTGTTTCTCATCAGAAGCTTGCTGTTTATCAAATGGCCTTTCTCGAGGATCTTGTATTGATAGTGCTGCCACAATAATCATAACTTCTTTTATACAACCTAACCGTCTAGCTTCAACTAGCATTCTAGCTAATCTAGGATCAATAGGTAATTGAGATAAAATTCGTCCTATCTCAGTCAAATGATAATGATGATGTTTAGTATAAATTGCACCTAATTCTTCTAATAATCGTATACCATCACGGATATACCTAGAATCAGGTGCTTCAACAAATGGAAAAGCCGCTATATCACCTAAGCCTAATGAAGTCATTTGTAATATAACTGATGCTAAATTGGTTCGAAGAATTTCAGGCTCAGTAAATTCAGGTCTGGATAAAAAATCTTGTTCATCATATAAACGTATACAAATACCATCTGAAGTTCTACCACAACGCCCTTTTCTTTGGTTCGCTGATGCTTGAGAAATGGGTTCAATTGGTAATCGTTGAACTTTCGTCCGATAACTATAACGACTAATTCTTGCTAAACCAGGATCGATAACATATTTAATACCAGGAACGGTCAAGGATGTTTCAGCCACATTTGTAGCTAAGATAATTCTTCGAGCACTGTGTGATTGAAAGATACAGTTTTGTTCAGATGCAGATAATCTAGCATATAAAGGCAAAATCTCAGTATGTTTCAGTTCAATTTTCCTTAGCGTATCAGCCAGATCACGTATTTCACGCTCCCCTGTAAGAAAAATCAAAATATCCCCATTACTTTCAAAAGATAATTCATCGATTGCATCTATAATAGGCTGAAAATCATTATTTTTCTCATTTCCATAATCATCATTAAGAATTGTTGGACGATATCTAACTTCGACAGGATAGGTTCGACCTGAAACTTCAATGATTGGGGCATGATTAAAATGATTTGAGAAACGTTCAACATCTATTGTAGCTGAAGTTATGATGACTTTTAAGTCAGGACGTTTAGGTAATAATTGTTTCAAATATCCCAAAATAAAATCGATATTTAAACTACGTTCATGAGCTTCATCTATAATAATAGTATCATATTGAAGTAATAATTTATCTTGCTGAATCTCTGCCAGTAAAATTCCATCAGTCATCAATTTAACCAAAGTAGTTTCGCTGACATGATCAGAAAATCTGACTTTATAGCCCACTAAGTTGCCTATTTCTGTTTTTAATTCCTCAGCAATACGATTGGCAACCGAACGAGCTGCTAACCTTCTCGGTTGGGTATGGCCAATAAAACCTTTAACACCTAAGCCTAGTTCCAAACATATTTTAGGTATTTGTGTTGTTTTTCCTGAACCTGTTTCACCGGCAATAATTACAACTTGATTATTTTTAATTGCTTCAGCTATCGCCTCTTTTTTATCAACTACTGGTAGATTATCTGGAAAATCGATATGTCTAGGTAACGATTGTAATCGAACATTATAATGTGCAACAGCTTGAGCAATCGCTTCTTCGATGGTATCTAAATCTTGATTTTTGTTTGAAAGCTTTCTTATTTTGTGTTGATCTAAGAAAGTCATTGATTGAAAAAATTTAATTTGCTGTTGAATTAACATAAAGAGTAAAATGTAATTATTAAATTTTAATTAAACTGATTATATCAAATTTAGCCAACTATTAGGAGTTAAGATGAAAAAGACTTTACTATTAATAATGCTTTTTACTGGAACTTTCGTGATGACTGGTTGTGGAGAATCTAAGAGTGTTAAAGCTGAAGATTTAATGCATCATCGCTTTGTATTGATTAAAGCCAATGGACAAGATATTTCAACAGATAAAAACGCTGAGCTTGAATTTGGTGAAAATATGAATATTTATGGAAAAATGTGTAATCGCTTTGTTGCAAAAGTAGAATTGTCAAACGAAACGATTAAAGGCTCTGGTGTTAGTATGGCAAAAATGGCTTGTGATGATGAGCAATTGAGTAAGTTAGATGATACCATCGCTCAATTAATTCAAGATGGAGCATCAGTCAGTTTGGACAAAGATCAATTGACTTTAAAAAATAAAGATATTGAACTAATTTATCAACTTAAAGATTTAATGTAATTTAAAAAGAGATTTTTTATCACAAACTTGGTAAAAATTTAACCAAAAAAATGTTTTAGTTTTTTTCTATCTCAATTGATGTCTAGTTTTTTGATAAAAAACTTTATTTAAAATGTCGTTAAGACTATAATAAAAAAAGTTTTTAAGAATGGCTTATATTGATGAGATTACTAAATTCTTTAGATATTGCTTTTAATAAGAGTAACTTTTTAAAGTTACTCTTCCCTTTTTATACCAATGCGCTGGCATTGGTTTTTTTTGTTTAAATATTTATATTTAAAACCATTTATTTAAATTTGAACATTAACTTTAACAACTAGTAGATAATATTATGAAAAAGACAAAAATCGTTTGTACCATAGGACCAAAATCAGAATCAAAAGAGATGCTAACTAAATTATTAAATGCAGGCATGAATGTAATGCGTTTAAACTTCTCTCATGGTGATTATGAAGAGCATGGTAATCGAATCAAAAATTTACGTGAAGTAATGCAAGAAACAGGCTTAAAAGCTGCCATCATGTTAGATACTAAAGGCCCAGAAATTCGTACTATTAAGCTTGAAGGTGGTAACGATGTATCACTTGTAGCAGGCCAAACTTTCACTTTTACTACTGATGAAAATGTAGTTGGTAATTCAGAACGTGTAGCCGTTACATATAAAGGATTTGCTCAAGATCTTAAACCAGGTAACCGTGTATTAGTTGATGATGGTTTAATCGCTATGGACGTTCAAGAAATCAAAGGTAACGAAGTTATTTGTAAAGTTTTAAATAACGGGGACCTTGGTGAAAATAAAGGTATTAACTTACCTGGTGTTTCAATCAAATTACCTGCACTAGCTGAAAAAGATAAAAATGACTTAATTTTCGGTTGTGAACAAGGTGTAGATTTTATTGCAGCATCATTTATCCGTAAACGTTCTGATGTTGAAGATATTCGTGCTCATCTTAAAGCTCACGGCGGTGAAGAAATCAAAATCATTTCTAAAATCGAAAATCAAGAAGGTCTAGATAACTTTGATGAAATTTTAGAAGCATCTGATGGTATCATGGTTGCTCGTGGTGATTTAGGTGTGGAAATTGCGGTTGAAGAAGTTATTTTTGCTCAAAAAATGATGATTAAAAAATGTAATAAAGCTTCAAAACCAGTTATTACTGCAACTCAAATGTTAGATTCAATGATCAAAAACCCACGTCCTACTCGTGCTGAAGCTGGTGACGTTGCTAATGCAATTATTGATGGTACAGACGCTGTTATGCTATCTGGCGAAAGTGCTAAAGGTAAATATCCATTTGAAGCAGTTAATGTGATGGCTACTATTTGTAAGCGTACTGATGGTACTATCCCAGCTAAATTAGAGCTAACCACAAAAGAAGAAACATTACGTATTACTGCTGCTGTATGTTGTGGTGCTGTTGAAATAGCGGAACGATTAAATGTACCATTGATTGTTGTTGCTACTCGTAGCGGTAAATCAGCTCGTGAACTTCGTCATTACTTCCCGACAGCTCGTATTTTGGCTCTGTCTTCAAGCCAAAAAACTGTCAATCAACTTGCCTTATCTAAAGGTGTTGAACCTATTTTAATTGATGCAATTAATTCAACAGATGATTTCTACCGTCTAGGTAAAGAAATGGCTGTTAAAATTTGTAATGTAAAACAAGGTGATACAATTGTTATGGTATCAGGTGCATTAGTTCCAAGCGGAACAACTAACACAACTTCTGTTCACCGCATCTAATCACCTTTAATTTTGTTTAAATGAATGATAAAAAGCTAGCTATATGCTAGCTTTTTTTTTATCTTACGTTATTCTGTAATAAATCAAATTAGTGGAATGGGCATTACAAAAAATGATAATAGAAAAAGTATATTTACCTAAAGAACTAAGTTGGTTATCATTTAACCAACGGGTGTTACAAGAGGCTGCTGATGAAAGTAATCCTCTCATAGAACGAATCCGTTTTTTAGGTATCTACTCAAGTAATCTTGATGAATTTTATAAAGTCCAATTTGCAAATTTAAAAAAATATGTCCTTATTGAGCAAGAACAAGCTCAAGCAACATCTAATGCTAAACATTTATTGCGTCAGGTTAATCAAAAAGTCATTCAACTTGAATTACAATTTGATCAGCTCTATAACGAGCTATTATTAGAAATGGCAAGGAATCAGATTTTCCTAATAAATGAAAGGCAACTTACCACTTATCAAGAAACTTGGATAAAAAATTATTATAAGCAAAATTTAAGACAGTATATTACCCCTATTTTGTTAGATAGCCATACTGAGTTGATTCAATTTTTAAAAGATGATCATGCTTATTTAGCTGTTGAAATTATCTGTAAAGATAGTATTAGCTATGCATTACTTGAGCTTCCTACCGATAATGCGCCTCGGTTTGTTTTATTACCTTCAGAAGTTTCAACTAAAAATAAATCAATTATTTTTTTAGATAACATTTTACGTTACTGTTTAGCGGATATTTTTAAAGTCTTTTTTGATGCGGTAGAATTAAATGCTTATTCAATAAATATTAATCGTGATGCTGAATACGAATTAAATACCGAACTTGATAGTTTACTTGAGTTAATGTCTCAAGGTTTAAAACAGAGGTTAACTGCTCAGCCAGTTCGTTTTACATATCAAAAAGATATGCCAAAGGCATTATTTGAATTATTGATAAATAAACTAAGATTAACTGAACAAGATGCAATGCCTGGTGGACGTTATCCCAATTTCAAAGATTTAGCAAATTTTCCAGATCTTGGTGTCAAAAACTTACTTAATAAACGCTTACCAAGCCTTGCTTATAATCGATTCAAGAAATTCAGAAATGCTTTTGCAACAATAAAAGACCGAGATGTATTGCTCTATTATCCTTACTATTCATTTGGACATGTGCTTGAAATTATGCGACAAGCGTCATTTGATCCTGCTGTTACCCATATTCGAATGAATATTTATCGAGTAGCTAAAGATTCCAGATTTATTCATGCTGCTATAAATGCAGCAAACAACGGTAAAAAAGTCACGGTAGTGGTAGAACTGCAAGCTCGATTTGATGAAGAAGCAAACATAAAATGGGCTAAAAGGTTAATTCGTAGTGGTATAAAAGTTATCTATTCACAACCAAAACTTAAAATTCATGCCAAATTATTCTTAATCGATCGTAAAGAAGACGATCGAATTGTCCGTTATGCTCATATTGGTTCAGGTAATTTTAATGAAAAAACTGCACGTATTTATACAGATTTTTCATTATTAACGGCTGACCCTGCGATTACCGATGAAGTTATCAAAGTATTTAACTTTATTGAAAACCCATTTAAACCGGTAACTTTTCATCATTTATTAGTTTCGCCACAAAATACACGATTACGCTTTCATGAATTTATTGAAAGAGAAATCAATAATGCCAAAGCTGGGAAACCTTCAGGGATCTATCTTAAACTCAATGCAATAACTGATAAAGAGATGATAAATCAACTCTACAAAGCTTCTTGTGCTGGCGTAAAAATACGCATGATTGTGCGAGGTACCTGTATACTTGTTCCTCAAATTCCTAATTTAAGTGAAAATATCTATGTAACCAGTATTGTTGACCAGTATCTCGAACATGCTCGAGTTTATATTTTCGAAAATGACGGTAATAAAGATACCTACATATCATCTGCCGATTGGATGCCTAGAAATCTTGATAACCGTATTGAGGTTGGCGTAAAAATATTTGATCTGACATTAAAATCCACTATTCATAATATTTTCAATATTCAGTGTAATGATAATGTCAAAGCTCGAATTATCGATAAAGATAATATGAACAATTACGTCCAAAGAGGTAATAAAAAGAAAGTAAGAGCACAACGTGCAATTTATGATTATCTAAAACAATTAGAATCAGCAAGTTAAGGATTTGAACGTGAATAAATTTGATGAATATGCAGTTATTGATCTAGGTTCGAATAGTTTTCATATGGTCATTGCACGTTGTATTGATGGTGCAACACAAATTATCTACAAAAATAAAAAAAATATTCATTTAGCTACCGGTTTAAATGAATTCTATGAGCTAAGCGAGACAAGTATTAAACGAGGTATTGAATGCCTTGCACTCTTTGCTGAACGGCTGAATGGATTTCCCATGGAAAATGTTCGAATTGTTGCAACCTATACGTTACGTATCGCCACTAATCGGCATAAATTTCTAGCCCAAGCGGCTAAGGTACTACCCTACCCAATTGAAATTATTTCCGGACAAGAAGAAGCCCGTTTAATCTATTTAGGTACCATGACAGCCGAATCAACCGCCGAAGATGATACCAAATTTGTTATTGATATTGGTGGTGGATCGACTGAAATTGCCATTGGTCGAGGAAACGATCTCAAACCATTTATTGTGGCAAGTCGACCAATGGGCTGTGTCACTTATACTAAGCAATTTTTTCCACAAAAGACCATTGACCGATATTCCTTTTTAAGAGCCAAACTGGCAGCCGAACAACAAATTGAAAATCTTATTACCACAATAAAAAGACAAAATATCAGTGTCGCATTTGGTACTTCCGGCACAATCAAAAGTATTTACAAAATATTATTAGATTTAGGTGTCAGCGACGGTATCATTACGCCTAAACGCTTGGATGATTTAATCAGTTATATCTTAGAATTCAAGTCTTTTCATGAAATTGACTATCCATCACTTTCTGAAGAAAGAAAAAACGTTTTCGTCAGCGGGTTAGCAATATTTAGTGGCGTTTTTAACGCATTAGGCTTACAAGAGCTTCAATTTAGCCCATGTGCATTACGTGAAGGAGTTTTGTATGAACTGATCGACGGTCCAAATTATCGAGATATAAGACAAACAACAGCCGAATCACTCTCTCAGCATTACAACATAGATGAACGTCATGCTAAACAAGTGGTGAAAACGGCAAAGTATCTTTTTTCACAATGGAAAACACAAACTTCGACTAATATTCCGCAACATTTAGAATCTATCCTCTATTGGGCAGCGCAGCTCCATGAAGTGGGACTGAAAATAAATTTTTCATCAATTCACAAACATTCGAGTTATATTCTGTTAAATAGTAACCTACCCGGATTCAATGAAGAACAACAACTTTTATTGTCTACCCTTGTTCGTTATCACCGAAAGTCAATTAACATTGATGAACTGCCGTACTTTAGTTTATTCGAATACAAACATATCATCTCGTTATTGCAGATTTTGCGGCTTGCCGTTTTATTTAATAACCAGCGTAATAACGATTTGGATCTCACTGCATTTAGATTAAAATTAAACAGTGATAAATTGAGCAAACTGACGATAGAACTCAACGAAAAGTTTGTTGAAAATAATAAGTTAATCTTGCTTGATTTAGAGCAGGAGCAGAAATATTGGAAATCGGTTAATGATTGGAAATTATCGATTGAAATGTTTTAATCACTCAAAAAAAACCGCCAGTTTAACTGGCGGTGATAGCTAAACTTTTATCCTAATCCAATGATTTTCCACCATAAAATACCAATAGTGAAAACAATAATTAAATTTACTACGCTACAAATGAAACCGACTTTCCACCATGTTTTAACCGGTACAAAGCCTTCAGCAAACAGTAACGGGTTACGAGCATTAGCAAATTGGGTAATCGAACCAAAATAGTTAGTACAAATAACTAATGCAAAAATGGCAATCATTTGCGGCACGCCGAGCGCTAAAGCAACCGTTAAAAATACTGGGAATAAAGCAGCAATATGCGCATTACCACTCGCAAAGAAGTAATGGAGATAAACATAGGCTACACACAAAATAACAATGACTAAAACCCAGCTACTATCTCCTAAGTGACCTTTAACCGCATTACCAATTGTATCGCCTAGCCACTTAGTTACGCCAAGTCTATTAACTTGTCCCGCCATCATCAGTAATGCTGCAAACCAAATTAAAGTATCCCAAGCAGCCTTTTCACCTTTGATATCATCCCAACTAAGTACACCGGTTAAAATTAAAATTGTTAAGCCGATAAATGCAGTAGTAGTTGAATCAATACCAAAGTTTTTACCAAAAATCCACAAGCCTAACAGTAATAAAACAGTTGAACCCATAATAAGTTCTTTAAAGGTCAGAGCCCCCATTTTTTTAAGTTCTTCTGTGGCTAATTTAGGCGCTTCTGGTGTCTTTTTAAGCTCAGGATTGGTTAAAAAGTAGATAACTAAAGGAATAACAATAAATGAGACTAAACAAGGTACGATAGCCGCCATAAACCATTGTCCCCAGCCTAAAGTAATACCAAGTTGACTTGTTACTAATTTGGCTGCCAACAAGTTGCCGGTAAAGGCAGTTAAAAACATTGCCGATGTAATATCATTTACATGACTAATGGTTAACATTAAGAAAGTGCCAATACGATTTCTTGATTCATCTTTTGGATTTGAATTAAAATTGATCGCTAATGCTTCAGCGATTGGATAAATCACACCGCCAGCACGAGCTGTCGTACTAGGAATAGCTGGAGCTAATGCCATATCCGTTACCGACAGGCCATAGGCTAAACCTAATGTATTTCTACCTAAAAGTTTAACTAGATAATAAGCTATACGCTTACTTAACCCTGTTTTGATAAAACCACGTGCTATCATAAAAGCAATAACGATAAGCCAAATAAGGCTACTGTTTAATTCGCTTAATGAAATTTTAATCGCCTCTGTCGCTGTTGCTGCCCCTGATGGTCTTAGAACCGCAAAAACCGTTATCGCTAATAATCCAATTGCACCAATTGGCATAATTTCAGCGACAATACAGGCAATAGTAGCAACAAAGATGATACTTGTGTGCCAACCTTCAATACTAATTCCTTCTGGCGGAGAAACAAATTGCCATAATATTGCTGAAATAACAGCAATAATTATGAGCGGTAACCATTTGACAGGTGGTTTTTTCACTGTGTTCATAGTATTTTCCTTTTTAATTAAAAATGACTTAATTTAATTCATAATAAAAACGATTCAGTTTGATATAATCTTTTCGTTTCCAATAAAATGTTAATGTAAAACATAATGTTGGCTAATTAGCTGAAAAGCAAAATTATCAGTATTAACTAGTTCGATTGTTTTATTTTTTAAAACAAATATGGCTGATAAACTCGGATGTTCAATCAAATATTTACTAGCTTTTTTAACCCCTAATCCATAGAGAATAGTTGAAAAAATATCTCCTTCAAGCGACGTATCTGAAATTACCGTTACACTTTCTAATTCATTATCTAACGGGTAACCGGTTGAAGGGTTGAATATGTGATGATAACGGTGATTATTTAAGGTAAAGTAACGCTCATAAATCCCTGATGTAACAACAGATTTATTATTAACTTGAATAATCCCGGCCAATTGATTGTTGAGTGAAAATGGCTCTTTCAAACCTATTTGCCAATTGCCATTCCTATCTAAGGGTGATTTGCCTAAAGTTAAGACGTTACCACCTAAATTGATAATAGCTTGATGTATGTTATTTTGCTGTAGGACTACTTTAACTACATCTGCTATGTAGCCTTTGGCTATAGCACCTAAATCAATTTCCATTCCCTTTTTTTTCAAAAAAACTGCACAAGTTTTAGGATCAAGCTCAATTTCGCTAGGATCGGTTAATAATAGTTGATCATAAATTTGCTGTGGGGAGGGAACTTGCTGGCCTTGAAAACCGATTTTCCATAATTTGACTAAAGGACCAATAGCAAAATTGAAACAACTATTGGGCATTAAACTGACTTTATAAGCTTGCTCAATAAGCGAAAACACAGCACGGCTAACGATAACCGGATGTTTACCCGCAGCAGCGTTAATCGACATAACTTCTGAATGACTGCGGTTAACGGTCAATTTATCTTCAAGTAATTTTATGGTGTGAAACACCCTATGAGCTACGGCTTCATTAGGCTCATAAAGCGTTAATGAAACCGTGGTACCCATTAATACTTGAGTATATTCATGGCTTGAATTAAGCATTTTAAACAAGCTTAAGTCATATTAGTCAATTAATGATTAATGTAATCAGTGGCTTTTCTACCTGCCTGCATACCAAATATAATGATATCAGCAACAGCGTTTCCACCGATACGATTGGCACCATGAACACCACCGACCACTTCGCCAGCAGCAAATACGCCTTGTATTACATGTTTATCCGTATCTAAAACTTGAGTATCGGTATTAATCGTTACCCCACCCATAGTATGATGCACACCCGGAGCAATCTTAATCGCATAAAATGGTCCTTTGTTAATAGGATGTCGCATACCAGTTGTTCGACCAAAGTCTTCGTCACGTTTTGTTTCAGCGAACTGATTATAACGCTCAACAGTTTGAGATAAAGTATTGCTGTCAATTGAGAGTTTATCAGCAAGATCTTTAATCGTATCAGCTTGAACGACTAAATCATGTGATACATATTCTTCAACAGCTTTGTTTTCATTACGTACTTGTTGATCAAATAGAATATACGCATAATGCTCAGGTAATTTAATAATTTCTGCTGAAACTTTATCACGAGTATCTAACTCATTGACAAAGCGTAGCCCTTTTTGGGAGACCAGTATCGCCCCTCCTCCACGAATTGATTCGGAAATCAAATACGAAGTTGTTTGCTCAACAGTTGGATGAATCTGAATTTCTTTCATATCCACTGTGCCTGCGCCCAGTTTTTCTAGAATCATAATTCCGGAACCAGTAGCACCTTTATGGTTAGTGGTAACAAATCCTTTCAGATCTGGTCGATATTTTTCAACCATTTCACGATTTGCACTAAATCCACCAGTAGCAATAATAACCGCTTTGGCTTTAATCGTTTGAACGGAGCCGTCTTCTTCATTGACTTTAACTCCGACAACTCTATGATTCTCAGTTAATATTTCAGTTACATTGGTATCAAGCATTACTTCAATACCACGTCGGTTGATATTTTTTTGCAATCCACTAATTAAAAATCCGCCAACAGCAGCGCCACTTGCCGGGCGATGCGTACGGTCAATGCTCATGCCCCCCGTTGTTGTGATACCACTAAGTTCGATACCATTATTATCTAACCAGTCAATGGCATCAGGTGCATTTTCAACAAAATAACGAAGTAACTCAGGATTATTTTTGTTTTTACCACCTGTTAACGTTTCTTTATAGAACAGATCTTTACTGTCCACAATGCCTTTAAGTTTTTGGAATTTGGTTTCGGCTGCATTCATACCGGCAGAAGCTTTATTTGTATTGCCGCCAATAACCGGCATTTTTTCAACCACAACTACACTTGCTCCTAAATCATGTGCTTGAATAGCGGCTGCTAGTCCAGCGCCACCACTACCAACAACCACCACATCATAAGCTTTATCATTAGGATCACCACCCTCAGCAAGGATAGCTTCTTTATTTGATTTCGCCATAGCTTTGGTTACGGCTTTTTTGAACGCCTCACATTGTGATGTCGCGCCAGAAATTGCATCGACGTGAGGGCTATTAGAGTCAATAATACGATGTTTGATCTCAGAAAAGTTGTTGACCACTTCACTATCAAAATCATTAGCATTGAGCAATTGCATGTCTTTAACAAAGTCATTACCTAATTCAACATTAATTAAGTATTCATAAGACTCATCATTAACCTTTTCTTGATAATTGCCCGGCTTGAATTTTTTTACATTAAGATTCACATCACGAATCAAGCTTTCAACCAATGAAAAGTGCCATAGTGGCTCAGGTATATTGAGTTCTTCACGTTTATCACTATTGATGAAGAGTTCAAGTTTCTCCCCTTTTTCGACTCGACTAAGCCAATCAGGATAAGCAATACATGCCCGACCAACTGCAACCAGATCAAAGCCGTTATCCATAGCTGCTTCGACATCACTTATATTAACCACATTACCGACACCAACAACCGGAATTTTAGCTAATGTCTGTGATCGCATTGCTACATATTTATTAATTAAAGGCGTTGGATCATTAGTTTCAACAATAGATGGTCTTAAGATCGCCCCCATAGAGAAGTGAACGTAATCAAGTCCCTTTTCAGCCAATTTTTCAAGTAAGTACATCGAATCATCAAAACGAATTCCAGGTACTTCTAATTCTTCCGGCGAAAAACGATAACCAACAATAAAATCAGGATAGGCATACTCTTTAACCATATTATGAGTAATATCTAGAACAGCCAATGGGAATCGAGCTCGATTATCACGGCTACCACCCCATTTATCAGTTCGTTGATTTGAGTTAGGTGAGTAAAATTGTTGAATTAAGTAGGTATTAGCGCCATGAATTTCGACCCCGTCAAATCCAGCTTGGATCGCTCGACGAACAGCTTGACCAAACTTATCAATCATTTCATCAACTTCATCTGCCGTCAATTCAATTGGGGTCGCCGCGCCCGGGCGTGGTGCAGCTATCGCACTTGGCCCAACTGGGGATTGTCCACCAATAAGTTTAGGCTCAACCATACGGCCACCATGATAAACTTGGATAACCGCTTTGGAGCCTTTTTCTTTAATGGCTTTAGCGATCTTCGCTAACCCTTCTATTTTATCATCATTATCTAAACCAATCGCACCGGGAAACGCTAACCCTTTATTGTCAACAAATCCACATTCAACAATAATAGTGCCAATTTCACCCGCTCTTGCTCGGTAATATTCAATTAAATCATGCGTAACAGAACCTTCGTAAAACCCTGAACAAGTAGTCATTGGTGCCATCATAATACGATTTTTTAGGGTAACACCATTGGGTAAGATTACTGGTTTAAAAATATCTTCGTTTTTCATATTTCATTACCTAATCATTAATATTTAAATGTTAACGTGGATCATAACATCCGAAATTTTTCTTCTCCACTTACATAAGTTTCATTAGTCGGAAAATATCATTTTTTCGACAAAAATTTATTCAAATTTATTAATAATTTATAAAACAATCTATGGATATAACAAAAAGAACTGTCTGTTTTTTATGTTATTTTGAAAGTGTTTGCGTACAATACTGCATAAACCTGTCTAAAAAAAAACACTATAACTATTTCATTTACTTATATTTTTTTTAACTTCTATCACTTGTACTTTATTTTTATTCGACTAAAATGCTTACCAATTTTAGAAAAGAGAATTTGATTATGCTTGTGGTCCATACAAATAAACCAATAATAAAATTGAATTGTCTTTTTATTTTGAATATTCATCCTCCTTTATGGAGGATTTTTTATATCTATAAATTCAACCTTCCAATTTTATATCAAATTACTAAACAATACCACTTCCAGAACAGCCATAAACAGGAGATACCATGAAACCTTTGATCCCTTTTTATAACCCAAGTATTAGCTATGAAGATAATTATGCTAAAGGACCTTTTGGACTTTTTGCAGAATTAGATAAAGCAGAAAAAGTTTCAACTAAACCAACCAAATTCTTAAATGTTGATGTTAATTTACCATTTGGCCAACCCGCTGGGCCTTTATTAAATGCAAATTATATTAAAGCAGCATTTGCTTATGGATTCGATTTATGTGTATATAAAACGGTAAGAACAAAATTACACAAATGCCATCCGTTACCTAATGTTTTATCTGTTCATCCGAAAGGTAAACTTACGTGTAATTTAGACACAGTTTTAGCTGATATCAATTATAGCCAACCTCTTTCAATCACTAATTCATTTGGGGTTCCATCATTTGCTCCAGATATATGGCAACCAGATATGGCTGATGCTGTTAAAGCTGCTGGTCCAGGACAATGTGTTATTGGTAGCTTCCAAGGAACTCAAGGTAATGGAGTGATTGAACAAGATTATGCATTAGCCGCTAAATTAGTAAGAGAAACCAATGCACCAATTTTAGAAGCTAATTTAAGTTGCCCAAATGAAGGTGCAAGTAAATTACTTTGCTTTGATGTAGATAGGGTTGAAAGAATTGTTAAAGAAATTAAAAATGCTGTACCTGACCGCCCTCTTATCCTGAAATTAGCTTACTTCCCAGATGATGAAAGAATCGTTTCATTATTAACTCGTATTGGAAATATAGTTGATGGGTTAAGCGCGATTAATACGTTGTCAGCAAAACCTGTTGACGCAAATGGTCATCCAGCTTTAGGTGAAAACCGAAAAGAAGGCGGTATCTGTGGCGATGCAATTCGTTGGGCTGGCTTAGATATGGTTAGTCGACTCGATAAATATCGTAAACAAATGGATTTAAAATTTGCAATTATAGGTGTTGGTGGAGTTAGTAACAGTGAACATTATCATCAATTTATAAAAAATGGTGCTGATGCTGTAATGAGTGCAACAGGTGCGATGTGGAATCCGTTACTTGCTATTGAAATTAAAAAGAGTTTGAAATAATAGTCAAAAATAATACATCGCAATAAAGAGCTAATATTTTTGTTACAGGGTAACTTATTTACCCTGTTTTCTCTTAATTTCAACCTTTATATTGATCATTTTTTATTAAAATAATAGTAGACAAAAATGACATGAGCAAAAAACACAGTGGCTAAGATTATTCTAACATGTAAAGATTTAAAAATAATAAAAGGAATAAGTAGCACAACAAACACCATTGCCAACATCTTAAATAAACTTGACCTGGTTGCCTTCTTTTCAATTAGCATTTTTTGGATATAAGTTTGATAGTAACTAGTTTGTGTAAAATAGTTATAGAGGCGCTCTGAACTATTTAACCATAGATATGCAGTAAGTAAATAAAAAGGTACTGTAGGTAACAAAGGAATAAAAATACCAATAGTTCCTAAAGCAAAAGAAACTCCACCTAGAACAACAAATATCGATTTTTTTAGCATGTCTAAATCAATTTAATTAATATTCATAGGATATCGAAGATAGCACAATTATAATAAACAAGGAAAGTATAAAGAAAAATAAGAATTGGCGGAACGGACGGGGCTCGAACCCGCGACCCCCTGCGTGACAGGCAGGTATTCTAACCAACTGAACTACCGCTCCGCTTTTTAGATACTTTAATGTGGAACATCAAAGTAGGCGTGATGTTAAAGATTATTTTTATTTTCGTCAATAAAATTTTTAAAAATAAAGTTCAATTGAATAGAAAACAATCATTAATGTACTTTAATGTGCTTTCCATAATGCCCCGCCACTTTTTTTATCAATCTTTTCTAAAATTGACTCGTGAGCAGAGAGTTCAGATTCATTTGCTTTAATTATCTTTAAAGGAGTTCCATTACGTTCAATTTTCTTGACGGTATTATTTGACATTGATAATGGATTATCTTCAGCGCTGAATGCTAACGTCGTTTGCCCCCCTGTCATAGCTAAATAAACTTCAGCTAGAATCTCAGCATCAAGTAAAGCGCCATGCAGTGTACGATGTGAATTATCAATCTGATAACGCTCACATAGTGCATCTAGATTATTTCGTTTGCCAGGGAAAAGCCGCCGAGCCATAGCTAGTGTATCAGTAACAATACAATGTTCAGCTGTTTTAAAATTTAAACCACAAAGACGAAATTCATAATCCATAAATCCGACATCAAAAGATGCGTTATGAATGACTAATTCAGCACCATCAATAAATTTTATAAAATCATGTGCTATATTTTTAAATATTGGTTTATCTTTAACAAATTCATCACTTATACCGTGAACTCTAAAGGCTTCTTCATCAATTAAACGTTCTGGATTGATATAAACATGGAAATGATTGCCAGTTAGTCGCCGATTTAATACCTCAACAGCACCAATTTCAATAATCTTATGCCCTTCATAGTGATTATTACCGTCTTGGTTCATACCTGTTGTTTCAGTATCTAATACAATTTGACGTGTTGAATGTGTTATCACGTTATACTCTTCTTCTAAAATTGGGAAATTTAATAATTAATGGTATAGTCTAACACCAAAATGCGCTGATGTTGATACCTACAGTGTTTTCGCCACTAATTACACAACATCACATTATTTAATTCTAAATTTTATTCAATAGGCAAAGTTTATTTAGTATGTTAAAAAAAATTCAAATTTTCACAGATGGTTCTTGTTTGGGTAACCCTGGTCCCGGTGGATATGCCGCAATTTTAAAATATAAACAAACAGAAAAAGTATTAGCTCAAGGTTATTTTAAAACTACCAATAATCGAATGGAATTATTAGCTGCAATTGTTGCTTTAGAGCTTCTTAAAGAACCGTGTCAAATTCAACTGTATTCTGACAGCCAATATTTACGTAATGGCATTATGAATTGGATTCATGGCTGGAAAAAAAATGGCTGGAAAACATCAAATAAACAACCTGTTAAAAATGTTGATTTGTGGCAACGTTTAGATGAAATAGCTAAATCACATACTATTGAATGGATTTGGGTTAAAGGTCATGCTGGTCATATCGAAAATGAGCGTTGTGATATTATTGCTAAAAATCAAGCCGAATCCCCAACTTTACACGATACTATTTTTGAAGCATCGTTAAAGGACTGAATACAAAAAACAGTTAGATAACTAAGAAGGTATAATAACTATGTATCGATTACATGTTATTCCGGCCCTAAAAGATAATTATATTTGGTTGTTGGAAAACAACGATAAACAAATTGTTATTATCGGCCCAGGTGAAGCTGCCCCTGTAATTAGTTATCTAAAAAAACATCACTTGTCACCCCTTGCAATTTTACTAACTCACCACCATATCGATCACACTGGCGGGGTAACAGAGCTAAAAGCATTTTATCCCGATATTGAAGTTTATGGGCCTAGTGAAATTAATTTGCAGATTAACTATCTAGATAATATAGATAAAATATCAATTGCTGATTTTCAATTTGATATTATTTCAGTACCGGGACACACATTAGGACATTTAGCTTATTATTGCCGACCATATCTATTTTGTGGTGATACCTTAATGTCTGCTGGTTGTGGTAGAATTTTTGAGG
Source organism: Gilliamella sp. B2772 (assembly GCF_026536985.1). NCBI lineage: Bacteria > Pseudomonadati > Pseudomonadota > Gammaproteobacteria > Orbales > Orbaceae > Gilliamella > Gilliamella sp. B2772. Next base: position 473,087 of record NZ_JAFNNB010000001.1, on the reverse strand, counting down.
GTGATTATAAGCAAATGCTAAGCTCGCTTAATAATTTAAAGCTACTACCTGATGATACGCTTATTTGTGCAGGACACGAATATACTAAAGCTAATTTGAACTTTGCACAAATGATGGTTCCACATGATAAAGTTATTCATGAATATTATAATTATATTTGCAAAAAGAAAATTACTTTGCCTTCTATTTTAACCAAAGAAAAACAGATTAACTTATTTTTACGGTGTAAAGAAAAATCTTTACAAAACAAATTCAATTGTAACAATGAGTTAGAACTGTTTGCTTTTTTTAGGAGCCAAAAGGACATTTTTTAGGTATAATAAGTCGTTTAAATTAATGTCCTAACTTATAATCTAATGAAAAAATTATTAATATTTACAGTGTTATGTGCTTTTTTAGTCGGGTGTCAAAACCAAGGGTCGCGATACACTTCTGGCTCAAAACCATACAATTCTAAATCAATAGTTAATTCTAGCGTTAAAAGTGGTGGTGTTAATTACGCTTCAGTCACGCAAAATCCTTGGCATTACATGCTAACTCAAATTAACGTAAATGTTCCGAACAACAGCCGAGTTGTCGCGGAAAGAGAACGTTTGCTGCGTAATCCACAGGGATTTGAAAATATTGCATTACGATCTGAACCTTATGTATATTACATCATTAATCAGTTACGAAAAAATAAGCTACCGGTTGAACTTGCTTTAATTCCATTAATTGAGAGTGCTTATGACCCTTTAGCTACCTCGCCTGCTCAAGCGGCTGGTTTATGGCAATTTGTGCCAATTACAGCTAAAGAATATGGTTTAAAACGTAGCAGTAGTTTTGATGGACGTCGAGATCTAATTGCTTCAACAAGCTCAGCTATATCTCTTTTACAAAATCTTAATAACCGCTTTAATGGCGACTGGTTATTAACATTAGCTGCATATAATGCAGGTGAAGGTCGAATTCAACGAGCGATTGATAAAAATAAAGCTAAAGGACTACCTATTGACTATTGGTCTTTAGATTTACCACAAGAAACAATGCATTATGTGCCAAAAATATTAGCTATCATCGACATTGTTAAAAACAATAAACGTTATGGAATTAAACTACCGGATTGTAATTATCAAAACTCTTTAGTTAGAATTGATATGTCTAAAAACATTTCATTGTCTAAAATAGCGCAATATACTGGATTATCACTAAATGACTTAATGACATACAATGCCGGTTATGTGCAACAAACTGTAAATGGCCCTTTTCATCTATTAGTTCCTTATTCTCATGCAAATAAACTATTCAAAAAGTTGAAAAATGAGAATTTAGTTACTAGTCAAGTAACTGAGCTTTTAGAAGATGTGCCACATAACAATATGCCGTTTGAAATTAAATCAACGACAATTCAATACAGTACAATAAATGCTAAAGATGCTAAATCTATTTTAAGTAATGGCAAAAAACAGATTACTTACCAAGTTAAAGCTGGTGATAATCTTTATTCCATTGCGAGGAATTACCGAGTGAAAATCACCGATCTTTTACAATGGAATAAATTAAAAAATGGACGAGTAAAAGAAGGTGATGTATTAACAATTAATTTAGTCAATTCGAATTCATTTTAAAATTGACTAATAATGGATTATGATCCGATGCGGCTGTACTAATTATCTTAGCCGCATCAAGCTTCAAACCTCGATAAAAAATAAAATCCAATGGCCTACCTAAAAACGTTTTTCGAATATCAATAGCAAAATTAACCGGTTTAAGATTTATTGATCGAGTCAAATGATAGAGTAAATTCAGTCGTTGCCGACTCCATGCATTAAAATCACCTGCCAAAATCACTGGTCCATCATGTTGATTAATATAATTTAATAACATATACATCTGTTGACGATATATCTTTACGCCAATACTAAAATTGATGGCATGAATATTGGCAACTAACAGCTGTTTAGTAGAATTTTTAATTGGATAAACAGTAATTAAAGCTGATTTAGGTACTCGAATAAATGGCTCTTTTTCTCTAAACGATAATATTTTAGTCGGTGCTGAATCAGTTATAGTCATAACTCCAGCAAAAATATCATTAAAGCAGTAAGCTGGTACATGATCTGCAACTTTGTTATTCGCAGATATAAAATTCAATAATTGTGGTGTTGTTTGGGCTTCTTGTAATAACATTAACTTTGATTGGCTCGCATATTGCTCAAGAATTTTAATACAATCAACCCGTTTTTGTTTAAAAATATTCCAAACCAAAACCGAGAATGATGATTGATCAATTAGTGGTTCATCATTGACTATCTTATGGTTTGGTAATATCAGTTCAACACTACTATTTCCTTGATATCGTAGTGTATAGTCTCGATGTTTAAACATTTTAACCGTTCATTTTTTCTTTTAAATAATCATCAAATGACAAAGTATCATTCTGTTCTTTCTTTTGTTGCTTTTCAATTGACATAGTTCTTTGCTGAACAAAATCACCATCAGTCAATAATTGCAAAGGTTCTGAACTAAGCTGATTTTTATATTGAGTTGCTAAAACTAAGCCAAATTTAGCAGTACCTAAATCGCTGATAGCCTCAAGCGTTCTTGCTGAAAGTGTTAATTCAGGCTGATCAAACATCAGATCAAGCCGTTCGCAAACTTTACGATAATGTTGTTTATCATCTTGATGATCCAATACATCAGCAACACGGAGCAAATCTTTAAATAATTCGTGGCCGACTTTCGATAATGGCTCACGATAACTATCACAGCCGATACCAATTTCAAGACCAGGTTTACGCCCTTCCATAATAACCCGATTCCAATTCAATTTTGTACACTCAAGTTCGGCACTACTCATTTCAGGCGCTGGCGCTAACGCACACCATATCAAAAATAGATCAATAAAGCGGATCTGTTCCTCAGTAATACCTATTGGTGAAAATGGATTAACATCAAGCGCACGCACTTCAATATACTCTATTCCACCACGTAACAAGGCATCTGAAGGTAACTCCCCTGCTCTAGGAACTCGTTTAGGACGAATTGGTGCATAAAATTCATTTTCAATTTGTAAAACATTATCATTTAGTTGTCGATAATGACCATTAACTTTAATGCCTAATTTACTGAACTCATCTGATTTGACATGGGTGGCACGTTTTAATCCTTCAACATAAGTATCTAGATGATTAAAGGTAATACCTAATTGTTTCTGGGCATTGTTGGTGTAACCAATATCGCTTAATCTTAATGAAGTTGCATAAGGCAAAAAGCAGTTACCATTGGTTTGTTCTATAAATGCATTAGCTTTTTGCTTATCTTGAATAAATGAAGAGCACATAGAAGGTGATGCGCCAAACAGGTAAGGAATCACCCAACCAAATCGATAATAATTACGTATTAAAGTAAAATAACCTTCAGAAATAACCGCTTTTCCTTCTTCGGCGTTTTTCACCCCAAATCGGGCTTGCCAAAATGCCATAGGTAAAGAGAAGTTATAATGCACGCCGGATATGGTTTGCATCATTGCGCCATAACGATTCTTCAATCCTTCTCGATAAACCGTTTTAAAACGCCCTTCATTTGAGGAGCCATATTGTGCCAAAATAATATCGTCTTCATTTGCCACAAAACAAGGCATACTTAATGGCCACATCATCTCATCGCCGATACTGACACTAGCATAACGATGTAAATCACGCAAAAACGTGAGCATATAATCAATATTCGTATTAACCGGCGTGATAAATTCAAGCATCGACTCAGCAAAATCGGTTGTTATCCAAGGATGAGTTAATGCTGAACCAATTTTATTAGGAAAAGGTGTTTTTGCTAAAGAGCCGTCTGGTAAAATTCTGAGCGTTTCACGTTCAACACCCCGTTGAATGCCTTGTAAAATTGTATAGTGTTTTTCCAACCAATTGAGTGCTTTAGAAACATCAGGAATCATAATTTTATATTTCCTAAATTCAGTTTAAATTGGCTTAATTTTAGCATAGTTTAATGGTTTATATAGGCTGTTTTGTGACTATTAAAAAGAAAATAGAAATCTATCAATATACAAAATAATATAAACTAATAGAATGTCACAAATAAGAAACCATTATCTACTAGATAGATAATGGTTAGTAACTTTGCTAATGAATCAGCTTATTTATTGGCTTGTTCAATTTTTTGATTAGCGACATAATCCTCATCGACCGGTGTGATAAGATTATTCTGATGATCAACAATATAGGTTTTTCCAAAACCTAAAACTAATCTACCGACTGTTGGTGTGATTTTAAATAAATTGAAATCTTTCATTTCCGCTAACATATACACCATTTTACTTACCCTTTTAGCAAGTTGGTCAATGATGTTATCAAAAAGCTCAGATTCTCTTTCAACAATGCTTGTTGTTGCACGGAACGATAGTCGTCTACGAGCATAGATATTCTTGGTATTGCATTCATCATCAATAATTAAAAAAGAGAGAGTTGCATTATCTTTCATATTTTGACTATGAGGGGCGAGATCTGATATTAAAACGTAATAATCTTTTCCATCAAAAAAATAAGGTGAATAACTCGTATCTACTTCACCATTTTTAGTCATTGTTGATAATATAATTGTGCGAATTGTTTCATGTAAATTTTCTATTGTACTTTCAACAACATCATTTTTGGACTCAGCCATAATTACTCCTTGTTTGTCTATTCAGTTAACTTATTAACTTCATTGTTATAAATTCAATTGGATGCATTTATCAAAATAGTTCGAAATATCAGTATGAGAAATTATAATAAAACTACTTGTCGGTAGGTTTGTCTTTAACAATTTCAGCAATTGTTTTTCTGACTGCTTATCTAACGCATTGGTTGTTTCATCCATAAAAATCCAATCAGGTTTATGCATTAAAATTCTTGCAATCATTAGTCGTTGCTTTTCACCACCGGAAAGTGTTTTTAAATTATCACTGAGTAAATTTCTATCGATAAATTCTGTAGAAAAACCAACTTTTAATAGAAGTTGCTTAATCAAACTTAAATCTTTTTCAAACAAAGGTTGCGGATAGCTTATTGCATGAGCTAATCCCCCAACCGGAAAATAGGCATTTTGCGATAAAAATAATGTCTTTAATTTTGGCATTTTAATCACCCCCTCAAAATTGGGATAAAGGCCAGAAATTACTTTGAAAAATGTTGATTTACCTATACCCAATGCACCGGATATAACAACCGAATCGCCTTTATTAAGATAAAGATTGGGTAGTGTTAATAAAACAGTGCCATCCGTTTTTTTTATAGTTAAATCTTCAATCGAAAATGCATCTTGATTAATCTCTAATTGGCTAGCTGATTGATATTGATGAGCAGCTTGATTAGCTTTTTCAAAAAATTGGGTTAAACGATAACTACATGCAATAAGTTCGGCAAGTTTAGTATAATTGAAAATAAACCAAGACAAGTTAGTCACAACATTACTAAATGATTTACTAATTTGCATTAAAGAACCTAAGCTAACTTTACCAATTAAATAGATAGGCAAAGAAAAGAAAATAGGCACACTTAACACCGTTAAATAATAAGGCCGTGTAAAACAGCCTAAAATAAGTTGACGTTTGATTAATAAATACCAATTTTTGATAATATGATTGAAATGCTGTTCAAATTGTTGTTTCTCCACTTTCTCACCATTCGCTAACGCGATTGGCTCTTTTGATTCACGAAATCGAGTTAAAACAAAGCGATAATTTGCCTCTAAGTGTTGTTGTTCAATTAATAAGTTTTTTAATGGGCGTCCCAGCATGTGAGCGATGCAAGAAGTGAATAATACATAGATTGGTGCTAGCCAAATTAAATAATGAGAAATACTTATATCAATATTGAATAGACTAAAATTTAAAACAAAATTATCGGTAATTTTCCATAGAAGCATAAAATAGGAAAACAGGCCTATACATTGAGTAATCAGCGAAAAGCCTTCATTTGTTAATCGCTCAATAAATAGCAGACAGTCTTCGGAAATACGCTGATCAGGATTATCAATTTGGTCTTGATTTAAATACCAATATGCCTTGTTATTCAGCCATTTATCAAGTATCGAATCATTTAAAACCTTGCGCCATGTAATCACTAAGGTTTTTCTTAAAAATTCAATTATTAAGTAAGTTATTGCCCCCGAAATAGTTAATAACACAAAAACGATTAATTGGGTAATAACGCCTTGCATGTCATATTTTTCTAATGCATTAAAAAAGTTTTTATTCCAATTAATCATTTCAAGACTAATTTTAATTAAAACAATATTTAAACAAATAATAATTAAAGCATAACAGTAACCATATTTACCTTGTCTTGTTTTGAAGCAAAGCTTCATAAGCAAGATTATATTTTTCAATGTTTGCACAACTTATACTCTCAAAACTGCCTTTTTCTAAATCAACTCCTGCCAATTATCAATTTGACAGAAGTATTTAACTTTAATGATTAAAAATTAATAACCGCACTAACTGCAAAAGTTCTTCCCGGTGCGGTTTGAAGCTCGATAGGATTCGTCACTTTTACATTATTTTGTGGATTTTTATAATAACTACTAAACATCGGCCATTTAAAATAACGGCGGTCAAATATATTTAACACCGATCCCCGTATAGTAATATTTTTGCTAGGGTGCCAATTTAAATAGGCATCATAGACTGCATAACCACTTGGCTTAAATATTTCATCTGATGAGGATTTATCCCTAGAAACGTGAGATACCGCTTTGGAAAAAGTGCCGACGACTTCAGTATCAAAATTAAAATCGGGAACATTCCATTTCAAACCGATATTACCTTGCAGAGGCATGGCTTCATTAAAATAAGTTCTTTTATCACCGGGGGAATCTTGTTTTTTTCCATATTGATATGAGCTTGAAGCATTCAAAGTCCAATTTGGAGCAAAATGCCACTCGCCCGATGTTTCAATGCCCCATAGATTAACATTGGATAAATTTTTGTAGGTATAATCCTTCGGTCCAACCCGAATGAAATTCTTGATATAGTTGCTATAATCAGCTTTGAATAAGCCTACACTAAACCAACCTTCTGAAAAATCGCCTCTGATGCCGGTCTCATAAGATTTCACTTTTTCTGGTTTTAGTTTAGGGTTAGGAATCAGATTCATCGTTACCGAAGGCAATGAGGTATAAAGCTGTTGAGCCGTTGGCATTTTGAATCCTTCAGCATAACGGGCATAAGCAGAGTATTGGTTAGTGATGTTATATTTTATGCCTAATTGCGGAATGAGGCGATGTGAACTCAAATTACGAGGCTCTTTGCCTTTAACCACCGCATAATGGCTATCCGTATTGGGTTTAATTTTATACGTTGCATATCGTAAACCCGGTTTAATTTTTAAATTTTCTGATATAAAGTGAAATTCATCTTGAAGATAAATATCTGCACGCTGCGTTTTAGCGTTAGCAAAATTAAATCCGCCACCTATGGTTTTTACGCCATTTTTTGTGCTCTCATTACGATAATTGCTACGGGTAATATCCCCTTGAAAACCATAAATTAAATCATGCGTTGTATTGAAAAAATCAACGTTTGAATTTAACTGAAGATCCAACTGCCAAAACTTTTCTTTATAATCATTCGTGGTATAAGTATAAATCGGTGTTTGTCTTCGATCTTTTTGTTGACGATGCGATTTTAAATAACGTTCTTGCGGCGAGTAAGAGAACATGGTCTTGATTTGATCGATAAAGCTTATTTCGGGAGTCCAACTATCATCAATCGCAAACCTTTTACGAGTTTGAATTTGTGTTCTTCGATAATCCCCGTTGAATGTTCCATTGGTTTGTAATCCATAATCATACATCTGTTTTACATACGAATTAGAACGGAAATTCTCAAATGCTAACTTTGTTTCTCGAGTATCATTATGATAAACCAATTTGGTTAACATATTTTCAGCTTTAGCATCCAACGGATTTAATTTATTACATTTAATAGCATCTGCGCCACGTGGACAGCCCCAAATACCGCCATTTGCTTTAGCTTTAGTTAACTTGGTTTCTTGGTAATCTCTTCGACTAAAACTGATCAATCCTTCTAAGTTAGGCATCAATTCAAGCGCTAACATACTCGTTTTGGTATTTTGTTTATTTAAACTATCATAACCGCCACTTACTCGAACAGCATAAGATTTACCTTTAAGTAAATCACTCGGATCTATGGTTTTAAACGCAACTACCCCACCAACAGCATCTGCCCCCCATAATACCGAGCCAGGTCCACGAATGACTTCAACAGCTTTTATATTTGCTAAATCAATAAAATTTCTATTGCCGTCTTGGATGCTTTCAATCACTCTTGAACCGTCAACTTGCATTTGAATACGGTTACCCGCCATACCACGTATTCTAATACTGCCTAAATTACCAAAAGGGTCGGTCCCTGAAGTTTGCCGATTAACTGATATTCCCGGTAAATATCTAACTAAATCTTCCATTGTTGACATTTGATGATCATCTATATTCTTTCTAGAGATGACATCAACAGTTTCTGGAATAGCTAATTTGGCTCTTTTTTGTCTACTAGCCGTTACCGTCATAGTTTCCAATTCATCATCAGCAGCAAATACTGAGAAGGAGATTGAAGCAGTCAAAACGGTTAAAAAGATTTTATTTATTTTCATTTTTCACCACAAAGTTATATTAATAAACTGCTCAAATTAATTCCCAATATTTGATAATTATCATTTTTTACTAATTAATCTAGCAAAAATAAAAAATATGATCAATGAGAATAATTATCATTTATATTGGATAATGATTATCATTAGCTTTGAGGCAAGAGGCTAAAATATTAAAATGAGCGATTAATATCAATGAGGTTGAATAGAAAAGCAAATCTAGACCAATAGTTATTAATAACTAATATAAATATTAGTCATTAATAGCCTAAATCAGTAAATAACTATTTGTATTTTTCTAACAAAACCAAAACTTCCATGTGTGAAGTGTGCGGAAACATGTCGAACAATTGGGCTTTTGTCATTTGATAATCGCTTAAAAGCTGCAAATCTTCTACCATAGATGCTAAGTTACAACTTGAATATAATATATATTTCGGTTTTATATTACCTAAGTATTGAATGAGTGATTTACCAGCCCCGCGCCTTGGAGGATTAAGTAAGACTAAATCAGGGATACCTTTTTCATTGTTTACATATTTAGTGGCATCTAACGATTTAAAATCGAGTTTATCATAACCAAGTTTTTCAGCGGATTTTGTTGCGCACTCAATGGCATCAGAACTAATTTCAATGCCAGTCAATTGGATCTTTTCATTATTAGAATGACCGATACAATGCAAACCAAAACCACCTACTCCACAAAATAGATCCCATATTGAGTTAACATTTAAGTTTGCAACCCAATCACTAGCCGTTTGATAAAGTTTTTCTGCAATGTAACTATTTGTTTGAAAGAAACTTTTAGATTTAATATATAAAGGTATCTGATTGAATTGGAACGCTAAAAAAGGGTTATCGGTTAAAATCAGTTCTTCTTCCCCCTCTAATATCGCTGCATGGTTAGGTTGGATGTTGATAGTAACAACTTCTAAGTTATTTATTTGCAAGTTGTGGTAACTATTTTTAATTTTTTCTACAAATTTATGTGATTTCAATACAAATCGCAGCATAAAATGGCTGTTATTATCAATAATGCTTTCTGTGATGATAACGAATTTTAACTCCCCTTTTCGCTTGTTGATATTATAGGGAACTAATCCTTGCTTACGAATATAAGTACGAACCAATTTTAGAATATTTTGCATGTTCGAGCTATAAAGCGGGCAATCGCACAAATCAATCGCATCATTACCATTTTGGATGCCTAAAATTGGTTTTTCAACCGTACCCAGCACAGCCATTTTAGCTTTATTACGAAACCCTGATTCAGGACTCGCATACGGATCGTTAACTTGTTTAGGATTAAAATCAGCTAATTTCTCCAACAAATGACTTTGTTTCTCAGTTAATTGAGAATGATATGGTTGATTAATTTTATGACAAGACAAACATTTTTTTTCTTGATAATAGCTACATTGCATCATATTGAAACCTTTTTTTATAATGTTTTATTATATAATTAAACGGTTTCAAGCTGTATTAGTTTTCATTTTTTATACACAAAAACCCCGTTCCTCAACTTTTTTTTCGTAAAATTTAAACTTTTAATCAAGAGGAATTATCCACCTCTATGCTTTAAAGAAACAACGGTATATGATAGGATATTGCCATTAAAATTACAGGAACACGTTAATGTCTATTAAGTTAAAAACTCCCGCCGAAATTGAAAAAATGCGTATTGCAGGCAAATTAGCTGCTGAAGTTTTAGAGATGATCGAGCCGTATGTTAAACCAGGAATTACTACTGGTGAACTCGATAAAATTTGTTATGAACATATTGTAAATGTACAAAAAGCTATTCCTGCCAATATTGGTTATCATGGATTTAAACATACAAGTTGTATATCCATTAACGACGTGGTGTGTCATGGTATTCCAAGTTTTGATAAAAAATTAAAAGATGGTGATATTCTTAATATAGATGTAACTGTGATCAAAGATGGTTATCATGGGGATACTTCAAAAATGTACATTGCAGGTAAACCCACTGTCGCTGGCGAAAAACTTTGCCAAGTTACACAAGAGAGCTTATACGAAGCGATTAAAATCATAAAACCAGGAATTCGATTGAGAGAAATCGGTAAAGCTATTCAAAAATATGTTGATAAATTTGGATTTTCTTCAGTTCGTGAATATTGTGGTCATGGTATTGGTGAGGTATATCATGATGAGCCTCAAGTATTACATTATGATGCTGATGATGGTGGCGTAATTTTAAAACCAGGTATGACTTTTACGATTGAACCGATGGTGAATACTGGCGATTGGCGTACACGTACAATGAAAGATGGTTGGACCGTTAAAACTAAAGACCATGGACTTTCAGCTCAATATGAGCACACTATTTTAGTAACCGATAACGGGGTTGAGGTTTTAACCCTTCGTAGTAACGAAAACTTTCCTCGTATTATCGAACATTAAATAAAAAAAGAGATTCAACAAAACTGTTGAATCTCTTCATTTCATCCTTCTAATCTATCAACTTTCTTTTGATATCTTTTAACTTTCCAAAGTTTCAATAGAGGCTCATAAAATTTTTTATGAATTAATGCCAAGCTATTACCATCGCCAGAAATCAATTAAATATTTCTTAATATAATAGCGTATAAAGCTTACGACGATAACTACTAGCTAAAGCGTTATTAGTACCCAATGCAGCTAATAGATCAAGTAATGTTTTCTTAACTTGACCATCTCCCGCATTTAGATCTTTTGTTAACGGTTTGAATAGTAGCTCTAAAGCTTCTTCGTGTCGCCCTACTTGCATCAATTGTGATGAAAGTTGGATCATTAATTCAATATTGTCAGGTTGTTTGGCCAATTCAGCTTGCAACTGCTGTAATTCTGGTGAATTTGCCGCTTGTTCAAGTAACTCAATCTCAGCTTGTAATCCATGAAAAGCCGAATCTTGGTCTTGTAGCGGAATTGTTGCTAAAACTTCTTTAGCATCGTTAAGTTGCTTTTGTTCAATTTGCGCTTTAGCTAACATTAATGCGATATCTGATCTTGGTTTGCCTAAGTGATCGGTTAGCGTCGTCCATGCTTGTTTTAATAAAGGTAAAGCTTGGCCATATAACCCTTCATTAAATAATTTTTGAGCTTCAACAAGTTTTAATTCATCTTCATTAGGTAAGATTTTGGCTAAAAATGCTTTAATTTGATCTTCACTTTGTGGACCTTGAAAACCATCAACTGGCTGCCCATTTTGGAACATATAAACTGTTGGAATCGCTCTTAAACCAAATTGTGCTGCAAGCATTTGTTGCTCATCACAATTTACGCTGGCTAAAATAAATTGTCCTTGATGCTCTGTCGCTAATTTTGTTAGCGTGTTTGTCATCTCTTGATGATTTGGACTTCTTGGTGACCAAAAGTAGAATAACACGGGAGTATTTGTCGATTTTTCGACAATTTCTTGAATATTCTGTTCGTTAACATCAAAAATAAATTGATTTGACATAATTTATCCTATGAATAATTTAATTTATTACTTATTTTCTAAAATTTTATCCATTAATCTGTCGGGAAGCAAACGTTTAGCTATCGCTGCTAACTTCGTTACTTTAGTTACCCTGTAACGTATTTTTGGCTTATCGTGCTCCAATGCATGATAAAGATAGGGTAAAACAGCTTCGGGAGCTAAGGTAAAACGTCTAGCAATTGGTGGATTTTTTACAATATTCTCTTTTTCGGTTTGATTCACATTATTTGAAAAATAGGTTTTTAATGGACCAGGTTCGATTAAACAAACCTTTATATTCGTTTTAGCTAATTCTAACCTTAATACATCAGACCATGCTTCTAAGGCGTATTTACTGGCTGAATAAGCTCCTCTCCCTGGGGTTGCAACAATTCCAACAATAGAGCTTGTTTGAATAATTCTTCCTTCATTTTGCTCTAGCATTGCCGGTAACAATAATTGAGTTAATTGATGTACACCAAAAAAATTTGTTGAAAACTGTGACTCTAACTGCGCTCGACTGATGGTGTTTAATCGACCATATACCCCAAATCCGGCATTATTAAATAAAGCATATAATTTACCTTCACTTAAAGTTAAAACTTCCTGTGCAGCTTGAGTAACAGAGTCTGGATCATCCAAATCTAAAAGAACGGTTTCAAAACCTTGCTCGACTAATTTTTTTTGGTCTTCAACTTTACGGCAAGAAGCAATAACACGATAACCTCGCTTTTTTAATGCTATTGCTGAAATCAAGCCAATACCGCTTGAGCAACCTGTTATAAAAATTGTACGCAAATTTTATCTCCGTTATGATTCATTTATTGTCAAGTTCACTTATGGCAATTATGATAGCACATTTAAAACAAATATACGGCTAATAAACACCTAGAGGTCCTTATGAAAATTGCTATTATCGCAGCAATGGAAGAAGAAGTTGCAATACTAAAAAGTCAAATTACTGATTATCAATTAGAACATCATTTAGGATGTGATTTTCACATTGGCAAAATTGCTAATTGCGACATCGTATTATTACAATCAGGTATCGGTAAAGTAGCTGCGGCATCCGGAACTACCCTGCTTTTAAATAATTACCAAGTTGATGCGGTAATTAACACTGGCTCAGCTGGTGGGCTTTCAACTAAGCTCAGTATCGGTGATATTATTGTATCAAAAGATGTTTTTTATCATGATGTGGATCTAACTGCTTTTGGATATAAGCCGGGCCAAATGTCTGGTTGCCCTGTTTCGTTTCCTGCTGATGAAAACTATCGATCATTAGCCGAAGCTTGTATCAAAAAACAGGGTGTCAATGCCGTGGCTGGTTCAATCGGTAGTGGAGACGCTTTTATTAATGGAAAAAGTAATCTAGAACGAATTAAGCAAACTTATCCTGACGCAATTGCCGTTGAAATGGAAGCTGCTGCGATCGGCCATGTTTGTTGGTTATTTAAAGTTCCTTTTGTAGTGGTTAGAGCGATTTCAGACAATGGGGATAATGAATCAGCAATTGATTTTCAATCCTTTTTAAAGTTAGCCGCAGCTCAATCATCTAAAATTGTTGAATCGATGCTAAGTGAACTTGCTTAAATAACGTGGTGTCAATTTCATTTGACACCCTAGATATTGATCAATTTAATAAGCCATATTGTTCAAATAGTGGTTTTCTCCACCCAGATAATATTTCAGGCATACTTTCGTTTTTATCTATTTTCCATTTTATATATTGATTGATTAACCGTTTTGATATAATTAATTCACGGCTAAGTCCAGTCTGTGATGAAATATTTTCAGTGATTTGCTTTAATAAATCAGAAGTTTCTTTGTAATTTGGATAACTATTCATTCGTTTAATTGGTGGAATATTCGGTATAGGTTCCTGCAATATTTCCAAAATGGTTGGACCATATAGCCGAACTTCTTTCCCTTTCATTCCTAATTTATCAAGTTCAGCTAACGACGAAGGTTGGAAACGGGCAATCTTAAATAAAACAGCTTCATGTATAACAAAATTTAATGCAATATTTTCAGATTTGGCTAATTGGTATCGCCATAATGCTAACTTAGCCAATTGTCCTAAGCTGTCACCTTTTAATTGCCAGCTATTTCCGATATTTAGGTAAGCATCTTTAGGATCAAACGGCTTGCATTTACGGGCAATCGCACTTTGACATTCTTGATAAGCTGCATCTAAATAATGATTAGTTGTGAGCTTAACTTTTAGAATTTCCATTAATTGGAAGAGATATAACACATCATTAATCGCATATTCACATTGTTTTTCAGTCAAAGGACGTTTTAACCAATCTGTTCGAGTTTCGCTTTTATCTAATTCAATGCCAAGGTATTTGTTAACTAAACTAGCATAGCCACTGCTAACAGGATTATCTAGGAATGATGCCAAAATTTGGCTATCTATAATTGGAGTGGGTACACAGTTAAATGTAGAAAGAAACACATCAATATCCTCACTACAAGAGTGAAAATATTTTTCAATTGTTGGATTGGCTAAAATAGCTAAAAAATCCTGCCAATTGTTGATATTAACCGGATCAATTAATGCTGCATGTTTACCATCAAAAACCTGAATAAGTCCTAATTGAGGATAAAATGTTCGCGTGCGAACAAATTCCGTATCTAATGCGATTGCATTGCTGTTCGCAATTTTTAAACAATAACTAGATAATTCTTCATCCGTAGTAATATATTGATAAATCAAAATATGAATCCTATTTAAGAGGTCGATTTTTTTGCAAATGATACATCTATTACAACAATTTCAGAACAGGTCATTAATCGTATTGGCGGCCCGCCAAACCCATAACCACTACTCACGATACTGGTAAAATGATGATTAGTATCTTGATAAATTCCCTTAGCATTTTTATACATCATGGCGACTAAAATATTAACAGGGAAAATTTGCCCACCATGTGTATGTCCAGATAGCATCAAATCTACATTTTGTTCAGCGGCTTCATCAAGATTTCTTGGTTGATGATCTAACAATATTATAGGTTTCTCGGTATCAGTAAACAGGATTAAATCGGATAATGAAGCACGCTTAATATCATACCGAGATGAAGAAAAATCATCCCGCCCTATCAATGTTATACCAACTTCATCAAGATAGACTATGTCATCTTTTAAGACTTTCAAATTTGCTTTTTTGAAGGCATTAATAATATCATCTTCACGATTATTAGCGTCATTAATTCCTAAATATTCATGATTACCAAAAATAATATAGCTACCATATTTTGGTTTTAATTGTTGAAACTGCTTATCAAAGCCATATTCTAAAAAAGGCTTTAAACTCTTATCCAGTGTATCCCCCGTTATCACAATAAAATCAGGTTCCAAAGCGTTTACCTTTTCGACCATTTCTTGAATCATTTTGGTAGACGTATGTTCATTGATATGAATATCTGAAAGTTGAACAATTCTTAAATGCTCAACATGAGCCGGTTTATTAATTTCAACTTTATAATGGACAATTTGAGGATTTATCGCCATTTCATGCCCAAAACAAAACAGCGCTACAACAGCAATAATAAAGCTAACCTTAAGCCATAGATTGGGTTTTAATCTTTTTTTACTAAACCAATAGGTGATATCAAAAATAGTAGCTATAAAAACGCTACAAATCATTAATCCAGAAATGGAGATTAAAGAAAGATGTATATATGAAGGTATAAAACCATCTAATAATCTGGCAAAAATTAATGATAATCCGGCAAAACAGACAGTGCCCCAATAAATAATTCGAAAGTAACCTGTTAAATTCAAATTAAACCAAAACTGCCAACGTTTGCCAAAATAGAATGTAACAAACACACTAATAACAATCGTTGCAAAAATGGCTATAAAATCAACAAATGTCATAATTATCCGAACAATCAAAAGCAAAAAATGGTATGATAACAGAATTAGATCCTATAGCACCAATAACTTTTATGAATAGCAAAAAAGATCAGTTATTTTCAACACCAATTGATAAATTAGGCGATTGGACTTTTGATGAAAAAGTTGCCGAAGTCTTTCCCGATATGGTGCAACGCTCTGTTCCCGGTTATTCGAATATAATCTCAATGATAGGCATGTTGGCTGAAAGATTTGTTCAACCCAATTCAATGATATATGATTTGGGATGCTCGCTAGGCGCTGCATCACTTGCAATTCGTCGGAATATCAAACAAGAAAATTGCCATATCATTGCCGTTGATAATTCATTACCAATGGTAGAACGATGTAAAAAACACCTTGATGCCTATAAATCAACTACACCTGTTGATGTTATATGTGAAGATATTTGCAATATTAATATGCAAAATGCTTCAATGGTTGTCCTAAATTTTACCTTGCAATTTCTAACGCCAGACAATCGTCAACGTGTTTTAAATAATATCTACCAAGCATTAATCCCTAATGGCATATTAGTGCTATCTGAAAAATTTAGTTTTAATGATAAGAGTGTTGATGAATTATTATTTAACATGCACCATGACTTCAAACGAGCGAATGGTTACAGTGAACTAGAGATTAGCCAAAAACGGAATATGCTTGAAAACGTTATGCTTACCGATACTATTGAAACCCATAAACAGCGTCTTGCTAAAGCAGGATTTAAACATGTCGATACCTGGTTTCAATGTTTTAATTTCGGTTCCATCATTGCTATAAAATAACATCAGATTTAACCCAATTACAAAGGAATAACGAATGATTGATTTTGGTGATTTTTACCAAATTATCGCAAAAAATAAGCTTAAAAATTGGCTTGAAGTATTACCAGCACAACTAGCTAATTGGCAAAAGCAAAATTTAGATAACCGTTTTAGCCAATGGTTAAATAGCATTAAACACTTGCCAGCAATTACCCCTTTTCAAATCGACTTCTTACACAGCGTAACGGCTAAAACTGAGCAACCGTTATCTTCAGGGGAACAGCAAAGAATCACCCAATTATTGAAAACCATGATGCCATGGCGTAAAGGCCCTTTTCATCTTTATGGTGTGGATATTGATACAGAATGGCGTTCTGATTGGAAATGGGAACGACTAATTAATCACATTGAAAATTTAGAGGGCAAAACAGTTCTCGATGTTGGTTGTAATAGTGGTTATCACTTGTGGCGAATGGTTGGCGCAGGAGCTAAACTTGCCGTTGGTATTGATCCAATGGCGCTTTATTTATGCCAATTTGAAGCAGTAAGAAAACTATTAGGTAATGATCAACGAGCTCACTTACTACCCTTAGGAATTGAGGAACTGCCAAAATTAAATGCATTTGATACGGTTTTTTCAATGGGCGTATTATATCATCGCCGTTCGCCACTTGATCATCTTTACCAATTGAAAGATCAATTAGTTGATGGTGGACAATTAGTGCTTGAAACCCTGGTTATTGAGGGAGTCGAACACCAAGCATTAATGCCAGGTGAACGTTATGCTCAAATGCGAAATGTCTATTTCATCCCATCTGTCCCCACCATGATAAATTGGCTACATAAATGTGGTTTTAAAGAGATAAAAATGGTTGATATATCGAAAACCAGTTTAGATGAACAGCGCAAAACAGACTGGATGGAATCTGACTCATTAGCTGAGTTTCTTGATCCGAACGATTTGAGCAAAACGATTGAAGGTTACCCTGCTCCAATACGAGCGGTATTTGTTGCCCGAAAATAGTGTATTGATCTTATCGAATCAATTAACATAAAAAACGGGCTTATGCCCGTTTTGTTCTTAATTCTATAGATGATATTAATTATTCTTTATAATCATTTGAACTGGGTAGTGATCTGAATACTTATCAGTAAAATCATCTTTGAGTACCTTAACATCAATCACGTTTTCTTTAAGTGGTGGTGAGACATAGATATAATCATAACGTAATGGTACTGATGCTTGATCATAAAAGACTTTAGTTGGTGCGGTTGAGATAAATTCTTTGTGTTTTATCTTTAATGCATCAATATAACCCGCATCAAGTAGATTTTGTTGAACGGTATAGCTTAATTGGCCATTTACCAGATTATCAAGAATTGGTCTTTTCTTCTGTTTTTCTTTTATATCTTCTAAAAGCGTGCTTTTATCATAATCAGGTTTATCTGCTGGAGAGAATGAATTCAAATCCCCCGCGATTATCCATTTTCCATTAGGATCACGACTGTATTTAATTGAATCTATAATCAAATTAATTTCATCGATACGCTTAGCCGTCCAAAACGGGTTCATATGGGTTATCACAAAATGATAATTACCAACATCTGCAAACAGCGCTCCATGCCATAAATTATCGACCACTTTATTCACATTTACGATAGGATATTTTGAGGTAATGGCAACTGGGAAAAAAGCAGGATCATCTGGTGACTCTTTTAACAGAACAGCGTAGTTGTGACCATAACTGGCTGCAAATTTTTCAAGTTTTTCTCGAGTAAAGAAATTCATCTCTTGCCAGGCAATGATATCGGCATCTTGCGCTTTTGCCCAATCAATATATTTCTGCTTGCCTTCGCTCTCATCTAACTTCATCCCGTTATAAACATTATAACTGATGATTTTAAGTTGCTTAACATCATCAATTGATGCGTAAGCACTTGAAGCACTAAAAATAATACCACCAATTAATGCTGCAATTTTCAATCTAGTTTTACTCATAAGATATTCCTTTATTTTATTAACTCACTATAAATATTATATTGATTCGATTTTAATCAAAATTCTTTTTATGATTTATGTGATTTAGGTCAATATTATTATCTACAATTCGTGCGATTCGAATTTTATTCAAGAAAGGATCATGATCTGTGAATATAAAGATTGGATAATTGCGATTTTGAAACTTCAAAAACCCCGCTCCTCAACTTTTTTTATAATATAAATACAATTCAATAAATTCAGAATAACGGTTATTGATAAAATAAAAGGCATAATAAAAATATTATGCCTTTTATAATTATTGTAGTGATAAATTACACAATGACTAAAATTTATTTGATAATATAGATATTAGTATCTTGGGTAAAATTTAAAAATTTTTCAAATGGACCATATGCTTGGTAATAAGTCATATTTGGATCTATTTCTTTAGGGCAAAGTTCATCAGATTTTCTTAAAGAATCTATGCCTTCCTCTCCACCTAATTTTTTATATTTACTCGCGAAGTCATCACCATTTAAAGTGAAAAGTTGTTTCCAATTATCTAATGTGTCTGCTAAATATTTTTTACCAGCATCACATTCAATTCCACCCAAATTAATTTTAGGGAATACATATTGATTAATCTCATTAAATTTTACTGGTTTATTAGGAAAACTTACTTCAAATCCTGTCTCTGGATCTTCATTGGATTCAAAAAATTCATTTTTTAATAAGGTGATATAATCTTTTTCACGATAGACTTTAATTCTAGGAAGTTGGATATCTTTTTTGGTTTTAAATTTTTTAGAAAGTTCATTAGGGGCTTCCTGGTTGATTGAATAGTCCCAAGTATTATCTTCCCTTTCGATAAAAACATCATTTATCACTTTAACAGGTAGTTCAACTTCATCTTCTACACCATTTATAATAATGGAGACTTTACGTAAAGATTTTTCATATAACTTATCATAATCTTCGTCACTGGTATTTTCAGTAGCGTAGATATAGGTATGAAACATATAGTTGCTTTGTGTAGGATTAATAAAACCATCATTAGGAAACCTAGCTGGTTTAACGATAAAATCGAGCGACTCATTGTTATAAGCTAAATTATGCTTACCATATTCAAAAGTATAGGTAGTGTTAGAGTTAGCCGGAATAGCGAGTTCTTTACCATCAATGGCTACTACAATTTCATTATCAGTGGGATTATCAATCATACGAACAACTGACTTAGGTTCATCGGAACAGCTACAAAGCATAACGCCACAGACAATTAAAATGGGTAATTGAATTTTTTTCATCACATTCATTTATATTCATAATTGGGGAGATAACAATTTTATCATGGTGAAAAATCAAAATAAATGAATTATTTATCTTTAAATTGCTTTACAAAATAGTTTTTGATCTAATGAAAGTTTGAAAGCAGTTATATAAAATATGAAAAATATCCTAATAGTAATTAGGATATCTTGGAAAGATTTACTGCTGTGGCCAAATAAAGCGACCTTTAGCGTCAGGATCTTCATTAATAAATTTTCTAAGCTGATCTGATTGATAAAGTTTTTTTACATCTTGCGCCCACTTGGTATTTAAGTTTTCTTTCTTAACTACGACCATTAATTCAAGATTCGGAGTTAACTTTTCTTGAACTAAAACATTATCTGCCGGAATATGACTTAACCATGCTATTCCCCCAGGCATTATGGCATAATCAACCTCATTAAGCGTTCTAGGAATAATTTCAGATAATATTGCTTTAAATTTTAAATTATACTTATTTTCTGCAATATCATTTAAATCTAACGTTCCTGCTTCACTTTCAGGTTTTAAGGTGATCCAATTCAAACTTTGTAATAATTGTAATGAACGAGCTTTATTTGATGGGTCATTTGGAATAAGAATTGTCTGTCCATCAGCAATTTCATTTATTGAATGATGTTTCTGTGAAAAAAGCGCCGCGGATATTGAAGGAATATGAACTAAAGAAACAAGATCACTCTTAGTTTCTTTATTATATACATCTAAATAAGATTGATGTTGAGCGGCATTGAGATCAATACTTCCTTCAACTAAAGCGGTATTTGAATCCCTTAATGAACTGAAATTTACCATCTTAACTTTGTAACCTTCTTGTTCTAAAGCAGGTTTTACGACTTTTTCCATCATTATATTATGCATACTTGGTGGCAAACCAACTACGATTTCTTTCTTCTCTTGTTGGTTATTTTTAGCTGAATCTGACTTGTTGTCACACCCAATTAATGTAAATCCTAATAATATAAACAGGTAAATATATTTTTTCATTATCACTCCCTATTAAGATAAATTAGTCGAACATATTCTGATACGACTATTGAGTCATTATAGTCGGTGAATAACTATTGGGATAATACGAAAAAATTATATCTATATTCAAATTGGAAATATGTGAAATAAGATTAAAATATCGCTAAGAAAATAGGATATCAATAAATTAGTTAAACTAGTATCCTTAATATTATTAAGCTTTTGAGTTCAATGTCCTTATTATATTAAAAAAATAATGGTATCCTTAGGATTAGGACCAGATTTTAAACATAAGGATCATAATGAAAAAAACTATCATTTGCTTTTTATTATTTTTGATAATTGGCTGTAACCCAAAGAGTGATAATGAGCAAGCTATTAATAATAATTACTTATTTTTTCAAGCTCCTGAACTTAAACCATTTTCCAAACCAATAAAAAAACAAATACTATCTGGTAGCATAAACCAAGAGTTTACTATAAATCAGCAAGGTTTTATTACCTCTGTTGTTTCACCCGAAATTCAACCTATTTTTAATCAATCATTAGATAAAGCATTTCCAGTCAAAATAGATATTGATTACCAAAAATCCTTAATGATTTTCTCGCAACAAGATCAATTTCTTTTAGAATTTTATATAAAATTCGATAATGACAAGAACATGACCGAAATTCATGAAGCAAAGCTACCTATTGCTTGGTATGCTAAATATGATGAGCAAAAAAGATTGATTAAGCTTACAAAAAAAACTGATCCTAATCTTATTACCTTCGTATCAACATTTCTTTATGACCAAAATAATTTGAAAAAAATCATTACAGAAACCACACTTAAAGAAAATGATGAAACAAAACTAATGTCAAAAAATGAAGTTGAATATTTTTATAATAATCATCATCAAATTGATAAAAAAATAATTTATTTAGATGATTATATAACAAAAAATAACCAAAAATTAGAATGCCAATTTTATGATTTTAATCAATTTGGTGATTGGACGAAATATTATTGCTTAAAGCCTAATGAAAATTTCAGTTTCTTTGTTTTACGTGAAATTGAATATTAACCTTTAAGTAAATAAACAGGAGTATAATAATGAAAATCAAAATAATTCTTCTTATAAGTTTAGCGCTATTTGGATGTAAAGATAATCATACACCCAATATAGCCGTTGAAAATAGCTATTTAATTCATGCCGGTATAGATTTAGCCCCCTATTCCATTCCAATTAAAGAACAGTCAATAAAAGGGGATAATCCTGTAACTTTAACGGCAAATACCGATGGACTCATTGAATCAATGACTTTAGATTATTATAAATTTGTTATTGATTATAAAAATGGGAAATATACTTATGAATCTGAAAATAAGAACCTGAATCTTGATATCAAGTTTGATCAAGAAAAAAATATTCTTTCTTATCAGGATGCTAAAAAAAATAATAAATTATTGGTAGGTTATGATTCTAATGGGCGAATAATAAAAATTGAAGATTCAACCTATGACTTGGATTTCATTAGTCAAGTTTATTACGAAAACGATTTAGTCTCTAAAAGGGTTGTAGAAATTTTTCAAAAATACGATGAAACTGACAGTTTCATCGTTGTTTTAAGAGAATATAAATATTTTTATAATGATAAAAAACAATTGAGTAAAAGAATTCAATACGACTACAAAATTGAATTTGGCAAAATTGCACTCGATGAAAACAATCAAAGAATAGCTGAGATGAAGGAAGAGTGTTCTTATGGTGATTATAATCAGCACGGCGATTGGACTAAAGAATATTGTTTAGGTCCAAATAAAGTGACGACGCATTTTTATTTACGAAATTTGGAATACTTTTGATTAAATTTATAAAAAAAGTCATTTAAATATTATTTAAAATCAATTTATTATTTAACCCTCGATATTTCAAATATAATATCGAGGATTAGTGAGCTGTAAAAAACAGTTAAAAAACAATACTTTTAGATTGCTCCCATAATAACATGGGGGATATAAAGTTCCTCAAGATAAGCAATATCATCTTTAGTTAATGAAACTTTTAACGCGCCGACTGCATCATCCAAATATTGCGTTTTGGTTGCACCAATGATAGGTGATGCAACGCCTTTAGCAAATTGCCATGCTAGCGCAACTTGCGTCATGGTTACACCATATTTTTGTGCGATATCATTTACTCTTACAACAATTTCTCTATCTATTTGTTGCGTACTATCATATTTGGCAATAGCGACTTTATCAGTTTTACTTCGCAACGTATCGGTTTTCCATTCTAATCGGGAAAGTCTACCAGCCGCTAATGGGCTATAAGGAGTTAATGAAACATGGAATTGCTTACAGATCGGAATTAACTCTCTTTCATCTTCCCGATATAATAAATTATAGTGATTTTGCATTGAAACAAATTGAGTCCAACCATTTTGCTTAGCTGCCAGCTGCATATTATAAAATTGATAACCATACATTGCCGAAGCACCTAGGGCTCGTACCTTACCCATATCGACCAAATGATGTAATGCCGCCATGGTCTCTTCAATCGGTGTACTGTAATCAAAACGATGAATTATGTATAAATCGACGTAATCGGTACCCAATCGTTTAAGGGATCCATCAATTTCTCTTTCAATAGCTGTTTTAGAGAGGTGTCCTTCGTTAAAATAGACTTTAGTGGCCAAAACGACTTTATCTCTAGCGATATTTCGTTTCAATGCTCTTCCAACATATTCCTCGCTAGTTCCACTTGAATAAGTATTAGCTGTATCAATAAAATTAATACCTAGATCTAAAGCATGTTTAATGATGGCTTCACTTTGGTCGGGATTAAGTGTCCAGTCATGCATTTTACTGGCAGGATCACCAAAACTCATACATCCTAAGCAAAACCTGGAGACCTCAATATCAGAAGTACCTAATTTTATATAATCCATACAATAACTCCTCAGTATGTCAGAATCGTTTAAATAATTTAATAAATTGATAAAAAGTCAATTTTGATAATATTATTTTAGAGATAACTTTTATTGAGATAAACAGGGTATTCATTTATAGTATCATGAATTAAATTCATTAATTTTATATATTATGCATAACTATAATGAACTCAATTACTTTATTACTATCGCTGAAGCAAAAAGCTTTATTGGAGCAGCTAAATCTTTGGGAGTTTCCTCTTCCGCATTAAGCCATAGTATGAGGAATTTAGAAACTCGATTAAATCTCAGGCTATTTAATCGTACAACTCGAAGTCTTTCACTAACTGAAGCTGGTGAACAACTTTATAAACAACTAGCGCCTCTATTTAAACAGATAAATGAAGAAGTTAACGCACTTGGCGATTATTTAGATACGCCATCAGGTACAATTAGGATCAACGCATCAAATATTGCGATTGAAAACTTTATATATCCTAAATTAAGTCAATTTTCCTTACGCTATCCACAAATTAAGATTGAAATTGAATGTGACAATAATCTAGTCGATATCGTTAAAGATGGTTTTGATATGGGTTCTAGAATTGGGAATGACCTTGCTAAAGAAATGGTTGCTGTAAAAATATCAGATCCTTTGCGAATGGTCCTAGTTGCTAGTCCTGATTATCTAAAGCAGAGAAAAGAGCCTAAACAGATAAGTGATTTAGATCAACATCTTTTAATTGGCAAAAAAGTTTCAAGCCAACATGGAATGGAAACAATTTGGGAATTTACTAATAGTGGTAATATTATTCAATATCACCCCTCTACTCACTTCTCCATCAATAATCATTTAAGAAAACAGGCGATACTTGATGGCTTAGGTATTTGTTGGATTGGTTATCCTGATGTAAAAAATGAATTAGCAACTGGAAGACTTATAGAATTATTAAGCGACTATTCAATTACCTATGAGCCATTTTATATCTATTATCCAAGCCGTAAAGGCCATTCAAATGTTTTTAAACTTGTTTTAGATGCATTGAAATCTTAATTAGATTAATCTTTATATTTTAAAAAGGCAGTAATACTGCCTTTTTAATTTTCCAAAATGGCCTATCATTTTTTAATAAACTATATTGATGATTAACTTCGTCAATTGCTTTGCGAAGATCTTCTTGAAACTGTGGGATAGTTTGTAATTTTGAGTACTCCACTGCCCCAACCATTCTACCGGCATTTACGTCGGTCTGCCAATGGGCCCCACAAATCATTCTGCTTTGACCAAACTCATAGCCTCGTTTGATTAACGCTTCAGCATGTGAAGGTGAAATTTGAGCTAGAACTAAAGCTAATGTCCAACCATAAGCGGTATGACCTGATGGAAATGAACCATTTTGACGTAATCGTTCTTCTTCATCAACAGGTTGGCAAGAGTGATTACCAAAATAGACAAAAGGACGTTTTCGCATATAAAACTCTTTAGCCGTTTTAGTGGCATTATCAGCAGAATCAACCAATAAATCACCAAACATTTTATATAAAGTGGGTGTTGTTTCGGGTGATATTGTAATACCTAAAGGTTCAGAAAAAATTTCAGCTACATTTGCCGTATGCAAATCAGCATCCTTTGTTGCTTGTTTCCAACGATCAGTATCTTTGAGATTATAACCATGTAAATAGGCAATCTTATCTGCTTCAAATTCAGGCGTACCTTCTTGAGGATAAATAGGCAAGTATTCTTTACTACTAACGGCTTGATCGGCAGTATGATATGTAACCCCAACTTCATGACCAAGAAAGTCTTCTGTTGATCCTTTTTGAAAAGCAAATAATGATGAAGAAAATATTAAAGAACAGTAGAGTGTTGAAATGAAAATTGTCAATTTTCTAACATTTATTTTTTCTGCCATATTTTACTCCTATTACCAGATTAATGATTAAACAGGCTTACTTCGGAGAACTTGGAAAAATTTTGATGATAATAATAACTTTATTTAGTATTAATTTTTTAGGATTTGGGTGAGCAATTGAAATATGATCTATTATTGGTGCCAGTGGTCGGACTCGAACCGACACGCTTTTAAGGGCGGCGGATTTTGAATCCGCTGCGTCTACCAATTTCGCCACACTGGCATCTGAAGTGTAAATAAGTAAACGTTGGCAATTATACTAAGCTTTGTGATATCTGCAACAGATATTATTATAAACGCAGTTAGTTGCCTAAAATTTCTACTACCATTTACGTTTCCAAGCAGGTAATTTTTTTAAAATAGTATAAGCGGTCTCTTTTGCCACTAAATAATCAACATTATGGTTATTTGAATATTTAAGAGTAACTTCTTGCCATTTTTCATCAAAGGTTTTCATTGAACCATCTGAATGAGCGCAATGTTTACAGTAGTTTTTCGACAAATCATGTAAAGGATAATCAGCAATAGCTGTCATTGGCATACCACAAGCAATACACATTTTCATATTTTAAATTCCAATTAATTTGCAGGTAATTAAAATAAATCGACTTAACCTGAATAAAAATGCTACTCCGAGTTTAGATTGAATACAAGATATATAAGAATGGCTATTTTTTATTAAAAAGTGAAATCAATTTGTGCAGTATTTATTTGATTATTATTTTGTTGTTGTAATAATTGATAGCGGCGTCTTAATGCCCTTTGCTTACATAATCGCAAAATTTCTTGTTTTTGAACATCTGAAAATTTTAACCAATTGAATCTTTCCTCCCTGGAACGAAAGCATTTGATGCAATAACCTTGCTTATCTGTCTCACATACTCGTCTACATGGGCTTTGTATGTCAAAAAATTCAATTTGATCCAATCTATCTCTTCCTATGAAGATCAACAACTATTAAAGCTCTTTTAAGCCTAATCCTTTACTTAATATTTTAAAACAATCATCACAATCATGTGTTGCCGCCTCAAGCAAAGTTTGTGTTGGTGCATGAATCAATTTATTAGTCAATTTATGTGAAAACTCAAAAAATACATCATCAATATTGGCACCTTGTTTAATTGCTTTTAACGCTTTTAATTCTAATTCACGCTTAATAACTTGTGCATTCTGGCGATATTGCTTTACATATTCAACAGCATGTCTGGTTTTTAGCCAATCGATATACAACTCAGCTTGCTCATGAATAATATATTCAGCTTCATTGGCAGCAATAATCCGTTGTTCTAGATTGTTCTGAACGGTTTGTTGCAGATCATCAACAGTATAAAGATAAACATTTTCGAGTTGACTAATTTCTGACTCAACATCACGAGGAACGGCTAAATCGATAAATAACATTGGATTATTATTTCGTTCATGTAGTGTCCGTTCAACCATCCCTTTGCCAATAATAGGTAAAGGACTAGCAGTTGAACTAATGACAATATCAACCTCTTTGAGTCGATTAGCAATATCGGGTAAAGAGATGATCTCAGCATCAATAATAGATGCTAATTTTAGCGCTTTATCTCTTGTTCGATTAGCAACAATAACATGTTTGAATCCATGAGGCTTTAAGTAGCGAGAAATAAGCTCAATGGTCTCACCTGCTCCCACTAGCATTACACTTAACTCAGACACATCAGAGAAAAGATCACGCGCAACTAAGCACGCCGCGTAAGCTACCGAAACGGTATTTGCTCCAATATTAGTTTCTGTTCGAACAATTTTGGCTACATGAAAAATAGATTGAAAGAGTTTTTCAAGCTGAACTGACAAACAATTATTTTGTTGAGCAAAATTATAAGCTTGTTTTACTTGACCAAGAATTTGAGGCTCACCAATAATTAACGAATCAATACCACAAGCAACAGACATAAGATGTTCGACAGCTTTCTGGCCTTCATAGCAATATAGTGAATTATTAAAAACATCCAAATCAACTTGATGAAATTGTCCTAACCAATTTTCAACAGATTGCTTTACTCGAAAAAAATCTGTCTCATCCTCATAACTTAGGTAAATTTCTGTGCGATTACAAGTTGACAAAATGACGCACCCAGTAATTAAAGGATGCTGATATAGACTATATAATGCCTTATCAATAATCTCATTAGAAAAAGCAATTTTTTCTCTTAAAGCGACTGACGCACTTTTATGGTTTACACCCAATACTGTAATAGACATTGCATTGATTCTTTTATAATAGTTTATAAAGCGTCTAAATTTAAATATTATAGCTAAAAAAATAATAAAGGTTAATTACAGTTACTTTTTCTTATTCGCAAAATTATCAGCTATAATATGCCCTACTTTTGACCATAACTACTTAAGAGTTATTTTATGAAAAAAATCAAATTTGCGTTACTTTTTATATTGCCATTAATGATTACTGCATGTCAAACAACAAAATACCAATCTAACGCATCAATCGAGCAACAATGGCAAAGCCATAAACAGATACTTGAACAAATTAATTCTTTTAAGGTTAATGGTAGTATTGCTCATACTGGAACAAAAACGAAAAACTATGGTCGTTTCCTCATTATTCAACAATCACAAGATCATTATGAGGTTAAATTAACGACACCTGTAGGAACCAATATTTTAACACTAAAGTCTGAACCAAACTATGCCGAATTAGTGGATAAAAATGGTGGACATTATAATGATGTTAATATTGAAAGATTAATGAAAAAAGTTTCTAACATCAACATTCCTCTTAACTCTTTACATAATTGGTTAAAAGGCTTTTCTGATGATAACCAAACCGATAAATTAGATAACTCAGGTAGGCTTGCATCAACATCTTTTATGCAAAATAACAATAAATGGTCATTAAAGATTTTGAGCTATGCAACTTATACTTTCAAAAATAAAAAAGTTGATTTACCAGCCATCATTGAACTTTCACATGATGATGAACTTATTCGCTTAAAAATTAGCAACTGGACGTTAAACTAACGGAACAGAATATGAAACATTGGTTATCGCCAGCTAAATTAAATTTATTTTTATACATTACTGGACGTCGTCCAGACAATTATCACAATTTACAGACATTATTCCAGTTTATTGATGTTTGCGACAAACTGACTTTTAATGTTCGTAATGATGGTAAAATAAGATTATTAACTCAATTTGAACAAGTCCCTGAAGATAAAAATCTAATCACTATTGCAGCTCAGCGGTTAAAATCCTATGCAAATAATAGTGAACTTGGTGTGGATATTGCTATAGAGAAAATGATCCCAATGGGAGGAGGACTTGGCGGTGCGTCTTCCAATGCTGCAACAGTTCTTGTTGCTTTAAACCAATTATGGAATTTAAATATTGAGCAACAAACTTTAATAACAATAGGCCGTTCAATTGGAGCCGATGTGCCTATTTTCATTTATGGTCACTCAGCATTTGCTGAAGGTATCGGCGATCAGTTTCAACAAGTTGATATTCCTCAATATTGGTATTTAGTTAGTTGTCCTAATATTGAAATTTCAACAGTTAAAGTATTTAACGATCCTAAATTACAGCGTGACACACCTAAACGAACTATTGAACAATTAATGTCAATTCCTTTTGATAAATTTACTAACGATTGTGAACCTATTGTGCGTGAACGTTATCCTCAAGTCGATCAGCTTATATCGTATTTGTCCCAATTTGCTCCAACAAGGCTAACTGGGACAGGAGCATGTGTTTTCACTCGTTGTGATTCTAAAGAACAAGCATTGTCGATACAAAATGAACTGAAATCCCTCTCAGTGAAAAACTTTATAACTAAATCACTAAACTTATCACCACTGTATGCAGATTAATTAATTTTGCTTAACATGATTAACCATATAACTAATTTGTATGGTTAATCATCTAAAATCGACAAAGTCGCAACCTTAATGTATAGCATCATTTGGTATAACAAAAAGATGATGATCATAATACTCAACGCAATAAAGCCCTTCAAAACTTTTATAACCTTGATCAGCTAACGCGGATTTTAACCATTTTTCATCCTTACCTAGTTGCTCTAAAACATTATCAACGGGTTGTTCGTTTTCTAATACAATGACGGATATGTCCTTATCCCCTTTTTTAACTATTGATAATTGCCCATTAGGCTCCAAAATAGCTTTTTCAACACAATGAATGTTGAAAACATTCTTCATTCTGAGTAGTACTGCAAAACTAGCCAAATCTAAATTAATCGAGGTGAAAGCATCTAATTTTAATTTTCCATGATCCATTAATATAATTGGATTACCAACAATAAAGGCTTTAGCATTTTGACTTCGTTTTTTTAAATAATTAGAGGTATACATGATTGCTGTCCACATCAACAAGACAACAATAAAATCATATATGGTCAATTTAGGATTATAGATAATTCCACCTGCAATCCCACCTAATATCATATTCCCTATAAAATCAATGCTCGACATTTGTGATAGTGATGTTTTACCTGTTATTTTTAAGAATAAAACGATACATATAAAAACAACCAATAACTTTAAAGCAATAATAATAAAATCCAGATAGTTAAGCATAGTACTCTCCAAATGTTAAAGACCTAAGCTAGTAAAACAATAAATATTAAAGTTAATACTGAAAACCTATAAAATTTTAGAAGAGATTTTAATAAATTAGAAAATTTGATTATATAAATCGTGTGTAATTGAGTGACGCTTTAATATTAGATTGATATTGATTAATTTATCAATCTATTTTTTTCATATCGATAAAAAATATAATAAAAGACTAAATAAAAATAGTTGTCAATTTTGCGAAACAAAAGCTTTTTTTAATAAGCTTGATCCATCATTTAACAGTTAAAAATTAAGATATAAAATGCTTAATCAAAAAGAAATTTATTACAAAGCGTTACTTGAAAAAGATGAAAGTTATGTTGGAGTTTTCTATGCTGGAGTTAAAACCACTTCAGTTTTTTGTATTGCTACATGCCGAGCCAGAAAACCAAAATTTGAAAATGTTGAATTTTTCTCTTCATTCAAATCAGCTCTTGATGCGGGTTATCGACCTTGCAAAATATGTAGACCCACTGAAAACGCTGCACCAGGCGAAATAATTAAAGCAATATCATTAATTAGCAATAATCCTAAAAATAAGATTACCGATTATCAATTAAGACAAAATCAATTAAGCCCTGAAATTATTCGCAGATGGTTCAAAAAACACTATGGGATCACCTTCCATGCTTATCAACGAATGTATCGAATTAACAATGCTTTCCAAGAATTAAAATCAGGAAAAAATGTGATTAATACTGCAATGGATAGTGGCTACAACTCCTTAAGTGGATTTGGTTACACCTACAAAAAAATCATGAAAAAATCACCTTCAACTAGCAATCAACAAGACATCATTTTAATTGACCGTTTTACTACCCCGCTCGGCCCAATGTTTGTTTGCGCTACTAGTCTCGGAGTTTGTCTACTAGAATTTGTAGATCGAAGAATGCTAGAAACCGAATTTGAACAACTACAATCTTTACTTAAAATGAAGATTATATTTGGTGAAAATGAACATATTAAACAAACTAAAGTTCAAATTGCCGAATATTTTAAGGGAACAAGAAAAGATTTTACCATTGCCTTACATACCCCAGGTACGTTATTTCAACAAACCGTTTGGGATTGCTTAAAGCAAATTCCTTATGGCGAATTAACCACCTATAAAAAACAAGCGCAAAAGATTAATAAACCACAAGCAATCCGAGCCGTAGCCAGCGCAAATGGTTATAACCGAGTTGCGATCATTATACCTTGCCATCGAGTAATCGGAACAAATGGAGAACTTATTGGCTATGGTGGTGGATTAGAAAGAAAAAAGTGGTTAATTGAACATGAAAATAGAATCATAAAATCAGATACACACTCAAATTAATAACTATTTTTATCTAAAAAATAGATTAATTTAACAAAGTTAAAAGAGTATATTAAAAGGATTGATGAGAACAGCAGGATTGAGGATTATTAACCATTAAAATAATAGTTAGTTTAATTTTAATGCTTAGCTGTTTTTTGTTCATGCAATGACACCTATAAAAAACAGGTAACTATCTTATCCGGTTTGAGCTACTACAAATAATATGTTACCTGCATAAAATAAAATTGAACTTCATTAAATTCATATTAAATTTAATGTTTATAACCAATCCCATGAACAGTTTTAATTAAAGTTGGTGTGGATGGATTAATTTCTATTTGTTTTCTTAATTTTGAAATATGTTGATCGAGCGTTCTGCTATTAGGTAAAAAATCATATCCCCAAACATAATCAAAAAGCATATCTCGAGTAACAACCTGATTTTTAAATTGATATAAACACTCTAAAATCTTAATTTCTCTTAAGGTTAATTCAATAACCTGATCGTTTCTTTTTGCATACAATTCGGAAGAATAGACATTTAAATCACCAAATTGAAAATAGTCTTCTTTAGAGCAATTTGAATATTTTGATTTTAAGTAACGTTTGGCAATTGCCTTGATTCTTGCCCTAAGTTCATGAATACCAAATGGCTTATTCATATAATCATCAGCACCGAGCTCTAATCCAATTACTCGGTCGATCTCTTCATCTTTAGCAGATAAAAATAGAATTGGCACATCCTCATTTAATTTACGGATTTCACGACAAACAGAATAACCGTCAAGTTCAGGCATCATAATATCTAAAATAATAAAATCGGGTTGATGTTGATTAAACATTTCAAGTGCAACTTTACCATCATTTGCTTTGATAATCGTATAACCTTCTTTTTCTAGAAGATCTGACATACCATTAAGAATATGCTTATCGTCTTCAGCAATTAAAATCTTCATTTTCTAACTCCATTAAAATAAGTGAAAACGCAATTCCTGGATTCTGATTCATAACTTTAATTTCACCATTGATCTGATTAGCTAACTGATTGGCAATCGTCAACCCTATTCCAGTACCTGAAACCCCTTCGGTTATGGATGAGCTAACCCGATAAAAAGGATCAAAAATCTGTTTTAATAAATGATTAGCAATGCCCTCACCATAATCTCGAACCGTAATTATCACCTGTTTTCCCGATTTAGTTAAAGATAAATCAACTTGCTTGCCCTTAGAAGCATATTTCTCAGCATTACTTAGAAAATTATTGAGAATTTGCATTACACTGTCTTCATCTGTATTAACAATACAATCACTTGCAATATTAGTGATATTAAGATGTAACGATTTTGCCTCTAAAATAGGACTAAAGGTATGATATATCTGGTTGATTAGCTCGGTTAAATTAACTGGTTTTATATTGACACTAAGTGGTTTATTAAAACTTAAAACATTTTGAACTAGCCTAGTTAATCTCTTACTTTCAGCACTGATTACATGCAAATAATCAGGAATGGGCGCAGGCTCATCTTCTAGATACTCTGACAACATTTCAGAATATAGTGTGATATTGGTTAGGGGGGTTTTAAATTCATGGGAAACTTGCCCGACAAAACTAACCTGCTGTTTTGCTAAGCGCAATGTTCGAGTATATTCTCGATAGCTATAGAAAATCAATCCAAGTATTACGGTAATGAAAAGACCAATAACAACAGAACCTAATAAATACAAATTAACAACATTTGGGGAGAAATAATAATAGGTTAAATGCCAATTTTGTAAAGGATAGTCAAGCGATATCAAAATTTCATTGTCAGATTTTTCACCATTGGTATAAATCTGCTTATCGCCATCGGATAATTTAAAATTATCATCAAAAGCTTGCTTATCTAATAAATTGATCATATCAAAAGAAAGTTTGATGTTAGAAAGCTCAAAACCAATAATATTATCCGATTGAATTGACCAGTAAATTAAGTGATTATACATTTGATACCAACCAGAACTTGGTTGAAACTGTTCAGTATGATCTTGTTGATTGAATAAAACAGAATTATCTAAAGCGATGGATTCTACTATCTTATGCCATTGCGAATCATACACATCACTTACAAATAAAATTTTATTTTTATTGATGATAAAAATATTTTTAATATCAGTTTCTGTGCCTAATAAATCTTCCGCTTTATCGTTGTCGTCATTAATTTGAAGTGACAAACTACTCAAATAAGATAGACGCTGATTTAGCAACGATTCAATCGATAACTTGATATTATTTATACGGCTTTTGGCGAGTAAGATTTGGTTGCTTTCTCGTAATAACACTTCGTGTTCTACACTTCGCCAACCTAAATAGCTTATAAACGCTATTAACATCATTAAAGATAAAATCGTTGCTAATCTTTTCATAATTATTTCTTAATTACATTGCTTTTTGACTCAAACTGCTTTTCAGCTGAAATTTTGTTGAAAACGTCTTTATCAGCTTTAGCAGCATCAGCCATAATATTATTTTTTTCAATTTGGCCTCTTAATCTTTGTTTTGCCTCTTCTGAGGATACTGAATTTGAAATTGAGCTAAGTTTTTTACTATTTTCAATAAGAATATCTTCTGCTTCTTCAAACCTACCTAGATTGTAAAACTCTAATGCTTTTTCATTCTCAATGGTTACCTTCTGGATCTCTGATTCAGCTAAAACTTCTTGAATCATTGAATCCTTGACCAACTTTTTATCATCGGTATACGCTACGCTTACAAATTGAGTTTCGTGTTCAGCTTTATTTCTCAATAAATTGTCATATGATAAATCAATTTGAGCTAACGTTTTACTTTGGCCAACTTTTCCTTCCTCAGGGATGACTTCTAACAGTACATATTTTTCTTGATTTGAAAACAATTGATTCATTTTAATCGTGACTTGATTACCTTTGATTACACCATCTCGACCAAGTAAACGCACCGGTTTAACGCCATCTTTCAATTGGATAGTAATCACAACATTTTGAGCAACCGTGGACATCACGTCAGTAAACTCGTGAACAAACATTTTTTCAAGATCAAAAGTATTATTAACAAATACATGATTACCATCACTATAACTTGCGATAGATGACATTAATATTTCATTATAATCAGAACCGATCCCCATTGTGGTAATAGCAATATTCTTTTTAGCCGCAATAATAGCTAATTGAGAAAGTTCAGCTACTGAACTAGGACCTATATTGGCTTGACCATCAGATAACAAAATAATACGATTAACTTTATCTTTCGTAAGTTGGCTTTCAACTTGTTTTATTCCCTTACTCAATCCTGCAAATAAGGCTGTTCCTCCACCTGCAACTAAATTTTTATTGATTAGTTTAATAATTTGTTCTTTATTCTTTACTTTAGTTGCTGGAACAATAACTTTCGCATCATAATCATAAGTAACAATAGATAAGGTATCTTCTTCATTTAGCATATTAACCGCAAAAATAGCAGCTTCTCTCGCTTTTACTATGCGATCGCCTTGCATTGAACCTGATTTATCAATAACAAGCGCTAAATTGATCGGCACATGTTTATTAGAGTTCGCTTTTTCACCAGTTAATGAAACTTTTAAATAATTGGTTTCTTCACTTCCTGCCATAATAATAGGTGAAGACAATTCTGAACGGACGTTAATTTGTGAAACTTGTGAACTTGGTAGAATTGTCGTGGCATAGCTAAATAAACTAGACAAGACAAAACCTAACATGACAAATATTTTAATAAATTTCATAGTATTTTCCTTCCTATATAAAGTTTATTCAATTATTCATCAATCGCCAAATAAATTGTCTAAATAATGTATTTAATTGTAAAAAGTTGTAAAAAGTAAAACCATGATAAAAAACACCTATTAGTACTTAAACTAACCAATCTCTCTATTTTACGGTGCGTTAACTGTTTGTTTATTGCCAGTCTAAAGTGCAAAGGTATATAATAAAAAATTAGTCGCTCTTGAAGAGAATAGTTAGAGAACATTTAAAATGACTCAATCAAAACTTGAACTTATTAAAAATAGTATTGTCACGATTCCAAATTATCCTAAACCTGGTATCTTATTTCGTGATATTACTAGTCTACTTGAAAACCCTATTGCATTTAAAACATCAGTCGATCTTTTAATTGAGCATTATAAAGATAAAAAAATCGACAAAGTTGTTGGCACCGAAGCTAGAGGCTTTATCTTTGCAGCGCCACTTGCGTTAGCATTAGGCGTTGGTTTTGTACCAGTAAGAAAACCAAATAAACTGCCGCGTAAAGTATTTAAAGAAGAGTATCAACTTGAATACGGTACAGATACCTTAGAAATGCATTGCGATGCGATCAAACCTAACGAGCGAGTGTTAATTATTGACGATTTACTTGCAACTGGAGGCACAGTTGCAGCTACCGCAAAATTAATTCAAAAAGCAGGTGGTATTGCTCAAGATGCTGCATTTGTAATTAATTTACCTGATTTACACGGGAAAACAAAATTAACTGATATGGGAATAAACTGTTACACATTAGTCGATTTTGCCGGTGAATAACACATATTTTTAGGGCGAAATGTCGCCCTATTCGTCTCCAACATCCTCATTTATTAATATCCTTATTTTTGCCATCAAATTCAGGCTTATCTTATCCGCTACTCTAATTTCATTTTAACTAGCCCAAACCACAACAAATATCGCCACACTCAATTTGCATAAATTATCAACTTAATTCTTGAAATAGTTATTATTATGAATTATTATTCAAAAATAATGAATATTTATAACAGGAATTGAACAGTGAAAAAATTTAATCATATTATTGCCAGAACACCAGCAAAGTCACTTATCAACGGATTAACCTCTGCCAATTTAGGAAAACCAGACTATCAAAAAGCGCTTGATCAACATAACAACTACATTCGAGCATTACAGCAATGCGATGTCGATATCACAATATTACCTGCCGATGAACGATTTCCAGATTCTGTTTTTGTTGAAGATGCCGTGTTATGTACGCCCTGTTGCGCCATTATCACTCGCCCTGGCGCGGTAAGCCGTCGTGCAGAAACAGAAATCATCGTTGATACTATTGAACGATTTTATCCTAATAATGTTGAACACATTACCGCCCCTGGCACTGTTGAAGCGGGCGATATTATGATGGTTGAGAATCACTATTACATTGGTTTATCCGCTCGTACCAATCAAGAAGGTGCCAATCAAATGATTGCTATCTTAGAAAAATACGGACTATCCGGTTCAGTGGTGACTTTAGAGAAAGTATTACATCTAAAAACCGGACTTGCCTATTTGGAACACAATAATTTATTAGCTGCGGGTGAATTTATCACTAAACCAGAATTTCAACATCTTAATATTATTGAAATACCAGAAGAAGAGAGTTATGCCGCTAACTGTATCTGGGTTAATGAGCGAGTCATCATGCCGGCTGGTTATCCAATTACTAAAGCTAAAATTGAAGCGCTTGGCTATCAAGTCATCGAAGTTGATACCTCAGAATATCGCAAAATTGATGGCGGAGTTAGCTGTATGTCATTGCGATTTTAATTAAAACTTAACAGAACAATTAAAATAAGAAAACGATATGAATATGCCAGTAAGAAAAAAGCTTGGCATACTCCCACTTACATTAATGGTAGTGGGCAGTATTGTCGGTAGTGGTATTTTTAGCCTTCCTCAAAACATGGCCGAAGGGGCTGGTGCAGGTGCAATTTTAATTGCATGGGTAATAACCTTATTTGGCATGTTTATGCTTACGCGAATTTTTCAGTATCTTTCAATTCGTTTTTACAAAATCAATGAAGGATTATATGGCTATGTTCGTGAAGGATTTGGTGATTATATTGGTTTTAATGCCGCTTGGGGCTATTGGATATCGGCATGGATGTCATGTGGCAGCTATTTAGTTATCCTATTTAGCGCATTAGGTTCATTTGAGTGCTTCAATTATTTTGGTAATGGCACAACTATTCCCGCTGTGATTGCTGGACTTATATTCTTATGGATTATCCATTTTTTTGTCATAAAAGGCATCTATCAAGCATTCTTACTTAATTGTTTAGTCACATTAGCTAAAATTGTGCCTATTTGTTTATTTATTGTTTGTGTCGTTTTAGCGTTTAAAGTTGATACTTTCAATATGAACTTTTGGGGGACACCTCAATTAGGAACCATCCTCAGTCAAGTAAAACATACCATGCTTTATACCGTATGGGTTTATTTAGGGATTGAAAGTGCAACAGTTTATGCCGCTCGAGCTAAAAATATAATTAGTATAAGTCGAGCCACCTTTTTTGGTTTTGCTATTACTAGTCTATTATTAGTCTGTGTTTCGGTGCTATCTTTAGGGATCGTCCCACAAAACGAACTAGCACAAATGAAAAATCCATCCATGGCCTTAGTGATTGAACATGTTGTAGGTAGTTGGGGAGCTAAATGTATCAACATTGGTTTGATTGTGTCGGTCAGTGGTGGATTATTGTCTTGGTTAATGTTAGCGGCTGAAATGCTGTTCCTTTCTGGCCAAGGCAATCAACATACCGTACCTAGTTGTTTCGGTAAACTCAATAAAAACAGCACACCCGCTAATGCATTGTGGTTAACAACGAGTTTAATTAGTGTACTTATGATTTTGGCACATTTTTATCAATCGGGTTACAACACCTTAATTCAGCTATCAACTTCAATGGTACTCATCCCCTATCTACTATCAGCATTATTCGTGTTTAAACTATCTATAAGGCAACGAAAAAAACATCTCTTATTCATCGGTACACTGGGTTCAATTTATGGATTCTGGTTAATCTATGCTGGTGGAGTGTCTTATTTATTACTATCCATGATCTTATATAGTGTTGGATTATTATTCTACCTTTATGCAAGAAAACAAAGGCATTTATCATCTTTTAGTTATTTGCATGACAAAATTTATGCCATAACCATAGTTATACTAGCTATTATAGCGATAATATACTTCTACATTATTCCGCAATAACCAAAAAGGCATTATTTACGAAACAGATAAAAATCAGCCAATAATTCTCTAAATGGTTGAGAATACCTCCCATGGTCATCACGCATACACAATGATTGGCTAAGGAAATTATCATTTTGATGAAATGAAAAGGCCATCAGTGCCAACGAAAAATCCTTATCAGCTGAATATTTTACTTGCATTTCACTGCATAAAAATAACCTATTTAACTCGCATAACTGTTTAAATTTATCTGCAACATGGTAAGGTAATACTAAACAAAATAATCCATTTGATTTTAATAAACGAATTACCGCATCAATAAGTTGCTGATAGTTTAAACTCTCGGTATAACGAGCCAACTGACGTTCTGTATTTCGACATTCGACTGCTGATTGGAAATAAGGTGGATTAGTTATAATCAAATCATAACAAGCATTATCATCTATTCTAAATTGATTAACATTGATATTTAATGCTTGGATCGTTTGAAAATTAGCATTTAAGCTATTTTGCTGACATTGCATAATCGCTTGCGGATCAATGTCGATCGCATCAATTTGACATGAATGGTTTTCTAAACGTTGGGCAAGCATCAATGCTATAACACCACACCCAGTACCAATATCTAAAACATTTTGTATATCAGGTTTAATAGGAGCCCATGCACCTAACAAGCAACTATCCGTTGTCACTTTCATGGGACTTTTATCATGGGCAACAAAAAAACGCTTAAAGGTAAATCCACCTTTTTTTAATGGTAGCTGATTATTTGGCATGACTAAACTTTCTAAATAATGGCTTATTGGACGCAATTGCATCAGCCCAACGAGTTGGCTCCGGCAAACGGTAACCGCGTAAACATTGTTTGACCCTATGTAATGCACTGTCCTGACTGATTCTATGCCCTGCGGAAACAAATAACGGATTACAATTATCTTTACTTTGTAAAACCCAGCCTATCTGTTCTTGCTTATCAAACAGAGGCGTTACATTTCCCGCTTTTTTCGATTGAGGCTCGAATTGTCCACATAATTTTCTTTTTGCTACACCAATCGTAGGTATATCGAGCAATAAACCTAAATGACTTGCAATTCCTAATCGTCTGGGATGAGCAACACCCTGCCCATCAACCAACAACAAATCAGGTTTGTGCTTAAGCTGTTGCCATGCTTTAAGCAATGCTGGATACTCCCGAAAAGACAAATATCCTGGAATATAAGGAAAATTTGTTTCCAATCGAGCAATATTATATTCAACCACTTCAAAATCAGGAAATGCCAATATCACAATCGCAGCACGAGTTATCATGCCACCTTGTTCAAAACCGACATCCGTCCCACCAATCAATTTTATTGCTGGGTTAAAATCATCCACCAAGCTAACCTGATTGGCTAATTGCTGTTGTGAAAGTTTTAATTGTGCTAAATTAATAGACATTTCAACTCTGCTGAGTATTATTAGTTACAATAAAATGATTTTACCAGAATAAGTATGCCTTATACATTAGCAAATCCAACCGAATTAACCGAAGAAATAAAAAAAAGTCGCTTTATTGTCAATGCGGCACCCATTATAAATGCGGAGCAGGCTACGCAATTTATTGATAGCATTAGTGATCCAAATGCAACTCACAACTGTTGGGCATGGAAAATAGGACAACAATATCGTTTCAATGATGATGGAGAACCTACCAGTACTGCTGGGCGCCCTATTCTATCGGCTATTGAAGGACAAGATTGCGATCAGGTCGTCGTTGTTGTGACTCGCTACTTTGGCGGAATTAAATTAGGCACAGGTGGATTAATTCGTGCTTATGGTGGTTCAGCAAGCCATTGCTTACAACAAGCTGAATTAATAGAACTTATTGCCAGAACAACCTTAGAATTTCACTGTTACTATAACGAATGGCCTATTATAGAAAACCGACTGAAAGAACTCGATGCAATTATTGAACAACAAAATTTTGATGCAGAAGGTGTCACAGTCGGCATCGCTATCACGCAAGACAATTTACTCACACTTAAAAAGAATATTAGTGATATTACTCGCGGAAGAGTGATTATTGAAGTATAAGAAATCTTTTGAGTATCTTCAATATCGATAAATTTTATCAATAAGCTTAATTAAACTGATGATGAAATAGATAAATGAATAATTCATAAAAGTATAAAGTAAAATACAGCTTCAATCAGAATAGAAAGTTTATTTAACATATTTAGTCGAGGCGGCGTAATAATATAAAGAATTAATGTAAATGATTTTAATCATTTAAATAAAACCTCAAAAACCCCGCTCCTCAACTTTTTTTCTTTCCCCTCAAGGATAAATAATTGCTAGTGATAAATAGTTAATTATTAAACTCATATACACTACCGTCACCCCATGTGCCAATGTAATAACGGCTATTATGATAAGCTAATGCAACAGCTTGAGATAAGTTCGAAACTAATGTCGTCACTTTTTTGCTTTGTACATCAATTTTTCGCACCATACCTGCACCATTATCAACCACTGCCACTACATTTGGGGCAATTAGTACAATACCTACACCTGGGCGATTAAATTCGGCGCCGAGTTCCGTTTGAGTACCATTTGGACTGATCATAGTTAGACGTCCACTGTATTGAGAAACAACTAAACTATTATCCGCTAATTGAGTCACGCCAACTGGTGTAGTTAATCCACGAGCAACAATATTTTTTTGTTTTGTTTGAAGATCAAGCGAAACAATTTCACCTGTTGAACGATTAGTGATGAGTAATTGCCCCTGATTAGAAAAAGCGATTCCGGTAGGCGTATGATAACCATCAGAAATTTTTTCTGATTTACCATCACGATTAATTTTTAAAATATAATCATCGCCATAAGATGAAACATACATATTATCTTTTGCATCAAAAACTATTCCAGCTGGTGATGATATACCCGAATAAAAAGTCTCTTTTTTACCATTAGCATTTATTTTCAAAATTGAATTATTTGACCAATCTGTCACATACATCTCACCTTTACTATCAAATGCGATTCCTGTTGGAGCATTGAAGTCTGAGGAAATCTTTGTTAAACCTGCCATAGATGACCCTCCATAAAAACAGCAAAATATAAACATCGATATACGCAGTAAAAATTTTTTCATTATTAATTTCCTTATTTATAACACATTAATTTTTAATACTATTTTTAATTAATCGAATCGCAATTAACGCTAGGATTAAATTAACGATAGACAAAAAGACACAAAGTATTATGGCTCCATTCCAAGCTTTATTTTGATAAACAATACCGAGTAAATAAGTACCAATACTACCGCCAGCCAAACAAGCAAGAAGATATAAAGATGAAATAGCTCCTCTAGAACTAATTGGTACAATTTTATTTAGCATTGCAATCACTAGTGGTTGAATACCAAATACGAATAGAAATAAACAAAAAATGCCTAATCCAATAACATATAATGATGAGCTAAATCCTATAGTGGCAATCGATACACATACCGCTAACAGACAGATGATGAATAAGTATTTTTCATTGATGACTTGAGTTAACTTACCAGTGATCATGCTACCGACTACTGCACTTAGACCAGCAAAATTCAACCAACCTAAAACGGTTGAAGATAAGTAAAAAGGTGCGCCTTTCAAATAAAAAGTGAGTAAAGAAGATATTCCAAGATAAACAAAAAATAGTAAAAAACCGATTACTAAAAAAATAACGACAGTTTTATCTAGAAATAATTTAAGTGCAGAGAAATACGTACCTATCAAACTGGTTGTTGGAGATTGATTTGTTGTTTGCTTTATACCAAAAGGAACAAAAAGACATGCTACAATGATGAATCCCGCATAAATGATAAAAGCAATCTGCCAAGACCAAAAATCAGTTAGCATCGCAATCACACTACGACTAAAAATGATCCCAACAATGGATGCTGAAATCATAATTCCCATTGCTTGAGGTAACTTATGATTTGGCGTGTTTTTAGCGGTATAAGCGAACAGAGCTGCAGGAACAGCAGCTGCAAAAAAGCCTATTAATGACATAACAACCAAATATAAATTAAAACAATCAATGATCACCGATAAAATAAGACAACAAATAGTTCCAATACTACCAATCAGAACTAATAACTTTGTTGAAACGTTATCCGAGAGTGGACCATAAATAAAAAAAGAAATGGCATAAAAAAAACAAGATAAACTAAACACATTTCTCGCTTCTAAAATATCAATATGATAACTTTTTGATATTTCTTGAAAGATAAGTTGACTTATATAAACCGAGCCGACTAATAGCACAATTAAAATTGCTGACAAAAATAGACTCGATTTTTTCTGTATTGTTTCTTCTTTTAACATAGATTTCATAACAAAGATTGATTAGTTTTCAAGAAGACTATCTGACAAATAGTTAATTTAAAAATACATATTTTGTTATACGAAAATCGTATAGCCAAAAATGATGATTAGCAAAAGATGTAAAACTCATTCATAATAACTAGATGATTATCGTGCTAAAAAACTATACGACGATTTGGACACCAAACTAATTGATGTATTAAGAACTGTGTAATTATGGACATTTACAGCAAAAGATTACCGACTATTAAGCAATTACAATATTTCATTGCGGTCTGTGAAGAACTTAGTTTTACTGGCGCAGCCAAAAAACTTGGTATTAGCCAACCTCCTCTTTCAACTCAAATTAAAAATTTGGAAGAAACCCTACAAAGCACACTTTTTTTAAGAAACTCTCACAATATTGTATTAACCAATGAAGGCGAAATACTAAAATCTAAAGTAACACAACTATTAAGTGATCTTTGTTCAATGGTTAAATCAACAAAGCATCTAGAAAAAGTTGTTATAGGAACAACTAAAACCTTAAGTTTTGACTATATTCCTTATTTCAAATCGTTTTTATCCAAATTTAGTGATGAAACAGAAATATATAAACATAACTATACCTCTAAAGAGCTAATACTTGAGTTACAAAAAGGCAATATTGATTTTGCCTTTGTTTCGGATTATTCAACTAGAGATTTTAATGAAAACTCAATACTAATCTATCAAGAACCCATGACCTTAGTATTGCCAGCTCATCACCCATGTAGTAAACAAGATAAAGTTAATCTTAATGATGTGATTGATTTACCCCTGTTTTGGTTTAAACAACATTTAAACCCATTTTTTTACGACCAGTGTGAAAAGGTTTTCAATAGCTTAAACCACCCACTACATCGTCGTGCCGAACTCGCTGATAATTTATCTATGCTACTGGAAGTTGCATTGGGTAAAGCAATAATGCTTTTACCACAATCGATGACACAAGTGAAAGTCGATGGTGTTATCTATAAAAAGTTGATCAACAACCAAGATAAAAAATTAAAAATAAATATTTATCTGATATGGCGTAAAAACATTAAAACTTCAACTGTTAATCAAGCAATAATTGATTATTTTAATCAGCATAAAATCAGCTAAATTAAACCTCAAAAACCCCGCTCCTCAACTTTTTTTGCTAATTTATTCATTATTGAAATGGTGTCAAAAATGTTGTGGAAAGGGTTTTTTGGTAAATTCTTTTAAACTATTTTTCTTTTTTTAGCTATTAAATCGCCTTTGGTTGCTTGTACATAATAAAGCAATTACAATTATGCAAAACTAATCACTTTTCTTT
This sequence comes from Gilliamella sp. B2772, assembly GCF_026536985.1. Lineage (NCBI taxonomy): Bacteria > Pseudomonadati > Pseudomonadota > Gammaproteobacteria > Orbales > Orbaceae > Gilliamella > Gilliamella sp. B2772. The sequence goes on along the minus strand of NZ_JAFNNB010000001.1, from coordinate 428,612 downwards.
TAAACTTATGATTACTTACACAGATGCAACTTTAGATGATTTGCCTTTTATCGTGGATGTATATAATTCAACAATTGCTAGTCGCCAAGTTACAGCTGATTTACAGCCGGTGTCTGTTGAAAGTCGTTTAGCGTGGTTTGAGCAGCATAATCCACAAAAACGCCCACTTTGGTTAATCAAATATCAAAATCAACCTTGTGGTTGGGTGAGCTTATCATCATTTTATGGCCGTCCGGCTTACGATAAAACGGTTGAAATTAGTTTATACATTCATCAAGATTTTAGAGGGAAAAAAATTGGCCAAGCTACAATGACACAAATTGAATCATTTGCAAAAAAAGTCGGTATTCAAGCCATACTTAGTTATGTTTTTGGACACAATACGCCTAGCATAAAACTATTTGAAAAACTTCATTATCAACATTGGGCACTACTCCCCAAAATTGCCGAACTTGATGGCGTCAAGCGTGATTTAGTTATTTTAGGCAAGCATCTGGATTAACACATCTATCTAACTTAGTTATGATTTATTTTTTTCAAAAGGGATACTCCACACATGGGCAATCTAAGAAATCTTCAATATTTATTTCAACAAGCAAAAATTACGAGTATTTTAGTTCTGCTTAATGTTGCATGGTTTGTTATTTCTCATCTACTTGATTCTCGTGGTTTTTCAACATATATGGAAAACGCCTTCTTGATTGACTGGGGTGCGGATGTTGCTCAGTTAACTTTTTCTGGTGAATATTGGCGTTTATTTACCAATATCTTTGTACATGCAGGATTAGCTCATCTTGCTATGAATATGTTAGCATTATGGAGTGTTGGGATTGTTTTAGAACGATTGATCCCACCATTTTCTTTTATTGGTATCTACTTATTGTCCGGCTTATTTGGTAGCTTAGCGAGTGACGTTTCAACCATTCGTCATAGTGTTATTAGTTGTGGTGCTTCGGGGGCTATCTTAGGTATTATCACTGCACTGCTTGCCTATTCGCTCATCAATCGTACCGATCTGCAAGAGATGCCTATCAAGTCTATTGTAATCAGTTTATTTCTGACTCTGGGATTAGGTTTGTTACCTTCTATTGACAATATGGCGCACATTGGTGGTGCGATTACAGGGTTTATTCTAGGTGGGATAGTTACGGTCTGTTTGAAAAAATTTCGCTATCAAAGCAATATTTACACTCTATTAATCTTAATTCTCTTTGCGGCATCGTGTTTGCTGTTATATTCAATTTATCAATATTATAAAACAACATATGGTTTTAATTATTAAAAATAAAGGCGCAAATTGAACTTTGCGCCTTTATTATTTTATCTAATTTATTAATAACTACTTAGCACTCGAGCCGGATCAATTTTATACGCTCTTCGAGCTGGGTAATAGCTGGCAAGCAAACTTAATAACATTGCTGTAATAAATACAATGACAACATCAAATAAATGAATTTCAGATGGTAAAAAATCAACAAAATAGATGTTGCTATTTAAGATTTTATGTCCCATCATCGACTCAAAAACACCCATTATGTTTGAAAGTTGCCATGAAACGATAACGCCAAGCACCACACCAATCACACTACCAATCAAACCTGAAATTACACCATACCAAATAAAAATACGTTTTATAAGATTATTGGTTGCGCCAAGTGTTTTAAGAATAGCGATATCTCGTTGCTTATCTTTAACTGCAATAACTAGCGTCGATACTATATTAAAACAAGCAACGCCAATTACGACAATCATCGCTAAATACATAATTTGTCGAATCATTTGAATATCACGATACATAAATCCAAATGTACGTTCCCAACTATTAAAATCGAGATTTTCTTCAAGATTCAACGTTGCCTGGCCAATAATATCACTAGCTTGATAAACATTATCTACATTGATCATCAATCCTGTGACACTGTCACCAATATTGAGTAGCTTTTGTGAATCAGTTAAAGGTAATAAAGCCACATTGTTACTCAATGAGCCACTAAGATCTAAAATACCATGTACTTGTAAACGAACTCGACGAGGTGGTTTAAGTTGTTCTGGATTGTTTGAAACCGGAATAAGCAAAGAAACCCACTGCCCTTCTTGAACTGCAAGTGATTTAGCTAAACCGGCACCTAAAATGATTTGTTGATTATCTGCTTTAAAATCTTGCCATTTATTATTAAGTACATAATTAGGTAATGCACTTATCTTCTTTTCTTGTTCTGGGTCAAGTCCTTGTACTTCAACCGCACCAAGCTTGCTACCATTTTCAATCAATCCCGTAAAACTAACAAACGGCATGGCAGATACAATACGTTTATTTTCTTGCAGTTCAGTTTGAATATGCTCCCAATTTTCCAAATTGCCCATATGAGAATAAACTTGTCCATGAGGCACGACCGATAAAACTCGATCATTTAATTCACGCTCAAAACCATTCATGGCACTTAAGCCAATGATCAGCGCAGCAATACCTATAGCGATGCTCAGAGTTGAAATAATTGATATCAACGAAACCATACCGCTTTTACGGCGTCCTTTACGGAATTTTATGGCTGTGATTAATGATAAATTCATAATCCATTTACCTTTATTTCACCGAATGAGACAACTGCCCATCACTCATAATCAATTGATGATCGAGTTGATTTGCTAAAGCGAGATCATGCGTAACCACTAAAAAAGCCGTACCATGTTCACGATTAAGTTTTATCAGTAACTCAAAAATTGAATCCGCTGTTGATTTATCTAAGTTACCCGTTGGTTCATCAGCCATCACGAGTGCAGGATTATTAATCAACGCTCGTCCTATCGCAACGCGTTGACGTTCACCACCTGATAGTTCAGATGGACGATGATTAGCACGTTTAACTAAATTCACCGACTCTAACATCGCCATAGCACGTTTTTTAGCTTCGCTAGGTGATGTGCCTCCAATCAACAAAGGCATTGCTACATTTTCAAGCGCAGTAAAGTCAGGCAATAGATGGTGGAACTGATATACAAATCCAATTTCTTGGTTACGCAAATGTGCTTTTTCTTGTTCTGATAAGCGATTCAGTTGTTGAGATTTAAATGTGATTTCACCTGAAGTTGGTTTGTCTAATCCACCAAGCAAATGCAACAAAGTACTTTTACCTGAGCCAGAGCTACCAATAATTGCCAGCAATGATTTAGGATAGATATCAAACGAGACATCTTTTAATACCTCGGTTACCATTTTGCCTTCTTTATAGGTTTTATAGAGATTTTTAGCTGAAAGAAGTGGCTGTGAATTATTCATAACGTAAAGCCTCGGCTGGTTGGATATTGGCTGCACGATATGCAGGATAAATAGTTGAAATTAGCGATAACATAAGTAATCCGAAAATAATAAATATAATTTGTGCAGGTTCAACTAGCGTTGGTAATTCAATACCAGCAAAGGATAAACCAAGCACCGACATCAACTCATTTAAATATGAGGCAAGTAACAAACCAATGGCGCTACCTAATAAAGTTCCAATGACACCTGAACTAGCACCTTGAATAATAAAAATCAGCATAATCTTAAAGCGTGATAAACCCTGCGTTTTTAATATGGCCACCTCGCCTTGTTTTTCCATAACTAATAAGCTAAGCGAAGTAATAATGTTAAATGCCGCGACAATTACAATTAAACTAATCAACAGTCCCATCACATTTTTTTCCATCTTAATAGCTTGGAACAGCTCACCACGTTTTGCTCGCCAATCGGTAAACACCAAGTCTTCAGGTAATGGATTTTTTGTTACTGATGAAATTTCAAGTGGATGAGCTAAAAATAGACGCCAGCCACTAATATTATTAACAGGATAACGTAATAAATTTCTAGCATCAGTTTGATTGATATAAATTAACGCTTGATTGATATCATGATTAACGGAAAACAACCCGCTCACGGTAAATAAACGTTGGGAAGGAATACGCCCTACTGGTGTAATCTGACTGGCATCGGTGACCATCAAGCGAATCTTATCACCAACTATCACACCTAATTGATCGGCTAACGTCTGCCCTAATATTACATTATAGCTGCCCGCCTGTAAGGTATCGATTGAACCAGTATAAACATAATCTTCAATCGGATCGTGGTCGTCAACAGTAATCCCCATTAAGGTGCTGACCGTGATACTTTGTTGACTTTGTAAAACCACATCACCGGTAATAATCGGCGTTATCCGCTCAACACCTTGGATATTTTCAAATTGTGGTGAAGTAATAATACTAGAATCAATTTTACCTGTTTTAGAGGTAATTTGTGCTTGAGGAAAAAACTTTAAGATACTATTTTGCATCTGCTCTTCCAGCCCATTCATTACCGACAATACCACAATTAAACCGATAGAACCAAGCATGATTCCAATCATAGACAGCCAGGAAACAAAGCGGCCAAAACCATCGTTTTTTTGCCCATATACATAGCGTAAACCGATATAAAATACTAATGGACGAAATATCTTTGACATAATAGTTATTAAATACCTGAAGTTTTCAATCAACTTTTAAAATTTTAGTTGCTTATCATACAGGATTAAACAGTTATAGAAAACAACCATATAATTACGTTATAATATCACGATAACTTTGTCGCAATTATCTATTATTCCAACATGCCTAATAATATTTCTAGCATCATTCCTAAAAAATCAGGTGAAGTTAAACAAGTTGGTCAACTTGTCGGTTCTTCATTATCTCAATTTTGTGCGCAAATCATTGACGCACATGATGGTTTAGTCGTGATTGTTACAGATGATATGCAACAAACAACTCGTCTTCATGAAGAGCTAAAACAATTTTCACACTATCCGTCGATCTTCTTCCCCGATTGGGAAACGCTCCCTTATGATAGCTTTTCACCGCACCAAGATATCGTGTCAGAACGATTATCTTGCCTATATAATCTAGGGCATTTGACCAAAGGTGCATTAATCTTACCAATTAATACGCTTATGCAAAAAGTCTGCCCGCAGAACTATTTAGGTGGGCATGTCTTTATGATGAAAAAAGGCTTAGCCATAAGTCGGGAAAATCTACGCTTGCAACTTGAAAATGCGGGTTATCGTTCTGTTAGTCAAGTCATGGAACATGGTGAATATGCTACTCGCGGAGCATTATTTGATATCTATCCGATGGGCAGTGAAAGCCCTTACCGTATTGATTTCTTTGACGACGAAATAGATAGCATTCGTACCTTTGATGTCGAAACGCAACGGACTCTCGATGAAATTACCGAAATTCAACTACTACCTGCTCATGAGTTTCCTTTTGATAAAACATCAATAGAATTGTTTAGAAGCCAATGGCGAGAGAGATTTGAAGTAAGGTTAGACCCTGAAAGTATCTACCAACAAGTTAGTAAAAATATTTTACCAACCGGTATTGAATATTGGCAGGCATTATTCTTTAATGAACCACTCACGCCACTATTTAGCTATTTTTTATCTAATACACTGATCATTAACACTGCTAACATCGAACAGTTTGCTAATAAATATTGGCAAGATATTACTCAGCGTTATGAGAGCCGAAAAGTCGATCCCATGCGACCGCTTTTAGAACCAACAATTATTTGGTCAAAAACCGATGAAATCTTTGCTCATTTCAAACATTATCCACGAATTACGGTTTCACGCGCTCAAATCACTGAATCGAACAAAAGTATTAATTTACCATTTAGTTTACTGCCTGAAATTGCTATACAGATTCAGCAGAAAAATCCCTATTCACATTTTGAACAATTTACTCAAAATTTTAATGGCAAGATTATTTTTTCAGTCGAATCGGAAGGTCGAAAAGATGCATTGCTAGAAATATTAGGCCGTATAAGAATACATCCAACCACCATCACTCAACTTAGCCAACAATCGGATAACCGTTATTGTTTAATGATTGGTGCTAGCGAACAAGGTTTTATCGATCATCAACAAAATTTGGCCTTTATTACTGAAAACGAATTATTTGGCCGTCGAGTTATTCGCCGTAAGAAAGAGAACAAGCAGGCAATTAATACTGACAGTTTAATCCGTAGTTTAGCAGAATTAACACCAGGTAAGCCTGTTGTGCATCTTGAGCATGGTGTTGGTCGCTACGCTGGTTTAACCACATTAGAAACAGGTGGTATTACTGCTGAATACCTTATTTTACTTTATGCCAATGATACTAAACTCTATGTACCCGTTTCATCACTAAACTTAATTAGCCGTTATTCTGGTGGTGATGAAGAAAATGCTCCACTCAATAAATTAGGAACTGATGCATGGAGTAAAGCTAGACAAAAAGCTGCCGAAAAAGTACGTGATGTTGCAGCTGAATTGTTAGATATTTATGCTGAACGTGAAAGTAAGCCAGGCTTCGAATTCAAACAAGATCGTGAACAATACGAGCTGTTTTGCCAAGCTTTTCCTTACCAAGAAACAGAAGATCAGCAAAATGCCATTGGTGCTGTTATTGGTGACATGTGCTCACCTTATGCTATGGACCGATTAGTTTGTGGTGATGTTGGTTTTGGTAAAACCGAAGTGGCAATTCGTGCTGCATTTTTAGCGGTGATAAATCATAAACAAACCGCAGTCTTAGTCCCGACTACTTTGCTTGCTCAGCAACATTATGAAAGTTTTTGTGATAGATTTGCCAATTGGCCAATTCGCATTGAAAGTTTGTCACGATTTAAAACCGCTAAACAGCAACAAGCTATAATTCAAGAACTCGCTGAAGGTAAAATCGATATTGTTATTGGCACCCATAAACTTTTACAAGAAGATGTAAAATGGAAAGATTTAGGGCTTTTAATTGTTGATGAAGAGCATCGCTTTGGTGTTCGCCAAAAAGAGCGTATTAAAGCGATGCGAGCCAATATTGATATATTAACCTTAACGGCAACCCCTATTCCTCGAACGCTAAATATGGCAATGAGTGGTATGCGTGATCTCTCAATTATCGCTACACCACCTGCTCGCCGATTAGCGGTAAAAACCTTTGTTCGAGAATATGATAACTTAGTTATTCGTGAAGCCATCTTGCGTGAAATTTTGCGTGGTGGTCAAATTTATTACTTACACAATGACGTATCAGATATTGAAAATGTGGCTGAAAAGTTAGCTGAATTGGTACCTGAAGCACGAATTGCAGTTGGTCATGGGCAGATGCATGAACGCGATTTAGAGCGCGTAATGAATGACTTTCATCATCAACGATTCAACTTATTGGTGTGTACTACCATTGTCGAAACCGGAATCGACATCCCTAATGCCAACACCATTATTATTGAAAGAGCTGATAAATTTGGTTTAGCACAATTACATCAATTGCGTGGTCGAGTTGGACGCTCATATCACCAAGCTTACGCTTATTTATTAACACCACACCCTAAATTACTAAGTAAAGATGCTAAAAAACGTCTTGATGCTATCGCTACATTAGAGGACTTAGGTGCTGGTTTTGCTTTAGCTACACATGATCTTGAAATCCGTGGTGCAGGGGAATTATTAGGCAGTGATCAAAGTGGGCAGATTGAAACAATTGGTTTTAACCTTTATATCGAATTACTTGATGATGCCGTTAAATCTCTTAAGGAAGGCAAAGAACCAACTCTTGAATCATTACTCAATAATCAACAGACCGAAGTTGAGTTACGATTACCAACGTTGATTCCTGATGATTTCATCCCCGATGTCAATACTCGATTGTCACTATATAAGCGAATTGCAAGCATCGAAAGTTTAGATGAATTAACCGATATTCAAGTCGAAATGCGCGATCGCTTTGGTCAGCTACCTGATCCGGTACTTTTTTTATTAGAAATAACGAAAATCCGTTATCAAGCACAAAAATTAGGTATTACAAAAGTTGAATTTGGTGAAAAAGGTGGTTTTATTGAGTTTGGATCTAACAACAAAATTTCAGTTGATTATTTAATTGAAACAATTCAAAAATCACCAAAAAATTATCGCTTGGAAGGAACAAATCGATTAAAATTACTCAAAGCTGATTTAGAGCGCATTGAACGCATTGATTATATTAAAAATTTATTAGCTGATTTTGCTGAACATCAAGAAAAATAGCTCGAAATATACAGGAACATAAGAATTGAAAAAAACAATATTAACTATTATTACTATTGCTATATTAACCATTATTACTATTGCTATATTAGGCTATATTTGTATTGCATGGCATACAGGTATCGTAATAGAAAAGGAACTATACAATACGTTACCCGAAACCGTTGCAAAATTTAACAATGCGCAAAATATCTTTAAGTTAAACATTTCCCATTCTAATCATGAAAGACATCTGTTTTCAACCAAAACACACATCTATATGACGTTAACACCCAAAGATGGAAGTTCAGAGGATGTATTAACGTTAGCTGATAAAGATTTTACTATTCATCATGGACCATTCCCAATTGCAGCTTTAAAACAAGGTATATTTTCACCACAACAGGCTTGGATTGATTATGAAATCAGCCAAGAAGCTAAACCTGCGTTATGGGAAGCTATGGGAAATCAACCATTTATTACTGGCTACATTAGTTTGGATTATAGTAATAATCTGATCATGAAACTTTTTAGTCGAAAATTTAGTGAAAAAAGGGAGTTCGAAACTAATATTAATCTTGAATACGAATTAGGTAATGGTAGTTTTACATTTATTAGTAATAATGATTCCCCTATACCTTCGATAACGCTGGATTTAGATAGATTTCACACCAAAAAAGCTAATGTATATTTCACTTTAGATAAGCTTCACATTGAGTTTGCTGGCGAAAAACAATCAACAAATACTCATTATTTATTGAGTTTAGATTCTTTAAATACAAATCTAAGAGATGCTTTTTTCAATCCTGATTATGACTTTACTAAGTCCGATAATGACACTTTCTTAATAAACAATCTAAAAGTAGATAGCACTATTGATTCCAATAATCAAAATATAACCTTACAAGCTAACCTCGATAAGTTTACCTTAATTCCTGAGTCAGACGATAAACGACCTGCTATAAAAGTAAATAAAATTTCAGTCAATCAGAAAGTTAATTTTGGTGATAGCCGTACTCTAAATGGCTTTTTTAGCGGTAGTATTGACTCGATCTTATATGGACAACAAGAGTTAGGAAAAGCAGAAATAAATATTGATTATCAAGGGTTAGATAAGGCGGAATTTGGTGCAGCGTTTATCGATGAAGATACTCAATATAATCAACCTATCAATAGTCGATTTGAGTTAAAAAAATTAAATTTACATAATGATAATGGTGACATCAATATCAAAGGTTTACTTGATGTTACTAATCTTAATAAAATTTATATAATTAACGATCCGTTAGATAACATCAATAACTTTACATTACACGTGAACGCCCCGCTTAACGTACTAGCGCGTACATTTGCTCAATATTATTCTCCTAATAATAGTGGTATAACAGAGGATCAATTTAATAAATCTAAAAAAATAGTCCAAGACATATTGGCACATATGTCTAATGATTCGCCATTATTTACCTTTAGTAAAGACGGAGAGCAAGGTTTATTTATTGATATACTTCAAGATAGCAATGATGTTAATATTAATGGAAAAATTTATAATAAAAGTGATGTATTGGAACTATTAAAATAATAATGAATTAAAACCCAATTAGTCTTAAACCCGAAGTAAAAAGCAGTAAAAATTATTAATTTTAGAAAAGTAACTAACAAGTAATAGAAATTAAGAGAGTAAAAATGAAGAAAACAAAATTAGCAGTTGGTGTTATTGCAATATTAGGTTTGGGGTATGTTGGTACTGCATGGTATACCGGAAATGTAATTGAAAATGGTCTTGATAGCACATTAAAAAATTTAACCCAAGAAGTTAATAGCTTACAGGATAATTTTGAGGTACAAATCACGCATACAAATGACGAAAAAAGCCTCTTCTCAACTAAAACACACATAAAATTAGCTGTAACAAACATTGAAAATTCAAAAACAGTTGTATTATACGATGATGATGTGATTATTCATCATGGTCCTTTTCCAATTGAAGCGTTAAAAAATGGTGTATTCACACCTCAACAAGCTTGGATTGAATTTCAAAATAGTGAGCAATTTAATCCTGATTTATGGAAAAAAGCGGGTAATCAGCCATTTATGAAAGGTCATGTAAGCCTGTCTTACTCTGACTTCATAGACTATAACATATCAACTCAACCAATTGTACTTGATTTGAAAGATATCGGAGTTGAAGATGCTGATGGTAAACTTGATCTTGGTGAGATAAATTGGCGTGCTTCAGGAAACATTAATTTTGTTGCCCCATCAATTTCGATTGAAGCAAGTAAAATTAATTATCAACATGATGCAGATAATCAATTAAAAATAACCAATTTAAAAGTTGTTAATGATGCAGATTTTCAAAACAAATATACTTTAAATGCTAGCGTTGATGATTTCTATTTTAATTTTGAATCTGTTAACAATACACCTGAAATTTCTCTGAAAAATTTAGCTTGGAATTATGTGTTAGAAGCTAAAGAGAGTGGTTTAAATGGTGATTTTGCATTCAAGATTGATTCATTTAAATATGGTAAACAAGACATTGGTAATGGTTCGTTTGAATTTGATTTTGAAGGATTAGATAAATCTTTTTTAGAAATTTACCCGGAAGCAGCGCCGTTTTTAGCTAAAATTAAACATAGTTCACCTAATACCAAAATAAACATCAAAAAAGTCAATTGGCACAATGCAGCCGGTGATTTTAACTACAGCGCATTTTTTGATGTTTCTGATTTCACTATAATGTCAAGTTTCAGATTGGCTCAAAATATCGATCAACTTAACCAATTTAAAGTAAATCTTGATGCACCATACAAAGTTATAGCACGTATTAAGACTCAATTTGATAATCCAGAAAATGAAAATATTTCTGAACAACAATTTGAGTCTGATGCTAAACAAATGCAATTCATCGTTGAAAGATCTTTTAATAGATCTCCATATCCAGCAATTTTATTTAAAAAAGGAGATGTGGAAGGTATATTCACTGAAATTGAATACACTAAACAAAGTGGTCAATTCAACCTTAATGGCAAAAAAATGAGTTTTCAAGAGCTTCAAAACCATTTTTAAAAGTTAAACTCTTTATCACTAATTTATCCCGCCACCTTTTGGCGGGATAGCTTCAATAAACAATTTATTTGTAAATCCGATACATATTATTTGATTAGTTATATCAAATCACAAAATGAAGTATTTGTTTAAACAATGATAGATGAATATTTAAATCATAATTCAACTTACTTAGAATTATGAATTCTTTTACTTTAACTGAAAATAAATTTTATGAATAAACATTCTTCTGTTAGTAATGAAAATCAATTTAAACGCACCATGAAAACTCGGCATTTAATTATGCTATCTTTAGGTGGTGTAATTGGGACCGGTCTATTTTTTAATACCGGTTATATTATTGCCACTGCTGGGGCAATTGGAGCAATCATTGCCTATTTAATTGGCGCATTAGTTGTTTATCTTGTCATGTTATGTTTAGGTGAACTTGCTGTGGCTATGCCTGAAACAGGTGCCTTTCATACCTATGCATCACGATTTATTAGCCCTGCTACAGGCTATACGGTAGCCTGGCTTTATTGGTTAACTTGGACTGTCGCATTAGGATCAAGCTTTACCGCTGCCGGATTGTGTATGCAATATTGGTTTCCGCAAGTTTCAGTATGGCAGTGGTGTTTAGTGTTTTGCATAGTCATTTTTATGTTGAATATGATTACCGCTCAATTTTTTGCCGAAAGTGAGTTTTGGTTTTCGATAATAAAAGTCATCACTATCGTAGTATTTATCATTGCCGGAAGCGCAGCTATTTTTGGCATAATTCCGATGAAAAATGATATGCCAGCTCCATTTTTACATAATATTACCGAGCATGGCTGGTTTCCAAATGGTATTACGCCAATAATTATGACCATGGTATCAGTTAATTTTGCTTTTTCTGGAACCGAACTTATTGGTATAGCTGCTGGTGAAACCCATCAGCCTGAAAAATCAATTCCATTAGCGATTAAAACCACTATTTTCAGATTAATCATCTTTTTCGTCGGTACAATTTTTGTATTAGCAGCGCTACTACCAATGGAGCAAGCTGGTGTAATCAAAAGTCCATTTGTTGAAGTGTTCGAAAGTATTGGTATCCCCTATTCGGCTGATATTATGAATTTTGTTATTTTAACCGCTATTCTATCCGCCGCTAATTCTGGTCTATATGCTTCTGGTCGGATGTTATGGTCATTATCCAATCAAGGTACATTACCTAAATACTTTAGTAAACTAAATAAAAAAGGTATTCCAACCACAGCTATTGCCGTTAGTATGATTGGCGGTTTATTAGCGCTGTTTTCTAGTGTCATCGCCCCAGATACGGTGTTTGTCGGCCTAACCGCGATTTCTGGATTTGCTGTGGTGGCGGTTTGGTTAAGTATTTGTGCTTCTCATTACTTTTTTAGAAAACAACTTTCATCTTCTGACATTGAAGGTCTCAAATATAAAGCACCTTTATACCCATTAGTACCAATTTTAGGCTTTATTCTATGCTTAGTTGCTTGTGTTGGTTTGGCATTCGATCCAGAACAGCGCATCGCGCTTTATTGTGGTATTCCATTTGTGGTGTTTTGCTATATTGCCTATCATGTTACCCGAGCTTATCAACAACGAGTAAACCGATAATGTTTAATCCAATATCATTCAACCAAAATATTATAATTGACGGTGCTTTAGCTAGTGAGTTACAGCGCCGTGGCTGTGATCTTAATGATAGTTTGTGGTCAGCCAAAGTATTAATAGAACAACCCGATCTGATTAGGCAAGTTCATTATGACTACTTTAAAGCTGGTGCAGATTGTGCAACCACAGCCAGCTATCAGGCATCACCTTTAGGGTTCGCTAAAAAAGGGATATCTTTAGATGAATCTATAAAGCTTATCAAAAAAAGTGTCGAGCTGGCTCAACAAGCAAAAGAGCAATATTTAACTCAGATTGGTAAAAATAAACCACTATTTATAGCTGGTTCAGTTGGTCCTTATGGTGCTTATTTAGCCGATGGTTCAGAATACACAGGCAACTACCAATTAAGTGAAAAAGAATTTATCGAGTTTCATCAGATCCGAATACAAGCACTAATCGATGCAAAAGCCGATATCCTAGCTTGCGAAACCTTACCCAATTTTGCTGAAATTAAAGCGATTGTTAAAGTACTGAAACAGTATCCAACAATGACAGCATGGTTCTCATTTACCTTAAAAGATGCTAATCACCTTAGCGATGGTACCCCGCTAAAAGAAGTGATCGATTATCTAAATAACGTTGATCAAGTGGTTAGTGTTGGTATTAATTGCATTGCCTTAGAAGAAGTAACTGCCGCATTAACCGTATTACAAACCTTAACTAGAAAACCTTTGATTGTTTATCCAAACTCAGGTGAACAGTATGATCCAACCACCAAACAATGGCATAAAAATCACCAACACAACTGTACTTTCAAAAACCAATTACCAACTTGGTTAAAATTAGGTGCTAAATTGATTGGCGGATGCTGCCAAACTACACCTAAAGATATTGCAGAAATTGCTGACTATTTAAAAAGCATTAAATAGTGATTCAATCTGTAAGGAATAAAATCGCTGTTAATTGAATAAATAAATTAATGGCGGTTTAACTTTTTAAGAGCTATTTGCATTCTCATCCCCTCAAAAACCCCGCTCCTCAACTTTTTTTGAATCAAAAAACCCCGTTCCTCAAAATTTTATAAAAATATTAAATGCTATAATGTTAACTATCCCATATAGTGTAGATGCAATGGACTTGCCTCCAAAAGCATCCATCACTAATTTAGGTTTGAGACTTGGAGTTTTTTAGATTCAATGCTATTCAATATTGGCATGTCGATTTTTCATTGATTCTGGCGTTTGATTTAAATCGTCCATTAGACTATAAATGATGCTGTCATAAGTCAGCAGAGATAGTTGTTCAAAGGTACTGCCCATAGGTTGATTTAATTGAACAACATTGATTGGAATTGCAACAATGTTATCAGCTAGTTTTGCTAAACTTGAGTTGTTGTTGGTGGTAAATAGGATTATTTTAACACCGATTGCTTTTGCTTGATTAGCATAAGCGATGAGGCTTTTAGTTTCCCCAGAATTAGATCCTAAAATCAATAAATCACCAACATTTGCTTTAGGTTTGCTGATTTCAGTTATTAAACTCACATTTAAACCTAAATGCATTAATCGATTAGCAAATGCACTAATCATTAATCCTGATCGGCCGGTTCCTGCTAAAAAGATATGTTTTGCGGAAATAATAGCGTTTTTAAATTCCTGAAGTTGATCTTCATTTAAATTACCTTGCTGAGCCGATATTTCTGTCAATATATTGCTAAGTACATTTTTGATAGTCACTGTTTTATTCCTATTTTATTGCCATTTTTAATTTTTCAATATTGCTTTCTATGGCATTATTTTTAAAGATGAATCCACCCGATACAATGCTATTTGCTCCAGCGGCAATGCATGGTGATATAGTTTGGTCGGTAATATTGCCATCAACTTGGATGTCGTAATGATAATTACCTTTTTGCTTTTCACGGGTTAATTGTTCAATTTTTTGTAAGGTAAAAGGTAAAAAGCTTTCATTTTTTTGCCCCGGATTAACAGTCATAACTAATACTAAATCGATAAAAGGTAATAATAATTTTAGGTTTTCAACCGGTGTGCTTGGATTTATAGCTATTCCAGCTTTGATATTGTTACTTTTTATTTTGTTGATAATGAATGAGTGATGGGCCGTTGCTTCGTAATGAAAGGTGATAATATCAGCTTTAGCATCAATAAAATCTGCTATGGCTAACTCAGGCTTCTCGACCATAAGATGACAATCTAAAATGAAATCAGTATGTGTTTTTAAATTTTTGACAAAGCTTGCATTAAAACCAAGATTTGGTACATAGTGATTATCCATCACGTCAATATGTAATTGACGAATACCCAATGATTTAAATTTTTCCAAGTTTTCTTTAATCTGATAAAGATCAGAATTAAATAGTGATGGAGACAGTATCATAATTATTCCCTCTTATTAACAGCCCATCAACATAAAATTGACATTACGTTTTCGTTCACGTAGCGCATCCCAGTCAACAAAATAGATTTTTCCTAATTGCCCTAATAGTGGCAAACCATCTTTAATGATCAACACCAATGAGAAATCACCAAAAAGTGATGATTTGATATGAGCATCTGTATTTAGCATCACCCATTTTTCTGCTGGATAATTGGGATCACTAAGTCCTAAACCAAATTCAACATGCTTTGGACCAGGGCTGTTGTACTGATTTTCACTGGTCATGCGTGGTACAATTTTTTCTAAGGTATTGTTGATATCGACATGAAGAAACTCATCCCCAAAAAAATTAGTGTCATGCATACACTCTTCAAAAAATAGTGAGCAAGTTGTATGTGTGGTAGCTATGGTTAACTGACCATTTTCGATATTGGATTGCTTAACAAATTGATTTAATTCTTCAGTAATATCATGGTAAGAGTGTCTGCCAGCAACAGTATTGATTTCAATGGCATGATGAATAATTTTCATATTGCTTTATTCCTTATTGCAGCCTCATTAACTTTGTTATTTCAGTTAACGAAAGTCAATGAGGCGGTCGTTATAAATACTTAATGATGCTTTTTAATTAAATAGCTAAACGTTTTTTTAACTCTGCAAAAAACTCATTCAATCCTACACCAGTAAGTAATGGTAAACCGTTGATGACTTTAGCCTTAATTGAATCTGGTACGATGGTGGTACTCACCACAACGTCATAAGAGTCGATTTTATTAAGTTCATCAGCAATTTTAGATTGATAAATTTTCACTTGATCTGTTAATTTTTCATCACTAAGCCATTTAGTGACTTTGCTTACTGCAATAGTTGAAGTTGCATGACCTGCACCACACATTATGAGTAAATTTTTCATATGACTATTTCCTTTTAATACATTTCAATTTTTTTGATTTTGTTAATATAGATAAGCAAGCAAAGGATTACGAGAGCTAAACCAATTAAGCCAAGGTATCCGATATGGGTTAATAACAGTACAAATAGTGTTACAGGCCATAATCCACATAAAATTACAGTAACAATACCAGCTGTACCTACATCATAATTAGCTAGATGGAATACATCAGTGATGACTGGTGCAAGCCAAGTTGCCATATATAGGCAGATAACTAGGTAAATGGTGCCACCAAGGATTGAACGAATAATATTACCTTTAAAAAACGGTACCATTAAGCAGATGCCAAATGCATAGAAGGCTAAATCACCAAAAGGTAGTACTTTGTTACCCGGTAAGATCAAAGCAAGTAGTAATGATACTGGCACCATGATTAACGCAGTTGCCATTACCGCAGGATGACCAACAGTTAACGCGGCATCCATTCCGATGTTTACTTGTTTTCCATTAAGTTTTTTGCTAGTAAATTCACGCGCAGCGTCAGCAACAGGAAGTAAGCCTTCCATAAACATTGCAACCATTTTTGGCATAATTTTCATGATTGCAGCAGTTGAAATACCTAGCTGACCAATTTTTGGAACATCATAATTGGCTAAAATCCCTACAACAATACCGATGATTAATCCGATAACAACAGTATCACCAAAGATACCAAAACGTTTGGTTAGCGTTTCTGAATCGGCATTTAATTTATTTAAACCTGGAATTCGGTCAAAGATCCAATTTAATGGGATTGCGACAATTGCACCCGATAATGCCATGAGGTGAGTAATAGCAATGCCAGGATAACCAAAAAATGAGCTTATTGGTTTCTGTAATAGATCGGCTAAAAACCATTGCAACATTACTGCAGTTATACAGCCAATGATACCAACCCAATATTCACCTGTGACTGAATATGCCACTAAACCTAGGAAAATCGCAAACCAGAAATTCCAGATATCGACATTTAACGTTCGAGTCCAACCGAGTGAGATAAATAAGAAATTGATAATTAATGATGCTGGAATTAGCAATAACCCCAATGTCGTTGAGAATGCCAATGGCCCACCTACTCCACAACCAATATCCATAATACTTAATGATGTTCCATACTGTTCACCCATTTTTTGGATGGCAACACCTAAAGTGTCAGATAGTAAACCGATAACTAATCCAAGACCAACGATACCGATACCGACTGTAATACCCGACATTATCGCTTTGGAAAAACTGACTCTAAAAAATAAGGCTATGATAAAAATGATGATTGGTAAAAAAACCACTCCACCAAGATCTATTAACCATTGAAAAATATTAATGACACTATCCATTTGTAACTCCTTGATAAAATTAATCAACCCTATTTAACGCCTGCGGTATTTAAAATAGTGGTAAATTCGTTAATTGATTGACACTTTTCTAATAATTTTATTTGCTCATCATTTTGAAATAAGCCAATAAGGTTCTGTAAATTTTCAATTTGCTCATGTGGCTGCTTCATTGCTAGCATAAAAATGAATTTGACTGGGATTTGTTCTTTATCATCAGTCATACCAGAAAAAATGATTGGATTTTTTAGGGATGCAAAGCAAATTTGTGACTGATTAACTTTTGAAGAATCAGTGTGTGGTATGGCAAAACCGACGGAATTAATTAATAATCCTGTTGGATATTGTTTTTCTCTTTGCAAAATTCCATCTAAATAGTCTTGTTTAACAATTCCATGTGAAAATAACATTTGTGCCATTGTTGTTAAGATCTCTTCTTTAGTTTTTGCCTCAATATTGAATAGGCATAAATGCTGATCAAAGTACATTCTTGATTCCTCTTTGATTGTCCAAAAATAGTTTAAGTTGTTTAAAGTTTGTGAGATTTTTTAAGGATGAAATTGCCTGTTTATTCGAGACTATTTCATAAATTTCAGTGAAAACGTCATTAATACTATTAATGTTGTTCTCGGAAAGACTAACCATGATAATGATGCTGACATCAATCATGCCCCATTTGATCGGTTGTTTTAATGTCATGATTGATATGCTTGATTTAAGGACGAACATTGGTGAACCATGTGGTAAAGCGATCCCGTTTTCAATCGAGGTATCACCGATTTCTTCACGATATAACACTGAATCACGATAGTTTTTAGTTACAAATCCTTTCTCTTCAAGCTTATTTATCAGTAAGTTAAGGCATTCATTTTTGTGTTGAATATCAACGTTTAATTCAATTAAATCTGCTTTAACGAATTTAGCTGTTGTTGGATAGTAATTGTCTGAAAAATCGGGTTGTTTATTAAGAACATAGTTGGCGTAAGCTTGGATAATATTTTGGTAATCTTGATTGTTTAATAATGACGATATTTTGACAATGGGTTTATTAATGTTGTTGATATCAAGTGTAGTGATGATTAAATCGACATTACTAAGTTTGGTCGAATTTAATTTTGAAACAGAATAGACTTCGATATTATCTTTCGACGGTAAAAGTTTTCGTACTTTATTTAAAATTAAATTTGATGATGAGCATCCATATTGGCAAATAATAACAATATTATTTGCATCCGCGGCTTTATCTAAAGCTATTTGAAAATGAATCAATAAAAATGAGATTTCATGATCATTTAAATGGATGTCAAATTTACGTTCTAAGTCTGAAAGTGCATACCATAACACACTAAATAATTTGGAATATTCTTGTTTTATCTCATCTAATATTGGATTTATAATACGGATTTTCTTTTGCAAACGAGTAATCATCGATGGAAAATGTGACAATAAAGAGTGAAACAATTTACTATCACCCGTTAAATCTACATTCTCAATGTCACCAATTTTTTTTATGATCCTAAAGATGATTTGTTCATAAAAACTGTCATCAACAATGATATTTTCATCAATGATTCGATGAGCAAAAAATAGTTTGCTTAAATATTTAATATCATTAGTTGGAAACGCCACCTGAAAAGTTGACTCAAGTGTTTTTGCCAATTCCGAGGCAATTAAGTAGGATTGCATATATCGAATATGATTAAATAAAAAATCATTTTCTTCAGGAATTGAATATCCCAAACACAATCTCTTAAGTTGTATGGTAATTGATATCAGTAGCGAAGATAGATAATGCTCAGTAGATTGTGCAACGACCGATTCAAAACGTTCAAACAGTAATCGATTTATCTGTTCAAACGAATCATCCCCAATAAAGGATTTCATCAATTGATTTAGATAATAGTCATCTTGTTTGTGAATATATAAGGAGAGAAAATGTTTAATCGCTCGTTGTATTTGATTTTCATTACCGTCAACATGAATTCCTTTATGAGTGACGGTTAATACGATATTTTCTTGCTCAAGCGCACGATTAATAAATTCGATATCTTTGTGTAATGATGTTTTACTGACTAAATAGTCAAAAGATAATTGCTCAAGTGATACGTTTTCACTATTTAATAAACATCGTTTAACAATATCTAAGCGACGGTATTCAGGACTTAATCGCCGTGATTTTTTATTAAAATAGCTGTGACTATTTTTTTGTTCTAAGTAATTAATTATTGTTTCAATATCCGTTTTTTGACCTAATAAAATTAATCCTTTACGAGGTGACTTTTCGATTCGAATATCCATATTCGGTATCGTTTTTAAACGTTCGTTTAGTTTCTCAATATCGCAATATACGGTTTTAGTTGAAATTAATAATTTTGAACTAAAAAAAGCAGCCGGTTTAAATTCTGACTGGCTAAAAAGTAGTTTAAGTAATTTGATCTGTCTTTCCATTACTCAACTCCTTTTTCTGTATGTAATACCTTCATGATGATTTAAAGTATAGTTAGATAAATAAATAAGACGATTACATTTTTTTCCAGATTAATCTGGAATCCAATGTGATAATAACCAATGTTGAAAAGTCTGAGTGCGTAAATAGCAATCTTAAAGTGGGGTATTTTTCTTAATCTAGATGATTATAAAGGTCTTAATAATGAGGTAATACATTTAGTCATTTGACATGAAATTACTATTTTATATCTCTTTTTAATGAATAAATTAAGAATGATGATTATTTGAATGATTCATTTCAGATAGTAAAGCATACCTTTAATATTTTCATCCTATTAAATAGCTGAGCTGAGTTTATTTTATATAGAGAGATAAATGTTTGTAATAACTTATGTTATAAGTTAATTCAATAATAATGGTTTGATGCTTTTAATAGTTTGCTTTTATTTCAATAAAAAGTCTATTTTTTGCAATAAACCATTATTAAATAATCTTTTGTGCTCAATCATTTATTTTGTTAATACGCGTTCAACCGTATCGACAATAGCTTGAGTTTGTGAATCAATTTCGATATTAACACTATCCCCTACTTTTTTGGTATCCAGAGTAGTAATCGATAAGGTTTCTGGGATCAGGTGAATGTTAAAATGGTTATCTTTAACCTCACCAACGGTTAAACTTGCGCCGTCTATACCAATAAAGCCTTTATATAGCACATATTTCATAAATTTTTCAGGCATAGCTAAGGTCATTTGACAGTTGGTAGCTGTTTTTTGGATATCGATAATGGTTGCAGTACAAGAGACATGTCCAGACATTACATGCCCACCAATTTCATCACCATATTTAGCACTTCGTTCAATATTAACAAAGTCATTTTGCTTCTTATGGCCGAGAGTAGTTAAAGCAAGGGTTTCTTGCATAATGTCAAAGGTTACGCAATCATTTTCAATTCCGGTTACGGTTAAGCAACAGCCATCATTTGCTATTGATGCCCCGATTTCGATATTATTTGTTAAGTTGTGTGGAAGTTTGACTTTATAGGTTCTTAATTTGTCTCGATCTGTGATACAAATAATCTGACCAACACCTTGTACGATTCCTGTAAACATTATCATAACCTTTATATTTAATCATTTAGCTAAATATTTTAGCGCAAACCAGTAAAAAATAATAACGATTGAAATCGAATATTTAATAAATGAATGATTTTATCTTCAAAAAGATATCCAATTGGATGCTCTACTGATATGATCGGATTTAATTTATGATTTAAAGGTTACCCATTTATGTTGAAACTTATTTTAGCTATTTCAATCGGTTCAGTTTTCGGAGGATTGCTTCGCTGGTTCTTATCGTTAAAATTAAATGTCATTGCTTTTGCTATTCCTTTAGGTACATTATTTTCTAATTTGATCGCTGGTTATATTATTGGTTTTGCAATTGCTTTTTTTAATCATGCAAATCTTTCTGCTGAGTGGCGATTGCTGATAATTACTGGTTTTTGTGGTGGGTTATCTACTTTTTCAACGTTTTCAGCTGAAATTGTTAACTTTCTTCAAGAAGGTCGTATTGGTTGGGGATTAGCGACCATTGCTGTTCATGTTACTGGCTCAGTTTTAATGACATTTTTAGGCTTTTTTACCTATCAATTTTTTCGTTCATGAAGGTATATTAACCCAAAACAATATAAAAAATGATCACAAATAGTATTTACAACCTCAAATTACTGTATTAATATACACTGTATATGTAAACAGTATCGAGGTTTTTATGCTTATTGAACATTCTTCACCACAACTTATGGCTATCAATTTTGAAACACCCTTTCAACAGGTGTTACAACAACAGCGACCTTTATTACGTTCATTTAATAAAGAGAAAAAATGGCAATTATGGCTATCAGATCGTCCGATGCTAAAACGTTCATGGGTGAATACTGCTGGACTAGATAAAGAAAAAGTTGTTCATTTAGCTAATTTGAATAATGAAAATTTAGTATCTACTATTGAGAAAGCATTACAAAGTAAAACCTGTAGTTATGTAGTTGCATGTGTTAATGATCTTAATGAGCAAGATAAACTGCGTTTACAACAAGCCGTTTTAACCAGCAATACCTGTTTGTTTTTAGTTCACGATGAACAAAACCAACAACCAATTCAATACCATTAAAAAAATATCTGTTTCTTAAATTTATAGTTATAAAAGAAAGACACTGTCTAATATGGCAGTGTTTTGAATGATTTTTCGTTTTAAAAACTTAGAAAGGAATAGGAAAAAACACGTTAAGTGTTAGCATCATTTTTCGCTTGATTAATGATAGCGTTAGCTATCCATTGAGAAAGCGATATAATATATGAATCATCTAAATTCCAAACATCTTTTAAAACCGTTATTTGCGAACCACAGATGATTGATATGGTATAAATGACTTTATTATATTGCTCTTCACTAAGCTGTGATTGTAACGGTTGTAATAATTTCGAAATTACCTCTTTACGATTTTCCCGTACTCGTTTTGTTGTATTAGGTGCTGATTTAGAACGCTCATTCGCCCATTGTTGCAAAGATAATCGCATCGTCGCTCTTATAGCACCTTCATGTTTTATCATTTCAGTATAAGCAAACGATATGAATTCATTAACTCTTTGGCTTATATTTTGTTCGTCTGTATGCCATTGTAAAATAGGATCAAGTGAACGATTAACCACTGCCGATATCAGATCATTTTGTGTTGGAAAATAGCGATAAGCAGTCGATCTTGAGATTCCTGATTTATCAGCTAACTCAGTAATCGTAGGTTCAATTCCATTTTCTAATGAGTCCAAAGCAATCTCTAATAGTCGCTCATAATTCTTTTTTTTAAGACTTGTAAAGTTGTTCAAAG
Source organism: Gilliamella sp. B2772 (assembly GCF_026536985.1). Lineage (NCBI taxonomy): Bacteria > Pseudomonadati > Pseudomonadota > Gammaproteobacteria > Orbales > Orbaceae > Gilliamella > Gilliamella sp. B2772. The sequence continues at coordinate 405,893 of NZ_JAFNNB010000001.1, read as the reverse complement.
AACTAGTTTCAGATTTGTTCATAACAGTGTTTTTTGACTTATATTAATTTTACGCCATTTATTTCATTTTAAATAATAAATTATTAATTGTGAAATATTTTAAAAAAATGAGACTAAAGTCTCATTTTTGATATATAATGTTACCCAATAAAATTTGAATGTTTAGAAACATAATTTAGGCAAACAAATTTAAATACCAATTCTATTCGACACCAACAATAAGTAAGTAATACCGGTGCGACATTAGTCGCACCGCTATTTTATCGCAATTAATAGTACTAATTCATATTGATAAGAAGAACTTTAATATTTTAATGTTCCTTTACTATTGATTGTTAACTGTGAGACAATCTCACATGCAGTATCCTATGTTTCAAATAAGTAATAGATATGTAAGATTTTTATTATTTTGTTAACTTAATATAGGAAACACACAATGAAAGAATATCAAACTGATGTAGCTGCTTTCGTATTACGAATTGCTTTAGGTATGATGTTTTTAGCCCATGGTTTTACTAAATTACTTGTTCTAACACCAGAAGGTACCGCAGAGTATTTTCACACTCTTGGTTTTCCTGGGTTCTTTTCTTATATTGTAATCGTTTTTGAAATTGGTGGCGGTGCATTGTTGCTATTAGGTATTCTAACTCGCGCTGTTGCATTAATTGCCTTTTTTCAACTAGCAATAATAACTATTGTGCATTGGGCTAATGGTTGGTCATTTACTAATCCAGGTGGTGGTTGGGAATATCCAGCATTTATGTCTTTAACTGCTTTTAGTCTTTCATTGCTTGGAACCGGCAGATTTAGTGTTCTATCTGGTAAAAAATATCCACAAATTATCGAGTCATAATATGTTAAATTTCTAGGAAAGGTAAAAATGATTACCTTTCCTCTAACTTTGATTTATCGCTTAAATAAATAGTTCAATCTAGTTTTAATAATGGCTTAGTTTTCCTATCGATATTGTTTATTACTCTTCCCTATCTTAACATTCAGATAATTATATTTTATTTAAACCAGTTATGTTTATATGATCTATTTTATTAAACATATTACGCTACAATTTTTTGATTGTTTATTTATTAATAATAAGAAAACTAAATATGTATATTCTGGGTAAATTTATCTAAGCATTGAAAGCTTTATCTGAAATCAATCCTTAAAATATAAACTAACATCAATCGGCAAGTAATTTGAAACTATTTAACTAAAGTCTCAATCCACCATATCTTGCTTGTCACTTAGACTCTCAATAAAATCTTCAACTACTAAAGCGGCTTTTTGAGCGCCTTCTAAATATTTATCAATGAACTCTTGGTTGTAAATGGGTTCCTCTCCATAATTGGCTTTATTATCATGATTAATAAATTCATAGTGAAGTGATACTTTAAAATCCCCTTTATATTCATAAATATAATGACATCCAAAATCCTTATCAATTGAACATTTAATTACTAATGGTTCAGATTGAATAGGTAACCAATTTGGTTGGGGAACAATTAGAATATTATTATTTTTAAATCTATACAGAACTATATTATTGTCAAATTGATTACTCTCTATAAATTTATTATAACAATAATCACAGTTTTCTTTACTTTTTGCATACTCTAAGTTTTCTTGAAATATTTTAAATGAACTGTCATCAGAGCTATTCTTATTAGTTCTAAAAAAATCAATATCTAAATTGTTAAATTGTAAATTTTCATTTTTTATATTATTGCAATAAGCAGTTAATGCTTTGGATGTTGGATGAAGGCAAATATCACTCGAGTCAATTCTAATATCACTAATTTTATCAATTTTATGAGCTACATCATTAGAAAACTTCTCGCAAAATTTTCTTTCTGAAACATTAGCACTATTATATCCTTCAATAACCCAAAATGGTGAATATTTAGAATTAGGATAAATACGTAAGATTGCATCTTTAGACAGTTCAACTAAACGTCCATTTTTTTTGCACTCGCTACTTGGTCTATTTTCTAAATACTTAGTCACGCCAGGTACTATGATTAAATAAGTCGGCCAAAAGAAAGTACAAAATAATGGTAATAATATATAACTGAATAGAGAAGCTAATTTATTTCTTGAACCAAAATATTTTTTTGTTTCTGATTGGCAAAAACGAATTATTAGCGGAAAAACAATGGCTGAAAGAAAAAATATAAAAAACTCCAAATTAGCATTGATTGAAATATAAACAGTTAAAGCCAAAATTATAGTTGCTAGAATTGCTCTAATAATTCGATTCATTCTTACAAAGATAGTTATGAATGAAAAAACATAAAAGAAATAAAAGATTGGCAACAAGAATAATAATATAATAACCTCTCTTGCTACATGATGCACATCAATGGATTGAAACATGTAAAACACCTATAAAATACTAATTAATATTAAATTATTTTTAATTAGCCAGTATTATCACAGATAAATATTAATGTCAAAAATAAGAATATTTACTTCAATTATTAAAGTTTAAAATAGTGTTTTATTTATTTCACTTCATTAAATTTTTTGTATAAATGATTCACACTTCTTTACTGTTGCAAATCGCATTAATGCAGACATAAAACTATCATGAACTATTTGTGAAGCAATTATATTGTCATTAAAGTTAAGATCACGAGTAGTACAAGCATCATGAATCAAAATTGGTTGATAATTTAGTTCAAATGCGCAGCGTGTAGTGGAATCAACACACATGTGACTCATCATTCCACAAATCACTAATTGTGATATACCTAATTGCTCTAACTTCTGTTGTAAATGAGTTTGGTAAAAGCTATTTGGATATGCTTTTTGAACAATAAATTCATTATGCTCTTCAAGAGGAAGTAATTTAGAATGTAACTGACTTCCGTAGCTATTTTTTACAAAAAAAGCGGCATTAACATCTTGATTAACGTGCTGTATATAAATAATCGGCAATTGCTTTTGACGGAAATAATTTTGTAACTTTAAAATATATTTCAACGTCTGTTCGGTATTATTTAATGGGTATTTTCCCTCAGGGAAATAATCATTTTGCACATCAATAATTATTAATGCTTGCGTCATTTTGCTCTCCTTTATCATGTTTTATGTTATTATTCTGCAGGTATTAACTTTTAAATAACATAGTAAATTGAAGGAATTAACAGCAGTTCGCTTTCAAAATGAAAATATGGATAAAAAAGATCGCTCTATATTAAATGAGTTAAAAGAGAATAGTCGTCAATCTTGGCGAGAGATTGGAGAGAAAGTATTCTTGTCAAGCCAAGCAGTTGGTCAACGTGTGCAAGAGTTATTAAATAATCATATTATCGAAAAATTCACCATTAAAGAGCAAAAATCTCAATTACAATTTATTACTATTTATATGAATTCAAATCAATTTGAATCGTTTGAAAAGTTAGTAAAATCTTTTGATGAGGTTTCCGAATTTTACAAAATTACTGGTGATGGTTGTTATATGATTGTCTGCCACTTTGAAAATAATAGTTTAGAGAACTTCTTAAATAAAATTGCTGATTATAGTCGTTATAAAGTCAGCCATAAGTTAAAACAAATCTTATAATTAATCGTAAAAATAAATGATTAAATATTTATATTTGATAAGTCATTATGGTTAATAATAATCGCTTGCTTACAATTTATTTCAATAAATTAACAAAAAGCTATTGCTCATTAATCGTTTCTGTTATATTTTGTACAACAGTTAAATTTAAAGGTTTTAATCTTTATGAATTGTTTTTGTATGACTAAACACCATCATCACCATCATTCCTGAATAGTCTTCGGGCGATTGGTGCTGGAAGACAAATGGTCTTCCGGTGATTTCGCAAAAGCAAATAGAGAACCCTCGGAAGATCAAACTTCCGAGGGTTTTTTTGTTTGTGGTTAATAATTTTATTTAGGGAGAATAACATGTTGGATAATTCACGTTTACGTATAGCAATGCAAAAATCAGGACGTTTAAGTGATGAGTCAAAAAAATTACTAGCTCAGTGTGGTATTAAAATTAATCTACAAGAGCAACGTCTAATTGCTTTCGCTGAAAATATGCCAATTGATATTTTACGCGTTCGTGATGACGATATACCAGGCCTTGTGATTGATGGCGTAGTTGATATTGGTATTGTAGGCGAAAATGTTTTAGAAGAAGAAGTTCTAGATAGGCAAGCTGAAGGTTATAATCCACAATATAAAAAATTACGTAGACTTGATTTTGGAGGATGTCGTTTATCTATTGCCGCCCCTCGTGACTTTAACTATACAGGTCCTGAGTGCTTAAATAATTTGCGTGTAGCAACAACTTATCCTCACCTACTCCGCCGTTATCTCTCTCAATATAATGTAAGTTTTAAAACTTGTTTGCTTAATGGTTCTGTTGAAGTGGCTCCTCGAGCTGGTTTAGCTGATGTAATTTGTGATTTGGTATCAAGTGGTGCAACTCTTGAGGCCAATGGTTTACAAGAAATAGAAGTCATTTATAAATCGAAAGCATGCTTAATTCAACGTGAAGGTGAAATGTCCTGCACTAAACAAGCCCTAATCGATAAAGTGATGACTCGAATTCAAGGTGTAATTCAAGCTCGTGAATCTAAATATATTATGCTTCACGCTCCAACAGCAGTTTTAGATCAAGTTGTTTCGCTATTACCTGGTGCAGAAAATCCAACTATTTTACCATTAACCGGTGAGCAAAATCGGGTAGCATTACACATGGTTAGCACTGAGTCATTATTCTGGGAAACCATGGAAAAACTAAAAGCATTAGGTGCTAGTTCAATCCTTGTATTACCAATTGAAAAAATGATGGAGTAATCAAATGAAGCTTTCTTATTGGCAAAATTGTTCTAAAGAACAGCAAGCAGAATTATTAACTCGCCCGGCAATTGCTGCCTCAGATTCTATTAGCCAAGTGGTTAAAGATATTTTGACACAGGTTAAACAAAATGGTGACCAAGCCCTCAAAGCATTGAGTAGTAAATATGATAAAACTCAAACCAATCAAATTAAATTAACTGAAGATGAGATAAAAACAGCAATTAGTCGTGTCACAACGGATTTAAAACAGGCAATGCAATTAGCTGTGAGCAATATTAAAAAATTCCATCAAGCACAAGTGAGACCAACCATAACAGTTGAAACTATGCCAGGTATTCAATGCCAATCAGTGACCAGACCTATTGATTCAGTTGGTCTTTATATACCTGGTGGTTCTGCTCCTTTATTATCGACTGTTTTAATGCTCGCTATTCCAGCCAAAATTGCTGGTTGTCGTAAAGTGATTTTATGCTCACCTCCCCCAATTGCAGACGAAATTTTATATGCTGCCGATCTTTGTGGTGTAACAGAAATCTATCAACTAGGTGGGGCACAAGCGATTGCTGCAATGGCATTAGGTACCGAATCAGTTCCAAAAGTCGATAAAATATTTGGCCCGGGTAATGCTTATGTTACTGAAGCCAAACGTCAAGTAAGCCAACGTTTTGATGGCGTAGCTATTGATATGCCAGCAGGCCCTTCTGAAGTATTGGTCATCGCCGATAGTTCTGCTAATCCATCTTTTATAGCTGCTGATTTACTTTCTCAAGCTGAACATGGACCGGATTCACAAGTGGTACTACTTACTCCTGATGAGAAGATTGCACAGGAAGTTTCGATTGAAGTTGATAAACAACTTACGCAACTTTCGCGCCAAGATATTGCTGAAAAAGCGTTGAAAGAAAGCCGACTTATAGTAACCAAAGATTTAGAAGAATGTGTAGATATCAGCAATCGTTATGGGCCTGAGCATTTAATTATTCAAACTAAAAATGCGGATCAACTGGTTGATAAAATTAATAGTGCCGGTTCAATATTTATCGGTGATTGGTCACCAGAATCGGCTGGCGATTATGCATCAGGTACAAATCATGTATTACCTACTTATGGTTATACCTCAACTTATTCAAGCCTCGGGTTACCAGATTTTCAAAAACGGATGACTGTACAAAAATTAACGCCTGATGGATTGAAAGCAATAGGTACAGCAGTTGAGCTAATGGCACAAGCTGAGCAACTGACTGCACACAAAAATGCAGTAACGATTCGCTTAGCTAAACTTAATGCTGATAATAAATAATAGGTGGATAAAATGGATATTAATCAATTAGTCAGAAAAAACGTACAAAAGTTGACACCTTATCAATCAGCCAGACGTATTGGTGGTAAAGGTGACGTGTGGTTAAATGCCAATGAATACCCTGTTGCCCCCAATTATCAGTTAACAGAACAAACATTAAACCGTTATCCAGAAGCACAGCCTGAACATGTAATAAATGGTTATGCGCAGTATGCAGGAGTTCGACCTGATCAAGTGATAGTTAGCCGCGGTGCTGACGAAGCGATAGAGCTATTAATGCGTGCTTTTTGTGAACCTGATACAGATACAATACTTTACTGTCCACCAACTTATGGTATGTATCAAGTCAGTGCTGAAACTTTAGGAATAAAAACTAAAACTGTACCGACCAAATCAGATTGGCAACTTGATCTTGAAGGAATTAAGCAAAATATTGATAGTGTTAAATTAATCTATGTTTGTTCACCAAATAATCCAACTGGTAATTTAATCAATCAAGATGATATTAAAACATTACTTAATATAGCCGAAGATCGAGCGCTAGTTGTGATTGATGAGGCTTATATTGAGTTTTCGCCTAATTCAACGGTAGTCAGTTGGCTTAAAGACTTTCCTCACTTAGTGATTTTACGCACCTTATCAAAAGCATTTGCACTTGCCGGCTTACGTTGTGGATTTACTTTAGCTAATAAGCCAGTAATCGACGCGTTACAAAAAGTGATCGCTCCATATCCATTAGCTACACCTGTAGCTGACATTGCCACTCAGGCATTGAGTAAAGATGGTATTAATACGATGAGATTGCATGTCATCAATCTGAATAATCAAAAAGAAAAGCTGGCTAAGCATCTTTCAGCACTGCCTATAGTCGAAAAAGTTTATCCTAGTGAATCAAATTATTTATGTGTTAAATTTCAGAGTAATAAGGATGTATTTCATAAACTTTGGAATGAAGGCATTATATTGCGTGACCAAAGTAAATCAATTGGTCAAGATGGTTTTGTTCGAATTTCGGTTGGTACTCAAGCTGAATGTGAAGCAGTAATAACAGCACTTAAAGCCATAATATAGGAGCAAGTATGTTACAAAAATATTTATTTATCGATCGTGATGGAACATTAATTGTTGAACCTCCTATCGATTTTCAAGTTGATAGTTTCGAAAAACTTGAATTTGAACCTAATGTGATACCCGCATTACTTAAATTACAAGCTGCTGGTTATAAATTAGTTATGGTGACCAATCAAGATGGTTTAGGCACCAGCAGCTATCCACAAGCCAAATTTGATGGCCCTCATAACTTAATGATGCAAATATTTGAATCACAAGGCGTCAGATTTGAAGAAGTTTTAATTTGTCCACATTTTCCTGAGGACAATTGTGAGTGCCGTAAACCTAAACTAAAACTGGTGCTTCCTTATTTAATGAATGGCAACTTAGACAAACAAAATAGCTATGTAATTGGTGACAGGGTCACTGATATCCAGCTTGCAGAAAATATGCAAATAAAAGGGTTACGTTATGATCCAGTAAATCTTAATTGGAACGAAATAGCTCAACGTTTAACCACAGCAGATCGTTATGCAAAAGTCGAAAGAAACACCAAAGAGACTAAGATTTTAGTTGAGGTTTGGTTAGATAGACAAGGTGGTAGCCAAATTAATACAGGTATTGGTTTTTTTGACCATATGCTCGATCAAATTGCTACTCATGGTGGCATTAAACTCAATATCCAAGTTGAAGGTGATCTTCATGTTGATGATCATCACACCATTGAAGATACTGGCCTTGCTTTAGGTGAAGCGCTAAAACAAGCTCTTGGAGATAAACGTGGAATCACACGCTATGCATCAGTTATTCCAATGGATGAATGTTTAGCAAAATGTGCAATAGATATTTCTGGTCGCCCTTACCTTGTATTTTCGGCACAATTTAGTGATCCTAAAGTTGGAGATATGAGTACACAAATGGTAGAACATTTCTTCTACTCTTTAACTTATGCTATGGGGATCACCTTACATATTGAAACATTGGGAAATAATGATCATCATAGAATCGAAAGCTTATTTAAAGCGTTTGCTCGAACACTTAAACAAGCAATTAAAATTGAAAGTGATAGATTACCTAGTTCGAAAGGAGTGCTATAGATGAAAATTGTCATTCTCGATACAGGCTGTGCAAATCTATCATCAGTAAAATACGCAATACAACGACTAGGCTATAATCCAATTATTAGTCTTGAACCTGATATTGTGCTTGAGTCGGATAAACTCTTTTTACCGGGTGTGGGTTCCGCATCTGCAGCAATGAAAAAGTTAAAAGAACGGAATTTAATCGAGCTGATAAAAGTTTGCACCCAACCTGTATTAGGCATCTGCCTTGGTATGCAACTTTTGGCCGATTATAGTAATGAAGGGCATGTCCATACGTTAGGTATCATTCACGAAAAAGTCTCTGAAATTCCTGATTGTGGACTACCACTACCGCATATGGGGTGGAATCAAGTTAACCCTAAAGCTGGCCACCATTTATTCCGAGATATTCCTAATGGTGCTTATTTTTACTTTGTACATGGATACGCCTTACCATTATGCTCATCAACTATCGCAGAAACCAATTACGGCGAAAGCTTTACAGCTGCCGTACAAAAAGACAACTTTTACGGTGTGCAATTTCATCCAGAGCGTTCTGGCTCAGCCGGTGCAAAATTACTAAAGAACTTTTTGGAGATGTAAAAATGGCAGTTTACCCTATTATTATTCCTGCTCTTGATTTAATTGATGGCACTGTGGTTCGATTACACCAGGGTGATTATGAACAAAAACGTGATTATGGTAATGATCCTTTAACTCGATTACAAGACTATCAGAGGCAAGGAGCTAAATTACTACATTTAGTTGATTTAACAGGTGCTAAAGATCCAAAAGCTCGGCAAATCACATTAATTAAAACACTGATTAATGGTGTCCAAGTTCCAGTACAAGTTGGAGGAGGAATTCGCAGTGAAGATGATGTTAAAGCCCTTCTCTCTGCTGGTGCAACACGAGTTGTTATCGGTTCAACTGCAATTAAAGATCCCAAATTAGTAAAAAAATGGTTTGAAAATTATGGACCTGAATCTTTGGTATTAGCATTGGATGTTCGTATTGACAAATATGGCAATAAAAATGTCGCTATTCATGGCTGGCAAGAAGATTCTAAGCAAACTTTAGAACAAGTAATTGAGGATTACTTACCTTATGGCTTAAAACATGTCCTTTGTACTGACATTTCAAAAGATGGTACATTAACTGGTTCTAACATAAGCTTATATCAAGAAATTAGCAAAAAATACCCAACTATTGATTTTCAAGCTTCTGGTGGAATCGGACAGTTGAACGATGTAAAGGACTTAAAAGACAGTGGTGTTGCTGGTGTCATTGTGGGTCGGGCATTACTAGAAGGTAAATTTACAGTTCAGGAGGCAATTTCATGTTGGCAAAAAGGATAATACCTTGCTTGGACGTTCGTAATGGTCAAGTTGTTAAAGGCGTGCAATTCCGTAATCACGAAATCATTGGTGATATTGTACCATTAGCTAAACGCTATGCGGAAGAAGGTGCAGATGAACTGGTTTTCTATGATATCACTGCTTCATCTGATGGGCGTGTGGTTGATAAAAGTTGGGTGGCTAAAGTTGCTCAAGTTATTGACATCCCCTTTTGTGTTGCTGGTGGTATAAAAACGGTTGAAGATGCTGGGCAAATTTTAACTTATGGAGCAGATAAAATTTCAATCAACTCCCCTGCTTTAGCTAACCCAAACTTGATTACTCAATTAGCTGATTGCTTTGGTGTGCAATGTATCGTGGTAGGGATTGATACTTGGTATGATAAAGATTCAGATAGTTATCACGTTTATCAATTTACTGGTGATGAAAAGCGAACTGTAGCCACCAAATGGAATACTATTGATTGGGTTCAAGAGGTCCAAAAGCGAGGTGCCGGTGAAATTGTATTGAATATGATGAACCAAGATGGTGTTCGTAATGGTTATGATCTTAAGCAACTTAAAACGATTAGAGAAGTTTGCCAAGTACCACTGATTGCTTCTGGCGGTGCGGGTACTATGGAGCATTTTTTACAAGCTTTTAAAGAAACTAATGTTGATGGTGCTTTAGCGGCTTCAGTCTTTCATAAACAAATTATTAATATTGGCGAACTTAAACAATATTTAGCTCAACATGGAGTAGAAATACGATTATGTTAACTCAACATTCCCAAATACAGATAGATACAAAATCACTTGATTGGCAAAAAGTCGATAATTTAATGCCAGTTATTATTCAGCATTATATTTCTGGTGAAGTGCTCATGCTGGGTTATATGAATCAGGAAGCTTTAGCTCAAACCCTAAATAGCGGAAAAGTAACGTTTTATTCTCGAACTAAACAACGTTTATGGACCAAAGGCGAAACCTCAGGCAACTTTTTAAACGTGGTTAATATCTCAACCGATTGTGATAACGATACGCTGTTAATTTTAGTCAATCCGATTGGACCAACTTGTCATACTGGAACAAACAGCTGCTTTAAGAATTCTAAAACTGAATGGGGCTTTCTATACGATTTAGAACAATTACTTGGCTCTCGTAAGCAAGCTGATCCTAACACCTCTTATACTGCAAAACTCTATCATGATGGTACTAAGCGTATTGCTCAGAAAGTCGGAGAAGAAGGTGTAGAAACCGCCCTTGCTGCCACTGTACGAGATAAAGAAGAATTGAAAAATGAATCGGCAGATTTGATTTACCATCTATTAGTCTTACTACAGGATCAAAATCTATCACTCCAAGATGTGATTGGCATTTTAAAAGCTAGACATAAATAATATTAAAAAGAAACCAAGCGAGGCACAATCTTTGAGCTTGGTTTCTTAAAATACATTTCAAAATGACCTATCGGTTTATCTAACAGGTAATTTAACTCCATTAAACATAGCTTGCACTGCTACATTGTTTTCACAAAGACTAATTTTATCTATAGTTTGTCTATTTAAATGTGGAGAAAATTGACTAATAAAATCATACATATAATTACGCAAGAACAAAGATCGTGCGAAGACGATATAAGTTGTACTGTAAGGGAATATATGGCCGGCATTTAGCACCACAAATTCACAATCTGAACTTTCATCAACCGCCATTTTAGCCACAATACCAACACCAACACCTAATTTGACATAGGTTTTAATCAAATCAGCATCAGTAGTGCTAAATACAATATTTGGGACTTGATTAGCTTTAATAAATGCCTGATTAAGATCGGAACCATCATTAGAAAAATCATAACTAACTAATGGATATTTAGATAGCTCATCAATCGTAATTAAACTGCTTTTAGCTAAAGGGTGATCTTTCATGACAATGACAGCTTGGTTCCAATGATAACAAGGTAATGCAATCATATCATCACTAAGATCTGATAAATCGGTCACGATAGCAAAATCAGCTTGTCCAGTTTGTACTTGCATCAGGCATTGAGGAGATGACCCTTGTTCCATATGAAGAGTGATACTCGGGTACTGTTGCATAAATTGTTGGATAACAAGAGGTAAAGTATAACGAGCTTGAGTATAAGTGGTTGTTATCGTTAATGAGCCTTGATTTGGTTGACTAAACTCTTTAGCTAAAATTTTAATATCTTGTGCTTTATTTAAAATTTCACGGGCTAAAGCTATAATCTGCTCACCAACTGGTGTAACTTCTGAAAGATGTTTACCTACACGGGTAAAGATTTGTACATTTAGCTCATCTTCCAATAATTTAATCTGCTTACTTATTCCAGGTTGAGAGGTATAAAGTTTTTCAGAGGTAAGCGATACATTGAGATCATTATTAACAACCTCAACAATATAACGCAGCTGTTGCAACTTCATGACAAAGGCTCCTTTAACTATATACCTTTCCCTTTTCTCAAAAAAAACTTGAGGAAAGGGGGTTTTTTAAGGTAATTCCCTTCACACCTTATCACATAAACGGCTTTTTATATTAAACAGCTACTGAACCTGAGCTATTCTTTATAAAATGATTAAGTGTTATTACCTATTTTTTACTATTAACCCATTTACCATGAACATATTGCATGACCCAACCAGTAGATTTGCCGTTAACTTCAGAAGTAACATACTGTTCTTTATTCTTTCGGCTATAACGAACAATACTTGGATTACCATTTGGATCATGGCTTGGTGCTTCAGTTAAATAAATAAATTTTTCTGGTAAACGATATTTAAAGCGTTGTAACTCTTCAACTAATGGTGCACGAGTTTCCCGTGATTTTGGGAAATTATGCGCTGCTAAAAATATACCTGATGCACCATCTCTAAGGACAAAATGTGCATCTGATTTAGTACATTGTAATTCAGGCAAATCAACTGGATCTTCTTTAGGAGGAGCCACATCACCATTTTTCAAGATTTTACGTGTATTTTTACAATCTTGATTAGTACAGCCCATATAGAGTCCAAAACGACCTGATTTAAGGTGCATTTCTGATCCACATTTTTCACATTCGATAATGGGCCCATCATAACTTTTTACTTTAAATGTACCCTTTTCAACCAAAGAACCATCACAAATAGGATTATTACCACAAATATGTAGCTTACGCTCATTATCAAGCAGATAACTATCCATAGCGGTATGACATTTAGGGCAACGCTTAAGTGCTCTTAAAGCATTGGTTTCAGCTGTTTCAGCTTCTTCCAAAATGTTTAAAGTTTCATGTTCTGGAATTAAGTTAATTGTCTGCTTACAACGCTCTTTTGGCGGTAATGCATAACCAGAACAAGCTAAAAACACGCCGGTTCCTGCAGTTTTAATCCCCATTTCACGACCACAATTAGGACATTTAATTTCTGGTGTTAAAACTAAAGGATTTAATTGCATTCCACCATGATCTGGATCTTGTTCAGCGATTTCAAGATGCTGGCTAAAATCTTCAAAAAATTGATCTAAAACTTCGCGCCATTCTTGTTTTTTATTAGCGATCTCATCAAGTGCATGTTCCATACGAGCGGTAAAATCATAACTCATAAGATCATTAAAATTTTCACTTAATCTATCGGTAACAATTTCACCAATTTTTTCTGCGTAGAAACGACGATTATCTAATCGTACATATCCACGATCTTGAATAGTTGAAATGATCGTTGCATAAGTAGAAGGGCGACCAATTTCTCGTTTTTCCAACTCTTTTACTAAAGAAGCTTCATTGTAACGAGCAGGTGGTTTAGTAAAGTGTTGATCTGGATTTAAGCTAAGTAACTCTAAAATATCTTTGACAGATACAGCGGGTAACATTTTATCTTCATTGTTTTTACTCAACTGAGATTGTACTTTTGTCCAACCATCAAAACGTAAAGTACGACCTTTTGCTTTTAAAGTAAAATCCCCAGCTTTAACAGTAACAGTAATTGAGTTATATTCAGCTGATGTCATTTGACAAGCAACAAATTGACGCCAAATTAGTTGATATAACTTAACAGCATCAACCTCAACATCACTCAGACTTGTAGCTTGTATATTAACATCAGAAGGACGAATAGCTTCGTGCGCTTCTTGTGAGTTTTTCTTACTGGTATAAACATTCGGTGATTTTGGTAGATATTTATCACCATAATTTTCACCAATATAATCTCGGACCATCGTTAATGCGTCTTGACTCAAATTTGTAGAGTCGGTACGCATATAAGTAATATAACCTGCCTCGTATAAACGCTGTGCTAACATCATTGTCTTTTTCACCCCGAAGCCAAGGCGAGTACTTGCAGCTTGTTGTAAAGTCGACGTAATAAATGGCGCAGTTGGATTACTTTTAGTTGGCTTTTCTTCAATATTAGTTACTTGATATTGTTTATTATTTAGCTCTGCTAAAGCAATATCAATAGCAACTCGATCTTTCGGTTCAAACGCATCATCTTTATAATGCGTAACTTGCATCGTTAGTTTTTCTTGATTAGCTGTTTTTAAGTCAGCATAGAGCTCCCAATACTCTTCAGGAATAAAGGCATGGATTTCACGTTCACGTTCAACAACTAATCGTACCGCAACGGATTGGACTCGACCAGCTGACAACCCTCTTGCTACTTTTTTCCAAAGTAATGGCGACACCATAAAACCAACTACGCGGTCCATAAATCGGCGTGCCTGCTGAGCATTAACACGATCCATATCAAGCATAGCAGGATGCTTAAACGCATTTTGAATCGCAGTTTTAGTGATTTCATTAAATACAACACGTCGATATTTATCATCATCACCACCAATAACATCTTTTAGATGCCACGCGATGGCTTCCCCTTCTCTATCCAAGTCGGTTGCGAGATAAATCATATCCGCATCTTTGGCTAACTTTTTAAGCTCATCAACTACCCGCTCTTTACCGGGTAAAATTTCATAATGAGCTTTCCAACCATTATAAGGATCGACACTCATACGATCGACTAAGATCTGCTTTTCAGATCGTTTTACTTTCTTCTCGGCTTTATCTTTGCTGTTTTTTTCATTGCGGTGGCTACTACCACTAACTGGAAGATCTCGAATATGCCCCACGCTTGATTTAACCACGAAATCTTTGCCAAGATATTTATTAATTGTTTTTGCTTTTGCTGGTGATTCCACAATAACAAGGGATTTTCCCATAATTAAACCTATTTATCCTGTAGTTTAAGTTATTTACTGTCTAAATTAACATCAAGTAATGACAGTAAATCATCTTTAATTGTCGACACTTTACTTGCATACTGCTCTTTTTGCTCTGCATCTTCAATTAATTGTGTAATTGTTTGTGACAACGTACATCCCCGGCGTTTAGCTAAATTAGCTAATCTTTGCCAGACTAGAAATTCTAAATCAATAGACTTTTTACGTGTATTTTGCTGCTCGGCATTAAAATGTCGTTTTCGTCGCGCCCGAATGGTTTGCTTCATGCGGTTATCTAAATCGGGATTTAAATGCTGCTTAATCCAATCAACGACGGCTGTCGGTTTGTGTTCCAATAACAATAGTTCATTTACGGCTTGTTGAGCTGCACTCTTTTCAACATAACGAGTGATAGGCTCCCCTTCTAAATGTCTTTTTACTAAATAGTGCCACTTCCAACCGCATTCAAGGTTTTCTAATTGTTGATATTTCATAAGCTCACCTTGTGACGCTGTAACTAAATATGTTAGTTGTAGCATAATCTTGACACACAATAAAGAAAATTATTGCATTTGACAAATTTTTTATAAATCTGCTATCGTTCGCCTATCATTTTGAACTTCTACTTAAGGAATTACAAATAATGGCAAAAGCCGATGTTATTTATATTAATGGTTACATTTACACTGCTGACGAGCATGATACCGTTTGTGAAGCGCTTGCAATTAAAAATGGCTATATTATTGCAACTGGTACCACACAAGAGATAAATAACTCCCAATATGTTGATAATTGTACAATAATTCATGATCTACTAGGTAAAACAATGATGCCTGGCATAATTGATGCTCATCTACATACCTTTTGGGGCGGTATGCAATTATCATCATGTAATTTAAATTATCAAAGTTTAACTGTTGATACTACCTTAGCCATTATTCAAGAATATTTAGATAATGATTCCGCAGACAATAGTAAAAATTGGTTACAAGTTCGTGGCTGGTTGCGCCAAGAAGTGTTACCAATCGGAACCGACATTACCCGCTTTGATCTTGATAAACTTAATACCACGCGCCCTGTAATTCTGTTTTCAAATGATTGTCATACGCTTGTTGCAAATAGTATTGCTTTAGAAAAATTTGGACTTGATCGTAATACGCCAGAGCCTTCTGATGGAAAAATTGGACGCACTGAAGATGGCGAATTAAACGGTATATTAGAAGATGCCCCTGCTATGCGCGCATTTGACAGCATCTCTAAAATTACCGATGAACAAGCAGTAAACATAGCTAAATTATCACAAACTGAATTAAATAAGCAAGGTGTAACGTCAGTTATGGATGCACGCATCACTGAAACACAAGCCGATGCATTTCTAAAATTACAACAACAAGATCAGCTCTCAATACGTTTATTTGGTGCACGTGAATTACCACCGGATGATGTCGGTTCTATTGAAGATATTCCTGCTGTTATTGATCGCGTTAAACAATTTGCTAAGCGTTATGATGATAAAAACTGGCAACCTAAACCAGGTATAAAAGTATCGCATACCAAATTATTTGTCGATGGAGTGATGCAAGCACCATTAATGACAGCTCGCTTACTAAAACCTTATCAGTTAGAAAATGAAAAAGATCGCCTTGGTGATCTATATTATTCAACAGAGATGTTAGATGCATTAATACTCGAATCATCTAAAGCTGGATTTCATCCTCACATGCATACTGTTGGCGAAGGAGCAATTGAAGTTGTTCTTAACTCGATTGAAAAAATGCGAAAAGCACTACCAGATGCGGATATTCGTCCTAGTACTGCTCATAATGAACTCAGTGCAATGCATCAATTTGCTCGTTATAAACAATTGAAAACCAGTGTAGTATTTTCATTCCAATGGGCTGGCTGTAGCTCAGCAATGGTAGAACAATACGAAACCTTATTTGGTGCCGAACGCTATAATGGTTTAGAAGCCCACGGTCAGTATATAGATGCTGGAGTCACCTGTGCGTTTGGTAGCGATTGGCCAATTGATCCACTTAATGAATGGTATGATTTCCAAATCGCTATGACCAGACAAATTGACGCACAGCACCCTCGTTTAAATAGTGACCGCAATTTAACAGCAACCGAAGTCCTACTCTGTGCAACAATTGGCGCCGCTTATGTGTTAAAACAAGATGATTATATAGGCTCTATCGAAAAAGGAAAATTTGCAGATTTAATTATTTTAGATCGTAATCCATTTACCATTCCAGCAACGGATATTCAAAATGTCAAAGTATTAACGACGATGGTTGGAGGGAAAACAGTTTATCAACACTCCTAATAATCGTTAAAAAATTTATTACCCCGCCTATTAGTCGGGGTAATTTTTCAATGATTAATCAGCATCAACAATAACATCGCCTTCCACTGCTGGTTTTCGAGAAAAATGTAAAATCGCAGCAATAATAAATGCTCCGATAAACATATCAATGACATACCATAATGCACCTTTGGTTACACCACCTAACGCAACTAAACCACCAAATGCAACTAATGAATCAATACCATTAATCATGCCTAGCATTCCCGCAACCGCTGTACCAACAACGATCGCAATAATAACGCGTTTTGGATCTTTAGCCGCAAATGGAATCGCCCCTTCTGTAATACCAGCTAGGGATAAAAAGAACGCAGTAATACCAAACTCTTTTTCTTCCTTAGTATATTTAGAGCGAGACACAATCAAAGAAGAAATAGCCAATCCTAAAGGAGGAATTGCACAGCACATACGAAATACACCATTAGGACCGTAAACACCTTCTGCCATAGCTGCTAATGTAAAGGCTGTAGCTGCTTTACTACATGGTCCGCCCATATCTAGCGCTGCAAGAACACCAATACCTATACCTAAAAATGCTGCGTTAACTTCAGACATGCCTTTTAAAGTTTCGACCATCGCTTTTACAAACCAATCTAGCGGATATGACAAGCCATAAATATAAATAGGAGCCATAACTAATAAAGTCACAGTTGGAATAATCATAACAGGCATAACCGAGGCAATAACTGGATGGACTTTAACTGTTTTAAACCATTTTACAAAATAACCAATTAAAACACCGAAAATCATAGCACCAATAAAGCCTGTACTTACATGATTAGCACCAATTGGATTATTTACTACATATCCCATAATAAATGCTGGAGCTAAGGCGGCATTACCACCAATCGAATAAGCCATATATGCCGCAAGCACAGGTACCATCATTGCAAAGCCATAAAACGCAACTTGCTGTAAATCGGCAAAGAATTGATTACTTGGTAAAATAGTGTCACCAGTTACATGACCTGTCATTAACACTATTGAAAAAAGAATACCTGAAGCAATAATAACTGGTAAAAATTTACTGATACCGGTATTTAATGACCTAAATATTTCTTTTCCAATACTCTCCTTAACTTCTTTTTTTGATGATAGTGCTTCAGCATTGTTAAAAATATTAACCGTGTTTTTAACCGCTTCACCGGTGCTGACCTTAATCACATTTTTAAAAGGTTCTAACCTTTCAGCATTATCAATAGAAATATCTGTTGCTAACAAAATTACATCAGCACTTTTTAAATCTTGTTCTGTTAAAACATTGTCAATTCCTGCTGCGCCTTGTGTTTCGACCTTACAATCCCATCCTCGTTTTTTAGCTTCATTTTCAATTTTTTGTTTAGCTATATAAGTATGAGCCATACCCGCTGTACAAGCACATATGGCCACAATTTTTTTATTTTTTAGCGATTCTTTACTCATATAAACCTCGAATTAATTTTGCTACAGTTTGAATATCACTATTTAACAGTTCTTCAATAAAATCATCATCAGCCAAATTAGATGCCAATTTAGCAATTATTGTCAAATGCTCTTTATCCGCATTTTCTGGAGCGCCAATCATTACCACTAACTTAACTTTATTTTCATTATTCCAAATTACTCCTGGATTATACTTACCGACCACAATAAATGGTGTTTTTACTGCGCTACTTTTAGCATGAGGCAAAGCAATATCTGTTAGTACATCTGTATCCATTTCTTTTTCATGATTCATAACATCTTGGAAAAATTGTGTGACATTGTTTAAATACTCGTTACTGTTTTCTGCCATTAATTTGATCACTAATGATTTATCTTGAGCAAGATTATCAGTTAGTTCGACGGGAATAACCGGAATTAAAGCCATAAATAAGTCCTCTTGATAATTATTTAGTATAAAATTTTAGTAAAATAAAGATATACAAAACAAATATATAACGTTCATTTTTTATTGACACTTAATTTTTTGATTAAATAATTTGATCTAGATCACAAATATGAAATATTTAGAATTTATTAATGATTAAAATAATCATTAACTTCAATAGCAAATTCTTACACTGAATAAAACTAGTTGGTAAAGTTAACTGCTGAGCAGCAACCAATTATTGCGTTATAAAAGAAGTAAAAATTCTAAATATTGAGAATAACATTCTAAAAATCTCACATGTACTTAACCAATTATTAAATATCAAGATAACATGCTGGCTTTTAAAATTTGTGCTGCATTGTAAAGTAAAGCTTGCACTCGAATTGCATAAGCAAAGATTTATAAATCAGTGAAATATGGAGTAATATTATTACAATTTAAAGCATCATCAAGGGTTTAAGCAATCATTTGTTTTCAGCAGATAATAATACTTGAACGTTTAAAAGAATAATCTTCAAGTTTATTAAGCTTTACATTCAACTCTGATGCAGCAAAATTTTTAATAGGGGAAAAGCAATCTAATAAATAACTTGCTTGAAATACTGACAGTTAGAAATTAATACAATAATTTCAAGTTTCTTAAGGAAGGTCTGTTTTTTATTTAGATATAAACTTTAAAATCAACTTATTTTAAAAAACATTAACTTGTTGACTGATTGAATGTTTACCTTATACTATGCGCAATTGTTTACCGGCAGTACAAAAATGTTCAACTCCTCAAATCTTCTTAATTGTGTACTCTTTCCAATCGTTAAGCCTAATTATTCAAAATTAAAATGCCAATTAGAAAATAAAGTGATTGTCATTACCGGCGCTAGCTATGGAATTGGTGAAAGTCTGGTTAATCTTTTAGCCAATATTCAATGTCATCTTATTTTAGTCGCTAGAACACATGATAAATTAATAAATATACAGCAGTCATTAGCTCACAAAAAAGCTAAGATTGATATATTTTCGGTTGATTTGCGCGAATCGGAACAATTGGATAATTTAATTACTAATTTACAGCGATACTCTGTTGATATCTTAATCAATAATGCTGGCAAATCAATTTGTCGGTCAATACTGCAATCATTATCACGTATGCATGATTTTGATAGAACGATGAAGTTAAATTATTATGCACCGGTCAAACTCTGCTTGGCGTTAATTCCCCAATTACAGCGTAATCAAGGGCAAATTATTAATGTTTCTGCCATAAACGTACTTTTAGCCCCAACGGCTAATTGGGCTGCTTATCAAGCCTCAAAAACGGCCTTTGACCAATGGTTAAGCTGTGCAAGGCCAGAATTGGAAAATCAGAAAATCAATGTTTCAACAGCTTATTTACCTCTTGTTAAAACACGAATGATTGAACCTACTAAGATTTATAAGAGATTTCCTGCCTTACAAGCTGATAAAGCTGCAGCCATAATCTGTCGTTTATTACAAACAAAAAAACATCAATATAAACCATGGTGGACCATTATAGTTCAACTTGCCTCATTATTTTTTAATAATATTTGGGTTAAATTGAACCGTTATTTTTTGAAGAAAACGCTATGATAAAACTTATTAAAGCGCTATATAAAAAGAAATTATTAACTTTACTAGGCATTTGGCACTTATTAAATAGCGTTCATATTGTTGGTATCAATTTAATGGCGTTGCTTTATGTTCGTCAAAAGCTTTCTCCTAACCAAATTGCTATCGATGAGAATGGCACTGGCACTGATTATCGCACTCTTTTTAATCAATCTCAGCACCTTGCCAAACAATTAGCGATTAATTTTAAAATAAAGCGTCATCAAAAAGTCGCTATTATAGCGCACAACCACCTACTCTTAGTTCACACTTTATTTGCAATGACAAGATTAGGCGTTGATGTTTATCTTATCAATACTGAACTGTCGACAAATCAACTTAAGTCCATTCACGAAAATGTCGGTTTTGACTGGATAATTCATGATCCAGAAATAGAGTGTTTATCAAATGTAAAAAGCTTACCCATTTATCATGAAAGCCTTATGTCAATTCACTCTCTATTAGCTTCAACGTCAACAATTGATGTAAAAATTAAAACGACCCACTTCTCAAAAATTACAGTTTTAACGAGTGGTACAACAGGACGTTTTAAATTAGCAGAACGCAACAGTAAGGCACAAAATTTTATTAGTCCATTTTGTCAACTACTGGTGAAACTAAATCTTTTCCGTTATCAAAAAATCTATATTGCAACGCCTATTTATCATGGGTTTGGTATGGCAAGTTTATGTATAGCTGTGTTATTAGGTGCGACAATGTTTTTAACAAAAAAATTTGATAGTCAAAAAGCATGCAGGTTAATTGCTAGTAACCAAATAGAGGTGGTCACACTTGTTCCTTTAATGTTAAATAGGATGCTGAAATGCTCTAAACATCAACTCACTAGTTTAAAATGTATTATTACCGGAGGCGCGCCAATTACAGCAATATTAGTTGATCAAGTCATTGCTACACTTGGAAAGATATTATTCAATTTGTATGGTACATCAGAAGCAGGCGTTTGCATGATTGCCTCGCCCGATGCTCTCTCTATCAAGCCAGAAACCATTGGTAAACCGCTGAGAGGATTATCAACAAAATTACAGAAGCAAAACAATGAATCACAAAAACACCATGAGCTGTTTATTAAATGTGCTTGGTCAACTGTAGGCAACCATTGGGTTTCAACAGGAGATTTAGTCTATCAAGATGCTGACGGTTATTACTTTTTAGCAGGTCGCGTTGATGATATGATTGTTTCAGGTGGTGAAAATGTTTATCCATATGAACTTGAACACTGCTTATCAACTCATCCGGAAATTAATGATGTAACAGTGATAAGTGTGCCGGATGAAGAATTCGGGCAAAGATTGGTCGTCTTTATTGTTTTAAATCCTAATACCGAACAATCCGAAACTAAAATACAGGACTGGCTTAAATCAAAAATAGCCCGTTATCAGATGCCCAAAAAAATCATTTTTATAGAAGAACTACCTATGACAAGTATTGGAAAAATAAACCGTAAAAAATTACAAAAGCTATTTTTTAATCATTTAAGTAATGCATAACATTTAGTTAGCAATAAATGAACTGTTGTCCATTATTATATTCTAATAAAAATTTTTCTTAGAAAGGTATTATGAATTTGTAGGCGGCGCTATTTAACCTCTACTTTGAGTTACTCTTCTTGAAAAATAAGCCTGAAAAGTTGACTGGTTTATTTCTAGTTTTCAGTATTTATTTATGGTTAACGTCCTAAAAAAATATCTTTACTGGATCTAGAACTCTCATCTTTAATTTGTTTCTTCTTTTCTATTAAATAGTTATTTGCTTTGATATATATATCTTTATCGCATTCAATGTTTAAGATTAATTTATTATTACTTTTATTTATGACGAGAAAATGATTATCCTTATAATCAAAAATAATATTTTCTACCGATGTAGCGCCTTTATTAAAATTAGATAAATTATAATAATATCTGAAAGTTACATATTGTTTTGAGATATGAATATAACCATACTCTTTTTCATCAACTTTAGCAAAAATTTTTAATGTTAAAGAATCCTCATCTTCAATTTTATCATATTTATAGGATTTTATATAAAACTTAGGGCTAGTAAATGAGCACGTAAATAACAAAGATATTATTAAAAAAGTTATAACTGAAATTACCTTAAAGATTCTCATTTCATTATACCTGCTGCTTGAGATGCATTATACATAGAACTTGCACATTGTCTTTTGAGCAAATTATATCCTTTTGTTGCATTTACCACATCATAATTATCAACATACATTTTTAAAATTAGACATTTGCATATCATCTACATCAAAACTTGTTCCTTTGGGACTAACGAACGAGAAAAACAAAACTTGAATTAAAAGAAAAATTTTTCCATTATGCCTATCCCTCTATTTTTAAATTTAAATCTTCTGGTGCTATGAAGATAGTTTCTTTGAAACCAACGCCTTTAGATGCTCCAACCAAAACTTTCTTTATTATCTTTTTCAACTCACCAATACCCATTCTAATTAATATATCCATAGCTTTTCTAGATATTAAAAGACCGTCCCCGAAGGGATTAACGAGAGTATTATAATCATGCGTATAAGCATAAACTTTGGTTAGCTTCCTTTTAGTTTTATGGGATCTTGGCTTATATTGGTTCCGGTATTACTGTCATAATATCGGAACCGATTAGATAAGCTGAAGCGTTGAAACTTTAAAAGGATTATGCATTACCATTCTAACACGAGTTGTTTTACTCATTCCGTCAGTTTAAAAATCATCACTGGCGAGATATCAACACCATATATCTCCTTATATAGAAATAATGTTTATTTCATTCCTTTATGAAGGATATAGCAACTTTCTTTAAATTTTAGCTCACAAGCTTGTTCAAAATACTTTTTAGCTAAATCACTATTTTTTTCAATTCCATCACCTTTATAATACATAACACCTAAATTATGCATTGCTTGAGTGTCACCATTATCTGCTGCTTTTGTGTACCAATATAATGCTTTTTTTATCAACTTTGACGCCCTCACCTTCGTCATACATGCGTGATAAACCATATTGCGCAATAGAACCCCCTTGTTCCGCTGCCTGAGTAAGCCAATATAGCGTTTTTTCAGTATTTTCTTCGACGCCGTCGCCGTTCTAATACATAAATGCTAAATTAAACTGAGCATCTTTATCTCCCTGCTCAGCCTCAGTGTTACAAGCAATAAAAGCTTTATCAAAAGCTTTTTGTTCGAAATAGGTAGCGCAATTATTAGCGTAAGCCGTGGTCGATAATAATGCTGTTAATACAACATATACCAATATAGCGCTTTTTCTTTATTTCCTTCATGATCAAGCATCCAGGATAAACCACTGTGCTCCGCATAAACAAACCCTTGTTTAGTAGCTTTAGTGTACCAATAGAGCACTTTTTTTCTATTTTTATCGAAATCGAACGACCGCCCTAATTCATATTGAGCAACAATAAATCCTTGCTCTGCTGCTTTAGTGAGCCATTTTTCACGTTCAAACCTTCTGGATAAATCATATTGCGCTTGAACAGATCCGGCTTCCGCTGCTTGAGTGAGCCAATAGAGTGCTTTTTCTTTGTTTTCCTCGACTCCCTCACCTTCTTCATACATGCGTGATAAACCATATTGCGCAATAGAAACCCCTTGTTCCGCTGCCTGAGTAAGCCAATATAGTGCTTTTTCAGTATTTTCTTCGACACCGTAGCCGTTGTAATACATAAATGCTAAATTAAACTGAGCATCTTTATCTCCCTGCTCAGCCTCAGTGTTACAAGCAATAAAAGCTTGAGCAAAATCTTTTTGTTCAAAATAGGTCGCACAATTATTAGCGTAAGCCGTCGTCGATAATAATGCTGTTAATACAACAAATAGTACTTTTTTCATTAGTTTTCCTTAAATTCCTTAAATATAATAATTTTTTTATTTTGTCTGCTGGCAAAAATACGCTTACTATCTATTACTCGTTAACAATGTACTTTTAAATCGCTTATCGGTATATGGAGTTGATAAAATGACTAACACGCTAACCCAATATATTGAGCCGTATTAAAATGTCACTGTTAAGCTAATTTATATCAAAAAAGTGATTGTGTTAACAGAATAAATAACATTTTGAGTCTATATAAAAAAAGAACTGCCTTAATATGTGAGGCAGTTCTTTTAACATGTTTCTAATTTGCATGACTTATGAATAATGTTTATTTGATTCCTTTGTGAAGAATATCGCAACTTTCTTTAAGTTTTTGCTCACAAGCTAGTTCAAAATACTTTTTAGCTAACACGCTATTTTTTTCAATACCATCACCTTTATAATACATAACGCCTAACTGATGTATTGCTTGAGTGTTACCATTATCTGCTGCTTTTTTATACCAATATAGTGCTTTTTCTTTATCGGATTCGATACCGTCACCTTGGTCATACATACGTGCTAACTCATATTGCGCAGCAGTATGCTCTTCTTGCGCATCACCATCCCATAGTTCAGCGACTTTTGTGTACCAATATAATGCTTTCCTTTTATCAACTTTGACCCCATCACCTTCAGCATATATACTTGCCAAAGAATATTGCGCCCCAACAAACCCTTCTTCCTCTCCTTGAGCTTGAGAAAACCAATATGACGCTTTTTCCTGATTGACTTCGACACCATCTCCTTGGTCATACATATATGCTAACTCTAATTGCGCAGAAATATCCCCTTCTTCAGCTGCTTTTGTGTACCAATATAATGCTTTACTTTTATTAGGTTTGACCCTATTGCCTTCAGCATACATATGTGCCAAATCAGATTGCGCTTCAACAACCCCATATTCTTGTCTTTCTCCTTGAGCTTTAGCTCGAGAGTACCAATATCGTGCTTTTTCTTTATTGACTTCGATACCCTCACCTTGGTCATACCTATATGCTAACTCTAATTGCGCAGAAATATACTTTCCTTCCGCTAATTTGGTATACCAATATAGCGCTTTTTCTTTATTGATTTCGCCATCTATACCTTGGTCATACATAAGAGCTAACTCATATTCTCCATCAGCAAGTCCTTCTTCCACTTCTTCAACTTTAGAGTACCAATATGCTGCTTTTTCTTTATTGATTTCGACACCCTTACCTTGGTCATACATATATGCTAACTCAAATTGCGCAAATTCATACCCCAGTTCCGCTGCTTGAGTGTACAAATAGAGGGCTTTTTCTTTATCGACTTCGACACCATCTCCTATTTCATACATACGTGCTAAATGATATTGCGCCTCACTAAGCCCATGTTCCATTGCTTTAGTAAACCAATAGAGGGCTTTTTCTTTATTTTTTTCGACACCGTCACCTCTATAATAAAGAAGCGCTAAATCATTTTCCGCCTTATCAAACCCATGTTCTGCTGCTTGAGTGAGCCAATATAGCGATTTTTCTTTATTGACTTCAATACCGTTATCGTCAACATACATAAGTGCTAACTGATATTGCGCCTCAAGAAATCCTTGTTCCGCTGCTTTTGTGAACCAATAGAGTGCTTTATCTTTATCAATGCCGACACCATACCCATTGTTATACGTCTGTGCTAAATCATATTGCGCCTTAACATGGCCTTGTTCCCCTGCTTCTGCGTACCAATAGAGTGCTTTTTCTTTATTGTCGGCACCTATACGTTCGTCATATATAAGTGCTAAATTATACTGAGCTTCCCTATCTCCTTGATCAGCCTCAGTGTTACAAGCAATAAACGCTTGATCAAAATTGTTTTGTTCATAATAGGTCGCGCAATTATTAGCGTAAGCCGTCGTCGATAATAATGTTGTTAATACAACAAATTGTACTTTTTTCATTAGTTTTCCTTAATTTCCTTAAATATAATAATTTTTTTTGTCTGCTGGCAAAAATAGAACAAAATACGCTTACTATCTATTACTCGTTAACAATGTACTTTTAAATCGTTTATCGGTATATGGAGTTAATAAAATGTTATCATATCAACCAAATATCTTGGGCCTAATTAAAAAGTCACTGTTAAATCAATCTATATCAAAAAAGATTGGGATAACAGAATCAATGACATTTTGAGTCTGTATAAAAAATTGTCTTAATATATAAGACATTTTTAGCATATATATTTTCAATATGAATTAATCGTGTTTATTTCAGGGAATTATAATCATCACATCCTTTATCAAAACCAAGCGAACAAGCTTGCTTAAAATACCTTTTTGCTAACGCTATATCTTTTTTTACTCCGTCTCCGTGGTGATACATAAGTCCTAAATTATATTGCGCTTCACTATACCCTTGTTCCGCTGCTTTTGTGTACCAATATAATGCTTTCTTTTTATCAACTTTGACCCCATCACCTTCAGCATAAATACTTGCCAAATAATATTGATCTACCATAAACTCATCTTCCTCTTCTTGAGCTAGAGATAGAACTTGAGCTTGAGAATACCAATATAGTACTTTTTCTTTATTAACTTCGACACCAACTCCTTGGTCATACAAATAGGCTAACTCTAATTGCGCAGAGATATCCCCTTGTTCCGCCGCTTTGGTGTACCAATATAGTGCTTTTTCTTTATTGATTTGGACACGATCTCCTTGGTCATACATACGTGCTAAATTATATTGCTCATCACCATTTCCTTGTTTGGTAGCTTTAGTATACCAATCTAGCGATTTTTCTTTATTGACTTCAACACCATCTCCTTGGTCATAGATATATGCTAACTCTAACTGCGCAAAAATATGACCTTGTTCCGCTGCTTGGGTGTACCAACTCCGTACTTTTTCTTTATTGTTTTCGACACCATCTCCGACTTCATACATACGTGCTAAATTGTATTGCGCGTCACCATCCCCTTGTTTGGCGGCTTTGGTATACCAATATAGCGCTTTTTCTTTATTGACCTCGACACCATCTCCGACTTCATACAAACGTGCTAAATTAAATTGCGCATAACTAGCGCCTTGCTCAGCGGCTTTAGTATACCAATATAATGTTTTTTCGATATTTCTTTCGAGACCTTCCCCTTTGTAATACATAAGGCCTAAATTATATTGCGCGTCACCATACCCTTGTTTGGCGGCTTTAGTAAACCAATATAGGGCTTTTTCTTTATTGACTTCGACACCGAATCCTCTGTTATACATAGCCCCTAAATTAAATTGTGCATTACTAAGACCTTGTTCAGCGGCTTTAGTATACCAATATAATTCTTTTTCAATATTTTGTACGACGCCTTCCCCATTACCATACATAACCCCTAAATTATATTGCGCTTCACTATGCCCTTGTTCAGCGGCTTTAGTATACCAATATAGTGCTTTCTCTTTATTGACTTCGATATCCCATCCTATGTAATAATTATATGCTAAATCAAATTGCGCTTGAGCAAATCCAGCTTCCGCTGCTTTTGTTTCCCAATATAGTCCTTTTTCAATATTTTCTTCAACGCCATCGCCGTTGTAAAACATTAGTGCTAAATTATACTGAGCTTCACTATCTCCCTGCTTAGCCTCAGTATTACAAGCAATAAAAGCTTTATCAAAATCTTTTTGTTCATAATAGGTAGCGCAATGATTAGCGTAAACCGTCGTCGAGAATAATGCAGTTAATGCAACAAGGGGGATGTTTTTCATAAGTTCCCTAAATTTCCTTAAATATAATAATTTTTTTATTTTGCCTACTAACAAGAAAAGAATAGGCTTACTCTCTATTACTCGTTAACAATGTACTTTTAACTGGCTTATGCGTATGTGGAGTTGAAAAAATTGTTAACACGCCAATTATTGGATCACATAAAAATGTCACTATTATTAGAAAAGTATTTAACCATAATATTCCTATAAATATATTTTCTCATTACTTTATATCAAATCCTTAATATTTCCCTTTCTTCAGAAATTAAAAATGCGATTTATTTTTATAGGCAAATAACCTTGGTTTAATCTATTTTTATTCTTATTCATAATAGAAAGCTTAACCTAAATATAAATCACTTTCTTTGAGTCTAAAAAATCTATTTTTATTAAGAATTGTTCAGAAATAATTCATATTAAATGGTTAAATCCAGAATTTACTAAATTAAATGTCAATATAATAAAAATTAGCTTGCATAATTATGATAATGTGGCAGAATTCCCTGCCGCTTCAAGCGGGTAAAAGGCAAAACTATACTTAGTAGTTTTTTATTGTTTTTTGGGACAGAGGAGCAAAAATAAATCATGTCCGCAATAAAAATGAAACGAGTTTTAACCACACCTGCATTAATTGCATTTGGTTTAGCTTATATGGTTCCTTTAGGGATCTTTACCACTTATGGGGAAGTTACCGTTGTCAGTAATGGACACTTACCTATAGCCTACATCATCACCCTTGCCATGATCTTTTTCACAGCATTGAGTTACTGCCGAATGGCAAATAAACTCCCTATTGCTGGTTCGGCGTATACCTATGTACAACGAACTTTTGGTGGAAAAGTTGGTTTCTTAGTTGGTTGGGCACAAATTCTTGATTACCTATTTTTACCAATATTAAATTATTTGGTTTTAGGAATATATCTACATGAGCACTTTGAGAATATTCCAGCCTATGTATTTGTATTAGTATCGATTATGGGTGTCAGTATATTAAATTATCTTGGAATCAAGTTAATCAATTGGGCCAATATCACTTTAAATTTATTTCAAGCGTTATTTATCGTATTGTTTATTATTATAACGTTAATAAATGTTGATTTAACACCCGAAGCGATGCTCAAACCAATATCTGTTACCCCAGATGACTTTAGTGGTTTATTTTCCGGAGCCGCCATATTATGCCTTGCATTTTTAGGTTTTGATGCAATAGCAACACTGGCTGAAGAATCAAATGAAGCGAAAAAAACCCTACCAAGAGCAATTATTGGTACCGTACTTATTGCTGGTTGTATA
The DNA here is from genome assembly GCF_026536985.1 of Gilliamella sp. B2772. NCBI lineage: Bacteria > Pseudomonadati > Pseudomonadota > Gammaproteobacteria > Orbales > Orbaceae > Gilliamella > Gilliamella sp. B2772. Next base: position 376,351 of record NZ_JAFNNB010000001.1, on the reverse strand, counting down.
TTCCTAGTAGTTTCCTATTGTGCACATTTAGCATATCCACAATGGACTGATTTTGTTGATAATAGAGATACAGCGAGTTTGGATGTAATGCATAGAGTTGATAGCATAAGTCATTTAAGCGATATTTTCGGCAAGTATGGAGATAATTTTATTTATAATTTCTTCCAAACAGCATATCTAACAGGTGTATTTGCCTCAACCATGACAGCCCAAACTAGCGTTTCTCGAATTTTTTATGCTATGGGACGTGAAGGTGTATTGCCTAAACGGATCTTCTATAGAATTCATCCACGTTTTAGAACACCTTATTTATCAATAATTTTTGTTTCTATTTTTTCACTATTCGCTTTGGTTCTTGATTTAACCTTAGTAATATCGATGATAAGTTTTGGTGCATTAGTCGCTTTTACCTTTGTCAACCTATGCGTTATCAAAAGCTACTTAGGTGGTGAAACCAAGAAAACAGTGATGATGCTAATAAAATATGGACTAATGCCTGCAATTGGTTTACTACTTTCGTTGTGGCTATGGACTAGCCTTGAATCGACAGCAATGATGGTTGGATTGATTTGGTTGGCTTTTGGATTCTGTTATTTACTTTATTTAACTAGATTTTTTACAACAACATTACCATCGATTGATCATTCGGAATTGGATTCAATTATCAAAGATTAGATAAATCTATTAGGTCTACTTAAAAGTATTTAGTTCATGCCCTTTAAAAGTAATCCCGTCGACCAAGGCCGACGGGATTTTCATTTTTAAGTAATAAAACTCGATTAAAATCGCTTAAAATTATTCACCAAAACCTGTAGCAAATAATTCACGGATTTCATCCATAGCTGCTTGTTCATCTTCACCATCACAGATGATTTCAACAGTTGAACCGCCTTTAACGCCAGCACCAAGTAAACCCATCATACTTTTTAATTTAATAGCTTTATCGTTATAAACAAGTTCAATTGATGATTTATAACGACCAGATAATTTAACAAGTGTCGTTACTGGGCGGGCATGTAAACCAGTTGAATTTTTTACTACCATTTGCTCTTTTAGCATATTATATGTCCTTACTTATATCTAACGTTAATACGATACCTGTATTTATATCATAAATTCATTTTTTTTGCTCTTTTTTAGCATTAATTTTTGAAATTTATTCATAACATTCTGATTATTAATAGCTGTTTATTAATAATTCTAAAATTACTCAACCCAAAAATATCTCACCACATGGAAAAAAATTGGAGCAGCAAAACAGATTGAATCGAAGCGATCAAGTATTCCTCCATGACCACCTATAAGCCTTCCCCAGTCTTTTACACCCCGATCACGTTTGATGGCAGACATCACTAATCCCCCAAAAAAGCCCAATAGTGTAATCATTAGCGAAATTAAACCCGATTGCAGAAAAGTAAAAGGCGTAATCCAAAACATACATGCCCCAATAAAACTGGCTGATAAAATACCGCCAACAAACCCTTCTATCGTTTTTGCTGGTGAGACATTTGGGCTAATTTTATGTTTTCCAAATAATTTTCCAAAAACGTATTGCAATACATCTGATAGCTGAACGACGAGTACTAGATAAGCGATTAACAACAGATTACGACCTTGATAATTTTCGATGTCTAACACTAATAATGCTGGCACACATGAAATACAATAAACCGTAATCATCAATCCCCATTGTACATCCGCTATTCTTTCTAAAAAATTTCGGGTCGATCCTGTAATCGTAGCAAATATTGCCAGGAACAAAAATGCATAAACTGGAATAAAGATACTGAATAGACCATACCAAGCATAAGCGACCAAAATATATTGAACAGGTAAAGCAATACCAAATGCAAAAATTAATGCAAAATAGTCGTAGCGATTGATCGGCGTTAAAATAAGAAATTCACGTAAAGCTATGCCCGAAACAATAAAAAACAAAAAAATCACCGCCAATTGACCTAACCAAAAAGCCCCGCCAATAATGGTTACCATCACCCACCATGCATTAATTCGAGCATTTAAATTATCAATACTGGGTGACTTGAAGCGGTATTTTAGAATTTGACCAATTATCGATGCCACTAACAAAAACAAACCGATGCCCAAAAACAACAAAAATGTATCATATTGATAATGGGACATCTTAATTCTCCTTGTATGCAAATGTTACAAAAAATCCGTTAATTATTGATAATACCATTAATGACAGCAAAAACGATTAAACAATTTTGTAATAAAAATAAAATTATTTGAAATCTTAACAGCGATAAAACACCCTTTTGGCGATCATCCACTGTTTTTAATGTTGAATCCTTAATAAGCTTTAAATTGATTAGCGCCTTATCCATCGCCAACAATTCATTTTGCAAATGGTCTGAATGATTGGCTAAATATTCAAATAACTTTTTATCAAAAGCGACTCTTATAGCGTAATATTTACTTATTAAACCAAGGAGAAAAATAATCAAACAAAAAATAGTTAAAGCCCCTTCCCCAAAACTTATCAAAGCAACAAAAGCACCCAAAACTGATAAAAGCATAGAATAAATATCAATCTGTCTGCTAATTGATAAAAAATGACAAAATATCTGCAAATCGGTTTTGCTAATATTATTTTGCAATGGGGCTGAACTTAACATCTCGCTATCCTATCTTTAATTGTTGAAAACCAATTGGATAAAATCAATTGTTGTTGGTTAGATATCACAATCGAATTCCGACAGGCTTTTACTTTGTTTATTGCTTCTTGTAGATTATTGGCTCTTTTCGTCCATAATAACCACGCAATCACAGCGGTTGCACTTCTAGAATAACCTAAAGCACAACAAACTAATAATTTACCTTGTTGATGATAAAGTTCAATAGTTTTCGCGGCTTGTTGACACTCTTCCTGCGAAAGTGGGGTCATATCTAAAACGGGAATAAGGGAGTATGCCCCTTCAAAATGCCCAATTGGTAACTCGGCGCACAAATCTACCACGGAATTATAATGATTTTGCTTTAAGTTTTGACTGGATGGAATGCGGCCTAAATAAACTTCATCAACAATCAAATCATCAGTTTGATGTCTGATTGTCCATATCCTTGAATTTAGCCACATAATGATAAAATATGGGAAAAAAAGGAAAATAACGGGAAGCTTAAAATGGCCATTTTGTTGTTTTTGAAAGTCTGATGAGAACAAATAATTAGCAGCAACCAATAACAAAGCACCTGCCAACCATAATAGAGCCCATACAGAATAATAGACAACAACGGCCAGTGATAACAAGCTCAAACCAAAATAAATCAATGCCCAGCAATAGCTTGACGGTCGATGTTTTATCTGTTTTTCTCTCTTATACGGGTATAACCAAATACAAAAACACCCAACCCATAATCCAGTTGGAATATCAAAAAAATGATGCTGCCAAGTGGTTAGAACTGAAAGTCCAATTAACAAGCACCAAATATGTAAAAAATAACGACTCAATCCACGAAAATAGTTAGCGTAAAACTGCCATAAAATTACTAATAACGTAATATGTAATGAAGGAGCTTGATTAAATGGCTTATCAAATCCCATCAAAATATCAAACATCAATCCAAAAAATCCGTCCAAAGCCGGACGATCAAAATAGAATTTCAGTGGAAAAAGCAAAAAACAAATAATACAAATGACTTGCGCCGTTAACAGCCGTAAACCAAGAGTCTTAAGAGATTGCCATGAAGATGTTAGTAAAATGGCAAAACCATACATGAGATCGATAGACCAATAAGGAACAATCGTCCATGGCCAAAGTGGAATATTACGTTCCCAACTAAAAAACAGACTCGGTACCCCCTCACGTTGAGACGTAAACCAGTTAGCAAAATTGTAACTAGTAAAAAAGAACACCGATAAACCGACTAACCATATACACTTATAAAAGTTAAGCCGGTTAAATACTTTTAGCATAATTAATTCGAATTTCGTTGCGCAAGCGAAACGGTAAAAATACCCCACTGATCTACCAACATGGTAACTTTAGTAAATCCAGCTTCCTCAACTAACTGATCCATCTCAAGCTGAGTCCGTCGTCGCATAATCCATGCTTTCCCTTCTCGATGAGAGGTTAAAGCTCTAGCAATAAATTCAAGTTGAGGATGCCAAGGTTGATTGGTATAAATTAAATATCCCCCTGCTGGAATCACATCGGACAACCCTAACAAAGATTCACGTAATAACTGATTATCATCAAACAATTCATATAAACCTGAAACCACCGCTAAATTAGGTTTTGGAGAGAGTTGTGAAAGTTCATTACGACTAAATGCATCACCTTTTTCAAAACGGACAATATCACTTAAACCTTGTTGTTCTATGAGTATTCGCCCATCACGAATATTGATATCGCTATAATCACGTAATAAAACCGAATTTGGTTTATGGGCAATTTGATTAATCGTTTCAAGAATGTAGCGACCATGTCCTGCAGCTATATCAACAATGTTAACTTCATCAGATTGTAGCTTTTCAATAGTTTGCTTTAACAATTGCTCTAAATGGTTTTTACGTTGTCGAATACCCCGCCAGCCAATAGATTGCAAATAGAGATAATCAAAAAATTGACCGAGTTTAGAGGAACCAGAAGGTTCATTTCGATAAACATAATCTAGTGTACTCCCCGAATCAAATCCTGTTTCTAAGCCTAGCTTGATACCATCCGACATTTTACCAGCATGTTTTAAGGTCGCTCGAACACACTTCCAATACCATGACTTAATCCACCCAGAAGGCGGTAATGCTAATTTATCGGTTTCCATGCGAGTATAACCAACTCGATCAGCATTTGTTAATACCGGAACATTGGGTTGATTTGCAAAACAGCCTTGTATAAACCGCCTCGCCCTATCGATAGCCATATAACGATCTTTCTCGCCAAACGTATCGTGGTAAAATTTTGGTAAGATATGGAACTCTTTTTGGTTTGTTCCCAAATTATCATAAAAAATTTTCTGCGGTTTACGACGCACCACAAAATCAGAGCCAGAAACGAGTAATTGAGTGGGAACAGTAATGGCGTTGGCATCTTTAACAATTCGATCTGATACCGCATAAAGATCAAGCAATAATCTAACTGAAATAGGTCGAGTAATTAATGAATCTTTATTAAAAGATTCAGCCCGACTAGTATCATGCGTTAATAAATTCGGTTTGACATAACTATTTACGAAAAAATTTCCTTTTATATTATACAGTAACTTAAGTCCTGGCACAGCTAATGGTACATATAACTTAACGCTAAATGCGGGTGATCCTAAAACCAAGGCGCGAATATTTGGCACATAATCATGCACCCAAGCGCTTGCAATTACCGCCCCTACACTTTGAGCGATAACGGCAATATCTTGCATACTCAAAGAGTATTCCTCAATGATATGCTTAATAAAACAATCAGCATCTTTAATTAGCGTGGCAAAATTGGGAGCATCACCACGCTCACCTTCTGATTGACCGTTTCCTCTCGCATCCCAAGCAAAAATATGGTAGTCAGGTAAATCAAGTTCATCAGCCAAATGGGCTACTCGTCCAGAGTGTTCATGACCTCGATGAAAAATCACAATTGCTTTTGAAGTCATTTGATCATTAGTCTCGACAGCTGGCCAATAACGATAAAATAATTGACAACCATCATGACTAATAAATGTTTTTTGCTGCTGTTCACGCATAAGCTAATCCTTGATATTTGTTGATTCTTGCAATCCCTTTCTAACTCTATTAACTACCGTAATTAATAACAAAAAGATAATTAGCCACAATACAGTATTAAGCCAATCAAGTGGTAACAAATAGGTAGAAATGCCTAAACTTATTAGGCTAAAAACAAAAGCCCGATCACTTTTACCCATGGGGCCATCATAACGTCGTGAGCTACCAATCATCACACCGAGTACTCCAGCAAACTCAGTTAAAAAAGATAACAAAACGACTAAAATAACTAAACTGTTATTGACCTGATTCAGTTGAGTAAAGATTAAAAGTAATACAGAATCAGAAACCACATCACAAATCTCGTTTAAATACGAACCAAGATTTGATTTTTGGTTATATTCTCTAGCTAGCATACCATCAATCGCATTGAGAGCCATCCGAATAAACATCCATAATGGTATTAACAAAAATAACCATAGATGATCTGCGAAATAACCAACAAACATAGCAACTAATATCGACCCAACACAAGCACCTAATGTCACCTGATTGGCAGTTATTTGTGAATCATAAAGCAACTTCACATAAGGACGAAGCAATGCTTGAAAGCGCGATTTTAATTGATAAATAGAAAACATTTTCGTCCCTTAATACATAATTAAACAATACGTTGTAATTGAGTATACTTTAATGAACTCACCATAAAATGCAAACGATTAAGCACATTAACTTCACCTGCGCCATCATCAAAATCCAAATAAAGCAAATTAAGTTTTGGATTAAGGTCACGCATACGTTTCTCTACCCCTTTTGAAACAACATGATTAGCAATACAGCCAAACGGTTGAAGACTAATCACATTATTAATACCGTGTTGAGCAAAAGTCATAATACCAGCTGGAATTAACCAACCTTCACCATATTGATTAGCTAAACTAAGAATTTCTTCCGCTTTTGTCGCCATATCACGAATATTGTGGAATGGTTGATAATATTTAAATCCCGACAAAATCTGATTAGTTTGATCAATGTACTTCTGCGCTACTTTTTCAAAAAAGTGAACAAAATAAGCAACAAAACTCTTGTTAATAATATAATTATCAACATTACTATCATAGTTAACAAAAGACTGAGCAAAAAACTCGATCATTGGCGGAATAACCGGTTCTATTCCCTGTTCGACTAGCCAATCTATGCTATTTTGATTTCCGAAACCGTTATATTTAACGTAAATCTCCCCAACAATTCCAATTTGAGGGCAATCTTTATTTAAGGTTTCGATTTGATTGAAATGATCGACAGCTTCTTTTAACAGCAAAAAGATCGCCTTTTTGCCTTTATGTTGATTGATAATTTGCTGTAACTTTCTAATATAAAGTTCTTTTAACTGATTAGCTTGCTGTTTATATTTTGCTCTAGGCGCAATCGAATAAAACATCTTTGAAATCGAATCGGCAAACAGCATAGCAAAAAAAGTTGCTGGTAATGTTTTCAGCCAGTTAAGTTTAAAGCCTGGTTGTTCGATTTCATTAATATTACCTGTACTTAGCGACACAATCGGAATATCTTCATAACCATTACTAATCATTGCTTTCTTAATTAAAGAAAGATAACTACTCGCCCTGCACTGGCCTCCTGTTTGGGTAATACCGATAGCCACTTCATCACGCTGATATTTACCTGAATTTAGCGCTTTAATAATATCTCCAACAATAATCGTTGCTGGATAACAAATCTCATTATTACAATATTTAAGTCCCCACTCGACCGAACTTTTGTCTGGTTTTGGAAGGATTTCAAGCTTATAGCCAGACAAAGCAAAAATTGGAGGTAACAATGGAGAATAAAAATCTGAAATAAATGGCGCCAATATAGTACGGCGCTGTTTGTCTTGCTTAGCAAAAATAGTCGTATTTTTACGCTTAACTATTTTTAATGGTTGTTGATGATTCATGCGGATTGATTCAATAATCGAACGCAAACGCAAACGTACAGATCCTGTTGCGGTGATCTCATCGACACGAATAATCGTACATGTCTTACCTTTAGATTCTAAAATCGCCTTACACTCATCGGTAACAATTGCATCAGGACCACACCCAAAAGAGTTAAGTTGCACAAACTGAATATTTTTGGGTTGCTCAGCAACAAAACTTGCTGCTGCATACAATCGATTTGGATAACTCCATTGTGAACAGATTTGTAACTCTGGCGATAATCGACTGATCTCACCCAACACAGAATCCTCGGTTATGACATCACAACCTAACGCATTTAAAATCTCAGGTGTTTTATGATTAATTAAACTATCGCTATGGTAAGGTCTACCCGCTAAAATAAACACATAACGACCAGTCTCTTTAGCATTATTCAACACCTCAACAGCTTTTTTATTCAGTGATTGTTTATATTCAGCTTGAGCAACTAGTGCATCTGCAAAAGCCTGACTCGCCACATTTTTAGGAATACCGAGCGACATTAAATAATTGATACATCCTTTTTTCAGTAACTTCTGATCACTAAAATTAATTACTGGATAATCCAACGGCACATTATATTTCGTCTTTGGATTGATCGCGCTATTTATCACCTCAGCATAACTACTCACAATCGGACAGTTATAACTATTAATTGCATTATCAAAATGGTCAGACTCAAATACCACCATCGGCATAAAAATGCGATCAACCTTCTGCTCGATCAACTCCAAAATATGACCATGAACAAGTTTGGCAGGAAAACAGATGCTATCTGACATCACGGTACCTGCCCCTTTCTCATAAAGATCATATGTCGAATAGGGTGAAAGCGTCACATTTATTCCACTTCTAGTTAACAACGTATGCCAGAATGGAAAATTTTCATATTGCCCTAAAACACGAGGGATTCCGATATGGAGTTTAGCGTCAACATTATGCGTATTAGCTCTATCGAATAACAATGCATTCTTATAATCAAACATATTAAATGCATTTTTATTTTGATGCTGATTATTGCTTAAAAATCGCTCACACTTATTACCGGAATAATAACGTTGACCATTAGCAAAGCGATAAATCATAATATCGCAATTATTCTCACACCCCTTACAGCGTGAAGGTTTAGCTTTATTATCTTCAGCTTTCTGTAGATTATCTAAGCCAATAAACTGCGAAGGGGTTTGATTATTTATATAATGATTTTTCGCAACTAGCGCTGCACCATAAGCCCCCATCAATTCAGGAATATTGGACGTAGCGATTTGAGCACCAGTTAACTGCTCTAAAGCACGAAACACAGCAGGATTCTTAAAAGTACCGCCTTGAACCACAATATGATCGCCAAGCTTACGCATATCATGAAGCTTAAGCACTTTATGAATCGCATTTTTAATCACCGAAAAAGCAAGTCCAGCTGAAATATCGCCAACAGTCGCATTTTCACGTAGTGCTTGTTTCACTTTAGAGTTCATAAATACCGTACAACGCGTTCCTAAATCACAAGGATTATTGGATTTACACGCTGCATCAGCAAAATCAATAGTATTGGAATTAAGGGATTTAGCAAAAGTCTCAATAAATGAACCACAACCTGACGAACAAGCTTCGTTAAGCTCAATATGATTCACCACGCCATTGGCTATAAAAATGGCTTTCATATCTTGACCGCCAATATCCATGATGAAACTCACCTTAGGGTCGATATGTTTAGCCGCGGCAAAATGAGCCATTGTCTCAACCAAACCATCATCGATGGCAAAAGCTGCTTTCAACAACTCCTCACCATAACCAGTAACACCAGTACGAACAATTACAATCTCTTTACTAGATGCCTCAATCTCATCCTTAAGTACCGTTAACCCTTTAATTAATGCCTTAATTGAATGACCATTATTGGGTGCATAATAGGTAAAAAGTAGCTCATCATTCTCACTAATTAGCGTAATCTTAGTAGTTGTTGAACCACTATCGATACCTAAATAAGCGTTTTGCTTTTGATAAGAGGTTAAAGCTAGGCGAGGAATTTCGATATATTTGCGTTTTTGTTGCCAATCATTAAATGATAGCGACTGGTTAAATAACGGTTTTAAGCGAAAAGATTGATTGACTTGAATCTTATTTGACGCACTTAGTCTATCAATGAAATCATTGATAGTAAGTTCACTACGTTCAATAGCATGGATTGCCGCTCCCCAAGCCGACAATAATGTAGGATGCTCTGTAGTAACAATTTGTTCCTCATTTAACTTTAACGTTTCTAATGCGGCTTTGCCTAAAGTTGGAATAAATGAAAACGGCCCGCCAATCAGCATCACTTTTGGCACAATATCATAACCACGCGCTAGCGTATTCACTAACTGAATACAAACTGCATGTAGAACAGAGTAAGCAATATTTTCTTTGGAAACATTACGGCTAATTAAATTTTGCACATCGGTTTTCGCAAACACACCGCAACGAGAAGCGATGGGGTAGACTTTATCGTGTTTGGTTGCAAGCAGGTCAAATTCCTGCACAGGGGTATTAAGTAAAGTTGCCATCTGATCGATAAAGGCACCGGTTCCTCCAGCACAGCTCCCATTCATACGAATATCGGGCGGACGATCAGGAAAAAAGAAGATCATCTTACTATCTTCCCCACCGATATCAATTAGAGTTCGCACCTCAGGATATTTGCGTTGTACCACTTCCGATGCTGCTACAACTTCCTGAATAAAAGCGATACCGGCCTTCTCAGAAATCCCCATCCCAGCAGAGCCTGTCACCTTAACCGACACAATAGCATCATCACCAATCTGCTGTTTAATTTCATCTAAAAGGGATAAAGCGGTATTAACAATATGGGTGTTATGACGAACATAATTGGTATAAATAAAATTATCCTGTTCATCGAGTACAACACACTTAGCTGTTGTAGAACCAACATCCAATCCAAGCCTATATATTTTTGGCATAAACAAACTCACATTTTGCAAAATTAGACTTAACCAATAATAGGATTACAAATAATAATTATTATTCTTTTATAAAATTATTATAGCGAAATCTTTCAGATTTTTAATCAATTTGTTAGGGAAATGACATTTTGGATGTTTTGAAGAGGATCAATATCGAGTTATACTTTCTCCAGCCCTTGCTTAGCGATAGCAATTACATTCTTCAGATCGACACCTTGTGCTTTTGCAGCAAAAATACAACCGCAATAACATTGTCGATAAACATCGTACTCCTTACAAAGTTCGATAGAACGCTTATAACCATTATTCTTTTTGAAATCGGAAGGTAAATAATTAACTGAAAAAATTTCCTGAATTTCGAAACCAAGTTGGTTGATTTTTTGACTATTCTTTTTAGGACTCAGCGTTAACGCACTAGCAAAATAATCAAAGCCCAACTCTTGCGCCTTAATCGCCGCCAAATCTAACCGCATCTTATAACAAAGATGACACCGCTCACCACCTTCTGGCGCATCACGCAAATGCTCTACCTGTTTAATAAACTCAGCCGGTTGATAAGGTGCTTCTAAAAACTGCACCTGGTTGCCAGTCTTTTGATTAAAGTCAGCAATAAACTTCTGTTGAACGACACTGCGATACTCATATTCCACGCGGGGATGAATATTTGAATTGGCAAAATAGATCGTGATATCAGCATACTGTGCTAAATATTCCAGTACATAAGTACTACATGGTGCACAGCAACTATGGATTAACAACTTAGGTCGAGCCGCTGCCAACTGCCAATCAGCAATCACTTCTTTTAAAATTGAATCATAATTCACTTTATTATGAGGATTTAATTTTTCGAGAATATCTTTGGCGTTGATTAACATTCGTACTCTTTAACGTTTGCTTAAGTAAATAATGGAAAATAAAGCAGCTATAATATAGCGAACTGAAAAAGCGTTCAAGTTTAAGGCGAAAAGATCGCTTTTTGGAGAAAATTAAAGCTTCAAAAACCCCGCTCCTCAACTTTTTTTTGTGATTATCTCTTCTTATCTCAACATTACTTTTTAAACACTTAAAAAAAGTTTATGCCCTTTACTTAATTATGTGTTGAAATTTTACTATAGCTAAATCATATAAAGATAAGCTATCTTTTTACATAATCACTATAAGTATGTAGTGAAAATTTCATCCTTTTATAATTTGGTGATTAAGATTTAGTTACTTAGAAAAAAGCATCTTTTTCAAGCACCACTTATAACAAGTTCTCTAGAGAAACGGCAATAAGCAGCTCTAAAATTACCTAATCATTTAATTTTTAATCTTAAATATCATAGATTAAAGAAACAATGCACTGACAATGTTGAGTATTATATCAATTAAAATTGATAGCCATTTTTTTAAAACATAATTTCATTTTTATCACATAAAGGCGTTATAATAGCCACAAATTATCGAATAAAACTTTAGGCCTTAAATTGGATGTTCTAAGTCGATTGAAGAATCTTCAACTTTATAAAAAACGACGTTCAAACAATGTGCTATTCTGGCGCGAAATATATCCTTTAGCAATGCCAATTCTGATTGAGAATTTGTCTGTCATTTTAATGGGTATATTCAGTACATTTTTAGTAAGTTGGATTGGTAAGGCCGAGATGGCTGCCGTCGGTTTGGCCGAAAGCTTTAATATGATTGTGATGTCCTTTTTTATGGCGGTTGCGCTCGGAACATCCGTCGTAGTCGCGTTTAGTTTAGGACGACATAATCGTAAAAAAGCAGTAGTAGCAGCAAGACAATCTATTACGCTATTAGTAATAATCTCAATTTTACTATTTTTGTTCGTTGAGTTTTCAGGCTATTGGATTGTTGAGATTATTGCCGGTAAGGCTGATCCTGAAGTTAAGGAATTAACACTAACCTTTCTAAGATTAACCGTTTTAGGTTACCCCGCCCTTGCCTTTATTTTAGTTGGTTGTGGCGCTTTGCGTGGCGCTGGCAATACTAAAATTCCCATGTATTTAAATATCCTTATGAACATTCTGAATCTATCTATTAGTTATGTACTAATTTATGGTGCTTTCGGTTGGCAAGGACTTGGGTTTATCGGTGCAGGTATTGGTTTAACTACATCTCGTTATTGTGGGATGTTTTTTATTTTGTTGGTGTTGACCATCAAACCAAGCCGGGCATTATTTATCCCACTTCGCAGTTATTTTCATTCATTTAATGGCAAGATACTGATTGATATTTTAGGGATTGGTATTCCGGCTAGTGTTGAGTCGGTGATGTTTAATATTGGAAAATTACTAACGCAAACCTTTGTTGCAGGTATGGGCACATCGACTATTGCGGCAAACTTTATCGCGTTTTCAATTGCTGGATTGCTTAATTTGCCAGGTGGAACACTTGGCGCAACCTCAACCATAATTGTTGGTAAGCGCATTGGTATGGGGCAAATCTATCAACCAACACGGCAACTTAAGTATATCTTTCATTTAACCAGTTTATTACTCTGCTTTTTAGCATTTTTATCCATTCCGTTTGCTGGATTATTAAGTTCGCTCTATACCGATGATCAGGAAGTTATCGAAATTTCCAAACATTTACTTTGGTTTAATGCCTTATTTACCCCATTCTGGGCATCATCCTTTGTTTTGCCATATGGTTTTAAGGGAGCGAAAGATGCAAGTTATACCATGTGGGTCGCTATTGGTAGTATGTGGATGTGCCGTATTGTAGTGGGCTATATTTTTGGTGTTTATTTCGGCTTTGGTGTGATTGGTGTTTGGTTTGGTATGTTCTTAGATTGGATCATTCGAAGCATCTTCTTTTATCATCGACTTATTAGCGGTAAATGGCTTTGGCGTCATCAAAAGCGAATTTAAATCAAATTGACCTATTGAATCTGAATCAATTGAACAAAAAGCACTATTAATTAATTCATCTAAAAAATCTACCATATCATTACTCATATTATGGTGCTAAGATATTCATCAATACCTTTAGGTAATTGTCAATCCTTTAAAGCTTTATATTAAAAAACGGTCTGTTAATGAAGCATATATCACGCTCAGTTAGCAGTTTATATAAACATAATAAGGAGATAAAAATGAGAGTATCGTCAATTGCTATGCTAGTTACTTTTGGATTAGCAAGCTCAACCGCTCTGGCGCATAGTGCCGACCAAATTATCATCCGTGGTGGTCCTGTCTATGTTCATCCTCAAGATAAAAGTGATCATGTTAAAGTAGGTGGTGCAAAGAGTGATCTTAAGGCTAAAGCCGATAATGACACGCAACTAGGCCTGAATTTTCAATATATGATTACTGATAATTTTGCTGTTGAATTATTAGGTGCCACACCTTTTAGTCATCAAGTTAAACTTGGCGGTGGTAATTCTACTGGTTTATCCGGTGCTCATTTAGGAAAAATAAAACATTTACCACCAACATTAAGCGCACTGTGGTATCCGCTTGATAGTAGCTATGAGTTCCAACCTTATGTTGGCCTTGGTGTTAACTATACTTTCTTTTTTGATGAAAAACTTAGTGGTGAAGCTAAGAAAGCAGGCTTTCATGGCTTAGACTTGGATAATTCCTGGGGCTGGGCTGCACAAGTAGGTGCTGATTATTCTTTAGATGATAATTGGCTGATTAACGCGCAAGTCCGTTATATCGATATTGAAACTAAAGCTAAAACTCATTTAGGTAATACTAAAGTCACGGCAAAATACGAACTCGATCCTTGGGTTGTAATGCTCGGTGTCGGTTACAAGTTTTAATCATAAAAAAACCTCTCATATGAGAGGTTTTTTATTGATGTCCTTAAAGACTTTTTATTGCTTCATACTGCTCTTGTAATTTAGCTTTGTCAGCAACATAGCCTTGTTGTTTTTCTTTCTCTTTAGCCACTACAGCTGCTGGTGCTTTATCAACAAAGCTGGCATTGGAAAGCTTGTTATCAATACGTGCAATTTCGCCTTCAATGCGAGCTATTTCTTTTTGAAGTCGAGCTAGCTCATCATCTTTATTGATCAAACCAGCCATTAGAATAAGTAGCTCTGCACCATCAACTAATTTGGTTACCGATAATGGCCCTGCTTCACCTTCATCTAACAAGACAATTTCTGATAATCTTGCTAAAGACTCTATAAAGGTGACATTGTCACTAATAATGCGATGCACCGTCGGTGATGCTTTTCTGATCAATAATTGTAACGGTTTGCTTGGCGCAATATTCATTTCAGCACGAATATTACGAACAGCGATAACGGCATCTTTAATCCAATTGATATCAGCAACAGCTTCATTATCAACTAATTTGCTATCAAAGGCTGGCATTGGTTGTAACATAATAGTATCTGCTTTGATGGCCATTAATGGTTTTACACTTTGCCAAATAGCTTCAGTTATAAATGGAATGATTGGATGAGCCAAACGCAAGAGTGCTTCAAGGACTGTTACTAACGTATGACGAGCTGCTCGTTGTTGATTTTGCTCGCCATTAGCTAATACTGATTTGGTTAACTCCAAATACCAGTCACAGAACTGATTCCAAGTAAATTCATATAAGATATTAGCCGCTAAATCGAAACGATAAGTATCAAATGCTTCGCGGTATGTTTTCACCGTTTGATTAAACTCCGCTAAGATCCATTTATCCGCTAATGAATACTCTAAATCACCACCTTTAAATCCACAATCGTGATCTTGAGTGTTCATTAATACATAACGGCTAGCATTCCATAGTTTATTACAGAAATTACGATAACCTTCTAAACGTTTTAGATCCCAATTAATATCACGACCAGTTGACGCCAGTGCGGCTAAAGTAAAACGTAATGCATCGGTACCGTGGGCTTCAATGCCATTAGGGAACTGTTTTTCAGTACGTTTGGCAATTTTTTCAGCAAGCTGTGGTTGCATCATGTTACCAGTACGTTTTTCTAATAAATCGGCAAGTGATATCCCATCAATCATATCTAAAGGATCGATAACATTCCCTTTAGATTTTGACATTTTTTGCCCTTCTTCATCACGAATTAAGCCAGTTACATAAACTGTTTTGAAAGGTACTTGAGGTTTGCCATGTTCATCTTTGATGAAATGCATCGTCATCATAATCATTCTTGCGACCCAGAAGAAGATGATATCAAAACCAGTTACAAGAACATTAGTTGGATGGAAAGTCGCTAAATCATCGGTCTTTTCTGGCCAACCTAAGGTTGAGAATGTCCACAGCGCTGATGAGAACCAAGTATCAAGTACATCATCATCTTGTGATAACTCAATATCAGCAGATAGACCGTTTTCACGGCGAACTTCAGCTTCGTCACGACCAACATAGACATTACCTTGATTATCATACCAAGCCGGAATTCGGTGTCCCCACCATAATTGGCGCGAAATACACCAATCTTGGATGTCATTCATCCATGAAAAATACATGTTTTCGTACTGTTTAGGTACAAATTGAATATCGCCATTTTTTACGGCAGCTATTGCTGGTTCAGCTAAGACTTTAGCGCGAACATACCACTGATCGGTTAACATTGGTTCAATGACCACGCCACCACGATCACCATAAGGAATGGTGAGATCATGTGGTTCAATTTTTTCTAAAATACCTTGAGCTTCACACTCTGCAACAACTAATTTACGTGCAGCAAAACGTTCTAAATTTTGGAATTGTGTCGGAATCTCAGTTGAGTAAGCGGTGCTTGACTCACCATTAGTATCAAATACTTCTGCTTGCGTACGAATCTCACCATCAAAGGTAAAGATATTAATCATCGGTAATTGATGACGACGCCCTACTTCATAGTCATTAAAGTCATGAGCAGGTGTGATTTTTACACAACCGGTACCTTTTGTCATATCTGCATGTTCATCGCCAACAATAGGAATACGACGATTGACAAAAGGTAATATAACAAATTTACCAATGAGATCTTTATAACGAGGATCTTCAGGATTAACCGCCACACCAGTATCACCAAATAGCGTTTCAGGGCGAGTCGTTGCTACAACGAGATAATCTTTACCATCTGCCGTTTTTGCACCATCCGCTAATGGGTAACGCAAATGCCACATTGAACCTTTAACTTCGCGATTTTCCACTTCAAGATCTGAAATTGCCGTGCGTAATTTAGGGTCCCAATTCACTAAGCGTTTACCGCGATAAATCAAATCTTCTTGATAAAGTCTTACAAAAACCTCTTTAACAGCATTAGAAAGGCCTTCATCCATCGTAAAACGTTCACGATCCCAATCAACAGAATCCCCTAAACGTCGCATCTGCTTCGTAATACTTCCACCTGATTCAGCTTTCCATTGCCAAATTTTTTCAATAAAGGCATCTCGACCATAATCATGGCGAGTTTTATTTTCTTCAGCGGCAATTTTACGTTCTACCACCATTTGGGTAGCAATACCTGCATGGTCAGTACCTGATTGCCAAAGCGTGTTATTACCTTGCATACGGTGATAGCGAATTAATGCATCCATAATAGTTTGTTGAAATGCATGTCCCATATGCAAACTACCCGTTACGTTTGGTGGTGGAATAGCAATGCAATAACTAGGCTGAGATTTGTCACCATTAGGCTTAAAGTAACCACTTTCTTCCCAATGTTGATAGATAGGTTGTTCGATTTCTTGTGGATTATAAGTCGTATTTTTCATAATAAAGGCATCAATCCTAATTCAAGGCATAAAAATGGCTATTATTCTACAGTAAAAAGACATAACAATAAATTGCTAGACGAATAAAGTCGTTGATTAAATCGATTTTCCTAGACGGTAGGAATATGGTAAACAAAAGATCGCTTGTCGATAAGCGATCTTTTATCTCAAGAAATGGATTGTTAATGATGATAAATAAAATTATCGATCAATCTAGTTTTACCAATATAAACCGCTAAAGCGCATAGACTATCTTGCTTTAATACATCAACATTGGTTAACGTTGCAAAATCAACAAATTCAATATAGTCAATTTTAGCTAATGGTTCATTATTTATCACGTTTTGCATGGCCTTTAAGATGGTTGCAACTGATTTTTCACCCGCTTTGATCATTTGCTTAGCCTGTTCAATTGAACGATATAAGCAAATAGCGGCTAGGCGTTCTTGTTCAGACAAATAGCTATTGCGCGAACTTTTAGCCAGTCCATCACTTTCACGCACAATCGGGCAACCAATAATTTCGATGGGAATATTGAGATCTTGTACCATTCGTTGAATGACGGCTAACTGTTGCGCATCTTTTTGTCCAAAATAGGCACGATCAGGTTGAGTAATATTAAATAGTTTGGTGACAACCGTACAAACACCTTTAAAATGTCCTGGTCGCTTTTTTCCACAAAGCGCATCAGTTAAACCATTAACATTGACATAGCTATTGAAATTCGCGTCATACATTTCATCGGCGGACGGACAAAAAATCAAATCAACGCCCATTTGCTGACAGGCTTTTTTATCTCTTTCTAAATCACGCGGATAGCTAGCTAGGTCCTCTTTAGGACCAAACTGCATTGGATTAACAAATATTGTAACAATCACTCTTTGATTATCTTTTTTAGCACTAGCCATTAAGCTTTGATGACCTTCATGCAGATAACCCATGGTCGGCACTAAACCAATACTTTCGCCATTGTTATGCCATGATTTAACCTGATCGCGAACTTCATCGATAGTGGTTATAACTTTCATGTTTATTATCCTTCCAAGCTAGTTTGAAAATTCAGATTTGAGTTTGGTCATGATCTCATCATCAATAGCAAACTCATGAATAGGTGCAGGGAATTGTTGCTGTTTAACTTCTTGGCAATAATCCGCAAATGCCTGTTTCATTTGATCACCCATTGGGGCAAAAGATTTAACAAATTTGGACGATACACCATCATACATAGATAACATATCTTGATAGACTAAAACTTGCCCATCACAACCATGACCAGCGCCAATCCCAATAGTAGGAACGCTAACAAGTTCAGTTATAAATTTAGCTAAATCAGCAGGTACACATTCGAGTAAAATTGCCGCAGCGCCTGCCTGTTCAACAGCTAAAGCATCTAAAATAATCGCTTTTGCTGCTTGATAATTTTTACCTTGTACTTTGTAACCACCCAATGCTAATACTGATTGCGGCATTAAGCCAATATGGGCAATGACAGGAATTGAGGCTTGAGCGATCATCTTAATATGCTCACAAAATGCTTGTCCACCTTCAAGCTTCACCGCCTGAGCATTCCCTTCTTGTATCAATCGTCCAGCATTATGCACGGCATCATAAACAGATGCATGGTAAGACATAAACGGTAAATCGGTTACAACCAATGCTTTTTTAGCGCCCCTTGCCACGGCTTTAGAGTGATGGATCATATCGTCCATAGTGACTGATACTGTGCTTTCATAACCCAGCATAACCATACCTAATGAATCACCCACTAATAAACAGTCGACACCGCTATCATCCATCAATTTTGCTGTCGTATAGTCATACGCGGTTAGCATGGTGATCTTTTCTTGATTTTGTTTGCGTTGTTGTAAAGTCAAAATTGTATTTTTCAAGGTAACAGCTCCATTTCTAATTGATGATAATCCCTATCCGGATGTTTTTGACGACTGATATTAAGCAAAATAGTCGATAATTGTTGATAAATTGGTTTGAGCTCATCTGGCATTGCCATCATATGTTGCTTAATGGTTTCAATATCGTTACGCTCCACAGGTCCAGTTAATGCATCTATGACTCCCGCTTTACAAATGTTGTTGGCATTACCAAGAAATAGCGGATGCCAAGCTTGTTCAGAAAACTCTTTATCTAATCCACATTGATTAAGTAAATCTACACCTATTTGTACGAGAGCTAGCACTTGATTACTTAGCATGACACAAGCAGCATGATATAGTGGCTTTTTATTTGCTGAAAGAATTGCTAAGCGATTAGGTAATAGCGCTAAAAAACGTTGTAATTGGTCGATAATAGCTTTATTTGCTTCGAGCGTAAAAGAGACGTCCGACATAGTATTATAGCAATCGAACTTATCATAAATAGCGTATAAAGGGTGTAATGAAAAAGCGAATGGATGCACAACTTTATTTTGCTGAAATATGTGTGATGTCAATAAGCCACTACAATGACCAATCCACTTATTGGTAATAGGTAATTGACATAATTCATGCCAGACAGAAGCAATTTGGCCATCAGCTACTGTCACCAATAAACAATCGCAATTATTCACTAAATCAGCTAAAGATGAATAAGCATAAGATTTAGTAAAATCACTAGCTTGTTTAGCGTGTTCATAAGTTCGGCTATAAAAACCTGCAACTTGTAAACCCGATAAACTAAAATATTTCGCTAGTGTGCATCCAACTTTACCAGCTCCAATAAAACCAATATTCATTATTAATAACAAAATTTAAACAAAGCGGCATTATAGCCTAATTTGATTGAGATTCAATTTTTAACCCAAAAACAAGCAAATATTTAAGAATTACTTGCTAATCAAACCTAAAAAACCCCGCTTCTCAACTTTTTCGATAATTTTAAAAAGCAATATAAGCAATTGAGAATGATGAAAATAATTATTTTTCAGGATTGTCAGTCAATTGAAGATTTTGGTATTGTTTAGTATTTTCATTCCATTCTTCCAAGCTAAATCGACAAACATAGCCTTTTTCGTTTGATCTTGAATCAATTGCGCCGATAATTATTAAATAATCTTTCCCCTCTTTTGGTGTAAAAACGAATTTCTTTTTATTCCATTCACATGTAGATGGAGGCGTATGAGAAGAACCAATCCCGAGAAAACGAGGCACATAATGTCCATTTCGTTCGAAATCTATATCAAAAATAAAAGGCTTATTGGGAACGATATTAATTTGAGATAAAGATATAAAATATACTTTTAGTAAAAAATAAGATCTTCATTTCCATATTTGAATTTAATTATTTTTCACATTGGTATTTAAATAAAAATTTAACTTTTATTTTATCCATTTTATAAAATATTTTACTTTAATTCATTCGACTGATACGCTTTCTCTTAATAGAATATTATTTAATTTTTTTTCTGATGTTTTTGCTTTTTTTGTTTTTTTTGCTCTTTTTTCTTTTTCCCAAAATCATTAGAATAATTACGATAACGAATTGATTCATATAAAGAAATAAAAAAATTTATTATTACCGCCATCACCAAGCAAAAAATAATAGTACCAATTGTGGATTTTAGTGATTCAGCTGAAAGTTTAGGGTCATTGTGTGGAGGTATGCCAATCCTAGTATAACCTAAAGCATATTGGTTTTGCAAAATAGTAACAATAAATACTAACAATAAAGTCATTTTGGTCTTCATTATTTATACATCCTTGTAATGACGAAATTACCTTTATTTTGAGTTAATATTAATTATATTATTATACAATATAATTATACTAACAGTAGACTATCTTTAAATTCCTTTTAATGAAAAAACACTGATTTTTTTTACAAAAAATTGCTGAAATAGATTAGGGATTTTTGGTAATGATGGCGTTGGTAAAAATATTCAAGAATTATTTGCTAATTAAATCTCAAAAACCCCGTTCCTCAACTTTTTTCATCAATTTAAAAAGCAATATATGCGATTGAGAATGATAAAAATAGTTATTTTTCAGGATAGTCATTCAATTGAACATTTTGGTATTGTTTAGTATTTTCATTCCATTCTTCCAAGCTAAATCGACAAACATAGCCTTTTTCGTTTGATCTTGAATCAATTGCACCAATAATTATTAAATAATCTTTCCCCTCTTTTGGTGTAAAAACGAATTTCTTTTTATTCCATTCACATGTAGATGGGGGCGTATGAGAAGAACCAATCCCGAGAAAACCAGGCACATAATGTCCATTTCGTTCGAAATCTATATCAAAAATAAAAGGCTTATTGGGAACGATATTAATTTGAGATAAAGGTTTGAAATCGACCTTAGGAAGATTATTCTCCAAGATCAGAATTCGATTTAAAAAATCGAAATAATCATTGGGAAGCGGAAATCTAGAAAGTTTATAAGTGGGAGGTACAGTTAGAGCATTGCCAAATCGGTAAGGAAGCAGATTTTCATTAGAATCGCTAGTGTCATATACTGACAAACCATAAAAAGAAAAACTAAAAATTCCGATTTGAATAACCGCGAGTCTAGCTTGTTCATCTGTAGGTTCAATTTCTGAATAGAAGTGGCTTTTAGCTAAAAGTTCAGCATACTCTTTGTTTATTTTTTCCCATTCTACAGATGTTGATTTACACGAAATTATACTAAATGTAAAGATTAATAATAATCTTGAAAAGTTAAACATCGCCATCCCTGAATTATCATAATGCAATCTTATAAATAAAAAGATAACATATAATTTATTAGTTTATTCTTTTTTTTCCAAAATTATTTGCACATCTATTTGATGAATTTGTATCTTCTTTTTTCTTAATCTTTTTTATCTTTCCTGCTTTCTGAATTAAGTTGTTTTTTACGTTTATCTTCTTCCAATTTTTTATTTTTCTTTGATTCTTCATAGTTTTTGTAAATATGATATAAAATAATACCAACAGCAATGGCGAATAGTAAAATGATAATTATAGAGGCATCATCTCCGTCGCTCCCCCTTGAATGATGACTAGGAGAATAATACATATGAACTCGTGGGATATAAGTTCTGTGATATCCAATCCCATACGCATTTTGTATCAGAGTAATAAAAAAAACTAAAGCTACTATTATTTTTGTTTTCATTATTTGTACATCCCTGTAATAACGAAGTGATCTTATTTTAAGTAATCTTAATTATCTTATTATTATACAATAATATAATTATACTAACAGTTAACTATCTTAAAAGTCATTTTAATGAAAAATACACAGATTCTTTTACAAAGAAATCGCTGAAATAAACGGTTTTAAGGTATGCGTTTATAAGTCGTTTCAATATTAAACTCCACAAACATTTTTTGAGTCTTATCCCCCTTCATTATTAATAAACAATCTTACTTCAATTTGCCTTCTAAAATAAATTTATGCGCCATTTCAGTTATAATGTTATTAAGTTGAACCTTCGATTCACATTCAATTGCATCTTTAAATTTTGAGTAATTATTCTCAGGTAAAATTGGAAAGATAATTATTTTTCAATATAGTAGGTTGATTGTATATTTAGAAATTGTTTTGTATTTTCATACCATTTTTCCAATCTCGATCGACAAACATAATCTTTTTCGTTTGATATTGATTCTATTTTGCCAATAGTTTTTAAATAATATTTATCTTCTTTAGGTATGAAAATGAATTTCTCTTTATTCCATTCACATGTATATGAGTTTATATGAGTAGCACCAATCCAAAGAAAACTAGGCACATAGTCATATTGTCCACCACACTTGGTATCTATATCAAAAATAAATTGTTTATTAAGCGCTGCATAAATTTGAATTAAAGCGCTGAAATCAACTTTTAAAAAATTATAATTTAAAATTGTAATTTGTTTTGTATAATCGGAATACTCATTTAGAAATGGAAATTTAGTGAGTTTATAAGTTGGCGGTATAGCTGCATCATCGACAAATCGATAAAAATGTTGAATTCTATAAGAACCTCTATAGATTGCTTCATAACGTTTTTTTTTCTCTTCTTCTACTTTTTTATCTTTTTGATGTTTTAATTCAGAATAAGTATAGTAAATACTAAGTAACATACAAGCTGATACAAACGTTAAAAACATAATTATGATGGCATATGTTGTATCCATATCAACCTTTGTATGCCTTGAATGACCGTGTAAAGCAGGAGTATTATGCATCATAAACCTACCATACGCATTTTGTATTGTAGTCATAAAATAAACTAAAACTACTATTACTTTTGTTTTCACTACTTGTACGTCCCTGTGAAGAGCAAATAATCCTTAATTCGAATCAATCTTAATCTTCTAATTATTTAATATATTATTATTTTACTATCAGTAAACTATTCTAAAAATCCTTTTAATTCAAAATACGATGCATCTTCCTACAACAAAAAACGCAAAAGGAAGTTAAATTCAAGGTACACGTTTACAAGTAGCTTCAATATTAAATTCCATAAAGGTTCTTCTTGGATCACAATGTTCGTATTTTGTAAATGAACTCTCTTTTAATTCATTTTTTGAAATAAACTTATACTCAATTTCAGTTATAATATTATTGATTTGATCTATCGATTCACATTCAATTGCACCATTGAGTTTTGCGTAGTTATTATCAGCAGAAATAGGCGCAATAAACGCATAATATTTTGTTTGTACTGCGAATCCTTCTTCATATTTCTTAATAAGCGCTACATAACCTGTATTATTGAGTGTATAAGATTGTATTCCTTTCAATTTTGAGTCGTAATAATGATAGCTTGTACCGCGACTATCGTCGACTTTACAATCCCAAGTTCCTTCTAGCATTTCAGCAGTAACTTTTTGTCGCTCTTGACAACCAACTAGAGTCAATAATGATATTGAGAGCGCCAAT
This sequence comes from Gilliamella sp. B2772, assembly GCF_026536985.1. NCBI lineage: Bacteria > Pseudomonadati > Pseudomonadota > Gammaproteobacteria > Orbales > Orbaceae > Gilliamella > Gilliamella sp. B2772. Next base: position 352,220 of record NZ_JAFNNB010000001.1, on the reverse strand, counting down.
AAATTTTTAAACATTTTACTTCCTGTATAGAATTGACTATTGTCTATTATAACAAACAATTTAATAAATTCTTCATTAATTTAATAGGTTACACATAGCGACAATATTATTCATAGGTGAAATTTCCTTTCAATAAAGCTTTGCCAACCTTCGACTAAGGTCTTTTTATAATTTGTGATGCTGATAGGATTTTGAAATTTTATTGAGCAGATTTTCCAGCTCCTGATGCTGTCTTTATATAGTATTACTGATGCTAAAACTATCTTGCCACATCAGATATAGCCATTCCTTGTAATAATAAATTTATTGATAAAAACCTTATTTTTATAAATTTAAGAGCATAAAACAGGGATGGTTTTTAGGTTAAATCCAGCTTCTTTATAGGTTTTATACCTTTCACGGGCTAGCGATTTTTGTTGTTCTTCAATGGGGACAAAGTCAATAATATCGCGGTATACACCAGCAAATTCAGGGTATTGCTCTTGTAGATTGATAAGTAAGTGACGTGAACCATTGCTACTGCGCTTTTGTGGCCAACAGATTTCGACGGGTGATCCGCTTTTCAGGCCTTCGCCAGCTAGATTATGGGGAACAAAATTTTCAGTATCGAGTTGCCATAAATATTCATCAATACGTTCGGCTTGAGCTTGATCTTGACAGGCCACTAATACACGTTGCCGGTTTTGCCATGCTTCAACAATTTTTTCACACGCTAGCTTTTCTTTGAATAAAACCCCGGCATCATTGGCTGGGGTTGGGTTTTCAAGTAGATAAAATATCACTTTTTTCATGTGTTTACTCATTTTTGGTTAAGTAAGTATTGAATTAACATCGCGACTGGTCTGCCTGTAGCACCTTTGTTTGCACCCGATTTCCAAGCTGTTCCTGCAATATCAAGATGTGCCCATTGGTATTTTTCAGTAAAGCGAGATAGGAAACAAGCGGCTGTAATCGTTCCTCCATCTCGACCACCAGCATTGACAATGTCAGCGCAGGTTGATTTGATTTGTTCTTGGAAATCACTATCAATCGGTAATGACCACGCTTTGTCTCCTGCTTGATTTGAGGAATTTACCAATTGTTCAGTAAGCTCTGCGTTATTACCCATCACGCCAGTATAATGATGACCGAGTGCAATGATACAAGCACCAGTAAGTGTAGCAATGTCAATCACAGTCTTGGGTTGGAAACGTTCAACATAAGTTAAAGCATCGCATAATACTAAACGACCTTCTGCATCGGTATTAATGATTTCAACGGTGGTGCCCGACATGGTGGTTAAGATATCACCAGGACGGTATGAATTACCATCTGGCATGTTTTCACAACCAGCCATCACGCCAACTACGTTGATAGGTAGTTTTAATTCAGCCACAGCTTGCATTACACCAAACACAGTGGCAGCACCACACATATCATATTTCATTTCATCCATACCGGCTGAGGGTTTGATGGATATGCCACCTGAATCGAAGGTTAATCCTTTACCAACTAATACATATGGTTTGGCTTTTTTGTCTTTGGCACCATGATATTCTATGACCGTCATAATTGATTCGTTAGCTGAGCCTCGTCCAACCGCTAAATAAGCGTTCATGTTGAGTTTAGCAAGCTCTTTTTCACCTAAGCATGTCACTTTCAAGCTTGAATGCTGTTTACCTAAACTTTTGCCCTGCTCTGCTAAGTATTTAGCATTGCCGATGTTAGATGGCATGTTGGCAATGTTTTTGGTACTGACAATAGCATTTGCAATAATTTGTCCTTGCGATAATTGACTTTCTACATGCTTGATTGTTTTTTTATCGCTATAAAGTAGCGTTACTTTTTGTAAGCTTGGTTTTTCTGATTTTGTTGATTTGAATTGGTCAAAACTATAGGTTAATTCGCTAGTAATTTGTGGTAGTTGTTTAGCAATTTCACCACTTATTGCAGGATTTAGAGTCAGAATGTCCCAACTTATATTTTTAACTTGTTTAGTTATTAACTCTTTTGTAGCTGCTTGTATCATTTTTTTTGCAGCGTTAATATCAAAATTTTTTGCTTGGCCACACCCTACAACTAATATTTTCGGAGAATTCGGGCTAGCGTATAAAAAGGTGGTTTTACCTAATTCGCAGTTAATGTCACCTGACTTGATCAGCTGACTAATCATACCCTTGGTTAATTCATCTATATCCTTGATTAAACTAGTTTGTTTCTTGCCTAATTGGACAGTTACCACTAAACATTCTTCTTTTTGTAATGTGATTAATGAGCTGTTTTTGATTGAGTATTTCATAGCGTTCTCTTGTAAGATTTTTATGGTGAATAGTAACATTTTATCGGTTCATTAAACGATAGCAACAAAAAGATAACGAAACAACGCAAATCAGATTATAATAGTGCGATTTGATAAAACGGATAGATAGGTAAAAAAGTGATAATTCGCCGATATTTAATTAAAGAGACGATGAAAACACAAGGTGCAATACTGTTTATTTTATTGCTAATTTTCTTTTCTCAAAAATTAATCAGAATTTTATCCAGCGCTATTGATGGCAGTATTCCACGTGATTTGATTATGCCACTTTTAGTGTTAGGTGTGTCGAATATGGCTGATCTTATTTTGCCACTAAGTCTATTTTTAGGTGTGCTTGTTACCTTTGGTCGGCTTTATTCGGACAGCGAGATGGTCGCAATGCATGCATGTGGGATTAAGAGAAGACTTAACTATCAGGTTGTGCTATTTCTGTGTGTGATCACCTGTATATTCACAGCACTCAATAGCCTTTGGTTTGGACCTTGGTCTAGCGTGAGACAAGATCAGCTAGTCGAAAATGCCAAGATTAATCCAAGTTTAGCCGGTTTATTAGCTGGCCAATTTCAACAAACACCTGATGGCAACTCGGTAATTTATATTGGTAATGTTGATCATAATAAGCTAGATAACGTATTTATAGCCCAAATCAATCCGAAAAATGCTCAACGCCCTTCTATTATTATTGCTAATAAAGGGAAAACTGAAGAAGATAAAGATGGTAATCAAATCATCACACTTGAAAATGCAAATCGTTATGAAGGCACGGCACAATTAAAAGATTTTAGAATTTCGAATTTTCATAACTATTTAGGTATTATTAAACCTAAGGAGCTTGAAAGCAATGTTGATGATGATAAAGTGGATGTTCAGCAATTAGGATTGCTTGAGCTTCATGAAAATCCAACACCGAAGGCTAATGCTGAATTTTATTGGCGATTGACGTTGATAATTTCGGTTCCTTTGATGGCTTTTTTAGTGATTCCATTGAGTGTGTCAAATCCAAGACAAGGAAGGCTTGCACAAATTTTACCAGCGTTACTGCTTTATTTAGTCTATTTTTTACTTTCTAGTTCGGTTAAAGCTAATGCTGGTAAAGGTCGCTTAGATCCCGCTTTGTGGTTTTATCTGATTAATCTAGGGTATTTTGTTCTGGCTTTGATTTTAAATTGTTGGGATAACTTATTTATGCGTAAACTTCGTTTAAAATTTATTGCGTCATAAGGGGAGAACGATGTTTTCGATTTTAGATCGCTATATTGGTAAAACTATTTTAAATACCATTGGCATTTGCTTATTTTTATTAATTAGTTTGTCAGGAATTATTCGTTTTATTGACCAACTTAGAAAAATCAAAGTTGATTATGATGCCTTGTCAGTTGGTTTTTATTCTTTGCTAATGGTACCTAAAGATATAGAAATATTTTTCCCTATGGCAGCACTTTTAGGCGGCTTAATCGGTTTAGGGATTTTAGCTTCAAGAAGCGAGCTTATTGTGATGGAAACTTCAGGCTTTAGTCGTTTTAAAATTGCATTAGCTGTGATGAAAACTGCTCTCCCTTTAGTGCTTATAACAATGGCAATTGGTGAATGGGTTGCTCCTATCAGTGAACAAACTGCTCGTAATATGCGCTCAGAAAAGCTTTATGGTAATTCTTTATTAGCTCAACAAGGCAGTTTATGGGCGAAAGATGGTAATGATTATATCTATATCGACCATGTTAATAATGATAGTTCTATCTCAAATATTGATATTTATAAAGTTGATAAAAATAAATTACTATCGATTACTCATGCTGATAGCGGAGTGTTTGAAAATGGAAGTTGGACGTTATCACAAATCGAGATGAATGATTTAACCAATCCACAACAAATAACGGGTACGAACTCACTTACTATGCAGTGGAAAACTAATATCACACCTGATAAGTTGAGTATTGTAGCTTTTGACCCTGATTCATTGTCAGCATCAGGACTCTATCAATATTCGCAATATTTGAAAAATTCGGGCCAAGATACAAAATATTATGATTTGTTATTTTGGAAAAAGCTGATTAAACCCGTTTCAGTTGCAGTGATGTTGTTGTTGGCCTTATCTTTCATTTTTGGACCATTACGAAGTGTATCTATGGGTATTAGGGTGATTATAGGTATTACTTTTGGCTTTATCTTTTATATCGCCGATAATCTTTTTGCTCAAGCCAGTATTGTGATGGGCATTTACCCTATCGTTGGCTCCATGATAACGAGCTTTGTGTTTTTGTTAATCAGTTATATTTTATTTAAAAGAAAAAATTAAATTATAGCTTTGATCTCCTACGATATTGGCATATAAAATTGATAAGTTATATGCCAATTTCATCCGCAATATTCATCAAAATTTCCTTTATGTATACCAATTAAGTTAAACAATGATTTTGTAGGCTTCAGGCTAAGGTTGATTGGTTTAGTTCGCACCCTTTATTTAAATAAAGGATGCGTAAGATTAATTTATTTAAATAATTTTAAGTAGTCACCATAGCCTTGAGCTTCTAATTCTTCTTTTGGTATGAACTTTAGCGCTGCAGAGTTGATACAGTAGCGCAATCCCCCTAAAGCTGCAGGCCCATCATTAAATACATGACCAAGATGTGAATCAGCTTCTAATGAGCGGACTTCTATCCTACGCATTCCATGGCTGTTATCTTCTTTTTCAACAATTTGTTTAATCGGTTTAGAGAAACTTGGCCAACCACAGCCTGAATCAAACTTATCTAGTGAGGTAAACAGTGGTTCACCAGAGACGATATCAACGTAGATCCCATCGCGGTGGTTAGCGTTATATTGATTATCAAATGGAGGTTCTGTACCATTTTGCTGCGTAACATGATATTGCATTGGTGTTAGTGCTGATATAGCTTTATCTTTCATTGATTTGTTCATGTTGTATCTGCCTCACGTTATAAATGTGATATAAATAAACGTTTAAATTTGTGTTAATCATTGCTACTTAACATTGATTGCAATACTTTATCTTTAACCCAAAAATAGTGGTACAACGCACCTAATACATGAAATATAACTAAAATAGCTAGTACATAAGAACTAATCAAATGTAATGAATGAAACATTTGGTGATATGGCATATCAATAGCAGGGATCGATATTAAACCAAATATATTAAGGTCCCTTCCACTCATTAAATACCCCGATAATGGCGTAATTAGCAGTAAAAGGTAGATCACTCCTTGAGTGGATTTTGACAAAATTCGTTGCAGTTTTTTGTCTTTCGGTAAGACATCAGGCACACCTTGACTGCGGATCACCATAATTCGCCATATTGTTAATAGCAAAACAAGCACTCCAAAGGATTTATGTAATAAATAGACTATTGCCATTCCACCCAATATATGTGACATTGTCACTTTAATTAAAAGGAGCATTGTTACCATTATGACAAGTAAAGCCGATGTCCAATGAATCCATTTTTGTTTACTGCTATATTGCGGGTACTTTTGCATATTTACTCACTTTTGGTTGTTGACTTATCTTGCCAGTTATCTGCAATAAAATTAGCTCGTCCAGATAATTGATAATAACGGTTATAATGTTCTGGCTGTTTTTTATAGTAATCTTGATGATACTCTTCGGCGGGATAAAATATTGTTGCCGGTTCTATAGCGACATCAATCGGATGATTAAATCGTTTGCTTTCTTCAAGCGCTTGTTTAGATGCGATCGCTTGCTGTTGTTGTAATTTGTTATGATAAAATATTACTGGACGATAAGAATCGCCACGATCGGCAAATTGTCCTTGCGAATCTGTCGGGTCAATTTGTTGCCAAAAAATATCAAGTAATTTTTTATAGCTGATCATCGTTGGATCAAAGGTAATTTGCACCGCTTCTGTATGGCCTGTGTTGCCTTGGCAAACTTGTTGATAAGTTGGATTTTCCGTATGACCACCAGTGTAACCTGAGATCACATTAATAACGCCTTCATATTTGTCGAAAGGTTTTACCATACACCAGAAACATCCACCTGCAAATGTTGCTTGTTCATATTGTTGCATAAAAACCTCCAATTAACTTACATTAACAGAAACGATCTTTATAAAAAATACAACACTTACTTTGCTTTTTAAATGATGTGTTCATATTACTTGAAACTGGTCAAATAAGCACCATATTATTCATCTAATATAAATTTTTAGGAGGTGTAATTATGGCTAGTGGCTGGGCATCTGACGATGCCGTTAACCAACAGATCGAAAGTACAATCACAGATGCTATCGAAATCGCCAGACGCCAACTAAAACACGATAAACCCAGTGCCGAGTTTTGTGTTGAATGTGGCGATGCTATTGCAAAAGCCAGACAAATTGCTTTACCAGGTGTGCAATACTGTTTAGCTTGCCAACAAGAAATAGATAAGCAATTGGCAAAATCTGCAATATTATATAATCGACGTGGTAGTAAAGATAGCCAACTAAGATAACAAGCTCTTAATAAGGGGATTGAGTAAAACTCCTTCCCCTTTTATATTTTTCTTTCCTCAATTATTCTTTATTTTTTGAATTACGGACTTCATCATAAGGGTAAACTAATAATTTACCATCAAACCATTCTGCACAAAAAACTTGATCGATATCTTTATAACCTTGTTTTTTGATTTCGTTCTTAAGCCATGTTTCACTTTTATGAAGTTGTTCAAGGTTGTCTTGACTAATAGCCCCATTTTCAATTAGCAGCACTGCGATATCTTTATCTCCCTTCTTGATAATGGTTAAAGAGCCATTTAATTCGTACCACACTTGTTTTAATTCACTAAATGCACAAATTCCTTGAATATTAATTAGCGTTTCAAAATCTCTAACGGGTAAATTCGCTTTTTTAAAATTTTCAGAGATTAGATTACCATTTTTGACTAATTGGATAGGTTCACCATCAATAGCATCTCGAAGTTTTGAATTTTTAGATTTGATAAATCGTACTAAGATAAGAAGACCTGCCCAAATCGCCACAGCTCCAGCGGCTTCCCACGCAGAAACATTAGCATTAAGTAATGTTCCACCTACCAATGCACCAATAACCATGCTACCAACCTGATCCAGCTGTGACATCGGTGCGATTTGGCTTTTTCCTGATAATTTGACATAAATAAGTAAAATGATAAGTGCAATTAAAAATTTTGGTGCCATTTCAAGTAAATACATTCCTGCCTCCAAGTGTAGATCCAATCTAAACGACCATTGCTTAGCTATCTGGTCTAATCGGATAAATAAAAGATGTATTACGAATTAACTAAATTTTTATTTATTTGAAATCAATGACTACTTGTTTTTTAATAGAGATTAGAAAGTTTAATACGAGAGCTTTGTTATTCTACTCCAAAAAGGATTTTAAAAAAATGATACTTGCAATAGATGTTTACTATTTAAATGATAAGGCAAAAACTGTTGGCATTTTATTTGAGCAATTTACTGATGGTATCAATGAGATAAAATCTGTTATCAATGATTATCAATCGAATGTTCTGCCTTATCAATCAGGCCAATTTTATAAACGTGAATTACCTTGTATATTAGCATTATTGTCTCAGGTTGATCTCAATTCGATTGATGTGATTATAGTCGATGGTTATGTTCATTTGAATGGTGGTAATCTTGGTTTAGGTGGTCATCTTTATGAAGCACTGGATAAAAAGATACCTATTATCGGCGTTGCAAAAAAATCTTTTACCGATAATAAACAATATGCCATTGAAGTAATGCGTGGTAAAAGTAATAATCCAATCTATATAACATCATTAGGAATGTTACTTAAAGAGGCGGCAGATCATATTCAATCAATGGCCGGCAAATATCGCATACCAGATTTACTGACCTATTTGGATCAACAAACTAAGTTGTTTAAATTCGAATAATACAATAAAAATGGTTAAACTGGTTTATGTTATTAATTCACCAAAATACTATTGATATAGATTTTAATATAGTCTTCATATTAGTCATTTAATATTAATAATTTGAACCAAAGAGTTTATATATTGACTATCTTTCGTTTATCTTTTTTTAACTTAAGTTGTTTATTAAAACGCTAGAATTTTTAAGCCAAACTTTTATGTAATATATTTAAGATGTTTCTTAGATCTTTTACATCTAGCTGCCCTGGTGCAGATGCATTTTTTGCTGCACCAAAAGTGAGGTCTGACCCAAAAGTTTCACCTGCAATTCGGCTAATCGCACCTGTTCCAGCCATTGCCATAGTAATTAGTGGTTTACGTGCATATTTGTCTTTCATTTCAGCTGTTGCAGCAAGTAAGTTAATTACATCTTCACGCGAACGTGGCATTACGGCAATTTTAGGAATATCTACACCAAGATCCTGCATTTTGCGTAATCTTGCTACAATTTCATCTTTTGGCGGAGTCTTATCAAAGTCATGATTGGAGGCTATCACTAAAACGTTATGCTGATGAGCTAACTGGACAATTTCTTCAACATATTTGTCACCAGTGAAAACTTCGATATCGACAAGATCAATTAAACCACTTTTTATCATCTGTTTATTAAGGTTGATATAAAATTCAATCGTAGCAGGATAAACTCCGCCTTCATTAGCGGTACGGAATGTAAATAAAATGGGTTTGTAGCCAATGATTGTTTGTAATTTATTTGCTGTTTGTTTTACTTTTTCAACATCATCAACTTTTTGAAAATGGTCTACTCTCCATTCAACCATATCAAAGTCAATTTTTGTCAAAAATTCAGCTTCATTAACTAATTCTTCTTCTGTTTTTCCTACAATTGGAACAATAATTTTAGGCGCTCCAACACCAATATCTAAACCTTTAACTGTAATTTTTGACATCACTTCACCAATTTATCTTTTCTACTCTCTTAATTTAAATTACTGAGAGTATAGTCTATATTTATAAATAATTTTAATAAGTTAACTAAAATTTTTTAGTCATTAAAGCCCATTTTTTCTTTAACATAATCAATTGGAGCTTCTTTTCCTGTCCAAATTTTAATTTGTGCATGACCTTGCCATAACATCATACCGATACCGTTTAACGTTTTACAACCTTGCGATTCGGCTATTTCTAATAATTTTGTTTTACGTGGACTGTAAATACAATCGGTTACGACGAGATCTTTTCTTAGCATAGTTGGATCGGTAATTAAGCTTTTTCCTTCTGACGGCTTCATACCAATACCAGTAGCATTGCATAATACTGCACTTTCAGCAATTTCCTGACGTAATTTTGAGTGATCAGCTAAATCATAAACTACTGCTTCACAGTCAGTTTTAGCATTTATTCGGTTGACTATTTCTACAATTTTGTCAAAGCATTCATCTTTTTGATTAAAAATTGAAATCTTTTTAACGCCATCTAATGCGGCTTGTACGGCAATAGCACTTGCAGCACCGCCTCCACCAAGTAATGTCAACTTTTTACCTATAACATCAACACCCGCCTCTTTTAATGAACGCATATATCCTATTCCATCAGTATTATATCCGGTTAATACTCCATCATCATTTGAAATGGTATTACAGGCTCCAATAAGCTCTACTGCTGGTGTTAATTTATCTAAGTATTGGCACACAAGTTGTTTATTCGGCATTGAAACAGCACTACCGCGTAAACCTAATGCACGTAAGCCTTTTATAGCATCAGGTAATTTTTCTTGCGTCACTTCAAAAGCTAAATAGACATAGGGAATATCTAATTTAGAGTAAATTATATTTTGCATTTTTGGTGATAAGCTGTGCCGAATTGGATATGCCATTAATCCAATTAATAAAAAGTGTCCATCAATATTAGCTCTCATGCTTCTCTCCAATTATTAATGATTAAAATTCAGCGAGTTTTTTAAGTAATCTTTTCGTATCTTATAGATACATTTTTGCTCGTTCAATTGGAGAATGACTCAATAAAAATTCATCATCACTACGCTAAATTGAAATTGGCATTTCATGTAAAGATTTTAGTAATGTTATTACCTCAATACCACCTCGCTCGGTGATAATTGATAATTCTTGCTTAATAAAGTAACTCCTAACTGTTATTAAGCTTTTCTCAAATTATATAATCGCATTTGATAATTCTTAGATGTTTTTTCAAACCTAGGATTAATACTAAAAACACCAACATTAAGCCATAAAAAACACGAAAATCAGCGATAAATACTTTCCAGTATTATTTTGATGTTTAAGATAACTTTCTAAAAATTTTAGGCTTACTAATTTACCATTTTTTTACTTTAAATTACTTATCATCGTAAAGCACCTTATCGTGATAAGGTGCTTTTTTAGTATTGCTGAAAGTCATTAAATTTTATTCATATCAATAACTTTTTTGAAACGTGAATAAACAATTAATCCTAATATTACACTTGATAATGCAACAACTAGATCGACTAAAATAGCATAGCTAACATTGATTAATGCTAACTTAGGGACTATTAGTGGAATGACAATAAATGATAAACCACTGAAAGTATACATTGTTCCAACTGCAAACCCTTTACGATCAGGAAATAGCTGCTGCATAACAACTAAGGTGAGTTGTAATATACCTCCTGCTGCTGTTAATCCCATTCCTATTGCCACAATTAAACTCATTGTAGGATTAAGATTAAATAAAAACATTAATAAAGTTAATGCAGAAAGTAACGGCAATATAATAATGCAATAAATTGGTTTTATGAATTTTTTTACAATATAGGCTGTTGTAAACACAGAAATTATTGATGCAGTACTATAATAACTGATCAATTGTTTAGAAGCGATTGGTTCCATTCCTATACCTTTCTCTGCAATCGCAGGTAGCCATTGTAAAATGATGACAAAGGTTGCAGTGGTGGTGAAGCCCATAATTATTAATAAAATACCTTCAAAGAAAATATTCGGTTTACCAATGAAATAGTCACTATGGCCTTCATTGCCACAAATAACTGTATTTTTGGAAGGAAATTTTCTTGGCGCTAAAAGTAAAAAATTAATAATGATAAAAGTAACAAAACCGATGAAAGCATAGCCATACCATAAATCATAAGCATGAAAGAATGTAACAATGAATGGTAAGACTAACGTTCCTATTGAAATAAATGCTTTAATTAAAACACTTGCAGTACCTGCCGAACGAGGAAAGCATTCGGTTAAAGCAGGCATGGAGCCGGTATCTAAAAATGAGTTTCCAGCACCAATAAACATAGCCAAACAAAATGCAACATGTATATTGTGACAAAAGAGAGTCCCAACGAAAAAGATAATATAACAAGACATGCCCATAAGGATAAATGGTTTGCGTCCAAATTTATCAGATAGTATTCCTCCAATAAACATTAATAATATTTTTCCATATCCTATTCCTGATGCAACGTAACCAATACCTATAACATCATCAGTTTTTAATTGTGCAGAAATTTCGACAGAAAATTGCATAATTACTATTAAAGCGATACTTTGAATAATGTAATTAGCATAGATAGAACCAGCTATCGAATATGAGCTGTGATTACTCATTAGTTAATACTCCAATACAAATTTAAAAATCTTATAAAATTAACTGGCTCAATATTAGCGGTAAAAGTATCTGAATAAAAGGAAAAATAATCTTTGAAATAGTTTTATTAATTAATTATTGTTAATTTAGATAAATTTTTTAAATAATCATCTCAGAATTGGAAAATGGAGGAGCATTTTTTAAAAGATTATAAAAAATTGAATATTTCTAGCTATGAAAAAAATCTAGATAGTTTATTTGTAATACGAATTGAGTAATGAATTTCAATGATAAATTTGATTGAGCATAATGATTGAAAAAAAATTGGAGCGGGAAACGAGGTTCGAACTCGCGACCTCAACCTTGGCAAGGTTGCGCTCTACCAACTGAGCTATTCCCGCTTACAAAAAAAAGTGTTTTTAATGGTGCCCGGGGCGAGACTTGAACTCGCACGGCCAAAAAGGCCGAGGGATTTTAAATCCCTTGTGTCTACCGATTTCACCACCCGGGCTCAAAACTTATTACCGAAAGGTAACTGCGTTTTGGATGCTGTGCATTTTACCTATCTTAAAATTTACGTCAATAAAAAAATTAAAATAATTGTCTAACTGCTCAATGTTTGTCACATTTAAGGAAATTTTAATCAATTCCCTTAAAATTTGGATTTAATATAAATAAAAATTTTGGCTAATATTTTGTTACTAATTAGACGCTGAAAGATGATCCACAACCACAGGTTGTAGTTGCGTTTGGGTTATCAACAACAAAACGAGAACCCTGCAATCCTTCAATATAGTCTATAGTGCCTCCAACAAGATATTGTAAACTCATAGGGTCAATAATAAGTGAGACACCATTTTTTTCGATCGCCAGATCATCTTCATTTACTTTTTCATCAAATGTGAAACCATACTGGAATCCACTACAACCACCACCAGTGATATAGACTCTTAATTTAAGATTTGGATTTTCTTCCTCCGTTACTAAAGTTTTTACCTTGTTTGCAGCAGCATCAGTAAAATTAATGGGTAACGCATCGCTCATTTTATTCTCCTACTTTAAGTACTCATATATTATATACTCTTGAAAAAATAAAATACAAAATGAAAACATCAATTAGTTAAATTTGTAATAGCTTGCTTGAATTTAAGTTAATTTTATGAATAAATACGACAACAATTACTATAAAGAAGACCATAATTATGCTTAAAACATTTAAATCTGAAATACTTTACCGCGAAGCAATGGCTTTTATGCCAGGTGGTGTTAATTCACCTGTACGTGCTTTTAATGGAGTTGGTGGTACGCCATTATTTATAGAGAAAGCTAATGGTGCTTATATTTATGATGTTGATGAAAAAGCTTATATTGATTATGTCGGATCTTGGGGACCTATGATTTTAGGTCATAATGACCCTGATGTTGCCAATGCAGTTATTAACGCTGTTCGTAATGGTTTGAGTTATGGTGCGCCAACCGAAATCGAAACAAAAATGGCTAACCTAGTTACACAATTGATTCCATCAATAGAAATGTTACGTATGGTGAATTCAGGCACTGAGGCAACTATGAGTGCAATTCGCCTTGCACGAGGCTATACAGGACGTGACAAAATAATCAAATTTGAAGGTTGTTACCATGGACATGCTGACTATTTGCTTGTTAAAGCCGGTTCTGGTGCGCTCACTTTTGGACACCCTACTTCACCGGGTGTGCCTGAGGATTTTGTTAAGCATACATTAGTTTGTGATTATAACGATTTAGAATCAGTAAAAAAACAATTTGAGCAATATCCTAATGAAATTGCTGCAATTATTATTGAACCTGTGGCAGGCAATATGAATTGTGTCCCAGCTAAAAAATCGTTCTTACAAGGATTAAGAAGCTTGTGTGATACTTACGGGGCTTTATTAATTATTGATGAGGTGATGACTGGGTTTAGGGTTGCACTTGGCGGAGCTCAAGAATATTATGATTTAGTTCCTGATTTGACTTGCTTAGGTAAGATTATAGGTGGCGGTATGCCTGTAGGTGCTTTTGGCGGGCGTGCTGAAATTATGCAACAATTAGCACCAACTGGACCAATTTATCAAGCAGGAACACTTTCAGGGAATCCTGTTGCTATGGCAGCGGGTTATGCCACGTTGACAAAGTTAATGGATGTTGGTATTTATTCAGAGTTAGAAGAAAAAACTGCCTCACTAGTTAATGGCCTATATGCAGAAGCAAAACGATATAATATTCCGTTTGTGGTTAATCATGCAGGAGGAATGTTTGGATTTTTCTTTACAAATGCTCTAGAAGTGAGCAGTTATAAGGATGTAATGAATTGTGATGTTGAATTATTCAAGAAATTCTATCATCATATGCTCGCCGAAGGGGTTTACTTTGCGCCTTCAGCTTTCGAAGCAGGTTTCATGTCACTTATGCACACAGATAAAGAAATCGATCATACGATTGATGCAGCAAGTCGTTTTTTTAAAAAAATAAGTTAATTTGATAAAATATAGTAAATTATACCCATAGCGATTAAAATTTTAACTATTAACATAGGTAATAAATTTATGGTTAATCCTTTAAAAGAAGGTGAAAAAGCACCTCAATTTTCTCTGCCTGATCAGGATGGTGAGCTAATTAGTTCAAAAGATTTCAAAGGTCAGCGTATTTTGCTCTATTTCTATCCGAAAGCGATGACTCCTGGTTGTACAGTACAAGCTTGCAATTTACGAGACAGTGCTGACGATTTTAAGAAATATAATGTAGTTGTTATTGGTATTAGTACGGATAAACCTGAAAAGCTATCGCGTTTTGTTGATAAAGAATTGTTGAATTTTACTCTACTTTCAGATGAGGATCATAAAACCTCTGAAGCGTTTGGTGTTTGGGGCGAAAAAGAGTTTATGGGAAAAACTTATGACGGTATCCATCGTATAAGCTTTTTGATTGGTAAAGATGGTAAGATCGAGAAAGTCTTTGATGACTTCAAAACGACCAACCATCACACTGTGGTTTTAGATTATCTTAAGAACCATAGTTAACACTTCTAATTAAAGCAGATTATATTTTCATTAATCTGCTTTTTTTTCATTTTTAATATTATTAATTTCTTCAAGATTTGGCCAAGCATTTATAATCGCTTTAACTAAAGTTGCTAACGGTATAGCAAAAAATACGCCCCAAAATCCCCATAACCCGCCAAAAATGATAACAGCTACAATAATCACTAAAGGATGCAAGTTAAGTTTTTCAGAGAAAAGATAAGGAACCAATAAATTGCCATCAAGAGCCTGAATAAGGATATAAAAGAACATTAAATATCCAAATTGTGCAGTAACCCCCCATTGGAAAAGTGCAATTAGGACAATAGGGATACTTGAAATAATAATACCAATGTAAGGAATAAGTACTGAAACACCAACTAACACTGCTAACAATAATCCATAATCTAAACCAAAATACCAAAATGGAATATAGACACAGGCAGTTAAAATAATGATGTGTAAAACATTACCGACTATGTAATTAGATATTTGTTGATCCATCTCTGTAGCTACTTTGTTTAATATTGTTCGATTTTTTGGTAATATTTTCGAACAATATCCCCATATCTTAGATTTATCTTTCAATAAGAAAAACATAATAATCGGAACTAATACCGCATTTATAGCAACAGAGACTAAGCTAAACAGTGAGCTAATTGAAAACTGGAGCAATGAGTTACCTGTTTGCATAACTTTATTAGTTATACCTTGGAGTATTGAGTCAAATAGACCAACATCGATAAGCTCCGGATAATGTTCGGGCAATGATGTGATGAATTTATTTACAAAATTCAACATATTTGGGATATTTGTTATTAAACTAACACCTTGTTGCCAAATCAATGGTAACAAAATCATAATTCCGGTTAAGCCGACAAACATAAATACAAATAGTACAATAACAACAGCTAATGTGTGAGGAACTCTCTTTTGTTGTAAATACTTAACCGGTCTATCTAGTAGATAAGATAAAACAATAGCAATCAAAATAGGCAGTAAAATCTTATTGAAAAAATAGATGATAAAAAATAAAACAATGATAACAATCATTAACGAAACCACATGAGGATCGCTAAAGCGTTTTTTGTACCATTCAATAAACAATTTTAACATCTATAACTCCTTTTTGTAGTTTATTAATCTAACCTATTTTTTGAAACCACCCAAGATTCCTCGAGTAATTTGTCTTCCAATTTGATTTACCATCTGTCTGGTCGCACTTTTAGCAACACTTTGAACGATACCGTCATGCTGTCCACCTTTTGGGCCGGTTCTACCAAAAATAAGTGAACTTAAAAAGTCCATTATACCACCATGTTCCTCTTTATCAGATGAATTCTGATTGGAATCAGTTTCTATTGAATTTTGACTATTTTCAGTATCTATACTAAAACCCTGTTTAAGTTTTTCGTAGGCTGATTCGCGATCGATGGTTTTTGAATATTTATCATAAAAGCGAGATTTTTGAATAATCGTCAACTGTTTTTCTATATCCATAGGTCCCATTTTTGATTCTGGCGCTATTATCATTCCTCGTTGAACAATATTAGGGCGCCCCTTTTCATCTAGAAATGAAATTAAAGCCTCTCCTACACCAAGCTCCATAATAGCTTTTTCAGTGTTAAAATTTGGGTTAGCTCGCATGGTTTGGGCTGCAACTTTGACTGCTTTTTGATCTTTAGGTGTAAATGCTCGTAAAGCGTGCTGCACTCGATTCCCCAATTGACCAAGGATAGTTTCAGGAATATCGGTTGGGCTTTGTGTAGCAAAATAAATCCCCACTCCTTTAGAGCGAATAAGGCGAACAACTTGTTCGATTTTTTCTAATAATGCGGGAGAAATATCATTAAAAAGTAAATGTGCTTCGTCAAAGAAAAATACAAGTTTTGGTTTATCTAGGTCACCTACTTCTGGTAAATGCTCGAACAGTTCTGATAATAACCAAAGTAAAAATACTGAATATAATTTTGGTGAATTATATAATTTACTGGCAGATAAAATATTAATAACACCACGACCATCAACATTAGTTTGCATTAAATCATGTATATCAAACATCGGCTCACCTAGAAAGAATTCAGCACCTTGCTGTTCTAAAGTAAGAAATCCACGTTGAATAGCACCAATAGTTGATAAACTTATATTGCCATATTGGGTAGTAAATTTTTTAGCGTTATCACCAATAAATTGGATGAATGTTCTTAAATCCTTAAAGTCTAGTAATAATAATCCATTATCATCGGCAATTTTAAAAACTAATTGTAGAACGCCAGATTGAATGTCATTGAGATTTAATAATCGACCTAATAATATAGGACCTATATCGGAAACTGTACTGCGAACGGGAATACCATTTTCACCAAATACATCCCATATTTCTAAAGGAGAAGAATTAGGAAGCCAATCTTTTACACCAATACTTTCTAGCCGTGCTTTTAATTTTTCAGATAATAGGCCATTTTCCCCTAAACCGGTCAAATCACCTTTTACATCAGCAAGAAACACGGGTACACCAATCTGCGAGAATTTTTCCGCCATCTTTTGTAGGGTTACGGTTTTACCTGTACCTGTTGCACCAGTAATTAAACCATGGCGATTAGCCAACGATGCAAGGATGTATAAATCATTACCTTCACTTTTTGCAATAACGATCTTTTCATTCATAGACATCTCCCATTCAAAAATTGCTATTAAAACAATTGAGAATATTGTAAGCTGAATTATTGTTAACTGCTATTATTTTAATTAATCTTATAAGGAGGCTGTATGTTTCCAGAATACCGTGATTTAATCTCTAAACTAAAAAACTCAGATTTACATTTCCAAAAATTATTTGATGAGCACAATGAGCTCGATCAAAAAATTAAAAATATCGAGTCTGGTATTGCAATTGATACTTCGGAAACGATTGAAAGTCTAAAAAAACTGAAGCTAAAATTAAAAGATGAACTTTACGAAATTTTGAAAAAAGCTTCTAAATAACTCATCAAATATAAGCTTATAAAGCTTTATTGTGTTATAAAACCCCAAGCTGTGGGGTTTAATTTTATAGCAATTTTTTGCAAATCATTTATAGAAAGTTATTTATTAACTTTCTCTTGTTCTTTTTTCAGTTTGCGATGTTTGATTAGTGTAATTAAATTTTTGTGTGGGGTTTTCATTTTTTACTCCTCTTATTGTTATTTATAGGCTCCTTAAAAACATTTCTAAAAAGCTCGATTATTTATACAAATATTATTATCAATTATATTTATCAAATGTGTACTCATCAATACTATAACACACTAGTTCAATATTTATACTTCTTTAGTTAATGATGTAAGCAACATCGTCACTTACATCAATTTTGTTATTTTAGAACCATTGTCCAAAGCGTTTTATGTAAATCCTTTTCATTATTTGAGCAACCACACAGTAACTTAATAATGTTGCAACTAACCATGGAAAATAGGACCATGGTAATGGTTGAAGACCAATTAGGCTACCTATTGGTGAAAAAGGAATATAAATACCCACCGCCATAATTAGCATAGTCATTACTATTACTGGGAATGCCGCGGTACTTTGTATAAATGGTATTTTCTGAGTCCTTAGCATATGTACAACTAAAGTTTGTGATAACAATCCTTCGATAAACCAACCTGAGTGAAACAATGATTCAGCTGCAACACTATTAGCACCAAAAACAAACCACATCAATGCATATGTTGTTATGTCAAAAATAGAGGATGTTGGTCCAATCCAGATCATAAAACGTCCAATATTTTGTGCATCCCATTTACGAGGTTTTTGTAAAAACTCTTCATCCATCTTATCCCAAGGTAATGATAATTGTGAGATATCATATAATAAGTTTTGGATAAGCAAATGAATCGCAAGCATTGGTAAAAATGGTAGAAATGCACTCGCCACTAATACAGAGAAGATGTTACCAAAGTTAGAACTTGCGGTCATATTTAGGTATTTCATAATATTACCGAAAGTTTCGCGTCCGCAAATTACACCTTCTTCTAATACAAGTAAGCTTTTTTCAAGCAAAATGATATCAGCTGATTCTTTAGCGATATCAGTAGCGGTGTCCACTGAAATACCAACATCTGCATCTCTCAACGCTGGCGCATCATTAATCCCATCACCTAAAAATCCAACAGTATGACCATTACTTTGTAACAATCTAATGATTCGAGATTTTTGTAATGGGGTCAACTTAGCGAAAATAGTGCGTTGCTCAATTTGCTCTTTTAACTCAGCGTCACTCATTTTTTCAATGTCGTTACCAAGTAAAGGTATACCCGGTTCTAAGCCAACTTCTCGGCATACTTTAATCGTGATGATTTCATTGTCACCAGTTAGAACTTTAACGCCAACGCCATGTTCATTCAATGCAGAAATAGCTTCATAAGCACTCTCTTTAGGTGGATCTAAGAAAGTCAAAAAACCACGAATAGCTAATGATTTTTCATCTTGGACACTATATTGAGCTTTAGTTTGTGATGCTGAAATATCTTTTACACCTACTGCTAACACTCTAAATCCATCTTTATTATAATTGTGTGCAAGTTCAATCAATGCTTGTTTACGATTTTCGTCTAACGGTAAATACTCGCCGTTTTCATAAACAAAATCTGAAATAGATAGCATTTCTTCAACTGCGCCTTTACAGATCATTAAGTGATTTTCATCATTGCCTTGTACAACAACCGATAAACGACGGCGAACAAAATCAAACGGTAATTCATCAATTTTTTTATAAAGACCAACACCCACTTTTTTAACACTGGTTTTTTCTTCAGCAAAACGAATGATCGCTTTATCCATCAAGTTTTTCATTCCACTTTGATAGTAACTATTGAGCCAGGCCAGTTGTAAAACAAATGGATCAATCTGCCCATTAATGTCTAAGTGATGTTCTAAAATGATTTTATCTTGTGTTAAAGTACCTGTTTTATCAGTACATAAAATGTCCATCGCGCCAAAGTTTTGAATAGCATTCAAACGTTTTACCACAACTTTTCGTTTTGCCATGCCAACAGCACCTTTAGCTAGATTTGCACTAACAATCATCGGTAACATTTCAGGCGTCAAACCAACAGCAACAGCTAATGCAAATAATGTTGCTTCCCCCCAATCGCCTTTGGTAAATCCATTTATTAGTAATACAATCGGAACCATCACTAACATAAAGCGAATTAGTAACCAACTTACGCTATTTACACCGCGATCAAATGAGGTTTCGGCTCTTGAACCCACTATTGATTTTGCTAATGAACCAAAATGTGTATCAGCACCTGTTGCAACAACAATAGCTTTAGCTGTTCCACTCACTACATTGGTGCCCATAAAACAAATATTGTTTACATCAAGTACATTGTCCTTATCAATTTTTGAAGAATCTATCTCTTCTGTCGTTTTTTGCGATACCGCACCTAAGGTGTCATATTTTTCAACTGGAATTGATTCACCGGTTAACACCGCTTGACTCACAAATAAATCTCGCGATTCGATTAAACGAATATCGGCAGGAATCATGTCCCCAGCTGATAAAAACACAATATCTCCAGGAACGATATCGCTTAAAGGAACTTCAATATGCTCAGTTGGCATATTTTTATTACGACGACGTAGAACTGTGGCTGTAGTTCGGATCATTGACTTTAATGCTTCAGCAGCTTTATTTGAACGAAACTCCTGCCAAAAACGCAATAATCCACTAAGTGTTACCATGGTTAAAATGATAATAATTCCAGTTAGATCTGTCTCTTCACCGTTTTGTAATGGCAACCAGTAATCAGTAAAAAAACTTACCAGTGCTAATATTAATAGTACAAATATAAATGGGTTCTTAAAAGCTAAAAGTAACTGGACAAAAGCTGATGGCACTTTTTCTCGAGCCACTTCATTTTTACCATACTGTTCCAATCGAGATTTTACATTTTCTTGAGTTAAACCCGAAAGACTTGATTGAAATTTAGACAAAATGCTATCTAAGCTATTCTGAGCTTCTTCAAGTGCTTTTATGTTTAAAGTATTATCTGTCTTTACTTGAGATGTTTTTTTAATCATAGTTTGTACCTATCTATTTTTCAGGCAAAAGGAACCCGCTCTTAGTTAACGTTAAACTAGGAGTTATTAAGTTCTTATCGACTAAAATTTAAACGTAAAGCAATAACTAACCATTGCAGTTAAGGCTTAACATGAAATAAAAATATTAAAAATAATATTAATTAAAAGTTAGATACAACTAGGTGGCTCTAAATGCTTATCTGTCAGATATAACACTCGCAAAAGTGCTTTATGAGCACAAAGGTATTTTGAATTTGTGTGATAGCGTGTAGAAAACTGCATATCGTTCACCGTTACCGTTTTTATCAATTTCGGCTTGTGAACTGAAAAAATAACTATTTAGACAGGTTCATTAACCGATAATGATGTGTTTGAATTTATCTCCCCATAGTTTGGGGTGACCCGATTGACTGTCCATATTTCTCCTGTAAATTGAACTCATCACTTTGTATTTCAACTTTTCTTAAACCTCATTTTTAACCATCTCTTATCGTTAAAAAAGTAAGAAAAGCTCAAAGGCGAGCACTTTATACGCTTTTGCATTCAAGAAGTCAACCGATTACTTGTAATAAAGTTGCAATTGATTAAAAACACCACTACTAGGATGATGAAATGTAGAATTAATACCCGTTTTACATAATATCAGTTACAATTAACCAATTGTTAACAACACTGGTTAAATTGGATGGATATTACTCAATTGTTGCAAGATAATTGGTTTAATTTATTTATTATCTTCGCTCTATCAATTATTGGCTTTATTTATAAAAGAAACACACCTAATAATTACTTTGACAATATTATTAGATATACAGATATATTAGAAAAAGTACCTCAACCTAGTTATCAAAAAGATTATTTAAACAATATCAAGAAAAAACTGATTTGGGAAAAAGTTTGTTTTTATAAACCAGGCAATATTAACAAAGAAAGAATTGCTATTTCTGTTGTTAATGCAGATATTCATAATGTTATTGAATTGAGTCAATTAAATCAATTAACTCAATATTTCGGTATTGAAAAAAACCGTATTACATTTCTTAGACCTTTTTTAATTAAAGACGTGATTTTAACTGCTGCTGTTAGTCTGTTTACCTTTTTTATGGTTATATATAATCTCCATACTATTTTCAAATCAGAATGGATTATTAATGTCATTATTTCTGTATTGACGATTTTTGTTCTAATAATCATTATTGCGCAATTTGCTAAAGGACCATTAAAAAGATTAAATAGTTACCGCATCATTTTAAAGGATAAACAATTTTTAATTAGAGCAAATAAAGTATTTGCTAAAATCCTCGATGAAAATAGACCAATTGAGACAATCTCAAGAGAAATTGACAAAAAAGAGTCTACGGATTTAGAAGAATAATTATTATTTAGATTTTATTATTAGACAGGACAATAAATAATAAAAAAACTATTTATTGTCCTTTTGGTAATAGAAATTTATGATTGAATTTTCAATCTTGAATTTTTTAACTGTTCAACTAATGTAAGCAAAGACGAATTTAATTGATACATAAATTGTTGATAACTGAATTCTTTTTTACTAATTTCTTCAAGCTGCAACTCCCAATGTGCAGTCATATCTGGCATTGAAACACTTTCCGGTAATGATAAAATCAAGTTTTGGCCTACCTTCGTTGAACGAATTGATTTACCTTGACGCGTTAAAAATTGACGTTTAAATAAAAGCTCAATAATACCAGCTCTTGTTGCCTCAGTACCTAATCCATCAGTTTCGCGTAATATTTTTTTTATCTCAGGATCTTTAACAAATCTAGCTATACCTGTCATTGCAGAAAGTAAAGTCGCATCCGTAAATGGTCTTGAAGGTTGAGTTTCTTTACTGAGTAATTCGGTATCAATACATAGGACTGATTCGCCTTTTTTAACTAATTTAGTTAATAAACCATTATTCTCACTATTATCGGTATCGTTCTCTGCTTGATAATTTTTACTTCTAAACAGTACTTTCCAGCCTTCGTCCAACATTTGATTGGCTTTAGAGATAAATTTACCACCATTGATATCAACATCAATCTGTAACTCAGCATATTTATAAGCTGGATAAAATTGTGCTAAGTATTGTGTAGCAATCACTTGATAGACGGCTAACTCATTACTAGATAAACTTTCGGCTCTCACTTTACGCAATGTTGGAATAATAGCGTGGTGAGCCTCAACTTTTTTATCATTCCAAGCTTTAGAACGTAAAGTGAAATCAGCATTATTAATTGCAAGTTGTAACGCAGAACAATTGTTTTCAATCGCAGATTTTACACCATTAATTTGTGTTAAGTGTTCTTCAGGCAAAAAACGGCAATCTGAACGAGGATAGGTAATTAATTTATGTTTTTCATATAATGATTGGCAAATATCAAGCACATCTTGTGCACTTAGACCATTTCGTTTTGCCATTTCAATTTGCAAAGCCGATAAATTAAATGGCATAGGTGGTGCAAGTTCTTTCTTTTTATTACTTACTTTATCAATAGTACCTGTCTGATCTTTAATTCGTTGACAAACGTTTTCTGCTAAACCTTTAACTAAAACCCTGCCCTCTTCATCTTGATAAGGTTCACATGCCTCGCTTGGTTGCCATTTGGCCTTGAAAGTTTCGTTATCCTTGGTTTGTAATATGGCATAAACTTCATAAAATGGTTTAGGAACAAATTGCGCTATCTCTAAATCTCGTCTAACCACTAATCCTAAAATCGGTGTTTGTACGCGCCCAATAGAAAGTACACCACGATAACCGCTTCGTTGCCCCACAAGAGTACAAACACGACTCATATTCATCCCATATAACCAATCAGCTCTTGCTCTTGCTAAAGCAGAAGTAGATAATGGGATAAAATCTTGATTACTACGTAATTGCTCTAGTGATTTTTCAACAGCGCTAGCATTCAAATCGCTGATTAAACAACGTTGAATAGTTTTACGCTTTTCTGGTGGTAACTGGCAAAAGTTAAGTACTTCATCAACTAACAATTGCCCTTCTCTATCAGGATCACCCGCATGTACAATTTGTTCAGCTGATTTAATTAATTCAACTAAGGTGTTAAATTGTTTTTCGGTACTATTTTTGGGTATCAATATCCATTTTGCAGGAACAATGGGTAGATCGTCTAAAACCCATTTTTTATAGCGTTCATCATATATTTCAGGTGTTGCTTGTTCTAATAAGTGCCCAATACACCAGCTAACAATATCACCATTACTGGCTTTGATAAATCCATTTCCCTTTTGGTGGGGTTTTGGCAAAACATCAGCAATAGCTCTAGCTAAGCTCGGTTTTTCGGCAATAAATAGACGATAAGGTTCTTTAGATTGCATAATAATTAGTGTTAATCATAAATTCCAAACGACATAAGCATTATAGGGTTGATTTAAAATATAACCCAACTCAGTAGCAAGCTTTAAAGAGGGCTTGTTGTGAGCATCCCAGTTAGGTGTTATTTGACGATCTAGGCAAGCTAAAATTAACTTTGCCGAACTAATCAATGCAAGTCCTTTTCGTCTTTCCTCAACTATTGTATCGACTTCAATGTCGATACTATTATTATATGCTAAATAAGATGATGCACCAGAAACAATAACATTATCTTTTAAAATAATAAATCCCAATCCTGATTTTTCAAAATCCAAGTATGAGTTAAAGTTTTTACACAAGTCTTTAGCCCATTCAAGATTGAGAATTTGCTGATAATAATTTTCATCAATAGCTTTTAATTGATAGTTTTTAGGTAATTTTGAGATAATTAATTGTAGTCTCTGAATATCAAATTCTGTAGGAGTATAAAAACTATAACGTGTAATTTTTTCATAATTGTTGCGATATATATTTTCAATTAAATTTTGCCAGGTTTTATCAATAGGGATAAGAATTGCATAATCATCACTATATACTTTTGGAATATAGTGAAGCATTTCCTGATTCGGTTGACCTGCTAAAAAAAAGAAGCAACCAATATTAATTATTACTGATGTAGGCCGCAATAAATCATCAGCATATGCAAAACCGATCTTTCCTTCCCAATAAGCTTGGATGATTGTTTGAGTTGTACTTTGAAATAATGATTCAATATTTTTTTTATTAATAATTTTATCAAAGTACATCAATATATTTCCTTTTTCATATTTAAGCTTAATTTTTTACCACCATTTTTTTAGCTTAAGCCATACCACTGAAATTATACTGATCAGAATTAATAGTAATATTAACCCAATAAATGACCACTCTTTTTCATTGAACGGAATGCCAGCCAAATTAACACCAAGCAAACTAGTGATAAAAGTAATTGGTGTAAAAATGATGGTAAACAAGGACATTAAATAAATACGTTTATTCGTCGATTCGGCCAAAATGCTATTAATTTGTTCCATAACGGAACCAATTCTAATCAAACAACTATCAATTTCAGAGACATAGTGATTTTGTTGGCTAGAAATGTCATGCAATCGCTGGCGATCATTGTCATCAATCCAAGATATTCTTTCAGTCGAAATTTTGACAAATATATCGCGCTGTGGGGAAAGTAAACGACGTAATATAAAAAGTTGTTTACGAACTCTTCCAATCTCCTTGTGAGAGAAAATCCGTTGATTTAATAATAGATCTTCCAATTTGATGATTTTATTGTGAACCCCATCAAAAGATAAATTAACTTGATCACAAATTAATTCAGAAAGTTGAATTAACCAATCAGCAACATCAACTGGGCCAATACCTTTTTCTAAATTTTCTTTTAATTTGATGATGGCATCAATTTTTTGGTGCCTAGTCGATATTATAAAATTATCAGTTATATAAAATCGGAAAGTGACTATAGGATCAGGTAGCTCATTAGGTGTAAAATTGACACCTTTAAGTACGACTAAAATGCCTGTATCAAAGCGAATTTCTTTAGGAAACTGATTGGGTTTAATCAATTCATTTTTGACAAGATCTGGAATTAAATTTGTTTGGTTAATCCAATTGATTGTTTCGCTTTTAGCAAAATCAAGATGTATCCAATAAGGTTGTGAAATTGAAGCTTCACTTTTATCATTTAAAGGGTTGGCTTTACCCTTCCCATCCAATTGACAACTAAAGACAGGGTGTGCTGCAAGTAGATCTGAAACCAGAATAGAATTATTACTATTTTCGTTAATCATCATCAGCCCCAATTGTTAAGTTTGCTTAATTATATACTCATTTTGAACGAAAATGGAGCGGATGATATTAGATTTATCCTTTAGGGATTTAAATAGATTTGAGGTATTGATGAATGTTTAGGGTGATTATAAACACCTAATTCAACACCATACCATCGATTGATATTTTCAACAGTTAATACTTCAGATGGTACGCCTTGTTCTACAATTTTTCCTTGGTTAACAAGAATAATTTTATCAGCATACAAAGCAGCTAAATTGAGATCATGTAAGATGCAACATACAGCCAATTTCTGTTTAATAGCTAACTGCTTTAATAATCTTAAAGTATGTTGTTGATGATAAAGATCAAGTGCAGAGGTAGGTTCATCTAAAAATAATAATTTTTCATTAGATTGCGGTTGCCACAATTGAGCTAAGACTCTAGCTAATTGAACTCTTTGCTGTTCTCCACCGGATAAACCTCTATAATCTCGGTCAGCAAATTGTAAACAATCAGTTTGTACCATCACTTCGTGAATTGATTCATCAAAATGTATTTTGCCATAAGGAGCTCGTCCCATTGCTATTACTTCTTTTACTTTAAAAGGAAAAGTAAGTTGGCTTTGTTGAAGCATAACTGTTCTTATTTTTGCTAATTGTTTTTGTGGCCACTGTGATAATGGTTTATCTAATAGATAACATTCACCAGATAATGGTTTTTGATAACCTGTTAGTAAACGCAATAAAGTGGACTTACCTGCGCCATTAGGACCAATGATAATTACAATTTCGCCTGAATTTATTGATAAAGATACATCATTAATTATCATTCGACGACCATAACCAAATGTTAAATTTTTAGCGGTTAACACAATAAAGCTCCATCAGTTATTTATGTCTCAGAATAAGCCAAAGAAAATACGGACCACCAATTAGGCTGGTTAAAAGACCGACAGGAATTTCAGTTGGAGCAACTAATGTTCGTGCTAAAGTATCAGCTAATAAAAGTAAACATGCCCCACCTAGTGCAGAACCTGGTATTAACCATTTATGATTTGCACCAACTTGTAATCGAATCATATGAGGTACAACTAAACCAACAAAAGCAATAATCCCACTAACCGCAACAGAAGTACCAATCAAAACCGCACTAAGTATTAATAAATAGCGTTTAGTACGTTCAACATTTATCCCCAAGTAATGAGCATCTTCATCCCCGAGCTGTAATATGTTGAGATGATGAGCAAGTTTTATCACACACAAAAGTGTTGGAAAAATTAATGAAATAGATACAATTACAAGATCCCAAGAGCCTTTTCCTAAATGTCCCATGGACCATAACGAAAGTTGACGTAATTGTGACTCATCACTAATGTAACTGAGCCCTCCCAATATTGATCCAATGATGGCATTAATTGCGACCCCTAACAAAATCATTTTAGCTAGGTTGCATTGTTCGTTGAGACTATAAAGATAAATAAGAACGCAGATAAATAGACTACCGGCAAAGGCTGCAATCATTTTACCGTAAAGCATCATTATAGGAGGAAAAACAGCAGGAAATAGTATCGTTACACCTACCATCAGGCTCGCACCACTACTAATGCCTAATAAGCCCGGATCTGCTAACGGATTTCTGAATAATCCTTGCATAACAGCACCAGAAGTGGCTAATGCCATACCGACCACTACAGCAAGTATAATTCTTGGTAATCGAATGTTACACCAAATATTCCATAATGGATCATCAAATGACATATTAATTAATTGCGTAAAAGATAATTTTAATGCTCCAGAGTTTGCCGAATAGACAATTAAAATTAAAAGTAAAGCAAATAATCCCACTAACAATATTTGTTGACTAGATTTTCGCACCGACTACCCTCATATATTTAATACTAATAACTAACCGTTAAGCTTGGGTCAACCACACTATATGCACGATTATCAAATTGTTGATTAGCTATTTTATCGATGATGATTTTGGCTAATTCTTTGCGATATACAAAACCATGAACTTCTTTAGCGAAATAACATTCACCATTATTTGTTATTTCTCCATCTCGTAAACCACCTGGTCTTAAGATCACATAATTTAATGAACTGGTTTGTAACCAAACTTCAGCTAGTGATTTTTCTCGAACTGCATTACCAAATGCTTGCTTAGCTCGTAAGGATAATGTTGACCATGAATCACCACAACCAAGCGAGGTCACTAATATCATTTGTTTAATTCCAACCTGTTCTGCGCAATCAATGATAATGCGCTGAGCAATGTAATTACCCGTTTCTCCACCTAAAGTTGAAATTACTGTCGCGTCACTACCGTTTTGTTGACATATCTGTTTCACTAATTCAACGTCAGTTGCATCGCCAACATGAGTTTCAATACCTTGTTCAGATAATTGTTTTGCAAAATCGGCATCACGAACTAATACAATACAACGCCACTCAGGGTGGCATTGTTTGATTAATTGAGATACTTGATAACCAGTTCCTCGCTTTGAACTTACACCAAAAATAATTACTGTTTTCATTTTATTGTTTCTTAAAATTAATTGATTTTTTTTGCTAAAGCTCTAAATTTTTCAAGTTGTTCTGCTTTTAATTGATGTTTTTCATCACGCCCAACAAAAATTTTAAACATTGATTGACCTAAATGATTAAGGAATATAATAGAAGCAGTCGACATTTTCATAAATTTTCTTTCAATAAATGCAATATATTGGCAATGTTCTGCTTTTATGTGACCACTTAACCCTTTTTGATGGCGTAAGTTAAAGTATTTTTGGCTATGAGTTCCAGGAGGCAATTCACCTGAAATTTCAGCAATAATGTCACCAGTATGAACTAAAAACAATACGTCACCCCAAGTTGTTACTTCTTCCCAAATTGTATCAAAGTTACTTCCATCTACGATTTTTGCATCAGGTATTGCTTGGATCACTTGCGTCATAGTGACTTTATGATCTTGGGCAATTTTCTCTAGTAATTCTTCAGGGTTAGATTGCATATAAGTTGCAAGACTATTTAAAAGGGTTTGTTTATCTGCCATAGTAATTTCCTTTAATTTTCTGTTTTTACTTGGATGTTTTGCATATGTGGGTGAGATTTAGGCATACCATTACCTTGTTGCATGGCTTGTCTAGCTTGTGCCATCTTGTTTTGTAATTCGATATGCTCAGGATTATTAAGCTGTAGTAAAAGCTGTTGCAAAGCTTGTACAATATTACTTGACCAAAAACGTCCCGATAAAGTCAATCGTAAACAACGATCTTCATTTTGTAGTAATCCTACTTCATGCCATTGCTTGATTAATGGATCAAATAATTCAGCTTGATTGGTAAGTTGCGTTAGATCAACACGCCCTTTTTCTATACCTGCTTGTAATTTATGCAGCCAGTCACCGAGTAATGGTTTACCGGTTAACATCATTAGGGGCTTTTTACCTTGATCTAATAAGGCATAATATTGATTTAAATCACGATGGATCATATATGATTGCCCGTCTAGCTTTCCACCAGCACAAGAACCAAATCCAAAAAAGTGTGAGCCTTGTTTGATTAAAAAATTGTATAAATTCCGTTCGCGACTCGTTTTTGCCCAATGAGCATTGGTTAAATGAGTCCAACCCTGTCTATCTAAATATTTAGCTCCTTGATGATAAAAATCGCACTTATCAGTTACTGTTGGAATCTCTATTCTTTTATTTTCAACACCTTTAGCTAATGGAGTTGTTGGTAAAAGATTTAAGGAGTAAAGATCAACTCCGTCGAGAGGCAATTGATCAGCAATTTCTAAATCTCTTTGCCAAGTAACTGGAGTTTGATTAGGTAATCCAAACATAAGGTCACAAACTAAAGCAACACTATCTCGTGCAGCAATACGTTCAAAACTTTTAATAATTTCTTTTTCAGAAGACTGGCGTCCTAATCGCTGTCTAATTTCAGTATTAAAGGTCTGAATACCTATCGAAAAACGGTTTGCCCCAGCCTCAATGTAACTATCAATTTTATCCTCATCGAAATCAGAAATTCGCCCTTCTACAGTAATTTCGCAGTCAGGTGCTAGAGGAGCATGTTTTTTTAGATAATTTATTACACGAGCTAATTGTCCTGCAGCTAAAGCTGAAGGTGTTCCACCTCCAAAATAAATAGCATGTATTGGCGCAGACTGCATCGCTTTATTGTTAATTTCTAGGGATATCTCTTGTAATAAGTAATCAATATAAGTGTTGGTATCAAATTTACGCAAAGGATTTTGATAAAATCCACAAAATTGACAATGAATATCACAAAAAGGAATATGTATATAAATAAGACGTTTTCGTCCAGATAAATCTGAATTTTGAACAATACTCCATTGTTGTTCCAATTCTTGAGGTGATACTGGTAAACTTGCTTGCAAAGGCATTACTGCCCAACGATCTTTAAAAGGTAAAACTGAGTTTGAAGCGTAAAACGCACTTACATCAAATGATTTCATAACATCCATTCATAAAAATAATCTCGGTGAATTAAATAATAATTATTATCATTTATCAATATTTTTTTAATTATTTTCTTATTTATCTATTTAAATCTGATTATTTTTTAAAATTTATGCTCAGTTTTCATACTAAACGCTAGTATTTTCATAAAAAATTAGCAAATAAAAACCTTTTTTTTAATAATGCTGATCGATTTATTGTATTGATTAGTAACTCGTGGAACCTTTATACAAATTGCATTTACATATTTTGCTAAAGATGAAATTACTATGGATAACATTATTGTTTCCCAAATAAACGCTTATCTTGTATTGATATTTCGGTAAATTTAAGTCAATTTTATTTCTTAATTCCTTATAATATTTAGCATAATCAATAATTTTCTTAAGTTATTTAATCAATCAAAACTTGATGATTAAGTGCAAAATGTGAAGCTGGTAAAATAGAATTACTCTATGAAAATATGAGTAAAATTATATTTAAGTTAAATAAACTGAAACAGAAATAAAAAGTACCAAAATTTCCCTACAAGATATCATTCTAATTTTCATATCCCCCAAAATATCAATATATTATTTTTGTAATAATTTGTTATAACATTATTATTTATTTGAATAAATTTTAATTTATCATTTGTGCTTGATCAGTTTCTAATGCTTTGCTATTAAATCCCCCAATATTTTATGTTGATAATGGTTATCATTTTCACTATATTATTCTTCCAAAATTGAAAACCATGGTAGGTAAATTAAATCATGAAGAAAAATTTTATAAAAAGGATTAGCCTATTTTTACTAATATTTAGTTTCAACAGCCTTCTCAATTATAGTTCAGCAAATGAAAGAATTGTTATTGCTGGAGGATCTCTTACTGAAATTGTATTCGCACTAGGTGCTGGAGATGATGTCGTAGGTGTTGATAAAACAAGCAGTTATCCTGAGAAAGTTAAACAATTGCCACAAATCGGTTATTGGAAATTATTAAATATTGAAGGTGTTTTATCGCTTAGACCAACCTTGTTTATAACATTAAATGATGTAGAACCTGATAATGTTATCGAAAAAGTTTCTGAGTCAAAAGTAGATGTATTAGCATTAAGGCGTGTACCTGGTACAATTGAACTGTTATACGAAAATATCAATAAAATTGCATCTAAATTAAATAAACAAGAAGAAGGCGAAAAATTAATCAATAGAATTAAAACCAATCTTGCCGACATTCAAGCCAAAATCGCAACTCACCCACAAAAAACAAAAGTTTTATCCCTAATGAGTATGAGTGGTTCCAATTCTGTAGCAGGTAAAAATACTACAATTGATGCATTAATTACTATCGCTGGTGGTGAAAATTTGGCAACGCATAATAGCTTCAAAAGTTACACTGCAGAATCAATTATAGCTATCAATCCAGAAGTTATCATTTTAAATAAATATTCGATTGATCAATTAGGTGGTTTAGACAAAGTCAATACTATTCCAGGTATTACTGAAACAAGTGCATTTAAAAATAATCGTATTACGGTTATAGATGATAGTTACTTATTTGGAATCGGGCCAAGAGTTGATGAAGCAGCAAAATTGCTATTCCAAAGATTTTACCCTGAATAAACTATTTTAATAATATTTTTATTAATTGAAGCAATAAATGCGCGCATTAAACATATTAAGTTTGAAAGGATAAAAATGTGAATTTTAAATATTTAAAAAAGACAAGTTCATTAGCAATAGGTTTAACATTAGCACTACCTACTTTCGCTACTGATAAACATAATGATGAAAAAGACATTGATACTATTACTGTAACAGCTCATGAAGCAACAAAAAATCCGGGAATGAATACTGAAATTTCTGAGCAAGATATTCGCCGTGATGGAGGTACTAATTTTGGTACTATAATGCGTTATCAACCTCTAATTTCTGCCCCAGGAAGTATTTCAGGTTCAGGTAGTGGTAAAAGTAGTTGGGACCGTGGTGGGTTTACTGGATACAATATCCGCGGTTTAGATGCTAACCGCGTGTCAATCGATATTGATGGTATGCCTTTACCAATAGCTCAAGGTCGGGTTAACTCTGTTGGACGAGCTGGGTTTGGATCTTACGGTATTGGCCGAGATTATATTGATACCTATATGTACAATAAAGTTGATATTCAATCAGGAGCGACATCGGTTAGTAATGCAAATAATGCCCTCGGTGGCTCAGTTTCATTCCAAACTAAATCGGCAAGTTATTATCTCTATCCAGGTAAAACGACCTACTTTGGTTATCAAAATAACTATGATAGTTCAGATAGAAGTTTCCACCAGGGCTTAACTATGGCTGGTGGTGATGATTATCTAAATGGTATTTTGGTTTTAAGTCGACGCGATGGCCAGCAAACACGTAATAATGGAGACTCAATAAGTAGTTATCCAGAAAACTGGCACTCCAACTCGATTTTAGCTGGTTTTGGCTGGCAAATGACAGAAGAACATTTAATTAATACAACAGTTGATTACAATAATAAAACCAAAAATTCTCATTATGATACTTGGGATAAATACGGTAAAAAAGTTGAGTCACTTGATCATCAAAGAAGCAAAAACAATCGCTTTAATCTTGCGATTAAAGATCAATGGAAACCAACTGCTATAAGCTGGATTGATAGTTTAACTACTCAATTAAATTATCAACGAACCAATGTCTATGATAGTACCGATATTAGACATACAACTAAAGGTAATTTTAATACTCAAACAAATTACAATACAAAAACTTATAATTTTATTACTACTTTAGTTAAAAACTATGAAAATCAGAAAATTAGCGCTGGTTTAAATGGTAAATGGAGTGAAGATGAATCACCATTCTTTACTTCAGCCCAATCTCAAAATGGTAGAATATTTCCAGACGGAGATTACACTAAACCCCAAGCAGATAGTCGAAGTTATCAATTAGGGGGATTCCTCGAAGACAGAATTAGTTTTAATATTAAAGATAGTAATAATTTCTATCTAGTACCTGGTGTTAGAGTTATTTACCAAAATACTAAACCTCGTAATTTAGAAAATATGGCTGTAACAAACATCAATGGTAGCCAGTTAGGTAAACAATATAGTAGCAATAGTGATTTCCAAGTTTTACCTTCTATGTCATTTATGTATGATATTAATCCTGACTTCACTGCTTATTTACAATACAAACGTTCCGCACAAATGCCAAATCAGAACCAATTATATGGATCTTATTTAGCGCATAGCAATATGTATGTACTTGTTGGTGATTCAAATCTTAACACTGAAACCAGTGACAATTTTGAATTAGGTTTGAAAGGACATCCTGTTTCAGGTGTAACTTTAACATCTTCAGCTTTTTATAATAAATATAAAAATTTCATCGCTTATACACGTTATAGAAAGAACTTTGTCGGAACAGGTAACCGAATTGTTTATCAAGCAGAAAATCGTGATAAGGCATACATCTATGGTGCTGAATTGAGCAGTGAATTCAATATCGGCAAATGGGTAGAATCTGCTAATGGCTTAAGCGCTAAATTTGCAATTGGTTATAACCAAGGCAAATCAAAATCAAGCTATTTAGGTGATAAATATATTGAAATGGATTCAATAGCACCAATGAAAAGTGTTGTCGGTTTAGCGTGGGATGATCCGAATAAATTTTATGGTGTGGCTGTTACAGCAACATTCCAAAAAGGTAAAAAAGCCGAAGCGACATCTAGAGAATCTTATGGTAATGATGGTAGACCACTTCCTAATTCTAAAGATGACTATTTTAGAATCGCCGGTCATGGCATTATTGATTTAACTGGTTATATTAATATTACTAAGAATGTTAAATTGAATGGTGGAGTTTATAATCTTACCGATCAAAAATATTGGGATTATCTAAGTAATAATAAATTATACAGCACATCAGATCATAAATATCTAAACATGTTTACTGCTCCAGGCAGAACATTCCAATTAGGTTTAGATGTTGATTTCTAGAATGATATATCATTTTTTCAAATAAATAACCCGCATCATGCGGGTTATTTATTCTATAGCCTTCTATAAAAGCTCCCTAAAGGTGTTTAGTTTTTTATTAAAATTAAAGTAAATTAGCATCAATAAATTAATAAAAAAATATCACATGTAATATTTACATGTGATAAAATTATGCTAATATAAGTTGTATAAAAAATTAAAGAATAACCAAAATTTATGAAAAAAACCAAAGAAGCTAAAAGCTCAGCATTTTATCAACAACAATACCGACAACGTTTAAGAGAACAGGGGTTGATAAAAAAAGAAGTTTGGATTTTGCCTGAAAATACTGCTGAGTTACTTGAAATCGAAAAAAAATTTCGTCAACCAGCTGTAGAAAATAAATCTTTTTTGTACCATGTGAAGGAAAACAATGAAATGAAAAATAAAGAAATCTGGAAAATTAATGACCTTTTCCAAGAATTAAATCAAACTGATTTAATCAAACAAGGTTCTGCAAGTATTGAAATAATTGATGGTGTCGATGCTTGTTTACATATCATTATGCATGACTATGGTGATTTACCACTTTTTTTAAGCGTTTCAAATCAGCAAATTATTGTAGAAGCACTACTTTGGCCAGTTTCACTAATCAAAAATCCTTCATCATTTAATGAAGAAATTCTGTCTGCTAGAAAACTATTTGCTTTATCAACTATAGCAATTGAAAAAACAGGAGATGGAGAAATCAATTACATTATGTATGGTGCACTTAGTTCATCCTCAACCTTAAACGATATTATTTATGAACTCGAAATGTTATCAGACAATGTGATCAAAGCGACTGAAGCTTATGAGCATTTCTTTAATATTGAATAGTTAAAGCGAAAAGTTATAGAAGGAGTTAAATATGGTTATCTTCAAAAAATTAGTAACAGCATTACGTGGTGGAATAAATGAAGTTGGCGAATCAATAATTGATTCTCAAGCGTTACGTATATTAGACCAAGAAATTAGAGATGCTGATGAAGAATTAAGACAAGCTAAAGAATCATTAGCTAATATTCTAGCAGAACAAAAATTAGCAGAGAAACAAGTTGAATCAACAAAAGCTCAAATAACTGAATATGAAGCATATGCTATTAAAGCACTTGAAAGTAACAATGAAGAGTTAGCTTTGGAAGTAGCGGAAAAACTTTCGGTACTCGAAAATCAATATGAAAATAACAAAAAGCAAGCTAACTATTTTGCTGAAAGTGTTAAAAATTTACGACAAACTATTTCACAATCTGAAATCAATATTCGTAATTTAAAACAACAAGTTGATATAGTTAAAGCTACTGAAAGTGTCCAAAAAGCACAATCTGCAGTAGCACAGCGTTACGGTGGTTCAACAGCTAAATTGCATACTGCACTCGATTCATTAGATAGAATCAAAAAACGTCAAGAAAAAGCTGCTGCCACTTTTGAAGCAAAAAAAGAATTAGCAGCAACTGAAAATCCTGATTCGCTTGATAGTAAATTAGAAGCGGCCGGTATTAAAGCTGGCAATAATAATGCAGCTTCAATTTTAGCTAGATTAAAAGAAAAACAATCGAATTAAAGTTTTCGCGTTTTGATATTTTTAAGTTAGAATAGCAAAAACAATTATAGAATAATTAATTAGTTAAAACTAGTTTGGATAGATGAAGGGAATATAATGGAACTGTTTTGGGGAATATTTTTTTCTTTTCCCGTAATTATCTTTAGTGTATTGTTAACAATCTGTATCTTATATTGGTTTGTTGCAGCATTAGGACTATTAAGCGTTGACTGTTTAGATTTTGATATCAGTGTCAATGATGTTTATAGTGATGTTCCATCTACTGGATTAGGTGGTTTATTAATGAAATTTGGCTTCAATGAAGTACCAATGACTCTCATCATCACTTTGATCTCTTTAATTGGATGGTCAATTAGTTATTTTGCCTTTCGTCTATTAATCCTACCTTTGTATAATTTTGTATTTCTTTATTATTTGGCAGGGATAGCTCTTTTAATTATCTCATTTATTTTATCAGTCTATTTAACTGCTTTTTTTATTAAACCACTTCGTCCTTTATTTAGAAAGTTGATAATTAACCACAATCATAAATCATTGTTAGGGCAAGTTATCGAAATACGCTCAAGTACCGTAACCAGAACTAAAGGACAAGCTACCTGTGAAGATGGAGGAGCGGGCCTTATTTTAGAGGTAAGATGTGATGAATCTTATCAATTCAAGCGCGGTGATAAAGCCGTAATCCTTCAGTATGATGAAACAACAAATTGTTATGAAATAATTAGCCTAAAAGATTTTAATGGCTAATAGAAGTTAATTTGGAGAATAGAAAAATATGTCTTTAAGCAGTGATACTATAATGTTTTTTTTGGTAATAGTTGGAAGTATATTCCTTGTAATTGTCGGATTCTTCCTATTATTTAAGGCATTTTACATAAAGGTTCCTCAAGGTACGGCGCTTATTGTTAATGACATGACGTCAAAACCTAAAGTTCATTTTACTGGTGCATTGGTATATCCAATCATCTACAAAAAAGAGTTCATGAAAATTTCCTTGATCACTTTTGACGTAGAACGAAGAGGTAAAGATGGTTTAATTTGCCAAGACAACCTTAGGGCTGACATCTGCGTAGCCTTCTATTTACGCGTTAATGAAACAACAGAAGATGTTCTTAAAGTTGCCAAATCAATCGGTGTAGATCGTGCATCAGACCAACAAGCGGTAAGCACATTATTTAGTGCTAAATTTTCAGAAGCATTGAAAACCGTAGGTAAACAATTTGAACTTGCAAAGCTATTTGAAGATCGAATGAATTTCCGTGAACGTATCATTGATGTAATAGGTAAAGACCTTAACGGTTATGCCCTTGAAGATGTTGCTATCGATTATTTAGAACAAACTCCAATTAAATCACTCGACCCAGATAATATTTTTGATGCTGAAGGTATTAATAAAATTACAGCTATAACTGCTGTACATAAAGATGAAACCAATAAGCGAGAACGCGATCTAGAGTTAGCTCTTAAGAAAAAAGATACTGAAACTATCGAAGCTAAACTTGAATTAGAGCGCCAACAAGCTGACGCTGAGGCTAGACAAAAACGTGAAATTGAAACTATTCGAGCTAGAGAAGCCGCTGAAACATTAAAAGTTCAAGAGGAAGAACGTTTGAAAGCTGAACAAGCTAGAATTCAAACCCAACAAGAAATTGAAGTAAGAGAAGAGAATCGTTTACGTGAAGTAGAAGTTGCACAGAATAACCGCCTAAGAGCTATTGCGATTGAAGAAGAACGTGTAATCCGAGCTCGTTCACTTGAAATTGTTGCTCGTGAACGTGAAGTTGAACTACAACGAATAGAGAAAGACAAAGTTGTAGAAGAGGAAAAGAAACAGATTGCTAATGTTATTCGTGAACGTGTAGCAGTTGAAAAAACAGTTGCAGTTGAAGAGGAAAACATTAAAGAAGTTCGTGAAGTTTCAAGAGCAGATCGTGAAAAACAAACAACAATTATTGAAGCTGAAGCTAGAGCTGAACAAGAGCTAGTTAAACAAGTAAAACAAGCTGAGGCAGATGAACAATCATCTAAACATCGCGCAATTGAAATCAGCACGATGGCTCAAGCTGAATTAGAAGCTGCAGCTAAACAAGCTGAAGCTAAAAAACAATTAGCTCAGGGTATAGAAGCCGAAGAAGCGGCAATAGGCCTTGCCGAAGCTAAAGTACGTAAAGCAAGAGCAGAAGCAGAAGAAAAAGAAGGTTTAGTCAAAGCAAATATTACAGCTGAGACATTATTAGCTGAAGCGAAAGGTAATCAAGAAAAAGGCTTAGCAGAAGCTAAAGTTATTGAAGCCAAAGCAATTGCAGTAGAAAAACAAGGTTTAACTGAAGCTAAAGTACTTGAGGAAAAACTTTCTGCTCAAGCTCGTGGTGATGAACGTATTGGATTCGCAAAAGCATCAGCAACAAAAGAACAAGGTCTTGCAGAAGCGTTAGTAATTCGCGAAAAATTAACTGCTGAGGCAAATGGTTTAGTAGATAAGTTCCAAGCAATGGGTACGATGAATGAACAATCGAAAAATCATGAGGAATTCCGTTTAGCGCTTGAAAAAGGTTTCGAACAAGCCATGGCTGCTATTGCTGCTAACAAAGAAATTGCTAGAGAACAAGCTGACGTGCTTGCTGCAGCATTCAGTAAAGCCAATATTGAAATTGTAGGCGGTAATGATAACTTCTTTAATAGCTTCTCTAAAGCAATTAGTGTAGGTAAAGCAATAGAAGGAACTGTTAATCAGAGCCCTGTACTACAATCTGCATTACAATCAGTACTATCTCGCTTATCGGGAGACAAAAACATAAACATAAAAGAGACTTTGCAAAACACTGATTTAAAAGCGTTAGCAAAACAATTTTTGTCATCCAATAATGAAAATGAATAGGTTACTATTAGAATAGCCATTTATCTATAATGTAATCAGTTTTAGGTAGGATTCATTTCCTACCTAAAACATTAGGTATTTCAGTATTATCTTCAACGAGTAAAACATGTCAGAAACCCAAGATCAGCAACAAACATCAATTGATAAAGCAGTCGCGGAAGGCGGAGCTTATGAAATTCTTCGTAAACGTTTAACCTCTTTAGGACAAGAACTTAATCAAAAGACAGAAGCTCTAAATCAGGAAAGGCTATCTGAGTTTGGTAAAAGTGACATGTCTATTATTAGCCGTATTCGTATTAGAACGGAAAATAACTGTGTAGCACGAGATATTGTTCGCTTTGGTGATTGGTTGTTGTTTGGTTATAACGTCTATTTAGGATTAAAAAAAGAAACCAAGATAGAAGATGTATTTTCACTTTATCAATTAGTTGAACGTGATAACAATTATGAAGCTGATCCGGTTGATCTCTCAAATACATTTTTAAATATAGATCGATTTATACAAGACTTTAATGAGCTTTATACTTATTATAAAAATGCCCAGTTACTTCAACTTGTTGAACGTGATGGAAAACTTCTTGCTAGTTTTCAAATTGGAGAACGAATTAGTGATATTCGTGTATTTCGATGGTCTATATCTAGCGATAAAAAAACAATTGAGTATATAGATAATCGAGGTGAGCGAGATATCGCACTACCTCCTGCCTACGATTTTGAATGGATCGAAACAACACGTGAAGATATTGTTAATGGGCGATTTCCTCATATCAATGTTCTTGATACAGTATTTGTTGAAACCATTGGTGGTGACTTAACAATAAAGTGTGAAAATAATACTAATGATGGTTTAGGAATTTATCGAGAAGAGGTTATAGATAAAAATCAATCAATTAATGATGCTAAAATAGAATATGCAAAAGTTGGTTCATTAATCCTATTGAAAATTCTCCCTTACCGCGAAGAGAATTGGCGCTATTTAGTTTATAACTCGCTAACCCAGCAAGTCCATCGTATAGATTTTATTGGTCAATCATGTATTCAACTTCCAGAAGATCATGGAATTATATTTCCTGGGGGATACTACTTACAAAATGGCGATTATAAAACTTTTGACCAATCAATGTCAGGTATGCGTTTCAGACGAATTCGCCGTTCGCCAAATGGTGAAGATGTTTTATACATTTTCTATGACCCGAGCAATGGGCGACTAGCGCTGTTCAATTATAATATGATTGAACGCAAACTAGATAACCCAATTTTAGGTCATGGCTATGCCGTTTTTGAAGATGGTCGAATGGTCGTTTTTGAAGGAGAAAGTAATGAGCCAACTAGAGTTCATCCAATGCAAATTTGGCAAACTCCTTTTTATAGTGATGAATATGCAGCACAACAACCGACAAATAATAGCTTCCTCGGAAAAATAGGTAATGCTGAACTTGTTCGCGGAATTTCAGATCTGTATTTTATCTCGCGCGAAATCGATAACCAGGCAGTCTCTTCACAACTCTATAGCAAACTAAGTGAAGATACAAAACGGCTCTTTGATAATTACTTTTGGCTCAATGACGAGAAACACCTATCATTCTCCCCTATTCTTCGTAATATTTCACAAACGAGTGAATTGGTTATAGATGAGTATGAAAAAGTCGAAAGCATTCGACGTCAATCCGAAAGCGCTATGCGTGAGGCAATTTCTAATCAACAAGATTTATTAACCAAGCTTTACCCTGATAGCTGGCAAGAAACACAAGAATTTGTTGATGCATTAAATGCAATAAAATTACAACTTGGGAGTTTAGTCACATTAAGAACTTACCGATACATTGATTTAGACCAAATCGATGAAATGGAAAATAAACTAAAAGCTAGACAAGCTGAGGTTTCACTAGCTACTGCTGAGTTTTTAGGAAGTGATAAAGCATTAGAGCCATTCAATGTAAAAATTGACGATATTGAACAGCAAATTACCAAAGCAGATACTGTTGCAAAATTACTTGAATCTGTTGAAATAACAGAAACTATGTCAACTGATTTAGATATGCTTTCACAATTGATAGCAACCCTAAAATTTGATGATGTCACATTACAAACTAAAATCATAGAATCAATAGCTGAAGTCTATGCAAAACTTAACCAAACAAAAGCTAAAATTCAACAAAAACGAAAAAATTTAGCTAATGTTGAAATGGTTGCTCAATTTGGTGCTCAATTTAAATTATTTGGCCAAAGTATTGCCAATGCCTTGAGTATGGCAACAACACCTGAAAAATGTGATGATGAGCTATCTCGTCTTCTAGTACAACTTGAAGAGCTTGAAAATCAATTCAGTGAAAGTGAAGAGTTCCTTAATGATATTCTGGCTAAACGGGAAGAGATATTAGAATCATTTGAAACTCACAAACAATTACTACTTGAAGATAGAACAAGACGAACAGAAGCGTTACTTACGGCTGCCAATCGAATTTTAGACAGTATACCAAGAAGAACGGCTAAATTTTCTGATCAAAATGAGTTAAATGCTTTTTTTGTTGCCGACGCTTTAGCTTTAAAAATTCGTGAAATTGTCGAAAAATTAAGAGCACTTTTTGATAATGTCAAAGCAGATGATATTGAATCTCGTTTCCAAAGTGCCAGAGATCAATCAATACGTGCCTTACGAGATAAATCAGAAATATTTGAATCTGGCGGAAATGTAATCAAACTGGGGCCAAGACATAAGTTTAGTGTCAACACCCAAGAACTTGATTTAACCATTGTACCAAAAGAAGAGCATCTTTATTTGCAATTAACGGGTACTGATTATCAGGAAAGAATTAATCACCCTAAATTAGAAAGTTATAAACCTTTCTGGTCAATTTCATTAGAATCCGAATCGCCTAGTGTTTACCGTGGTGAATATTTAGCATATTCAATAATTAATTCAGCGCTTAAAAAAGAGCATGATTTAAGTTATGACGATTTAAAAAATCAATTAAACCAACCTGAGGTATTCGCTAAAACAGTAAGAGATTATGCGTCAATGCGATATCGTGAGGGCTATGAAAAAGGGATTCACGATCACGATGCATTAAAAATATTAGCCAAACTGATCCCGCTAGGTGAAGCGGCCGGTCTATTACGCTATAACCCTTTAGCACGAAGCTTAGCTATCTTTTTTTGGCATCATAATCAAAAGAATGATATTGCCAAATTATGGCCAGAACGAGCCAAAACTTGTAAAGATATACAGGCGTTATTTGGTCATGATGAAGGTATAAGAAATCTTCAAACAGAGATGTCTTTTGAATTAACCCAATTTTTAGAAAAGTACCCTATTCAACATGAACAGTATCATGTAAAACAAGCAACTGAATATTTAAGCTATATATTAGCCGAAACACCACAAGAATTTACGTTAAGTAAATATGGCCACTATCTATTTGAAGGTTTAAAAGCCCGCCTCGAGGAATCTCATATGTGGGGTGATTTTAACCAATCACAAAGCAATCTTCAAAAACGACTTGCCGATCGCTGGATTCTAATCGAAAGTTGGTTTAAAGGTCTTTGTACCCTACCCCAATATCAAAAACTATCAGACTATATTGCTGAAGCTTTAGTATTGTGTATGTTAGATAAAGAAAGTAGCATTACGCTGGGAAT
Source organism: Gilliamella sp. B2772 (assembly GCF_026536985.1). NCBI lineage: Bacteria > Pseudomonadati > Pseudomonadota > Gammaproteobacteria > Orbales > Orbaceae > Gilliamella > Gilliamella sp. B2772. The sequence continues at coordinate 309,607 of NZ_JAFNNB010000001.1, read as the reverse complement.
TAGCGAGCTTGAGCTTGATATTTCCGTCAACGATTTACTTGGCGATCATCCAAGTATAATTCAGGGAGTGTTGAATATTAATCTTGATGATTTCTTTAGTCGCATGCGTAAACAGTCCAGAATTATTATTCCGGAGTTTCAGCATTATCAAAGTCTTCGTCAGGAAGTACTCGATGAACAACGTGATCTTCTACATCTGGAGGAATTTAAGGCTAAACCATTAAGTTCGTTTGTGCGAAACAAACTCATTAATCAAGTTTACTTACCTATCATTGGTGATAACTTAGCTAAACAAATGGGAACGGTTGGTGAAACTAGACGTACCGATTTAATGGGGTTATTACTGCTTATATCTCCACCAGGTTATGGTAAAACGACGTTAATGGAATATGTTGCTAATCGTCTTGGATTAATCTTTATGAAGATTAACGGTCCGGCTTTAGGTCATAGTGTGTTATCTTTCGATCCAAATCAAGCACCGAATGCAACTGCCAAACAAGAGTTAGTAAAACTTAATCTAGCGCTTGAAATGGGAAATAACGTCATGCTTTATATTGATGATATACAGCACACCAATCCGGAATTCTTACAAAAATTCATCTCCCTTTGTGATGGTTCACGCCGAATAGAAGGTGTTTGGAAAGAGAAAACTAAGACCTATGATCTCCGAGGTAAAAAATTCTGCGTTATTATGTCAGGTAACCCATATACTGAATCAGGAGAAGTATTCAAAATACCAGATATGTTGGCTAACCGTGCAGATATTTATAATTTAGGTGAAGTTCTTGGTGGTATGGATGAAGTTTTTGCTTCAAGTTATATTGAAAACTGCTTAACTTCAAATCCAATTTTAGCACCACTTGCGCTACGTGACTTAAATGATCTTTATCAACTCATTGATCATGCACAAGGTAAACCACTTAATAGCAATGAATTAAGTTATGCTTACAGCCAAGCAGAAATCAGCGAAATTATTGCAGTACTTACTCACCTATTGAAAATTAGAGAAGTGGTATTCAAAGTTAACCAACAATACATCGTCAGTGCTGCTCAATCAGATAAATACCGTACAGAACCACCTTTCAAACTTCAAGGTAGTTATCGAAACATGAATAAACTTGCTGAGAAGGTTTCTTCTGTTATGAATGATGATGAACTAAATCAAATCATCAACGATCACTATTTGGGTGAAGCTCAACTATTAACTAATGGTGCTGAAGAAAATCTTCTTAAACTCGCTGAAATTCGTGGCGTATTAACTGATACACAAACTAAACGTTGGCAACAAATCAAAGCTGATTTTATACGCAATAAAACACTAGGTGGTGATGAAAGTGATACCGGAAACCAAATTGTTACGCAATTGGCTGACTTAGTGCAAAGTGTACAGGCTTTGCAGTTATCATCAAATAAAAAACCGAAAAAAGAGAAAAGGAATACAAAAGGTAAATAGCGAATTTTATTTATATTTTATTGTTAATAAAAAAGGCGGAAATAGACTTCCGCTTTTTTATTATTTAGGTAAAAAGGTAATTGAAATAGGTCAAATCCACATTAATGATAAAAAAACGTATAATAAATAGGCAAAAATATAACAACCTATTGGTGTGATTATCAACAAAATACCTAATCTTCGCATAATTTTGGTTTTAGCTAAGCATAAAATTATTAGACCAATTACGAAAACTAATAAATAAACCCACCAAAAGATAAATAGTGACAATATAAAAAAACCTATTCCATTTAAATAAATCATTTAATTAACTCCATTAATTATTGTTTTTTCTATTTTATCCTTTTCTAGTTATTTATCATAATTGACTAATCCGACTTTTATTTCAGAAGTTTAAGAAGACAAAACGATAATGGGTATTAATTCATCAAGCCCAGACAAATTAAATCAGAATATCCTTTTTCATTTTAACACCCCAACATTGCATAACTGGTTTATTGGTGAAGTTATTTGCCCAATCTGGGATAAAATATGGGGTAGTTTCTAATTGGGAAAGATTATGAACAATAAGTTTACTGGTATCATCATTCACATTAATTGATAAATAATATTCAGACAGTTGCATTACTATTTCAAAATAACCAATAGTATTGAAGCCAAATTTTTACACTAAAATTCAAAATAATATACCGTTTAAAATACCATAGGGATTTCTTAACATAATATTCAAAGATAGGTTTTATAGGTTTCGATTATTTTAACACTTTTTGCGATCCAAGTCCCTATTCTTCACTTCAATTCACACACCAAAAAGTATTAGTTTATGATGAATAAAACTAACTAAACTTTCATAACATGATCACAATACACGACACAAAAGCAATTTACATACTAACCGATCCAGATAGCGATTCAATTTACGATTGCGAAAATGATTCGTACCTGATTTTCCCATCTCTCGACATTTATAATGACTGAAGGTGTTTTTATCAGAATGACAGATTAAATAAAGTCGGAATTTTTAGATCGTATAAAAATGCGGTTGAGTATGTAAAATTGCTGATTGATGGCATTTAGTTATTCAGTTTTTCAGGCCAGTCGATATCAGGTGCGGTATTAACATCTATCTGATTTAACTCAAAACGATATTTTTTCCATTTTTTCAATATTTCGACTTGTTGTTCTGTAGCTATTTCAGAGTCAACAGCATCTTGAAAATTGCTGATTTCATTATTAGCTTCTTTTAGCAATTGTGATTTTTGTGATTGAGCAATCGCTATCTCATATTGATGTTGTTTGTCTTTATCTAGTACCCATTTTTTGCCGTTCCAGCTATCAAATTCGGAATTAGGTTTTAATAATGTAAACCCTGCTGGGATATCGCCAATATTTTTCACGGTTGATTCTGCGCCAGTTTCTGTCGAGTAAATTGTTTTACCACGATAATCGGTTGGGTATGTCCATTTATCATCTTGGCGTACAATTGCATGATCATCGTCTACTTTTTTTGGTGCGTCTAAATATGACTGAGCAGGCAATCCAACGCCGACAGGCAGAAATTGATACGTTGCCCCCAAATATTCGCCAGTTTGAGAATTAACATTGTAAACAATAGCCCACCCAGCCGATGCTGTTAGTCCATTTTCATCTAAAATAGCTGTTTCTGGTTGTAATTGATATTTCATTGTAGTCTCCAAATTATTCTGCTCTAACTATATACATAAATGCGATATTGCGCGGGTGGTTATCGTGAGAAACCGGGGTGACTCGAGATGCGTCAAAAAAAGCTGCTGGTACGTTTATTTGTTTTTGATAAATACCTGAACCATTTGACGAATAAATGGTGTTGGTAGTCCCCACGATCGGTCGCATTCCAAATGCCCCCGATGTTGACGCTGGTTGAGATAGCACACCCGGCGATGCCAGAGGCCAAAATTCAGCTCTAATATTACGAATGGCATCAACCTGCCAGCTGAATATACCTCGCCCAGGATCTACACCTCGCCCTGCGTCCCACCCCCTAATAAATTCCCCACGCAGGTCTGGTAATCGTCCATTTGGGTAGGCGGCCGCTAATCGAGGATAGTCGCTTGTGTTAAATGGTGATCCGTTACATTCAAACCAGCCTGCGGGCGGGGTTGCCTGCGGCCATGGCATGGGAACGCCTACGGGAACGCTTCTATTGCGAACGAACCAATCTAGATTTGTAATTCGCTCAACTGGTACATAGCCTTCACATAGCGACCCATCAGAATTAAATCCCCACGCCGCTCTATTTGTTACACGATTATACATTGCGATAACGCCGTCATCACGTACAAACAAAAAAAATCGTTTATCGTGAGAATGTACCCGGGATTCATTAGAGCACAACTCAAATTTATCAGAAATATCGCCGATTCTATTATGTGCATTGTTAGCATTTGTATTTGCTTTCGCCGCATTATCATTAGCTTTTTTAACAGCCAGAGGTGTAGCCGCTTCGGTTTCTGATTCGCTGTTAGTTGATGAGTTAAGCTTTACACTACCTTTACTGACAAACTCTTTAATAGCTGTGGCAAGTTGATCATGTTTTGTTTTATCAAGCACGAAACCTGCTGATTCAATAGCATTAGCAATTTCCTCTTGAATCGAATCACAATAAAAATAATCAAGTTGTGTTGCTGGTGTACCAGTTTGTGGATTTCCCCTAGTAAACCCATTTTTTCCTTGCCCAAATTTATCTTTTTGGGCTGTTGGTGTGTCAATTCTATGCATTGATTACTCCGTATTTAAAAATTACATAGGTATGTGATGGGCATAATTTGTCAATTATGCATTCGATCTGTTTGTCACTCCATTCCCTTAAATATGAATCACAATGATCCTCACATGTCATTTCTGTTATTTTATAATTGTGGGGAATGTTAATAATCCAGTAAAAACGCCATTCTTCATCATACAAATAATCTTCGCATGATGATTCACATGTAAAAACATCATTGTTATAGTTAGTGATAGTTGCATCTGGATAACCGTTGATAGCTAATAGATTTAGATAAAAATCTTTATTGATTGCTCCTGTCAGATTTAATTTAGAATCTAAACGATTTCGACGAGTTGTTAACGTTTGAAATAACTCTGAATAACAACTATCAGGTAAACCACAAACTTGCTCATATCTGTCAATAAGTTCTGTTGTAGTTCGCGGATCAATTTCTCGCATTAGGTCATCAACTCGATGATGTGTTTTTGATAATGTTAATGCTAATGATAAAAGTATTGGCTCTTCTTTATCCCATGCTGGGCCGTATGGTAATAAATGACTAACCATACTTTGATATTGTTTTTCTATATCCATTCAATATTCCCCAATACTGCAACTTCATTTTTTTCTATAAAAATATTTTTATTTGGGTACATTAATTCATGCGAATATTCACCAAATGAAGAACTGATTACTTCACTTATGCGAGATCTAAATAGTGTTGATTGTGGTCTTCCTTCGCGTAGAAGAAATTCTTTTAACTCTGCTTCTATTTGATAACGAATTTCTGGGTTGTCTGGGGTTACTATAATTTTAAAATCAATGGGCTTAGGGAGAGGCGAAAAAACGATTAACCTAGAGCCAGCAACAGGTGCTAGAGGTTCAATGTGCTTTTTGATATTTTGAATTGTGGTATTGTCTAAAATAGGATTAACAGGATCGCTATTTGCAACCATCAAACCTACGCTACCAGTACCGGCCCAATGACGATAACACCAAGCCCTTGTAACTCCTGATATTTCTTTAGCCCATTGCACATAATCCTGATCTGCTCCACTTTGAGGGGTATAATACCACCTATCTATAACTCGTTTTCTGAATGTTTCTATATCTTCAACATCTGTACCGCTTTCAATAGAATCAGCAAAACATGTTGATGATAGCCCTGTAACCGGTGAAATCAGTGACATGCTTGTGCCATCATCACAGTTCCCTTTTTTTCCGAGTTCATCACAGATTACAGGCACTCTTAAGATATTATTTGCAGATGTTATTGTCTGTGTAACTGTATACATACACTGATCAACTTGGCGTCTAACTTTTTGATCTTTTTTGATAATAATGCCGTCTGATACTTCATCAAACCTAATATAGCCAACCGCAGATGTAGGTTGTTTTCTATAGCAACGCTTCATATTGCCATGCCGAATTAGCCAATTTTCATCAGCTTGATCAGGTAAAATATTTTTTGCCATGTTTTCTATATAACCCAATAATATATGAGTCGCTCCAGCGATAACACGCCCATAAACTTCAGGATCATTGCGTCGTAACGATATTAATTCATCATCAATAGCTAAACGTGCATACAAATCATTGCGAATAGTTGTGATTAAATCTGGTAAAGTCGGTCTTGAAAATTCACTAGCCATTGATTTTACTCCAAAGGTTATCAAACCTATATTCTTCATTAATTCCATCTTTTTTAAAGATATTAATAGTAGCAACTAAAACAGTTAAATCGATTCGCTTAACAGAAACATCGATACGTGATGCCAGCCCATCATTAATCATCCATTGCACAGCTTCTTTTATATAAATTTTTGCAAAGTTAGCTGTTTGGTTATTTAATTTTGAACGGGCTAATAAATAAAGTCGTGATCCGATTTTGTCATTAGCGATACTAGGATATGAGTCACCCCACCAGCCATATGGATGATCTGAATCATCACTGGTATTTTTTCTACGCCAAGTGAATAAGGAAATTATTAGCGCACGATATAGCGTATTTTGAATATCAGTTGGATTGGTATTTTTGCCATTTACTGTCAATATCATTTTTTTTACTCATGAAAAAACCGTCATTAGACGGTTTATATAGTGAAGTGTTAATTACTTTAATCGTTGATTAGGAACCTGCGTAATGGAGTTTGTTTCATTATGAGTGTGCCCATTATAAATGGTTCTAATATCAGAAATAGTGCTGGTTTGGTCTTCAATTTCACCTGTAGATTTTAATAACGGTGTAGCAAAATTTGTCCCAACTGATGCTTTAACAACTAAGTTTTTGGTATTTAGTTCTATTGCATCATCAGCATTCACAATAAATTTTTTAGTTTTTACATTAATTTCATTATTGCGATTAAAAATAATGTAATCACCTTCATCTGTATAAATGGCTACTTCACCCTGCTTAAGCGACTTAATTCGATAACGACGATCCCCTGCTACTAATATTACACCATGAGACTTATCACCGTCTAAAAATAATGCAACGGCTTCAGCTCCATCTAATGGCCTTGAAGTAAAACCATAAGACTCTATTTGTTCTATATCGCTTTTCTGCTCTCCACCAGACATTTTTATTTGCAATGTTTGGCATTTACTTCCACTGTTACTAGATGTTATATAACCACGTGAAACCAAATTCATTATTTTATTTAAAACTTGTCGCATTAAAACACCTCACAAGTATCTGCTTTAACTATTTTTTTTCTTTTTCTCAGGTAAATATGCCTCGACTGGACCAACTTTCAATTCACATAGTGTTCCGCGGCTACTTAAACTATATTTAACTTCGGCAATAACCAGTTTTTCACTATCAAATCCCAATAGAGGATCATCAACAACTACCATTTGATTAGGTTTCCACAATGACCCATCACCTTGTCGCCAGCCTTGAATGGTATAAGTCGCTTCTCGGGTTTTACTCGCTCTTAACGTTTTTTCCATTTCACAGCGTTCTTGGCATGTACCATTATTTGAATCCCCTGACTGTTTAATAATTAGAGGGCGATAACGAATAATTTCTTCATCCTTAGATGAAGAGCTGACTGAAGAAAGCGTTGCTTTTCCAAAGTTTTTATCATCACCAATGCTCTGTCCAGAAACAAAATAATCTGAATAGCGATCTTTAATACTTTTTTCAGCATCTCCAGAGAGAATATTAGCACCAAGGACCAATGCAGTTTTTGCCTCATCTGAACCAATATCACCAATAACTAGTTGTCCTTGTTCATCATCAAATACGATAATTTGTTTCATGCCCATTATTTTGCTAATAACATCGAAAACAGTATCACCCTGATCTGCCTGAATGCTTAGAGAACCTGCATCAGTACTTTGGTTAAATACATTTAGTTTGAATGGCTCAACTAAATCTTGTATCACTTGTATTGTTGAACTATTACTATATTGTTTTGGTAATGCACTACAATCAACACAATCAGCAGTTTTACTCCTACCAACGATGCCCATAGATAACGATCCTGCATCATATCGAATCGGCAACGATTCAATATAACCAGTTAAAACAACATCATCATCAATAAACACCTCAACAAGATCACCGTTTTTAATAGCTATTTTAGTTTCTAAATTTTCTCCTGATGAAGGCCATTGACGGGTGATAGTGACATTAAAATCTCTTGCCAGTCGTTCAATACCTGCCGAGATACTAATTTCAGTCCATCCTCCGAAATATTTGCCATTAACCTTTAATAAAACATTATTCATGGTTTGGGTACTCTTAGTTCTTTAACCGGAACGAATCCAGGATGAAAAATACTGTTGCGAATCGAGATATCCTCACAACGTGTAGCATTGTTATAGAGATAGTGAGCTAAAACTAAATCAGGCAACACCTCATTAGGGATATAGACAATTGTTTTTTCTATCTTGATTAGGCGAGCATTGATATCTTGATTTACTGCGGCCTTTAATTTTGCTAACGCAATGTATAATCCATCATACTCCGTTCGCGATAATTCTTTATCAAATGACTTATTGATGGACTCCTTGATATCCAACAAATCATCAAATGAAATGGTATTATGTTTTTCAACTGTTGATGGTGTTGATACATGTGTGCTTGTTATATTAGTAGTTAAATGACTAGTTGGTAACGTATGTTCTTGATCAAAATAATTCTCTTTTTTACCTTTTGTTGACTCTAACGCCACAGGAGCAAAAGCTTGTTTTCTTTTATCTTCAACTTGTTTAGGTAACGATGCAATTATTCGTGATACTTCTGTAAGTGCGGTAACTCGAATAGCAGTATTAATCAAGTTTTGATTTTTCTTTCTTTTTTTGGTGGATTTGCTATCAGTTGACCAAATTGCACTCGGAAAAATGTTTTTTATAAATGATATACCATTAAACACCTTTACTCTTGCTATTAACCCGTTTATAGAATTGGAAAATTTTGTCGCACTATGCCACACCTTTCTGATTGAGTTAAAGATTGATGAACCACCCGTTCCGAGGATAGGCGATAAATTACCATTTAGGATTTTAACTGCATCATTAACATACGGGGTTATTGCATTAAAAGCATCGGCTATGTCATTTAAAATTGACATGGTGTTATCAAGAATACTGTGCTGTACAAAATCAGGCGCATCAATTAAGTCAAAATCCTCAAACGCATCTAAAAGTGCTTGATCTACATTATCTGCATTTTCTTCTACTATGTCATCAGTCGCTACTGAAGAATCGGGGAATATTAACTCACCAGCTTCGACAAATGAAAATGAAATTACACTCATTCGACCGTTTTCAACTGAATTATTTACTGTTATTTGCCCTTCTATATTAACATTAAGTTCACCAAGAAATGGATGAATTAACATTCCTGAACCTTCCTGTTCAATAGCATTAACTAATTTTTCAGTTTGTTCTTGATAGTCATCCCCAATTAAAAAAGCTTCTATTTTATTTTTACGTGCTGAACGCCCCATATCTTCAGTATACGGTATATCTCTAAATGGATATTCATGAGTTTGATTACGCCGTCCAAATTCAGATGAGGTGCTTCTAACTTGAAACCCTACACCACGAAAACTTGCTGGAAGCAAATCATTCAACCAACTTAGATTTATCATCAACCTCTCCCTAAATTCGCATACGGATTCCAGCCAACATCTGTTTTCATATTAAAACCTGATGCTTGTTTAGTTTCTTTTACTATTGTACCTTCAGGTGCATTCTCAAACTTCACAACAAGTTCGCCATTACCAACTGTATTTGAAAATTTATTAATTGGTATTTGAGGTGTTTGATAATAAGGATAATTATCCATCAGCTTTGTTACTTCTTGAGGTAAGCTCGATGTATCAATATTAACCTTTATATTTTTTTTATCATCACCGAAAAGAAATTTCCACACATTCAGTAACGGTTCAATGCCAGACTTAACGTTATTCCATAACTCTTTGAAGAAGTTTTTGACACTATCCCACATTTTAGGAATCAAATCACCTGCTGCTTCAAATGGGGTTATGAATACATCAAAAATAGGCATCAAACATGGCTTTATAGTTTCCCATAAACCACTGAAAAACTTGCTGACAGCGTCCCATGCTTTTACAATTATTTCACCACCCGCTTTGAATCCCGCTATAAAGACGTCAATAATAGGCATTACAAATGGTTTGATAAATTCCCATAACCCACTAAAGAACTTACTGACAGCACTCCAAGCATTAACAATGAAAGAAGCCCCAGCTTTTAAACCTTCAACAAAGAAATTAATAATCTTCATAACATAAGGTTCAATTGTTGACCATAAATTGCTAAAGAATTGATTAACAATTCCCCATCCATTTACAATCAATGCTGCTCCATCTTTGAATACTTCAATAAAATCATTAATAAATGGCATAACGTGAGGTTTGATAATTCCCCAGAGCCATTTAAAGAATTGAACTATTTCATCCCAATATTCAATAATTAAACCAGCAGCTAATGCTATGGCGCTCATGGCAAATCCAATTGGATTTGCTTTCAAAGCAGTGTTAAATCCTATTAATCCTATTCTTGCAAAATCAAATGCTTTTTTTAATTTCAATTTAGCTACAGCTAATGACTTTATGAACCAGATGTATCCCTTTGTTATACCAGTTGCTATTGTAAGCGTGTTAGAAACTGCGCCAACAATAATATTTACACCCGCACATGCAATACGAAGACCAATTAACCCAATAACTGCCATTGCAACCATTTTTACCAATTCAGGATTTTCTTGAATAAAATGACCAAATTCAACCACTAGTGGCTGTAATTCATTTAAAAGCTCTGTAAATGCAGGTAATAAGGCATCATTTATCGATAAACTAATATTAGTTAACGCATTGTTAAAAAGCTGTAATTTATTAGCCGTTGTATTTGAACTCGAATCATATTTTTTTTGCATCGAACCAGCATATTGTGCTGCATCACCAACTCGGTTAAAGTTAGTTTTTAACAAGTCCATATTACTAAGCAATGGAGATATAGATTCAACATTTTCCTTACCGAATAACATAGTTAGCGCTGTTGCGCGTTTATCTGCTGACATATTTCCCAAAGATTCAAGCACCTTCATAATCGTTCCTTCGGCATCTTTTTGCATGCCTTTGGCTATTCGTGTTGATGTGAATCCCAATCGTTGTAATACTTTTTGTTGTTCTGCTGTAGCTGCCTTACCTGATGTTAACGTCAGCATAAAGTTTTTAAGGCCAGTTGCTGCCTGTTCTGTATTTGTACCTGTTGCAATAATGGTTGAACTTAATGCAGCTAATTTATCAGCACCAACACCAGATTGTGTTGCAAGAGTACCAATTCGTGAAACAACATCAGAAATATCTTTTGCGTTTACATTTTGTGTATTGCTTAATAGATTGATTTTATCTGATAAGCTAACTACCTCTTTTTGTGTCAATTTTAAAGACGTTCGCCATGTAGCCATTGTAATACCAGCTTCCTCAGCAGATGTCTCAAACGCGATCCCCATTTTTATGGCATCTTGAGCAAACTGTATTAATTCATCCCTTGGAATATTTGCACGACTTCCCTGTGCAACAATAGAAGCAATATCTTTAGACGCAATTGGTAAACGTAATGACATTTCGCGAATATCTTGCCCCATTTCTTTAAATTGTTCTGGCGTATCAAAGTTAATAACTTCTCTAATATTTTCCATTTTTTCTTCAAATGCCATGGCATCCTTCATTCCTTTGACAAACATCGAAGAAAAAGGAAGATCAGTAACAGCATTCTTTAAATTAAGTTTCCCAAAATCTGATTTACTTAAGTTTTTGTGAAATTCTTTGAATTTATTATTCATTTTATTTAAATTTGGTGACAGTTTATCAACACCTATCACTAATTTTTTTGAGTCAAAGTCTGCCATTATGATTTCCTACTGCTTTCTATGCGGTTTGCTTGTTCGACTAATTCAAATACTTCCGATAGTGAACGCTCTTCTAAGATGTGAAATGGTGACAATTGCCAGTACTTGGCTATATCAAAACAAAGGTTTACAAGATATTCTATTGTGATTATTCCGGTGTCACTTCTCCCTCCACTGTAGTCACTTCCTTCGCCTTTGGGCCAAAGAACATCATGATTTCACCGGTAATCATTAAAAAATCGTAAGGTGTAAGTTGTTCGACGGAGCTGGGTGTAACGTTACCTAGTGTAACGATATACTCAGCAATTTTTTTGGGATCCCCAATCATATTACTATCAAATGGAAAGCCTAATTTTTTAATATCCTTAACAGTTGGTTCGTTAAGTTCAAGTACATGTAATTCGTTGCCATGAGCCATAATAGGCTGTGATAATTTGATTTCTTTCATTATTGATAAAATCCTTCTTGACCATGAAATTCGATTTCTGCTGTACCTTCTTCTGCGTTGTGATTTACTTCACCTTCAATCCATGCGTTTGACAGTACATAAACTTTTCCGTTGGCTAGTTCTGCTGTAACTGTCATTGAATCACTTGAAACTAACATGTCTATAGGAAAATCACCTGGCACTTTAAATGTTCCTTTAATGTAGGGAGCACGAAATGTTTCTTTATAATGAACACTATTATCTAACCCTAAAATACTTTCTTTAACGTTAGTATTCATTGGGACTTCTATGCCGCCGGTTAATGACAATTGAAAAGAATCAACTTTGATGTAAGTTGTTCCTGAAATACGTTGTTGTGTCATTATTTTTTCTCCTCTGGATATTGCAATCTAAACTGTGCTAACACAGCAAAAACACGTAATTGATTAACGAGATCGGGTGGAAATAATACATCCAATCGGTTAGGATCATTGATATTTCGCTCAACAATTAAGTTCTTCTTAAACACATCAAAATTTTCAACTAATCCCATTAATTCTAGTTGACGATAAGTTGCGTTAATTTCAGCTTTAGCAACCGCCGGTGTAATAATTGCCTGCCCAGCACCAAATCGAGTACCATCGTTTGCTAGTTTATGTCGTGGATATTTCGATGTAATCACACTGCGTAATTTACGTAACACATATGCAAGCGTATGCAATGTTTCACTATCAAGATAGCTATTATCAGCAATACCATAACTGTTACGTTGATATGTAGTGATATCTCGTTGAATTAATAAATTACCACTTGAAACATATGCCGTAGCAATACCGTGACTTAGCAATGATTGTTGCTCAGTTAGTGTAAACTGATTACTATCAGAAGCTGGTAATGCACCATTTAACATTCCAGATTGAGTTGGACGTGCAGGATCATTACGAATAAAAATAGCATTACGAGCAGTGCGCATTGCAATTAATTCATCAAGTCCTGTTTGAACCCTTGATTCATAGCCTGCAACGCTAATATGTTGATAATTCAATTTATCACCAAATTCGACTAATTCTGTCAAATTACCTTTTTTAGCGGTATAAGCATGTCCATACAATTGGCGCGCATAGCTCCAACGTCCTGTAGTGTCATCCATCTCATGATTAAATGTAGCTAAAGACGATAGGTCATTAAATGGGAATGCTATAAAATCAAGTAATTTGTCGCCCATAGCTGCAATAACGGGGGTTAAATTAGGGGTACCTGTTCCTCCGCTCATTTGATTGATAACAATATTTAAACCATCAGGAGTATCTTCTCCTCCGACTGTACCATAATAGTTAAAACATAGAGGAATATCATTGCCACTCAACCCTTTATTTTTGGCTGTTAGCGTAATTGTGCTATTATTTAAGACCGCGGTGACAGGTAAATCAAGATGAGTATTAATCGCATTATGCAGTCCATTTGCTATGGTTTCTGCACTATCAGAGACGGTTACTTGTGATTGAATTTTACTATTACCGATATAGAGACTTAATGTTCCTGTTTCTTCTGCAGTACCTGATATTTGAATAGTACCAGTCGCATTCGAGCCAGCTGTAGGTTCATCTACCGCGATAACAAAAAGCTCGCCAAAATTATCAATATTACGATAGGATTCTACCATTCTTGATAATTGACTGCCTCGCCCTGCAAGTTTTTTAACCTGATCTGCAGATGGCATAATAATTAACTTATTACGTTCAATGCTACTATCAGCTAACGGATAAGCAATAATTAGTGAAGCACCGTTATCTTGAATAGTATTGGCCGCAGATGAATCTACTTCCGCATAAAATAAAGGAACCTTTATATTGCTAGGAAAATTGTTAAAACTAATTGTCATTTTTAGCTACCTTTTTTTCTTGTTTCACTTTGATGTTTGTAACTTCTTCAACATCATTATTTGTCAATCGTCTAGCCCAGTACTGGTTATACTCAACATTACGACCGTCTACTGGTAAATAATCCCCATTATTGGGGTCATATACCTGTTTATTATTGACTGGTTTAATTATCATTATTATCCTCATAGATATTGTTATTTAAAAAAGTTATTGTTACTCCTGAGTCTTGTTCATTAGCTGTACCCGAAATGGTATCAAAATTGCCGATATTTAACGGGTTATATAATGGAGGTTTGGTAATACCGGGATTATTTGGATCAAATTGCCAATCAGGAACGGGGATGGGATTATCAGCAACTTTCAAATCAAAATATTGCCGAGTATCTTCAAAGCCAATTTCACGCACCGAACTGAAATTAAATTGATAACAAATTCTATCTTTATCTAAATCGAGTAATTTCCCACCATCATATTGAATTGGATAATGAAATGGAGTTAGTTCAAGACCAAGTAAAACTTGCCAAAGTTCAACTTTGATATTCTCAACAAGATCATATATTTCTTGTTTCCCTTGCTCTCCTATCAGCTTTAATACAACAATAACTCCAAAACTCTCTGTTACATTTTGCCAATAATCTGTTTTTGACTTATTGTTCTGCGCTTTATCATCTAGTGGAACAACATAAGCAGCTGGTAGTTCTGAAAATGTCGTATCTTTAACAGATGAGAATTTTGCAATCCAACTAACTCGCCCTTCAAAACTTAGGCCAAAATGGCGTAATGTATGGACGACATGAGATAATTTCATTGTTTAACCTGCATAATTTAAGGTGTTTTTGACATGCTTTTATTTGCTATATGTAATTTTTTATTTAATTCTTCAATCATAAAGTTTGCACTTGAAGTACCATTGGCAAAATCTCACCAGCCTTTACCACATTTCTATTTAGCTTTATGAGACAACAAACTTGAGCCACTACAATTCAACAATAACCTATCAGTTAACATCGCCACATCGTTTCTTTAATTATTTGTCAATTTGATCCAATGGGCATTTTTGAAGTTAGGTCCATGTATATACTTACTTTTTTGAGTAAATAGAAGATAGTTATATAAATTAGCTGAGTAAGTCATAATTTTATCGCCGTAATACTCAATTAATACGCTATTTATTGATCAGTAATTTGTTTGATAGCTTTTTTATCTGCATTACACTTCTCAATGACATTTAATAAATGCTCGTTATATCGGAGGCTATCACCAAAAGTCATGGGATTAGGTGGTAAATTTGGTAAACAGTCACTTAATAGATTGGCTGTTATAGGTCGATTCACGTATGCCTTTCGCTCGGTTGTACAAGCTTGCAGAAACAGGCATAGGCACAAACTGCTTAGCACAATCATTATCTTTGAGTTGCTCATTAATTTGCTCCTGCCGTTCTAGTGATTGTTTTTCTAGTTCACGTTTTGATAATTCGTTATCTGCGATGATTTGGTTGTTTCTAGATATGGTTTGCTCTAACTGATTTATTTGATTAGTTAGCTCAGCATTAGCGTCTTTTAATCGTTTTTTTTCTTCAAAATTGTTAAAACAAAAATAAATAGCAAAAGTGATAATGATTAATAATATGCTCAATATCTTTTCATTATTCATAGCAAACCGCTCTTATAAATCGTCTTACCGCCTTGCTTAACAGCCGTCAAAACTATCTGACGGTTATTATTTTGGCTAAATCCAATATGTACCCACTGGTTGTGCTCCTGGATAAGTTTGTCGAATTGAACACCAGCATCAATCAATCTTTGACATATTTCTTTAGGGGTACCATATGATGAACGAAAATCAACCGCTAAGCCCTTAGTATGAGCGCTTGTTGAGACTCCGCCTACTCTTGCATTTAATGCAGGACAGCGATATCCAGAGGTGATAATAATTGGTTTATCTAAAGCTTTTCTAACAAGTTCTAGCTTTATGGCTGTTAACTGCACATTTGGCATTAAATTTTGGGGGACTGAATTATCAATTTTTAAACGACTAGCAGTTAATGAACGTGTAAATTCTTCTAGCGTGAAATGTTCAGTTAATTTCATTAATCATCTCCTTTGGCTTTTCTTATTAATCGTTCTTCTAACGCCTTGATTAACGCTGCACCTGACCATCCAGCTAAGCCAGCTATACCTCCTGCTAACTCAAAGTCCCAATTAAAATAACTTGCAGCTAATACAACAAGCGTTCCAGCAAATATCGATATAAATATTTGCGCAAATAGCACCCCAATATTAAATTTATTACCATTTAGAAACTGATAGCAATAACTTGATAGAGAACCAAGCAAAGTGACGAAAAATAAATAAACAACAACTGTCCAATTGACGTTGTTAGGGTCTTTTATCGGCATATTTAAATCTTCTTATTAATTATGAGTGGCAGCATACTAGCTGAATGTGAGTTATGGGTGAGTCTAGCATTGCTATCGATTCAGTGATGAGCAAATAGTCAAAATATTGATATAAAAAAAATAGTAAACAAAAATAAATTGAAATAGCTACAACAGAAATAAAATCACATTGAGTATTTCATCAAATGAGGTTGGCAAAAAAAGAATTAAGCTAGTAGCTAGCGTGTTGATTATTATTTTTCTAGAAAAAACAGAATAATATAGATATAAAAAAACCCAACTAATTAGCTGGGTTTAACTATATGCGTTCTAAACCGCATTTTTACCTTATTATACATGCGCATTTGCGCAAAGTCAAGCGGTTAAGCAACTTTTTTAAAATATTGATAAATATTTCCTCTTATAAACATCTCGGCTTGATTCAATAAATTAATGATATCGTGTGGACGCTTCCCAATTGCTTTTGCCTGCGAGTTACACGAAACACCTCGCAGATAATATGCGGTCAATACAATCCATTGAGAATAATTGTCATTTTTTAAAATCAGTACCGCATTATCAACAATTTCAGCTTCATCTTCTGTTAAATATTGGCGATAATCAACATCTGTTGGTGCTCCCAAAAAAACAGCCGATTTTGAAGGATATTCAGTTCCAATTCTTTTCAATATACGCGTATTTTTCCAGGCAGTTAAAATATCTTTAGTTTCTCTCATTACTCTCTCCCTACTTTGCCAATCTTCGTTCACTTTTGCCGTTGTTTTGTAATTCATTTCAGTATTAATCCCTTCGATTTGCTTACTTTGTTCAGAATATTTCTTTTATTGACTTGCTTTACAGATTTATATTTATTTTTTGCTACATTTGTTGTTAATCCTAATACACAACCTATTACTATTTTGTTGAACATCTAATAGAGTCGCTATTAACAAAGGCTAATTAGCTTTAATACAAGTTCTGCTTTTTTTTAACATCTCTTTAATGTTAGCGATATGCTCCATACTCTTTGCTGAAACTTGATCATCTTTAAACTCAAGCATTGCGATCGTGTTTTCTGGTTTTGGCAAATAGCAATTAGCTTTTTCTGGTGTTAATAAACCAATGAAAACAGCACGATTAATTGCATCAGCACGTTTTGTTTTATCGCTACCAAGTGATACAAATACCTCTACATTTTTACCATTCATCATTGATGAGTTAACTAAACGTCCATAAGCTTCGATAAAAGTTCTTCTTGCTCCAATTTTGTCGCCATTACGATAAACAAGTTCAGCTTGTGCCCATGCCTTTGCTATTTCCTTAGTCCAAACCAAAGTATTAGTTTCATCACTAGCAAGTATTGCTATTGCCCATGCCTCATCGGGTGATAAATGGTTATTAGGACCACCCATTAAATTAATTAAATCAGCAGGCTTCGGCATAAATTCACTTTTACGCACCCATACATTGGCTGCTCTGCGCAATGAATCAATTGGGTATTGACTAAGTGTTGACCAATAAATATTGATTTTAGTTGTACTCGCTTGCTGTCCGTAGAGTTCAAGAAGTCCACCAATAATTGCTAAAAAACCATCTGAGATTTTTGCCATAATCAACTCCTCATACTCTCTAAGACAGCTCGATTACGTTCTGCGAGAGTCATAAATCTTGATTGAGAGTGATTCGATTTTTTATAGTTCCCAGCATTACGTAGCCAATTATTAAATGCAGCGTTCCAATCAATATATTTTTTCCCATTAGCCAAGCAATAATCTTTAAACTTAATAAATTCAGTATCCAAATTGACATTTTCATTTAGTGCTATGTTTCGATGATGATCGTTGGGTTTAAAATCATTAGGCAACTCTCGTTTTTGGGGTTGAGGTTTATCCGCAATAATATTTGTAGTATTCTCTGTAATAGTCTTTGTTGTAATCTCTTGAAATAACGAACTCGACTTTGTAGTCTCCCCGGAATCTACGATGTCTACTTCGGGGTGATTACTTTCTTCATTTCGCGATAAATGATTAATAGATTTGGCGAAATTAGCTAAAACTTCATTGACCTTTTTATTGTCAATTTTGTAAAAAGTTTTATGTTCTAATCGCTTTTCAGTAATTATCAAAACGCCCTTATCTTGTAATTTTTTTATAGCAGTTCTTTGTTCGTTGTGAGATAAACCAGTTTCTTCCTCTAGTTCATCGCGCGTTTTATACACCCCTAAATCAGATATAGCTTTATCTTGCCAATAAAATAATTGAGAAAATAAAACAGCTGCATTAACACCACCTAACGGCTTAGCCATTTTTGGATAATAGGCATTTGGTCTTCCTTTCAATTTCAATATTTCAACTATATTCATTGTTTTACCTCAAAAAACATTCAGCAAAATTGCTATCATTTTTATAAATAATTTCAGTCACTATTTGGTAATTTATTAAATAGTGGATACATGCCTTTAATCTAACAATCGGGTAAATTTTATGTTTGTGCTAAATTGATTGTTTTATCACTTACAAGTGTTGTAAGGTTTCGAACGCATTGACTTTAGTTTTTAATGTGTCCATCCCCCCTTTTGTGTAATCTAATAGTGATTTTTTATCTCCTTTAACTTCCTAAAATATGGATAGCTTTTGCAGCAGTCTCAATTATTATTCTTAAACTTATTGATAATATTTATTATCAATAATAACCAAAGTTATTGAATAAATCAATAACTATTGTTATTTGATGAGTGATAACTTGAGTTATATAATTAAAAAATTAACAACCCCGAGAAAAAAGCATGACTACATTTACAGATAGATTAAATTTGGCATTAAAAGAATCTGGGATGTCTCAGCATCAACTAGCCGAAAAAGTAAAAATTAGCCAACCAGCTATTCAAAAATTGCTTTCAGGAAAATCCAGTACATCACGAAAAATATTAGAAATCGCTAACGCATTAAACGTTGATCCTATATGGCTAACAAAAGGTGTTGGTAAAGCCAAAGTAAACAAAAATAAATCTAATGCGACAGTATTAGGATCTATCGAAGATTGGGATAGTAAAACACCGCTAGATGATGATGAGATTGAAGTGCCATTTTATAAGGATGTACGGCTAGCAGCTGGTGATGGTTTCACTGATGATATTGAGGATTATAACGGATATAAATTACGCTTATCCAAATCCACTATGCGGAAATATGGCATTGATAAAGAATGCACTGTATGTCTAACTGTCTATGGAGACAGTATGGAACCTGTATTTAGAGATGGTTCTACAGTAGCAATCGATCAAGCTGATACATATGTTAGAGATGGCAAAATCTATGCAATCAATCACGATGGATTATTAAGAATAAAAATTTTAGAAAAAGTGCCTGGCAATCAAATAAAAATCAAAAGTTATAACATTGGCTATGATGATGAAATAGTGCCTCAAGATGAAATAACTATTTTAGGCCGTGTTTGGTGGCAATCGTCTATATTGGATTGATAATAAAGATATAACAATAACCGCTTCGGCGGTTTTTTTCATACCTAAGACTAGCATTAACCTATCAAGATCCCCTCACCCAACAACCTTTGATAACTTTATTTTAAATTTGATAACTTTTATTATTGACATAATTAATAACCTAAGTTATCATTATCACATCAAAACCAATCAACTTAACAACAAAGTTAAACAAGACTACGAGTTATTTAACTAGTTAACGAGATTCAAGTAGCTAGCTGGGGCATATGAAAGTACAGCGGTTTTGATTTGATAGTCGAACGGCGCGACTTTAAACTATGCGTCGGGACTGTGGCGGTGACTCAATACAGGCGGTATACAATCAAACTAAATGCCTTTCAGTGAGAGATATCTAGTTTGAAAAGAATTGATGGTGGCCACTTCTCCTCAAGTGGTGACCTAATAATTAGGGAACTTATTGTAATTGCCTGCTTAGATTAATAGTGCTTTAGTGTGCATTTAAATTTTAATAAATACCGGTATAAAGGGTTTCAGACTACTGCGTAACTAAATGTAATATGTCGCTACTATCATCATACACTGAATATACAGTAGCGCATAACCAGACAACAAAAGCTATCACTCTCCAATACGTAACTCCACTATTTTTTAATAGATTAAATATACCAATGAGAACCATAATCGAATTTAAAAAATTAATTGAATAAATAAATGAGATTACGCTAATTCTGAACAATGTTGAAACATGATATGTGTCGAGTATAAAAGTAGTTGCAATGTAAATTACAATTAAAATCACACTAAATAAAACACCGAACACCCAAAAAGTTACTGCTAGGCTTAATTCGCCTTTAACTAATCTCTTAAATATATTCATATCTGTTTCTCGTGTATAAATAAAACACACTATACAACCAAATACTTTATTCACAAAATTTTACTAGCGAGTTTATGAATACTGACAGCTCGGAAAGACGGCGCAATACTACATCCTATTTGCCCTCCAAGCGAGGTCTTTTTTCGAGGTGATTATGACTAATAAAGATTTTGTGAATATGAAAATCAAAGATAGATTTCACAAGGATTATGAGTTAACAGACAGCGAAATAAAGTTTGCCCTCTTTTGCACATACTTTGTGATTTTAGGTGGATTATTTTGCTTGTTCTACTGGATGCTACAGATTGCTACGAGGTGAGTTATGCAGTTACATAAATTGGTTGAAAATGGTTACGAAAGCGCTTACTGCAATATGTTAAACAATATTGAAATGCAAGATGCTAAGGATGAATGGATTGAAAGCCGAGCCGAAGAACTAATTAAAAACTTTGGTAATGACAATGACTGGCAAATCATCGAACTACTCAAAATCAAACTGGAAAGTAAAAGTATTGATGATGATATTTATAACCAATTTATTGTTGACATCTGTTATTCGCAAGCTCGCTTTGAATATAATAATCAATCATATTAATAAATTTAATAAAGATTAATTATCCCATATAAAAAAGTTAAAGCTCCTAAATATTATGCTAATAATTCTGTCGTTAATGAATTGAATTTGCAATATTTAAATATTAAATAGGGTTAATAAAAAGCGTAAAAAAAACGAACCAAAATTAGTAACCAGGCAAATTCAGAACGACGATTTTATAGATGACGGACGTTCATATTAGATTCTTTTTTATTTTGTTGTATCAATAGGTTTTACGCCTGAACAATCACTTTCTTTTAAGGTAATCATAAACAAATATTTATTCTCCTCGGTGGAATATAAATATTGAAAAATTGCGCCTTTTTTTAATAATTGTTTTATTTGATCATTAGTACAACCATCATTTTTTATTTGAGAAAACAAAAAATCACGTAATTTATCAAATTCACTTTTATCTATCTCATTAAAATTAATTTTCTCAATAATATATCTATAAGTTAAGGTATTGTTTTCTGCATAAGATGTGGTC
The DNA here is from genome assembly GCF_026536985.1 of Gilliamella sp. B2772. Lineage (NCBI taxonomy): Bacteria > Pseudomonadati > Pseudomonadota > Gammaproteobacteria > Orbales > Orbaceae > Gilliamella > Gilliamella sp. B2772. Next base: position 287,906 of record NZ_JAFNNB010000001.1, on the reverse strand, counting down.
AACATAGTAAATTGATCTAGACGAATTGGAGTGCGTTCATTCAGTGACTGAGAAATCTTAAAGAGTTGGCCACTAATAGACCTTTTATTAAATAGATCAAACTGGTTAACAAAAAAATAGCAAACAACTGAAACAATAATACTTAAGATAATGTTTCGAATTTTTTTAATACTCAATTAATACTCGCTTATAAATTCTAATAATTTTGAAAATGATAATATGGATAAACGAATATTATAGAATTATCAATACCGTTTATAACATTCATTTTATAATATTGATTTAATTTAATTAATGCAATTATTAATTATTAAAATTTATTATGACGTAAACACTTTAAATAGTGTGATAGAGTATATAAAGATATTAAGGGTTAAACTTAAAACTCGTTGATTATATATAGCTTTAATGGCGTCCCCTACAGGATTCGAACCTGTGACCTACGGCTTAGAAGGCCGTTGCTCTATCCAGCTGAGCTAAGGAGACATTGATTGGATTTAGTGATTAAACGCTGAGTATTATATAAAGCTATTTTGATCCGTCAATGCTTTTTAATTGATTATCAATCTATATAGACAAAATATCGTCAATTTTGACGTTATCGGCAATAAATTCAATACTAATAATCAGAAAAAATAAAAAAATATTCATTTATTCGATCTCAAAAACCCCGTTCCTCAACTTTTTTTTCAATTATGGCGATAAATTACTTTAATAATTTGAGCAGTAGTTAATTGTTTTTAATATATAGATAATTTATTTTGCGCTAGCTATTTGCGCTTTTAGCATCGCTAACCGGCTTTGGCCTTGTTGCATTTTCTTTTCTGGTGATAGTTCATTACGCTGATCTTGCCAAGCTAAATCGTCTTGTGGAAGTTCGAGTAAAAAGCGACTTGGTTCAACATAAACTGTTTCACCAAATTGTTTTCTCTGTCGGCTGAATGAAAAGGTTAGCTCTTTTTGGGCTCGAGTTATGCCTACATAAGCAAGTCGCCTCTCTTCTTCGATATTGTCTTCATCAATACTTGTTTGATGAGGTAATACCCCTTCAGACATACCAACTAAATAAACATAAGGAAATTCGAGGCCTTTTGAGGCGTGTAATGTCATTAATTGTACTTGATCTAGCTCTTCTTCTGTTTCATTTCTTTCTAACATATCACGTAACGTAAATCTTGCTACTGCTTGTTCTAGCGTTAATGCTTCGTCTATTTCATCACCCTGTAACATTTCATTCAACCAACTAACTAACTGTTCAACATTACGCATTCGCATCTGCCCGGCTGTTGGTGATGTAGACGTTTCATAGATCCAACTTTCGTAGTGAATCCCATGTAATAATTCATGAATCGCGGCCATTGGTTCGGAATGTGATTTTTCTATCAGAGAATCGAACCAATGGATAAAGGCATGTAGTGTTTCCATCCTTTTGCCTGATAATAATTCGGTTAGCCCCATATCATGACTTGCATGATATAAGCTTACACCACGTTGATTTGCCCATTCACCCAGTTTTTGGATAGTTGCTGGCCCTATTTCTCGTTTTGGTGTATTAATAATGCGGATAAAAGCATTATCATCATCAGGGTTGGTTAATAGGCGTAGGTATGCCATTAAGTCTTTAATTTCAATGCGAGCGAAGAAAGATGTCCCACCAGAAATTCGGTAAGGTATTCGATACTGCATTAGCATTTTTTCAATTAAGCGAGACTGGTGATTTCCGCGATATAAAATAGCATATTCACCGTATTGGCTATTATTAGCAAAACGATGACCAATTAAGTCATTAACGACTTTTTCCGCTTCGTGTTCTTCATTGTCGGCAGAGATCACTTTTAAATGTTCACCATAACCGAGTTCTGAAAATAATTTTTTTTCAAAGATATGCGGATTGTTTTCAATTAAAATGTTAGCGACTTTTAGAATTCTTCCTGATGATCGGTAATTTTGTTCTAATTTAATCACTTCTAATTTAGGAAAGTCTTGTTTTAGTAAAATTAAATTTTTAGGACGAGCCCCCCGCCATGAGTAAATCGACTGATCATCATCACCAACAACCGTAAATTTAGCTCGGCTACCCACTAATAATTTGATAAATTCATATTGGCTGGTATTAGTATCTTGATATTCATCAATAAGCAGGTAGCGGATACGGTTTTGCCATTTTTCTCTAACTTCTTCATTTGTTTTTAGTAACAATGTAGGTAGTAAGATTAGATCATCGAAATCTAATATACTGCAAGACTTAAGTTGTTTTTCGTAAAGATGATAGCAGTGAGCAAATAACTTTTCTTTGTTGGTTTGCGCTCTAGCCATTGCTATCGTTGAATCGACAATATCGTTCTTCCAATTTGAGATGGTAGAGCGTAATTGGTTGATGAGATCTTTGTCTCCATCAAACCATTGTTGTGTTAGTTCTTTGAGTAGAGCAATTTGGTCGTGGTCGTCAAATAATGAAAAATTAGATTTTATACCAAGATGTTTATGTTCTCGTCGAACAATATCTAGGCCTAAAGTATGAAAAGTTGAAATTTTCAGACCTCTTGCCTCTTGCTTACTTAGCGATTGAGCAATACGTTCTTTCATTTCTCGTGCAGCTTTATTAGTAAAAGTCACGGCAACGATATGACGAGGTAAATACTCTTTGACTCGAATTAAATAAGCTATTTTATTTATGATTACCCGAGTTTTGCCCGAACCCGCACCAGCCAATACAAGGCATGGCCCCGAAACATATTCCACAGCTTGTTGTTGACTTGGATTTAAACGCACAGAAGAAAAGCCCTAAGTAAAATTGTTCGTTAGTATATACTGATTTATCAATCATGCGCAATCAGACGCATGACCAATTAAGCTAGACAAAATTCTTTAATGAATGAAAGTTAACGCGTGTTCAACAACTTCAATTCCCGCTCCTGGTTTATGCGCATTTTCGCTAAGGTAACGTCGCCACTGTTTTGCACCTTTTCTACCATTAAATATTCCTAGGGTGTGTCGCATAATATGATTGAGTTGTCCGCCTTGACTAAGTTGTGTTTCAATATATGGATAAAGAGTTTGTATTGCGACAATAGGATCGATAATTGGCGTATCATCTCCAAAAATTTGCTGATCAATCTGAGTTAATAGCAGTGGATTTTGGTAAGCTTCTCGCCCAACCATGACACCATCAACATAGTTTAGATGATGTTTGATTTCTTCAATGGTTTTAATCCCACCATTTATGGCAATAGTTAACTGCGGATAGTCACGCTTTAGCTGGTAAACTCGCTCATAATCAAGTGGTGGTACTTCTCGATTCTCTTTTGGGCTTAGCCCCGAAAGCCATGCTTTGCGAGCATGAACAATAAATGTATCGGTATATGGCATCACTTTTTCAATAAATTCACATAAAAATGAATAACTATCTTGGTTATCAATACCTATGCGTGTTTTTACCGTGACAGGTATATTTACCTCTTTTTGCATGGCATCAATACAATTTGCGACTAAATCAGCTTTTCCCATTAAACAAGCACCAAACATACCATTTTGAACGCGATCTGATGGGCAACCTACATTAAGGTTAATTTCATTATATCCTCGTTCCTCTGCCAACTTGGCGCATTTAGCCAGTGCTATAGGATCACTTCCACCTAATTGTAAACTTACTGGCTGTTCCTGTTCATTAAAAGCGAGATAGTCTCCTTTACCATATAAAATTGCGCCAGTGGTTACCATTTCGGTATAAAGTAATGTTTGTTTAGTTAATATTCGATGAAAATATCGACAATGTTTGTCAGTCCAATCCAGCATTGGAGCTATAGAAAATTTATTTAAGGTTGATTTCATTGATATACCGGTGTTTAAAACTGTCTTTGTTGGTTATATTAAAATATTATTATACTTGGAACAACTTCATCTACATTCTTTAAACCTTCATTGTAATACACTTTAGCCTTAATCAGGCATTGAGCAGCTAATTTTAAGATGTGTGAAGTCTTTTTTAATATCATTCCCAGTGGTACTAATTTCCCATTTAATTGTCTTACTCAAATGCACGTTAGAGCTAGTCTTATCGTTATTTCAGGGGTTTACCTTAGAATGATGTGATTAATATAAAAGTTAACCATGTACAATTCTTAAACAAATTTACTTCGACATAGGTAAAGAACGTGTTATTCTTACTTGCATTTTTTAAATATAATAATTGGTAGTGATAGGAATGGAAATGTTAACAGATAATACAGATACTATTTTAATTAAATCAACAGAATTGTTAAAAAGCCAATTGAGATTTATTGGGACTATGCAACAAATCTTTGGCGTAGTAAATATTGTTATAGGTGCAATTAGCTGTTTAGGTATAATTACAGCTATTGTTGGTATTCCAGTAATAATCAACGGAGTTAAACTTTTTCAATCCGGTAGTGCATTTAGTCTAGCAGCAGCCCTCGGTAGAGGAGAAGACTTTACTGAAGCTATCAGAAATTTACATGGGTATTGGAAATATGTATTAATTGGAATTATATGTGCAGTTATTCTTTTCTTTATCTACCTTTTAATCATCTTTTCAATCATTGCTTCTATAGCTAATCACTAATAATTTCCACAGTAATAATTGATCGAATTAAATAAATAAAAACCTCGCAGAATGACGAGGTTTTTTTGAAAATTTTATTCCGATTATTACTCTTCAGGGGCTTGTGGCGGACGTGAACTATTCGGTTGATCATCATCAGATTTTATATTAATTGGGTCTGAAATACCCTGTTGGTTCATCTCTTCTAAAGATAAAGAACCTTCTAAAGACGAAGTTTTAATATCAGTAACTATACCCATTTCATTAAAGTAAATAGCATAATTAATTTGGCTTAATTTTCCATGTTGAGGTTGTTGACGGAAAACATAGTACCAAACATTACCACCAAAAGCTGAAGTTAACATTGGCGAGCCCATAATAAATACGACCTGATCTTTGGATTGACCAACTTGTAATAATTCAATCGCTTCTGGAGAGATATAATTACCTTGATTGATATCAGGTCTATAAACTAAACGGTCAACAAGTGAACAACCAGTTATCGATATACTAGTCACAATTGCAAGCGGAATAAGTTTGAAAAACGACATCTAAATTAATCCATTCAAATATATAATGTCGCTTATTATCGCTGATATTTTGACTAAGCGCTAGATAAAATAAAAAAAACTTTAGGTAATAGGATATAAAATGTTTGCTTATATTGATGATAATTAACAACTGTTAATATTTTACTTTTTATCTCGAATGTTAATGCTCTATAATAAAAAACTATTCTCAACAAATGACAGGTAAAAAATGAAATTAGATACAATTGAGCAAAAAGCAAGTTATGCAATTGGACTTCAAATTGGCCAACAGCTAAAAGAATCTGGCTTACATAATTTAGAGTTAAATGCATTGAAACTTGCTATGGAAGATGTGCTAAGCGGTAATCAACCGGCTTTACCTTTACAAGAATTGCATGATGCCCTTCGTCATGTTCATGAAGAAGCAGCTAAAGAAAAAGCTAAACAAGCTGAAAAAATTGCCCAAGCAGGTAAAGACTTTTTAGCTGAGAATCTAAAAAAAGATGGCATCAAATCGACTGAATCTGGTTTACAATACGAAATTATTAAACAAGGTGATGGTGCATTCCCTAAAGCAACTGACCGTGTTCGAGTCCATTATACTGGGCAGTTAATTGATGGTACGGTATTCGATAGCTCAGTTGAAAGAGGACAGCCAGCTGAATTCCCTGTCAATGGTGTGATTCGCGGTTGGGTTGAAGCATTACAATTAATGCCAGAAGGTTCAAAATGGCGTTTATATATTCCTCAAGAGTTAGCCTATGGTTCGCAAGGGGCTGGCGCTTCAATTCCTCCTTATAGTGCATTAATTTTCGATGTAGAATTATTAAAAGTACTATAAGTTTATATGGGCGCATTCGCGTCCATATTATTAAGTTCAATCGCAAATCAATTGCTTTATTTGATCTCTCAATATTTCGCAATAAAAAATGGATATACCAAGCAAGTATTATCTATAAAATAAGACAACGCTTTTTGACTAAAGTGTAAATTATCAGCAATAGGCAAAAATGCCCCCTTCAAATCAATCCTCTTAAAAATATGGTTAAAAGTGCCGTCTTATGGCATCCGTTATTACTATTTAGTTTCAACGTAGTCTCAATAAAGCATGAAATGTATATCATTTTGTTTAAGTATATAAGTTGAAAGTTTTCCGCTATAATAATTTGTTATAAATATCTGATAAAAAAGTTAAGGAAAGTTATATGGCTACAAGTATGATTCGTATCGCTATTGCTGGCGCTGGTGGAAAAATGGGGCGACAGCTTATTCAATCTGTGTCACAAATAGAAGGGGTTACATTAGGTGCAGCATTTGAAAGAGAAGGATCATCATTGATCGGTAGTGATGCTGGTGAACTTGCCGGAATTGGGGCCTGTGGAATTAAAGTGACTGATAATTTACTACAGGCAAAAGACCAATTTGATGTATTAATCGATTTTACTCGTCCTGAAGGCACACTGGCTCATTTAGCTTTTTGTACAGACAATAAAAAAATGATGATTATCGGTACAACAGGATTTGATGAAGCAGGCAAAAAAGCGATTGCAACAGCCGCTAAGCAAATTGCTATTGTATTTGCTGCAAATTTCAGCGTTGGCGTGAATTTAGTGCTCAAGTTACTTGAAAAAGCGACTAAAATTATGGGTAGTTATACTGATATCGAAATTATAGAAGCACATCATCGCCACAAAGTTGACGCACCTTCTGGCACCGCACTAGCTATGGGCGAAGCAATTGCTGATACTTTAGGCTGCGATTTAAACGACCGCGCAGTTTATTGCCGTGAAGGACATACCGGTGAAAGACCAAAAGGCGCTATTGGATTTGCAACTATTCGTGCTGGTGATATTGTTGGTGAGCATACGGCTATTTTTGCCGATATTGGCGAAAGAGTCGAAATTAGCCATAAAGCCTCAAGCCGAATGACGTTCGCCAATGGTGCAGTCCGTGCTGCATTATGGCTTGCTGAGCAACCTGAAGGACTTTATGATATGCGCGATGTGCTTAATTTAAACAATCTATAATATTGAGTATGTTAGATGAAATTTGGATGCGACGAGCATTAGAATTAGCAAAACACGCAGAATCACTAGGCGAAATTCCTGTTGGAGCGGTTATTGTTGATGAACATAACCAAATCATTGGTGAAGGTTATAACCAATCAATAATTAATCATAATCCAACTGCTCATGCGGAAATTATGGCAATAGAACAAGCCGGTCAGTATAAAAAGAATTACCGATTAGTAAATACAACTTTATATGTCACCCTTGAACCTTGTATTATGTGTGCGGGGGCAATCATTCATAGTCGCATCAAGCGTGTGGTCTATGGAGCAAGTGATTTTAAAACTGGTGCGGCAGGTTCTTACATTGATATTCTTTCCCGAACAGGAATTAATCATTATGCTCAAATCATTGGTGGCGTATTGGCTGATGAGTGTAGTTCAATGTTAAGCGCTTTTTTTCAGAAGCGCCGCCAACAAAAAAAGCAAAATAAACAATCAATCCTCAAAACAATTGAAGATTAATTTAATATTTAAAAGAAAATTCTTTTAATCATTTCTTAATTATTTGATAAAAAATTAGTTTAGTTATTCTTTTTACCTATGAAAATTGTTAAAATCTGTTCTGATTTTTTAAAAGTACACTGAGCATTATTGATGAAAAAGCACACATTAGAAACGATGATATCGGCTGAAGATATCCAAACACGAGTAAGTAAATTAGGACAACAAATTAGCCAAGATTATGCTCAAAGTCAAAACGAGCTTATATTAGTTGGTTTGTTAAGAGGTTCGTTTATTTTTATGGCTGATTTAAGCCGTGCTATTACTGTCGGGCATGAAGTTGATTTTATGACGGCTTCGAGTTATGGCAATGCGGTGGTAAGTAATAGAGATGTTAAAATATTAAAAGATTTAGATGAAGATATTCGCGATAAAGATGTGTTAATTGTCGAAGATATTATTGATACAGGTAATACGCTTAGCAAAGTGATGGCAATACTTAAGTTGCGTCATCCTCGTAGTATTGAAATTTGTACATTACTAGACAAACCATCTCGGCGTGAAGTAGCAGTACCTGTTAAATATATTGGATTTTCCATCCCTGATGAGTTTGTGGTTGGTTATGGTATCGATTATGCACAACATTACCGCCACTTACCTTATATTGGACATGTGAAATTACTTGAATCTTAAACATTATCGAGGTGTATGTGTTACGATTTTCTCGCTCATTATGCTTACTTTTAATGGTTACGACAGCATCAACTTATGCAGATATGAAGTTATCCATTAAAGGATTGTCTGGAGAGCTTGAAGAAAATGTCGACGCACGCCTTTCTTTAATTACTCCAGATAAGATTAATAATACGCCAAATTTCAAACGTTATTTTGAGAGTGAAACGCAAAAGGCACTACGTGCTTTAGGTTATTATTCCCCTACTTTTGAATATGATGAAACCGATCCTAAAGTATTATCAGTAAAAATAACTCCTGGACAACCTGTTAGAATAAAACAATTAAATATCAATCTGAATGGTGAAGGGAAACAAGATAAAGATTTTCAAGAATTAATGGCGACACAATTACCTAAAATTGGTGATGTGTTGAACCATGGCACTTATGAGAATTTCAAGAAAGGATTACAAAGCATATCGTTAAAAAAAGGGTACTTTGACGCAGATATGCCTACTCATCAATTGGCGATAGCTCAATTTGATCATCAAGCTTTTTGGAATATCGACTTTAATACAGGTAAGCGTTACAAATTTAGTAAAGTCAATTTTCCTAATGCAAAAATCCGTCAGGATTATCTTCAAAATATTGTACCGTTTAAAGAAGGTGATGAATACTCTGCTGAAGATTTATCTTTATTAAATCGCCGTCTTAGTTCAACTAACTGGTTTAATTCTGTTGTGGTTACACCAGATTTTCCTCATCTTACAGCAGATAAAGCATTACCCATTGAAGTTGCAACAACACCTAGAAAAAGAAATGCAATGGACTTAGGTTTGGGCTTTTCAACCGATAATGGTGTGCATGGTAAAATTGGTTGGAATAAACCTTGGATTAATAGCCAAGGACAGAGTTTTCAAAGTAGTTTATCCCTCTCATCGCCTGAACAGATTATTACGATGAGCTATAAAATTCCACTGAAAAAAAATCCGATTGAACAATATTATACTATTCAAGGTGGTTATAAAAAAATCGATAATAACGATACCTATTCTCGATCTTATACATTTGGCGTGCTTCGTAATTGGGATAACTTTGATGGTTGGCAAACAGCATTAGGCTTAAATATGTTGCGAGACAACTTCACCCAAGGTGATGACAGTTACAAAACTAACTTATATTATCCATCAGTTAGTATTTCGCGTGTTCGTAATGATGGTAAGTTATTGCCTATGTGGGGGGATTCTCAACGTTTTTCAATTGAAGGCGGTGCTGATGCGTTAGGATCTGATATCAATTTAGTGCGTTTTCAAACGCAACAAACTTGGATTCGTTCAATAAATCAATCTCATCGATTCATTGCTAGAGGTAATTTCGGCATTATCCAAGCCAGTAACTTTGAACGAGTTCCGCCCTCTTTCAGATTTTTTGCTGGTGGTGACCGAAGCATCCGCGGGTATAGTTACCAATCCATATCACCTAAAGATAAAAAAGGTAAATTAAAAGGCGCGTCAAAACTGATAACCGGTTCTGCTGAATATCAATACAATGTTACTGGTTCTTGGTGGGGAGCGGCATTTATTGACACTGGTGAAGCGATAGATAAAGTCGATAAAGCTAAGTTTTATACAGGTACAGGCTTAGGTATTCGATGGGCTTCACCGGTAGGCCCAATTAAGTTCGATTTAGCAACACCTCTAAACAAAAAAGATAAAGGCTCAATACATCTATATATTGGTTTGGGAAGCGAATTATAAAATGGCAAAAAATCCAAATAGAGTAAAAAAAGCTGAAAAAATAAAGCGAATCCGAAAGTGGAAAAAACGCAGTATTGTCGTGTTATCCATTTTTGTTTTTCTCATCACCTTTATTATTTTGATGATCTATACCAGTTTAGGTGTAAAACTAACAACTTACGTACTTAATAAGTTTTTACCAGAATTAAAAATTGAACAAATAGATGGCACTTTTCATAATTTACACCTTCAAGGGCTGTCATTAGAACTTCCGGGCATTGATGTTAAAGTAAAAGATGCAAAATTCAAATTGAATGGTTCATGTTTGATTCAAACCAAAATTTGTGTCAAACAGTTTGATGCTGATGGTGTAAGCGTTATTATTGATACTGACAAAATCAATCGTTCACCAGATGAACCTATTCCCGAAAAACGAGAAACAATTAGTACACCACTACCAATTGATCTTAAGCAGACCCATATCACTAATGTCAATGTAAAAGTCAATGATATGCAATTTGGCATGTCAGACTTTACAGGTAAAGCTAGATGGGTGAATGAAAAAATTTATGTTTATCCATCAGTTGCTATGGATTTATCAGCTATCTTTGCCGATACTGATGATAATAAATCAATTACTACTTCAAATGATGATTTACCATTAAATCAAAAAATTAACCAAATATTTAATCAACCTCTAATTACGTCACTACCACAAGTTAATATTCCATTAGATTTTGATGTTACTAGTTTAACCGGTAACAATTGGTTGCTACATATTGGTGGTCAAGATTACCATTTCAACCAGGTTAGTATTAAAACGGATATGATTAATAATCATATTATTGTAAAACAAGTTGAAACTGATGCTATAACACCATATGCCAATGGACATGCTTTTGTATCAGGACAGATTACCTTAGGTGATGATTGGCCTATTTTTGCTTTAGTGAATGTGGATACTGAAAGTAATCATCTCAATGGAGAGTTTTCAGGAAAATTATTAGGTCAATTGTCCACTTACACCAATATTAACGGATTGAATCAAATTACTATTGATGGGCAAATTAACTTTATTGAGAAATATTTACCATTAATGGCTAAAATCAATGGTAAACATATTCAATGGCCAATTGAAGGTAAGCCACAATATCAGTTTAATAATTTTGATATCGCATTAGATGGAAATACCGAAAAATATAATATGCTAGCCAAAGGCGATATTAAAGGTGAAGGTTTACCTGATACCAGTTTAGACGTTGTTGGTAATGGAACAAATCAATCAGCATCCTTTGATCATGCTAATATTAAATTACCTCAAGGTAGCATTAATATTACAGGTTATTTAGATTGGCAAAAAGCTTTAAAATGGGATACTAATATAAAATTAGATAATGTTGATCTTACTAAAGAATTACCTGTCTACCCTATTCGTTTAGCCGGACAATTAAAAACCACAGGGGCATTCGATGAAAATTCATGGCAATTAAATATACCGGATATGCAGTTAAAAGGTAATATAAAACAAGCAAACTTTTCAGCTAATGGTAATTTGTTTGCCGATTCTAACCACGCTATATCAGCCAATAACCTTGAAATGGTTTGGGGTAAAAACCAAATTAACATCAATGGTTCTACAGATAAGGGAAATTTGACTGCGCAACTTAATTTAAGTGCTTTATCATTACTGGCTGATAATCTCAATGGTGCTGTTGTAGGTAATATTAAAATGACAGGAAATAGTGCTTCTCCTGTTATTAACACGAACTTAAATATTAACGCATTAAGTTATGAAACTATTTCGATAGCCAAGGCAAACCTAACTGGCAAAGTTCAATATACCAATCAATTTAGTGGTCAATTGAATCTAGTTGGTCAAAATATCGATATTACAAGTGAAAGTATCAAAAAAGCTAACATAGAACTTTCAGGTAATGAAGCTCATCACACATTAACCATCAATCTTGATGGTAGCCCTCTTTCCATGACAACTTCTTTAACAGGTGAACTTGATAAAGAACGTATTATATGGACTGGAAATATACCACGTAGTTTAATAACATTAGATGATAAGAGCCGTTGGCAATTAACCAAGCCGATCAGTCTTTCTTATGATATCACTAAAGAAATTCCAACTATTGGCGCTCATTGTTGGCGTGATAATATTTCAAGTATCTGTTTAGATAAATCATTTTCTATTGCGCCAAATAATGAAACATCAATTACATTAAAAGATATTGATCTGGCTAAGTTACCTATTCCAAATGATGGTGAAACTAAAATTGATGGTTTCATAAATGGAAAGGCAAATATTAAATTTGATGATTCAAGCAAAATTCCAAGTATCAAAGCAAATATAACTAGTAATAAAGTTTATGTTAAACAAATGATCACTAATCAAGCTTTGCCGATTCCATTTGATTTATTCAATATCAATGCAGAATTTAATGAGCAACAAGCTAAGCTAGATTGGCGTTTTAGTTTAAATAAATTAGGAAAGATCACTGGTGATTTATTAATTAAAGATCCTACCGCCAAAAAAGAGTTAAGTGGTCAATTGAATATTGACAATTTGGCATTAGCGATTGTGAATCCGTTATTAAGTAAAGATGAATATGCCAAAGGCGCTATCAATGGTAATATCAAATTTTCTGGCTCATTAATGGACCCAATCTTAAATGGTGGCATCAATTTAAGACATAGTGATATTAAGACTTATCAATTACCAATTGATGTAAAATCCGCTATGGTTGATATTAAATTTAATGGTAAATCATCAACATTAAAAGGTGTATTAGTTACTAAATCTGGAAATATCAATATTAATGGCCAAGCTAGTTGGAATAACTTTGAAAAATGGCAAGCTAATATAACTGTAAATGGTGCCGCTATGGAGGTTACTGTACCGCCAATGATTGTTATGTCTGTCATTCCAAACATTAAGATCGAGGCAACGCAAGATGAACTAACGGTACTTGGTAAAGTTTCAATTCCAAAAGGTAAAATTACGGTTGATTCACTTCCGCCTTCAAGTATTGATGTTTCTCCTGATGAAGTAATGTTGGATAGGAACTATAAACAAATTCAACCACAAAACTTTGGTATGAAAATTAATAGTCATATCGAAATCAATATTGGTGATAACGTCACGGTCGATGCATTTGGATTAAAAGCATCATTAAAAGGGAAATTGATCGCTACACAGACTAATAAAGGGTTAGATTTACATGGTGAAATTCTTATTCCTAATGGTCGATTCCATGCCTATGGACAGGATTTAATTATCCACAAAGGAGTTGTCACTTTTTCAGGACCAACCGATCAAGCTATCTTAGACATAGAAGCAATAAGAAATCCTGACTCAATGGATAATAGCAATATTACAGCAGGGATTCGTGTTAAAGGATCTACAGAAGATCCTAAGATCGAAATATTTTCTGATCCAGCTATGTCACAACAAGAAGCACTTTCTTATTTAATTCGAGGTCAAGGTCTTGATAGCTCCGATCAGAGTGACAACGATATGATGACGGCATTTTTAGTCGGTGTTGGGACAGCAAAAACAGGAAAATTCATTGGTGATATAGGTAATGCTTTTGGAATTAAAAATCTAACTTTAGATACTCAAGGAGCAGGCAATAATTCAAAAGTGGTAGTGAGTGGCTATATTTTACCTAATCTACAATTAAAATATGGTGTAGGTATTTTTGACTCATTAGCAACATTTACCTTACGATATAGACTTTTACCAAATTTATACGTGGAAGCTGCTTCTGGTCTAGCACAAACTTTAGATCTTATTTATCAATTTGAATTTAATTAATTTCAAACATCTAATTTAGTTTGTCAAAATTGGCAAACTAAATTAAGATTTACTACCAATAAGCATTTCTCGCTTAACCCCAAACCCCTTATGTTTTTTGACATTAAAACCTGCATTGATTAAATTACGCCGAACAAAGCCTGCTGCAGTAAAAGTAGCAAAAGAACCTCCATCATTCGTTAAGTCATAACACTTTTTAAAAAGCGATTCCGACCACATTTCAGGATTCTTTGCAGGTGAAAAACCATCAAAAAACCAAACATCAATCAAACGATGTTGTTGTTTTAAAAACTTTGGATAGTGAGTGATATCGTCATAACAAATAACTAAATGAGTATCATCTAAAACAATACTTTGAGACTCGTTTAAAGAATCTCTTAATTGTTTGGCTAGTAAACTCAAAGAATCATTACTGTTGATTATTTTACTATGAACTTTTGACATTTCTTTTTCAGATAAAGGATATTTTTCAACACTAAAAAAATCCAATCTTTTAAGGGGACTATTAGGTTTTTTCTCTCTAAATTGTTTGAACATTTGCCAAGCAATTAAAAAACTTAGACCTGTACCAAAACCTGTTTCTGCTATAGTGAAGCTTTCGCGCTGATGTTGCAAAAAACGCTCATATAAACTATTTCCTTCAATGAACACATAACGAGTTTCATCGATTGCGCCGTTGGTATTAAAATAGATATCATCAAAATAACGAGAAATTGGGGTTTGATTTTCATCCCAAATGATTGTTGATTCGTGCATAAACATCCTTCAAAGCGATATTTAACAAACTGTATATTCTTATAGATTACGTATATAATACGCCAAGTTAACTTATGAGGTAAATTATGGTTTTTCTTTTTCGCTTAATCATCGTGTTATTTATTGGTATTTTAACTTGTGTACTAGGCGTTATTTTTTGCTTATTCAATCCTCGCAACCCCAAAAATGTGGCTCGATTTGCCCATCTTTTCAGCTTTTTCTTTAAACCAATATTAGGAGTAAAAGTTGATACTCGTAAATACCCCGAAATTGAAAATTTAGGTAGCTGTGTTTTTATTGCTAATCACCAAAATAATTATGATATGGTTGTCGCTGCTGATATTGTACAGCCTAAAACAGTTACAGTAGGCAAAAAAAGTCTTGCTTTGATTCCATTCTTTGGTCAACTTTATTACCTTACAGGAAATATTTTGATTGATCGTAACAATAAATCAAAAGCTCGTGATACGATTAATTTGGTCGTTAAAGAAATAAAAAAACGTGGTATATCAATTTGGATGTTTCCTGAAGGAACCCGTAGTAAAGGGCGAGGTTTGTTACCCTTTAAAACAGGCGCATTTAAAGCAGCTATTGCAGCTGGAGTCCCTATTGTGCCAATTTGTGTATCGGATACGAATAACATTAACCTAAATCGCCTCAATAATGGTCATATGATTGTCGAAATGCTCTCGCCTATTGAGACAAAAAATTTACGTAAAGAAGATGCAAGAACTTTGATGGAACAATGTTATCAACAAATGTCAGAAAAAATAGCTCAGATTAATTTAGAAGTAACTAAATTAAATAATAAATAACCACTATGACAGTTAACGATCGTAATTTTGATGATATTAGCCATATATTTGCCAAAAATATTTATGGTACAACTAAAGGCAAAATCCGAGAAGCTATTGTTTGGCAAGAACTTGAAAACATATTAGCCAAATATCCTAAACCTATCAACATCCTTGACGCTGGTGGTGGTCAAGGACAAATAGCGTGTAGACTTGCCAAATTAGGACACAATATAACTGTTTGTGATATTTCCAAACAAATGCTGGATTTAGCTAGCCATCAAGCGCAGCAAGAAAATTTAACCTTAAACTTTATTCATTGTTCAATTCAAAATCTTGATAAGTTTATCGATCAACCTTTTGATCTTGTGATTTGCCATGCTGTATTAGAGTGGGTAGCTGATCCTGTACAGATAATCCAATCTTTAAAAAGACATCTAAAAAAAGAGGGTTATTTATCTTTAATGTTTTATAACTATCATGGACTATTATTTAAAACGGTGACATTAGGTAACTTTGGATATACTCAATCAGGACTTGCTAAACGCAAAAAGAAAACCTTATCGCCTGATTATCCTCGTGATCCAAATCAAGTGTATCAATGGCTAATTGAACAAAGTTTTGAGATTACGAATAAAACAGGAATCCGAGTCTTTCATGACTATTTAACTAATAAGTCAAAAGCAGAAACTCATTTTGATCAGTTATTAGAAATTGAAAAACAATACTGCCAAAGCGAACCTTATATTAACTTAGCTAGATATATTTTAGTTACTGCAAAATTATTAAATTAAGATTTTGAGATAGCGTAATCCCTTATCAGATGCTTTAAA
This sequence comes from Gilliamella sp. B2772, assembly GCF_026536985.1. Lineage (NCBI taxonomy): Bacteria > Pseudomonadati > Pseudomonadota > Gammaproteobacteria > Orbales > Orbaceae > Gilliamella > Gilliamella sp. B2772. The sequence continues at coordinate 271,689 of NZ_JAFNNB010000001.1, read as the reverse complement.
TATAATGGAACAACACAAGCCAAGACCAATAACAGTTTTACCGGTACTTGATGTTAATGAAAAATTCATAGGTATGATTCACATAACTGATATATACCATTAAATCGTGTCATTTTTTATCATAAATTCATTAGCAACAAAACTAAGATGTAGAAATGAATACTCGAAAATTTGCCAATAAATCGTTATTATATTATTTTTACTAGTTAAAGGTTGTGATTATGATTGTTGTTACTGGCGGTGCTGGGTTTATTGGAAGTAATATCGTTAAAGGATTAAATGATCTAGGGCACAAAGATATTTTAGTGGTAGATGATTTAACTGATGGTACTAAATTTTCGAATTTAGCTGATTTAGATATTGCTGATTATAAGGATAAAGATGAATTTATAGCAGAAATAATATCTGGCGAAAATCTTGATATTGAAGTTATTTTCCATCAAGGTGCTTGTTCATCCACAACAGAATGGGATGGCAAATTTATGATGGAAAATAATTATAATTATTCTAAGGATTTGCTCCATTATTGTTTAGATTTTGATATTCCTTTTTTATATGCATCCTCAGCTGCCACTTATGGTGGTCGGAGCGATAATTTTATTGAAGAGCGTTCCTATGAAAAACCATTAAATGTTTATGGTTATTCAAAATTCTTATTCGACCAATATGTCCGTGAAATATTACCACAAGCAAATTCACAAATTTGTGGATTTCGTTATTTTAATGTTTATGGTCCACGGGAAAACCATAAAGGTAGCATGGCTAGCGTCGCATTCCATTTAAATGAACAAATCAATAAAGGGGAAAAACCTAAATTATTTACTGGAAGTGATAATTTTAGACGTGATTTTATTTATGTTGGAGATGTCGTTGAGGTAAACTTATGGTTCTGGAAAAATAATGTTTCTGGCATCTTTAATTGTGGAACTGGACGAGCTGAATCTTTCCAATCAGTAGCAGATGCAGTTTTAAATTATCATCAAAAAGGTGAAATTGATTATATTCCTTTCCCAGAACACCTGAAAGGACGTTACCAAAGCTTTACTCAAGCTGATTTGACTAAATTTAGAAAAACAGGATGTCCAATTGAGTTTAAAACAGTTGCACAAGGTACAACTGAATATATGAAATGGTTAAACGAGCAATAAGAGGAACTACAATGAAAACCCTGATTATTGGTCCATCTTGGGTTGGTGACATGATGATGTCCCAAAGTTTATATCGCACTTTAAAGCATCTAGAGCCAACTATTGAAATTGATGTAATGGCACCTGCTTGGTGCCGTGCTTTATTGAATAAAATGCCTGAAGTCAATCAATCAATTGCTATGCCAATTAATCATGGGGAGTTTGCATTAACTAAACGTTACCAGCTAGGAAAAGAATTACGTCAATACGACCAAGCAATCATTTTACCTAACTCATTTAAATCAGCACTGATTCCTTTCTTTGCTAAAATTCCTAAACGCACTGGCTGGAAGGGTGAGATGCGTTATGGTTTATTAAATGATATGCGCATACTTGATAAAAAAGCTTTTCCATTAATGGTCGAACGTTATGTCGCCCTTGCCTACCCTAAACAAGATATCCATTCAGCAAAAGATATTCCTCAACCAATTTTATGGCCAAAACTGAGTGTTGAAAAGGATGAGGTTGAGCAAGCATTATCAAACTTTAATATTCCTACAGATGTTCCTTTAATTGGATTTTGTCCTGGCGCTGAATTTGGCCCTGCTAAACGTTGGCCTGATTATCACTATGCTGCATTGGCTGATTTGATAGTAAAACAACATGCTAAAATTATTATCTTTGGTTCAGAAAAAGATAAAGCTGTTGGTGAACAGATTATTGCCAAAATGGCGCATGGTGATCAGTGTATTAATCTTGCTGGCCAAACAAAATTAGAACAAGCGATCAACTTGATTGCGGCATGTAAAGCAATTGTCACTAATGATTCAGGCTTAATGCATGTTGCAGCTGCACTTGATAAGCCTTTAGTTGCACTTTATGGACCAAGTAGCCCTGATTTTACTCCCCCATTATCAAATAAAGCAGAAGTCATTAGACTCATTACTGGCTACCACCGAATCCGTAAAGGTGATAGTGAGCAAGGTTATCATCAAAGTCTAATTGATATAAAACCCGATCATGTTTTTGAAACATTGATGAAACTTATCGTTCGCTGTGAAAAGAGTAATTAATTATGCGTGTATTGGTTGTTAAAACTTCATCAATGGGTGATGTGTTGCATACTTTACCGGCTTTAACAGATGCCGCCAACAATCTACCAAATATTACATTTGATTGGGTAGTTGAAGAAAACTTTTCACAGATTCCAAGTTGGCATTTTGCTGTAGATGAAGTTATCCCAGTTGCAATAAGGCGTTGGCGAAAAAATTGGTTTGCTAAAACGGTTCGTCAAGAACGCCACCAATTTATAGAACATTTAAGACGACAACAGTATGATTGCATCATTGATGCTCAAGGTTTAATAAAAAGCGCATTTTTAATTACTCGTAAAGCGCGAGGTATTAAGCATGGCTTAGATCGACAAAGCATCAAAGAACCCATCGCTAGTTGGTTTTATGATGTTAAACATCATGTCCCTAAACAGATGCATGCCATAGAACGTGTTCGGATGCTGTTTGCTAAAAGTCTTAATTACTTGCAACCTGATTCAATCGGTGATTATGCTATTGCTCGTCATTTCTTAACTGCATTACCTGATGATAACCAGAAATATTTAGTATTCCTTCATGCTACTACTCGCGAAGAAAAGCACTGGACAGAAGGAGCATGGCGAGAATTAATTAAATTAATTCAACCAACAGGACTAAGGATTAAACTACCATGGGGAGCTCCTCATGAGCAAGAACGGGCTTTACGCTTAGCACAAGGATTTAATCACGTTGAAGTATTACCAAAGCTTTCTCTTAACGAAATCGCAACGGTTATTGCGGGTTCAAAAACTGTAGTGTCAGTAGATACAGGATTAAGCCATTTAACAGCGGCACTAGATCGTCCTAATATAACTTTATTTGGAAAAACCGATCCAAACCTAATTGGAGGATATGGCAAAAACCAACATAGCATCATTTCAAAAGATAAAACGATGCAATCAATCACATCCAATGAAGTTTATCAAATGTTAACTGCGTTTATTTAAATTGTATTTGAGTTTCAATAGATAGGAAGATAATAATATGAACAAATATCATGAGCTAATTCGTGAAAGATATGCTCAAATTGGCAGTAATGATTTAGGTTATATTGAAGATGCGTTAGGTGCGGTAATGATGGTACTTAATGAAGTAGTCGATAATCAACTAGTACCGCAAGATCTAAGAGATAAAGCCGCATACGCTGCAGCTAATCTCTTAATAAGTGATTATGATGTTAAATAACGGTCGGAAGATTGATTATAAAACGTGTAGACAGATCATCTGATTCAACATAAATATGACCTTTATGTGTATCGATAATCGATTTTACAATAGCCAAACCAATTCCGGTACCTGAGCTATCTTTGTTATTTCGATGACGCGATTCATCAACTCGATAAAAGCGGTCAAAAAGATGAGGTAAATGACGACTTTCAATCTTTTTTCCAGGGTTAGAGATGATAATTTGAATTCGTTTTTGTGTAAGTTGACCCAATTTAATCTTAATTGTTTGATTTTCAGGGGTATAACGAATCGCATTGGAGATGATATTACTTATCGCCCGCCCTAACATCATTTTATCACCTTGAATATGAGAACAATTACCTTCAAGTTCAAAAGTAATATTTTTCTCATCAGTCAAAGGTTCAAAATATTCACACATTAAACTAATCATCGAATGTAAATCTATATCGATAAGATTAGGTACTAGCTGATGATTATCGGCTTGTGCTAAAAAAAGCATATCCGATATCATCTGAGACATTTTTTCATACTCTTCTAAATTAGAATATAAAATTTCTCGGTACTCTTCTGTAGAGCGCGCATTATTTAAAACAATTTGCGTTTGTGTCGTTAGATTTGTGATTGGTGTTCGCATTTCATGGGCAATATCTGCGGTAAAATTGCGTTGTCGTTCAAAGACATCTTCCATTCGATGAAGCATATTATTAAACGCCTTAACCAAACTCACATATTTTACAGGAACCGAAGCTGTTGAAATACGATAATTTAAGCTTTTCATATTAATTCGTTCAATTTTTTTAATTAAACGATTAATTGGTTTTTGTGTGTAATAAATGGAAATTAACGATCCAATCAATGCTAACACACAAGAAATAGCAATTAGTAAACCTAATCCATTTCTCAATCGATTAATAAATTCAAGCTGTAAATTGCGCGCTACTGCAACTATTGTCGTATATTGACGCCCTTCATCCAGTAGAACTCGGGAAGCACCGATACGATAAGATGATTTATCGATATTCCAAATCGCCGTACTATTTTCGGTAATCAATCGTTCAAAATCTTCTTGTGATAAAGCAATAGATAAATTAGGACCACGAGTGCGATACACAATTTTTCCTGAATCATCAATGATATAAACAAATAGATGATGATGACCGGTCAAGATGAGTAGTAGATTTTGAAAGAATTCATCTCGATTTTCATCAGGTGAATAATAGGTAAGTTCTCGTTCGATTGAGGTAATAACTGAATTCAATTCCGAAACATTTTGCTGAATTGAAATTTTTTCAAACGTATGCTCAATAAGGTAGCTAAAACAATAAAGTAGCCCGCAGGTTAGCAGGCATACGATAAGTGGTATACGAAACGATATGATGTTACTCTGCTTCATCCAAGACATCTAATTTATATCCCATTCCACGGACTGTATGAATTAATTTAGGTTCAAAATCGGCATCGATCTTGTTCCTCAATCGCCTAATTGCTACATCAATTACATTGGTATCGCTGTCAAAATTCATATCCCATACTTGTGAAGCAATAAGGGATCTTGGTAAAACTTCTCCGGGATAACGTAAAAAATATTCTAGTAATAAAAATTCTTTATTCGTTAAATCAATTCTTTTATCACCTCGGGTTACTGTTCGTTTAGGTAAGTCCATAATTAAATCAGCAATGCTTAATTGATAATTATTGACTTGTGGAACGTTTCGTCTTAATAAGGATTTAATTCTTGCTAACAATTCAGCGAAAGAAAAAGGTTTAACTAAATAGTCGTCTGCGCCTAAATTGAGTCCTTTCACTTTATCTTCAACACTTCCCATTGCAGTAAGTAAAATAATTTGAGTATCTTTCCCTGCTTCACGCAAAGACTGTACAATTTTCCAACCCACAATATCAGGTAGCATTACATCAAGAATAATCAGATCATAATCTTCAGTCATTGCTCGATGATAACCATCGAGTCCGTTATCAGTAAGATCTACAATAAATCCTGATTCAACTAAACCTTGACGAAGATATTCACCGGTTTTTTGTTCATCTTCAACAACTAACAATTTCATATTGAATATTCCTTAATGTTTTATCAGGTTATCGAAATTGCATAATGCAGTTATAGGATATATTAGGAAGTCAAATGACATCATGACATTTCAGTGACTATTTTGTAATTTTTCAGTCATTAAAACGTCTGTTTAGGTTTGCTATAGTAGCACCACAATGATTCATGAGGCTAGACAGTATTGTTTCATTGTTTTATTTCCTTTCATCCATTCCTTGCAATTTAATGCAGCCCTAGTTTATCTAGGGTTTTTTTTTGCTTTTTAAACCACTTAATATGAAATAATTGGAATAAAACAGTTAATTTGGCATAAAATTTATCTTATTTAAACCAGATTAACCGTTTTTGAATATTATTGATATTCCTTTTTACGTAATACAATACCTGTTTCAATATGATCAGTATAAGGAAATTGGTCAAACATAGCAAAATGTTCTATATAATGCGTTTGAGTAAGTTGTTGCAAATTATCTTTTAAAGTATAAGGATTACATGAAATATAGACAATTCGATCATAACTTTGAATGATATTAATCGTTTTATCGTCTAATCCCGCTCGAGGAGGATCTACCAACACAGTTTGACAATGATAATCTTCTAAATTAATACCATTTAATCGATTAAAATCCCTCTCTTTCCTAATGGCAGAAGTAAACTCCTCAGCAGATAATCTCACAATAATTAAATTATCAATATTATTGATTTTGATATTATGTTGTGCTGAATAGACGGAAGCTTTTGCAATCTCAGTTGCTAAAACTTTATTAAAATTTTGAGCCAATGCAATAGAGAAATTACCGTTACCACAATAAAACTCTAGAAGATCACCTTTAGACTCTTTAGTTACCGAAACAGCCCATTCCAACATTTTTATATTGATAGCCGCATTAGGTTGAGTAAAACTGTTTTCAACTTGTCGATATTTAAAAGTCTTATCAAATATTGGTAAAACCTCATCAACATAATCGGCATCAATGGCAATTTTTTGATTACTTGCTCGACCAACCAGATTAGTATTAATCTCTAGTTCAGCTAATTGTTGTTTTAAACGCTCAGCAGCAATTATCCATTCGTCACCTAATTTTTTATGATACAAAAGTGTTATTAATAACTGCCCACTAAGTGTAGAGAAATAATCAATTTGAAAAAGCTTATGACGTAAATTATCGTTGTATTGAATTAAAGGTAAAATTGACTGCATTGCCTTGTTAATCAGTTTTGAGGCAATAGGAAAACTATCTATTCTGACTCTTTTCTTCTTATCATACATTATATGATAAAGCTCATCACCATTATGCCAAATTCTAAATTCAGCACGCATTCGATAATGACTAATAGGTGAAGAATAAGTCACTAACTCGGGTAATTGAAAATCAGATAATATCGTTTTTAAATTGATTATTTTATTTTGTAACTGCTGGTTATATTTATCGTTCGAAAAAGATTCTGTCATATTTATAATTCGACCATCAATTTTGATAAAGAGTGAATAGTATTTTATAATTTCTAAAAATCATAATTCTATCATAATCCCCAGCTTATGATAAGCTCATACGCCAGTAGTTGCCTATCAAATAAAGCGTCTGCAATTAAAACAATTTTTACTTTCATATAATATGATTGGTTGCTGATAAAGATTGTAGTTATAGCGATTGCCGTTATAATGTGGGGCAAAATGATAGATTAGAAGAGCACTATGACAACGCAAACTTTCTCTGATTTACAGTTAGATGATATTTTAATTGAAAATCTGCAAGCGCAAAACATTAACGAACCCACAGTAATACAAGCACAAACTGTCCCTGTAGCCCTAGACGGTAAAGATGTTCTAGGATCAGCCCCGACAGGAACCGGTAAAACATTGGCATTTTTAATTCCAGCGGTACAACATCTGCTTGATTTTCCACGTCGAAAACCTGGACCTCCAAGAATATTAATCTTAACCCCCACTCGAGAATTAGCTATGCAAATAGCTGAACAGGCAAAACTACTTACCAAGTCAACACACTTGAGTATAGCCACGATTACAGGTGGAGTTGCTTATATGAATCATGCCGAAGTTTTCAGCAAAAATCAGGATATAGTCATTGCAACAACCGGACGTCTATTACAATACATTAAAGAAGAAAACTTTGATTGTCGTGCAGTTGAAATGCTAATTTTGGATGAAGCCGATCGCATGTTAGATATGGGGTTTGCTCAAGACGTTGAAACCATTTCAGCTGAAACGCGCTGGCGTAAACAAACATTATTATTTTCAGCAACGTTAGAAGGTGAAGGTTTACATAGTTTTGCTAATCGAATTCTTAACGAACCTGTTGAAATCAATGCTGATCCTTCCCGAAAAGAACGAAAGAAGATTTTACAATTTTATTATCGTGCTGATGATTTAACACATAAAGTCGCATTGCTAACTCACTTATTAAAGCAGAAAGAAGTTAAAAAAACTATCGTCTTTGTTCGTAAACGTGAACGTGTACATGAATTGGTTTCACTGCTGCATCAAGCTGGAATTCATAGTTGTTATTTAGAAGGAGAAATGGTTCAAGCCAAACGTAACGAAGCCATTAAACGGATGAATAACAATACGGTCAACGTACTGGTAGCAACTGATGTTGCTGCTAGAGGGATAGATATTAACGATATTACCCATGTTATCAATTTTGATGCACCTAAAACGGCTGATGTTTATTTACATCGAATTGGTCGAACCGCTAGAGCAGGGAAAAAAGGTACAGCAATTATGTTGATTGAGGCACACGATAATGAGTTATTACAAAAAATTGAACGTTATATTCGTGAGCCTATCAAATTAAGAACAATTGATGAACTACGCCCAAAAACCAAAGCACCTAAACCAGTAACAAAAAAGAAACCCTCGCAAAAAGCTAAACAAAAAAATGCGGCTAAAAAGCAAGAAGAGACTAAAAAGAAAAAGTTAAAACAACGTCATCGAGATATTAAAAATAAGGGAAAACCCAATAAAATGATAACTAAAACCGAATAATAGTTTATTTACCATAGGTTAAACTTATGAAATCAATTGCTGATAACAACTTGGCGTATTGGCTAAGATTGATATAATAAAACGCATATTCAGTATATACATTAGCTACACAAGGAAAAAATTTTATGACATTAGTCACTCGTAAAGCGCCAGATTTTACTTCAGCGGCAGTACTAGGTACTGGCGAAATTGTAAATAATTTTAATTTAGCTGAGCATATTAAAGGTAAATATGCCGTAGTATTTTTCTGGCCTATGGACTTCACTTTTGTATGCCCATCAGAAATTATTGCATTCGATCACCGTTTAGAAGAGTTCAAAAAACGTGGTGTTGAAGTAATTGGTGTCTCAATGGACTCAGAATATGTTCATAATGCATGGCGTAATACACCACAAGATAAAGGTGGTATCGGAGAAGTGAAATTCCCTATCGTTGCCGATATAAAACATAGCATTATGCAATCTTATGGTGTTGAACATCCTGAAGCAGGTGTTGCTCTTCGTGCATCATTTTTTATCGATAAATCAGGCGTTGTTCGTCATGAAACAATTAATGATTTACCAATCGGTCGTAATATTGATGAAATGCTGCGTATTGTTGATGCTTTCCAATTCCATGAAGAACATGGCGAAGTTTGTCCTGCACAATGGACAAAAGGAAAGCAAGGAATGCAAGCAAATCCAAATGGCGTTGCTAGCTACTTAAAACAACACGCTAATGAAATCTAAGTTGAGAAACATGCTATTATAATTAGCTTAGAAATATTTTAAAAACGCAAACCGGAGTACAACTCCGGTTTTTTTATGTTCAAACGCGAACTACAGTCAGATAACGTTCAAATAGTATTTAAGTTATTATCAACGCAATATGTTTATATTAATGCCCGCTAACATTTGAAAATAGGTTAATAATAACCACACCAAATATAATAAAGCCCATACCAATTAATGCTGCTAGATCTAAAGATTGCTTCATAAAAATCCAAGCTATCAAACTGATAATAATAATCCCGATCCCCGACCAAATCGCATAAGCAATACCGACAGGAATAGTTTTTAAGGCCAATGAAAGAACATAAAATGACGCGCTATAACCAATAATAGTAATTATTGAATACATTAAATGCGTAAAACCGTTAGAAAGTTTTAATGAAGAAGTTGCAATCACTTCACAAATAATTGCAATAAAAAGTAATAGATATGAATTCATATTATGACTCATAAGTTAGTTGAAATAAAAAATGAAGACTCGCCATAAATCTTAGTGTGATCTATACAAACTCAGTAAACACACAATTCAGGAAAAAATAGAATAAATGCAGGGGTATGAGGGATCAGAAAAGAGCTATTAAAAAAATACTTATTAAACATATAACGTTTATTATCCACTCAACACCTTGATGTAATATACCACTCCTCAATAATAAAGTAAAAAATTAAAAGAAAACGGATTACTTTTTAGTATATTACTTTTCGAGTGATGAGTCCCTTAAAGTCATTATCAATTTTCATTGATTTATACATTTGATTCAGAACTTTTTATAAATTACGCTAAACGATTAAATATGTTAATCAGCACGACAATTGCTCACTATTTTTGATAAAATAAAAAATACCCTATTAAAAGATTTCGGTAGTCGATTCAATCTCAAACATTGAAAAAATTGTTCAAGTTCGATTAAATACCGCACTTCAATTAGCATTCAATACTCTTATCTTATCAGCATCATCTCAAAAAATATTCAGCTATTAAGTAAACACAAAATGCTTAATAATGAAATAATTAAGCTAACAATGATAAATCCAATTAAAAATTTACCAACTTTATAATAAAACCTATTTGTCTCATTTTCTCGCTTCTTTCTATTGAAACAAAGCAAAAGAATACCTATGAGAAGAATTGGTAAATAGATATACCAAAAATAAAACGGTGCAACTATTAACAGAATTAGAATTACTTGGCCTGTAGTTAGTGAAAACATTTGGAATTTCTATACTTAAATAATTATAACGTGCTATTAAGAATCATAACAAATCTATGATTCAACTTCATAGAAGAGAAATAGTATATGTAACGCCTTAATAAATCAATAATTATTTTCCAAGATGTGGGATAATAGTATTGGATGAATCTGGTGAATGGTGGGTTGTGAGGGGATCGAACCCGCGACCAATTGATTAAGAGTCAACTGCTCTACCGACTGAGCTAACAACCCATTTAGTTAGTTGGGATATTCTATATAACTTTATATTCTAATGCAAATCCTCTATTCTCAAATTAATATAATTGTCAGAATGAAAACTCATTTACAACTAAACGGTAACATGTAAACCAACGATACCGATAATAATCACACTCAGACCAAATATTCGAGTGAAATTCTTCGGTTCATTGAAGATAAGCATATTAGCCAAAACCGCACCTGAAGTACCTAGCCCTACCCACACTGGATAAACTATACTTAAATCCAGATACTTGAGTGAAAAATAAAATAGTATAAATGAAACAAAAAAACCGCCCCAATAAAACATTAATCGCAACAAGCTTTTTTGTTGCGAGTATAGCTTAAGACCTATAGCGCCAATAACTTCGAAAATTGCAGCAGTTAAAATAAATAACCATCCCATATCTCAATCCAAATTTTAGTTAATTAGCTATCAGCTCGTTTTAATTGCACAACACCAATGATAATTAAAGCTACAAAAAATATTTCAATCAGTTTAATTTGTTTGCCAAATACAACCATATCAATCAGTAATGAGCCAATCGCGCCAACACCAGAAAATATTGCATAGACAGTACCTGTAGGAATAGTCTTACATGCATTAGTTAAAAACGTAAAATCAACAATAATGACTAATACAACAATCACCCAATGCCACCACTGGCTCGCAGTAGTAAAACCAAATACCCAACACAATTCAAAAAAGCAGGTGAGAACAACAAATACCCACTCTTTATTCCTGCTGTACATAATGACCTCATTATTTTTTTATTTTTTGTTTATATTGCTTAATTTTATTATTTCATTAATGTGCTTAATGAAAACAAAAGACGGTTCGCAAACTAAAACATTTGCCACCTAAAGATTATGATGTTTATGCAGAGAAACAGTTCAACCTTATATATAATATCGATAGTTTCTGAAACACTTTAATGCTATTTCTTACTATTTATTAACAATTCTATAATGACGGATGAAAAATGGCAAGCCTAGAATTATTGATAATTGTATGCTTTTAAATAACTTTCTCAAAAATTGAGAGAAAATCCGAAATAAAATTAATCCATTTAACTTAAATCAATTACCAAAAATGATAACTTAATATAGCTTAGATCCTATCCTTAATCCCAGCAAATGATCAATCTTACTCAACGCGTAATTGACGAATAAAATCTATCTAATTTTAAAAAAAAATTGAGGAAAGGGGTTTTTTTTCAATTAAATCAATATAGAATACGTCGCTTAGTATTTTAATTCATTTTAAATCAAAATAATTCAAGTACTTTAAGTGTAACTTATTTAATATTTATATTAGAAAATAAGTCAGATAAATCAAAAAGGAATAGACAATGTCAAATAAATCGGACAATGAGTTTAAAGTCGGAATAAAGGCCTATGTGTCACTAGTTGTTGCCATACTGTTTTTTTCCGGGCTATTTTATAACGTGGATGGAAAAGCTTGGTTAGGTGCATTTGATTTTACCAGCTTAAGTGGTAAATTTGGTACGATGCTTCACCCTGAAAAAAATACTTTTGTTGGTGAAGGTGGAAATAGCGCCAGAGCCGGCTTTATTTTTGCCTTATCACTAATACCGACAGTTATGCTTGCGTTAGGTGTTTTAGAAATTTTTACCCATTACGGTACAATTCGTGCAGCTCACAAACTATTAACTCCCCTTCTTAAACCTATTTTAGGGGTTCCTGGTAAAACGGGCCTTGCGTTAATTACTGATTTACAAAGTACTGACGCTGGAGCCGTATTAACTAAAGAGTTGTATGATGAAAAACAGATCAGTAAAAAAGATCTTATCATTATCAGCGCCTGGCAATATTCAGGAGCGGGCTTAATTAATAACTACTTTTCTATTGGTTCTGCGCTTTTTGCTTCAATGACTGTCGCAATATTTACACCATTGGTCATTATGATTGTATTGAAATTCGTTGGTGCAATTTTAGTACGCATGATTTTAAATTCAGTTTATAAAAAGGATTTTATCAATGAATAACTCAACCAATCAAAAACAGACTAACAATCCATTAGATATTTTCGTTATTGGTGCTCGCAAAGGCTTCAATATTGCAATAAACAATTTAATGCCTAACATTATTATGGCATTTGTTATCACGGAAATATTAAAAAGATTAGGTTTGATGCAATTAATCGGTGAAGTATTTGCACCCGTTATGGGGCTATTTGGTTTGCCGGGTGAAGCTATAACGGTATTGTTGACCGCTTGGTTATCAGCTTCAGCAGGAACGGGTGTTGCTGTAAATTTAATTTCTGGCGGTATTTTAAGTGGTGTTGATATCACGATCTTAGCACCAGCTATTTTCTTAATGGGCTCACAATTACAATATATGGGACGTTTATTGGGTGTTGCTGATGTACCTAAAAAATATTGGCCACTATTAATGCTTAACAGTATAGTTAATGCTTTAATTGCGATGATCATCATGCGATTTATAGTGTGATAAAGGAGATATCTATGTCTAATGTACTTGAACATTACCACTATTTACATCAAATTCCTGAGTTGGGTTTTGAAGAATTTAAAACCTCAGCCTATATCGCGGATAAACTTGAAGCTGCTGGCTATAAAGTAGCACGAAACATTAACAATACCACAGGAATTGTTGCTGAATATGACAGTGGAAAGCCCGGTCCAGTGTTAGCATTACGAGCTGATATGGATGCTCTAGGTCATATCATTGAAGGTGAACACTGTGCGAGACACACTTGTGGACATGACGGTCACTCATCAATGTTATTAACTGCAGCCCAAGAACTCATTAAAGAAGGTAATATAAAAAAAGGAAAATTAAAGCTAATTTTTCAACCTGCTGAAGAGTTAGGTTCAGGTGCTTTAGCCATGATAGAAGGCGGTGCTATTGACGATGTTGATATGATCATTGGCTTACATGTACGTCCTAAAGATGAATGCCCAAAAGGCTGTGCATCAGCTGCCATGTTTTATTCAGCCTCAACGACAGTTGAAGTAAATATCCATGGTATTCCTGCTCATGGTGCAAGACCACATTTAGGCGTAAATGCATTAGATGCTGCAACTATGGCAATTCAAGCTGTGAATACTATTCACCTAGCGCCCAGCTTAACTTATAGCGTGAAAGCCACGCGTTGTATATGTGATGCGGGTGTAACGAATGCTATTCCATCAGAGGCCTATGTTTGTTGGGATTTAAGAGCCCCAACTAATCCTGCTATGGATGATTTAAAAGCAAAAACACTTAAAGCAATCGAACTCAGCGTTGCATCAATTGGTGCTAAAGCTGATATCAAAGTATCAAAAGAGATACCAGCAGCTGAAATTGATGATGAAGTCACAAAAATTATTGCTGAATCTATTATAGATGTGCTTGGCAAAGATGGATTAAAAGATCCTATTTTTACCCCAGGTGGAGAAGATTTCTTCAATTATCCTCGTGAAAGAGATGTAAAATCAGGTTTTTGGGGATTGGGTGTTGATTTAACACCAGGTCTACATCATCCAGATATGACTTTTGATACATCGGCATTAGAAAATGGTGTAAAAATCACTAAAACTTGTGCTTTAAAAGTTTTGGGTTAAGTAAATTATTCCGCCGAATATTTCGGCGGTTTCTTGAAAGACTTATAATGATTTACGATAGGCCACAATATCATCAATTGTAACTACTGGTAACTGATGCTTTTTAGCAAATTCGATAACTTGTGGTGCTCTAGCCATTGTTCCATCATCATTCGTTAATTCACAAATTACAGCGGCTGGTTTAAAGCCTGCTAATGAAACTAAATCTACAGAGGCTTCTGTATGACCTCGACGACTCAAGACGCCATTCTCTTTTGCGACTAATGGAAAGACATGGCCTGGATGATTTAAATCACTTGGTTTTGCATTATCTGCAATCGCAGCTTTTACCGTAGTGACTCTGTCCGCAGCCGATACGCCAGTTGTTACGCCTTTCGCAGCTTCAATAGTAATAGTAAAAGCGGTCTGGTTTTTACTGGTGTTGTTAGCAACCATCATTGGTAACTCTAATTTATCGCAATAGGATTGTGGCATACATAGGCAAACTATACCACTTCCATATCGAATCGTTAGCGCCATTTGTTGTGTTGTAATTGTTTGTGCTGCCCAAATAATATCGCCTTCGTTTTCGCGATCTTCATCATCTAGCACTAATACGCCAGATCCAGCTTTGATTGAAGCGATTGCTTTTTTGACACGCTCGATGGGTGTTCCGAATTCATTTAAGTTAAACTGATTCATGGTAAATACCTATCCTGTTTTATTAAACTAATTATATTTATTCTTAATTAATTTGAATTCATTAAGTTATAAATATATTAAATACCAGAATCAGGGCAAGTGCTTGACCATAGTGATTTTGCTATAGCGCAAATATAGAAAAGATAAGCTACTCTCTTTCATCCAGACTTTAACTGTCGGCTTTGGAATCTCACCAAATCTGCTTGTCCTTAATAAAATCTATTTTATTAAGCGCTCGTGGGCTATACCACCGGTGGGGAATTACGCCCCGCCCTGAGAATTTTTTGTCAGTGAACTGACATCAAACACTATAATATAAATTAATAAAAAAAACACGTATATTTTAGGTGGATAAATAAATTGCCGCATAAAGCGGCAATTTTTGATGAGGCAATTAATGCATTCGAATTTCACGCAAATGCCGTTTCTCAGCGCGACGCATCCAAAGCCATGAAATAAAGCCAATGACACCAACAATTAATAAAATAATTGTCGCTAAGGCATTAACTTGAGGATCAACCCCCAATCGGACTTTAGAAAATACCAGTTTTGGTAACGTCATCGCACCAGGCCCTGTCACGAAATTAGCGATAACCACATCATCAAGTGATAAAGTAAATGCCAATAACCAACCAGATACAAGAGCTGGAGCAATCATAGGTAACGTTATAATGAAAAATACCTTTAATGGATTAGCACCCAAATCTAATGCCGCCTCTTCAATTGACCTATCTAACTCTCGTAATCTTGCGCTAATAACGACTGTCACATAAGCGGTACAAAATGTTGCATGAGCGAGCCAAATAGTAATTGCACCTCTTTGTGTTGGCCAACCAAGTACTTGTCCCATTCCAACAAATAACAATAGTAATGCCAAACCGGTTATTACATCTGGCATAACTAGTGGTGCCGTTGTCATAAACGAAAACAAATTAGAACCTCGGAATCGTCTATATCGTATTATGGCATAAGCAGCTAAGGTACCAAGTACAATTGCTAATGATGCAGCACCCGCAGCAATAGAAAGGCTCAATCCTACCGCTTTAAGTAAGGCTTCATTATGGATCAATTCAAAATACCATTTAGTTGAAAATTCAGACCAAACAGTTACAAGTCTTGAACTATTGAAAGAATAAACAATCAAAATGATCATCGGTATATATAAAAAGGAAAACACTAATAATAGAATTAATCCTTTTAAAAATTTACCTAGCAATGATATCGTTACAATAATTGTCAAAATAAGACTGAAGACAAAACATCCCACATATAAGCTACTACTACTTAATAAAGCAAAACCAGATGCTGAAATCAAAACCGATAGCACCAATGAACCTAAAAATGCGGAGATAAAAACAATCAATGCTGATCGCACGATTAATGGTAAATTATTCATTTATTTACCCCCCATTTGTCGGTTTTGGAATTTGTTAAAGTAATAGATAGGGACAATTAATATCAATAACATCACTGTTGCGACAGCTGATGCGGCTGGCCAATCGTGATTATTAAAGAATTCAGCCCATAGCTGAGTACCAATCATTAGACTATCTGAAGGCCCTAACAGTTCAGGGATTACATATTCCCCAACCGCCGGAATGAATACCAACATGGCTCCAGCAATAACACCATTTTTAGTTAATGGTACGATAATCCTAAAGAAGGTTTTGATTGGCTTACAGCCTAAATCTAATGCTGCTTCAATTAGGGTTGAGTCGACTTTACTTAATGATGTGTAAATTGGTAACACCACAAACGGTAAGTAAGAATATACAATACCGATATAAACAGCTAGATAAGTTTTCATAATGATTAGCGGTTGATCAATAACACCTAACCACATTAAGAAATGATTTAACAAACCATTAGGATTCAATATTCCAATCCACGCATAAACACGAATTAAAAATGATGTCCATGATGGTAATATAATCAACAATAATAAAATATTTCGAGTAGATGGTTTGCATTGCGATATAGCCCATGCTAATGGATAACCAATCAAAATACATAATAATGTCGAAATTGCAGCCACTTTCAATGACTGTAAATAGGAGTCTAGATAAATAGTATCAGCTAATAAATTAAGATAATTACCAAAATTTAAAACAATATTTACCAGCCCATCTTCATAACTAAAAAGTTCAGTATAAGGAGGAACGGCTATCGCCACTTCCGAAAAGCTGATTCTAAATACGATTAAAAATGGTAATAAAAAGAGTAACAGCATCCAAAAGTAAGGAATCGCGATAACTAACAAACGACCATATAATGTCATTAAGTCGGAATCATCACGTTGTTGTCGCATCTTTTTATAAGCATAATAGATAGCAACCAAACCGACTAATTCAAGTATATATAAAATACTACCAGCTATTATCAACCGATAAGCAAATTTAGATGGTTTATAATGCGCTAAATATGCACCTAAACATGATAATAAAAAGCTTAATACCATTGATGTAAATAACGCATCTAAAAAAAGATTGTCAAATGCATTTGTTGTTACAAAACGTAAATAAATACCGAGTAACACCAAGGCATTTAATAACAAACCCCATAAAATGGATCGCATCAATATATCCTCTTGTGTTTATTCAGTAAGTACAACACAACTATCGATTTCCCAACTAAGGTTGACAATATCACCCCAAGTAGGCATACCTTTACGATAGCGATGTTCGTTTTGTAGCTGTGCAATAATTATCTGACCACTTTGCAATTTTACGTGATAAATTGAAAGATCGCCTAAATAAGCAATTTCAACAACTTCACCTGTTGCAACGTTATAGGCATCCTCAGCAATTTCATCACAAAGTTTGATTTTTTCAGGTCTTAAGGCAACTTGAATTGGAACACCTTCGACAGCGGGTGAATCATAATCAACTTTTAAAGAGTGCTTAATCATAGGACAACTAATAATTAATCCATCTTCTAATGTTTCTTGTAAAATGCCATCAAACACATTTACTGAACCAATGAACTCAGCGCTATAACGACTATTTGGATGCTCGTAAATCTCTTCAGGCTCACCAATTTGCACAAATTGACCTTTGTTCATAATCGCGATGCGCCCTGCCATTGTCATCGCTTCTTCCTGATCATGGGTTACCATTACACAGGTCGCACCAACTTGTTCTAAAATGCTAACCACTTCAAGTTGCATACGATCACGAAGTTGTTTGTCCAAAGCGCCCATTGGTTCATCTAATAGTAGAAGTTTTGGTCTTTTTGCTAGACTTCTTGCTAAAGCAACTCGTTGTCTTTGACCACCAGATAATTGATGAGGTTTACGTTTACCAAATTGCTCCATATGCACAAGCGCTAACATCTCTTCTACACGCTGTTTAATGTCGCTTTTAGCTAATCTATCTTGTTTAAGACCAAAAGCAATATTTTGCTCAACCGTCATGTGAGGAAAAAGAGCATACGATTGAAACATCATATTAATTGGACGATTGTAAGGAGGAACTTGTGATAAATCCTTACCATCTAAAATAATTTGTCCGGATGTTGGTTGTTCAAACCCTGCAAGCATACGCAATAAGGTCGATTTACCACTACCTGATGCACCTAATAAGGCGAAAATTTCCCCATCATAAATGGTTAAATTTACATCATCGACGGCATAATAGTCGTCATTAAAAACTTTAGTTAAATTTTTGATCTCCAATAATGGAGTTATCATCTTTTTTTTAGGCTGTACCTGATTTGTTGTTTTATCGTTCACACTTTTTTCCTCATAACAACAAGCCAAAAAAAACGAGACGGAAAGGTTATTAAACCTCTCCGCCTAGAATATATAAGTCAATAATTTGACGTTCAAACGGTTATTTACCCGTTTTAAGTTTTGTCCATGTGCGAGTAATCACACGTTCGAGCTTAGGATCTTTTACTGTGAGGGTAAATAATTTTTCCATAACTTCTGGTTTTGGATAAACTGCAGGATCATTTTTCACTGCTGGTCTTACAAACTGATCGTTAGCCGCTTTATTTGCACTAGCAAAGTTAACATCATTAGTTACCTGTGCAGCAATTTCTGGAATCATAACGAAGTTTAAAAACTCGTGAGCTTCATCAGGATTAGCTGAATCTTTAGGAATAGCAAATGTATCAAAAAATACTAATGCACCTTCTTTAGGAATATGGTAGCCAATATGCACACCATTATTTGCTTCGTTAGCTCTGTCACGAGATTGTAATATATCACCTGACCAACCTAAAATTACACAAATATCACCGTTAGCTAAATCAGTTATATATTGTGATGAATGGAAATAACGAATATTTGGTCTTACTTTTTCTAACAACTCGTAAGCGGCACCGGTATAATCTTTCGCATCAGTACTGTTCGGATCTTTACCTAAATATTTAAGTGCACTCGCAAAGATTTCAGTTGGAGCATCTAAGTAAGCAACACCACAATCTTTAAGTTTTTCCATATTTTCAGGTTTAAAGACTAGATCCCAACTATCAACTGGAGCATTATCGCCAAGACGCTCTTTAACTTTATCAATGTTATAACCAATACCTGTCGTCATCCATACATAAGGAATTGCATATTTATTATCAGGATCATGGTTTGCCATTAATTTCATCAAATTAGGATCAAGATTTTTCCAATTTGGTAATTTACTTTTATCCAATGGCAGATAGATATCAGCTTTGATCTGTCTTGCTAAAAAACTATCAGAAGGTGAAACTACATCAAAGCCAGAATGACCGGCCATTAATTTACCTTCAAGTGCTTCATTAGAGTCATACACATCATAAACTAATTTGATACCAGTCGATTCTTGAAAATCAGTGATAGTATCGTTACCAATTTGACCTGCCCAATTATAAAAATGCACAACGCGATCTTTAGCTATAGCAGATTGAGATAATGCTAGTGAAACACCAGCTATGATTGAAAGAATTGTTTTACGTTGAGTAAACATGCTCACCACTTCTCCTCTAGTTAGGGATATTACATGTTAGACACAAGCCCATTGTGAAACACAACGGACCCCCAAATTTTACCATTATCTTAATTAACGGCGAAACCGAGGTAATCAGGCAATTACGAGTCATTAATTGAATTAATGAACAAGTAGAGCTAACCTTGCATTACGAGGGATAAAATACCTTTTTTTTTACAGATGTCTACATAAAAAATCAAATAAACTTAGATTAAGGACCGAATGACTATATTTTAATCAATCAGCCCTTTGTTAGCGAGCTATTAACAATTAATTAACGTTTTTTATTCGGCAGTGGCTTGCAAAACTTTTGAATCTGGTTGCCAAATTCTATATTTAACTGTTACATCGTTTGGTACATAAAATACCAATGGTAACTGACTGTTATAATTTAATAAACCTAAATTATGTCTGACTGTAACGAACTGGTTTTTGTTAGCACTTTCAGGGCAAGCCATCATGGTTGAAAGCGTTCCTTTAACTTCTTCAACTTCGTAATAAGAATATCCCCATCCTTTAAGCTCTTTTTCTTTAATTACCCCACCTAAATTATGTGCATTACAATCTACATTCATATCTTTACCAACTAATATTTCTACTTTTGCGTTAGCTTCATCTTTTAAGCTAGGAAGATGAATCACATATCGCGTAGCACCGACTTTAGCGTTAGGATATGGCGCGATTTCATTCAATTTTTGCGCAACTTGAGGGACTTTTTGTGTATTTGCACACGCTGATAATGTTACACCCATCAAAACTAACAACATTAATTTTTTCATTTTATATCTCCAAGAAAATTGTCTAATTGATACGACATCGTATGCTTTTCAAAACATAATGCGTATAATAACATTATCTAGATTAAAAAATATGAGGTAAAAATGCCAGCAGAAAAAAAAACCGATGATTTACTAAAGCTAATTTTAAATCTATTACTGATAGGTTTACTTATAACAGTAACTTATCGAGTGATAGAAGTATTTTTGTTTGGCTTTTTTTGGGCTGTTATGGTGGTTATTGCTACTTGGCCATTAATGATAAAAATCCAACAAAAGCTGTTTAATAAACGTTGGTTATCACTGTTAGTTATGGCATTAATATTGGCATTTGTTTGTGTCATTCCTTTTCTTCTCATCATTAGTAGTGTCGCTCAAAATGGGCATTACCTTATCGAATGGGTTAGAAACCTATCTCATAGAGAATTACCTACTTTTGACTGGTTAATAAACGTTCCTATGTTTGGTGAGGAGCTACACCAAAAATGGCTCGAAATTATTAAAACCGATGGGTCGGAATTAGTATCTGATATTCAACCCTATATTGGTACAATGATTGGCTGGCTATTAGAACAAGTCACCAATATTGGCGTTTTCATATTCCATGCTGGTGTGATGATTATATTTAGTTTATTGCTATTTCTTAAAGGTGAAAGCATTACTAAATATGTTTATGTTTTAGCTAATCGTTTATCTAAACAATATGGAACTACTACCGTTACATTAGCCGGTCAATCTATACGAGCAGTTGCATTAGGCGTGGTTGTCACCGCCATTACATTAGCTTTAATTGGTGGCTTAAGCTTTATTATTACCAAAATGCCATTTCCAGGCATATTAACCCTCATTTTATTCATCTGCTGTGTTGCTCAAATTGGACCAGTTATCGTAATGATTGGCTGTATTATTTGGCAATTTTGGGATGGTCATATCGTATCAGGTATTGTATTAATTGTAGTTGCCATCATATTAACTACCCTAGATAGCGTAATGCGAGCATATTTGATAAAAAAAGGGGCCGATCTACCTTTCTTACTTATACTTTTTGGTGTAATTGGAGGTATTCTGGCTTTTGGTATTATGGGACTATTTATTGGTCCAGTCGTTCTGGCATTAAGCTATAAAATTATTCAAACTTGGGTTAATGAACAATCTTAAATATTGAGTTAATAGACTGAATAAAAACAGATTAATTTAAACATAGGATAACCTATGAAAAATAGGAGTGTTATTTTCTGACATAAATTGTGATATTCTACACTTTGTGTCAGTTTTAATGATATTTAAATCATGCGAATACCATTTATTAAATACAACCATCAAAAGCATCTAAATGAATTAGCAAAACTTCAGCAAAATGCTGAGCAATATCATATTGTATACGATCCAACATCTTATCGAATTACATTGCTTGAGCATATCATGAAAGCTAAGCACCGTATCTACATTGTTGCACTTTATTTAGAAAAAGATGAAGCCGGCCGTGAGGTACTTGATGCACTTTATCAAGCAAAAACAGCGCACCCAGATTTAGATATCAAGATTTTTGTTGATTGGCATCGTGCTCAACGTGGACGAATAGGTGAAGATAAAGCCCAAACGAATGCACGGTATTACTATGATCTAAAACAGCAACATCCAAATATTGATATTCCTATTTATGGTGTCCCCGTTAATCGCCGTGAAGTACTTGGTGTACTGCACTTGAAAGGTTTGATCATAGATGACACCGTCATTTATAGTGGTGCGAGTATCAACAATGTATATTTACATAAACTGGATAAATACCGCTATGACAGATATCACTTTATAACCAATAAAGCGCTATCTGACACCATGGTCAATTACGTCAATGACAATTTCCTTTCTGCTGAAGGTGTGCAACGTTTAGATGTTAGTGAACATAAAACTCGCAAACAAATTAAACCAGAAATTAAAGCGTTACGTCAAAATCTTACCGACGCAAATTATCAATATGTGGCAGATACGGATAATGATACATTATCGGTCTCTCCAATAGTTGGTCTTGGGCGAAATAATCAGCTCAATAAGGTCATTCACCACTTAATAAATGTTACCGAACAAAAAATTATATTTTGTACTCCGTATTTCAATCTACCCAATATATTAGTGCGCGATATTATTCGTCTCCTAAGAAAAGGAAAACAAGTTGAGATCATTATTGGTGATAAAGTTGCTAACGACTTTTATATTCCAGAAGATCAGCCATTTAATATTTCCGGTGGGCTACCCTATTTATATGAAATCAACTTAAGACGCTTTGTTGAACGCCTTCAAAATTTCATAGACAAAGAACAGTTAATCATTAGGTTATGGAAAGATGGCGATCAAACCTATCATCTAAAAGGTATTTGGGTCGATGATAGTTGGATGATGATCACAGGTAATAATCTTAATCCTAGAGCATGGCGTTTAGATCTGGAAAATGCAATATTAATCCACGATCCAAAACACGAATTACAAAAACAAATCAAACAAGAACTCGTCGCAATTCGAGAAAAAACGACTTTAGTTACACATTTTCAACAAATTCAAGCTAGCCTGTTCTATCCCAAAAATGTACATAAATTAATTAAACGATTAAGCCGAATTCGGGTTGATAGAATTATTAAACGCTTATTATAATTAACAAAGTGATAATAAATAGCTACATTGTTACAAATAGCTTATATACAACTTAAATTTTATTTAGGTTCAACACCATTCTAGCATTTGAAGCACTAGTAGCAATAATATCAATGACACCAGAGCGAAGCGCACCTAAAATTGCTGTCGCTTTAGTGTTTTCTGATGCAATGGCAATAACACAAGGAATGTTACGTAGCTCATCAATACTTAAACCAATTACCCGATCATTCATGGTTGTATCAACAGGATTGCCATTTATATCAAAAAAACCATAACCTGCAATATCACCAACTACGCCTTGATTCAAAGTAGCATATGTGACTTCTTGCGGGGTAAACCAGCCTAACTGTACCATGTAACAGTTTTCATTCATATCACCAATACCAACTAAAGCAATATCAGCTTTACTAGCGCGTTCGATCGTATCTTTAATAACCCGATTTTGCATAAACGCACGTTTCAGTTCACGATTCTCAACATAAGCTGGTGCATACAAAGTTTCGCTACTTGCGCTAAATTTTCTCGCAAGGCTACGGCTGATATGATCGGCATCAATAATCTCTCCAACTCGCTGAGTACCACCAATACCACAGATAAATTTACATTGTTTTTCAGGAAAAACGCCTACATGACTAGCAATTGCAGCCACATTACGCCCCTGCCCAACCGCTACCGTCATACCATTTTTCAAAGTACTGGATAAATAATTTGAAACAAGTGCCGCCACTTGTCGTCGTTGCTCATCCTCATCTTGGTGATCTAAAGCAATTAACGCTCTTTTAATACCGAAATTATTAACGAATTGCTGCTCAATACGCGAGCTAAAAATCGGGTGATATTTGACATTAATCTCAACAATCCCCTCCGCTCTCGCTTTTTTTAGCAAACGCCCTACTTTAATACGTGAAAGACCAAATCTCTTGGCAATCTCTTCTTGCGTTTGTTCATACTCATAGTAGGCAACGGCAATTTCAGTAAGTAGTTCTGACTCTTGTTTATCTTCAAATATATCCATTAGGCTTGCCTTTCATTATTAGCTTAGCTGATTGTTAATATATTACAAAAACCGCTAGCTTGCCATTCTCCATGTTGAATAAATGATTTCGCAATGTTTGGCTTGTCGATTAATAATATTTGATTTTCGAAATTTATACTATCTTTATCAAGCCAAATTAGGTGATTAAAATTATTATCATTTTAATCAATACAAAACATAATTTAGCATATATATTTTTTCTTCATTAGGATGTAAATAGATCTTGTTCGGTAATGGCAAATTGGTTGATGAGCTATTATGACTTAGCTAACTTGTATTTTATATAAATAGAATAAAGCTACCTTCATTTATATAACAGCGGCTTGAGCTTAGAAATAATTTTTCTTTAGCACTCTCACCATTATATACAAATGGAGTAAAGTTAGATTTTAATAAAAAAATTCGCTTTTTTAAGTTCAAAAACCCCGTTCCTCAACTTTTTTTCATACTAAAAAGGTTATCATACAGATTAATTAAACCCATGCGATAATTATCACATGGGCCTATATCTAATTGAATTTATGCGTTCTTACCAAGTTTCTTTACAAACTTCAAACGTTACTGAGAAAGGTGCACTAGGCCAAGGATTGTTATAAGCTTTAAAAATTCCACCATTTAACATAAATACAGCACGATGTACTTTTCCTTGCAGCTCCATAGTAAAATCAGAAACCCATGCAAGCCGTTGGTTAGTACCAGTAATTATTGCACTGGATGTAGGAAAATCAGATTTAGGATAATAATCAATAGCTAGCTGTCCCCATTCACCGTTTAAACCACCATTCATTTTTCTGGTCATCGCATTTCCGGTTTCTCTAAAACTTGCGTTAGTATTTGGGTTGGTTGCTTGAGGCGTATTAACCCAGTCAGTAAGCGTTAATTGATTTTGAATTCCTCCACAAAGATCATCTGAATATGTTAATGTCTGTTTTCCGGGTTTTGCCCAGAAATTTAAATCACTCCAAAATACAATCATATCAGATTGCCCGGTTGCATCTTTAGGCCATGCAAAAATTTGGATGGTTCTTTTTTTAGGTTTGCCATTAAAAGTTACAATACCAAGTTTATCAATTGAGATATTATTATCATCTGTTGAAAACAGATAATCTTGTTGTTCATTACTCATCCAAAGTTGGAATGATGCTCCTTTAAATGCAGTATGAGGAAAACGATTATTATGCCCAGCACTGGTATTAAGTAAAAATCCTAATTCTGGATGCCACTCATTTTTATTATAACCACCTCCATGTTTTGGATTAGGTGTAGGATCTATTGATGCTCCCCAACCATAACCACTAGGAGTGTCATTATTATATTGAGTCCAAGACCATATATTTTTATCCATGGTTGGATAAGTCCGAGCATAACACACTTGATTAATTTTGGATTTAAAATAATATGTTTTAAAAACATCGTTATAAATATGTTCTGACTCATTTGGCAGACCATATTCTGTTTGCACTTTTATATTCTTAATTGAAAGCTCTAATTTATAAGGTGCCTTGCAGGGATCTATTTTTTTAGTTAACTCATTTTCAGGTACTTTTTTATATTCCCCTAGCCCATTTTTATTACCACCAGGAACACTATAATACCAAGTAGCCGTTAATACGCCATCAGGAATACCTGTATCTCCATCTTCATCAAAAATACTGATATTGAGATTATTGGCGATATCCATCAAATTAACATCGTGACCATTGGCCTCAATAACTTTTTTTACTTCATGTGAACTCTCTTTTCCTTGAATTACCCAACTTATTTGGCTAAGAGTGGTATCCGGTTCCAATTTAAAATCGTTAATATCACTTTCTGAAGTGCGTAACCGACCATCAGGCATACTAACAACACTCAATTTTTCCTTAAAGCCGGTTGAATCAACCATTTCATCATTGACCGCTATCATTGGTGAATTACCATGAATCAATTGAGTCGTTGAGACGGGTAGTAATGCATTAATATTATTAACTAATGACAATAGTAAAATGCCCAATAAATAGTTTTGTTTATTTTTTAATACTTTATTGCCTAATATAGAAATTGAATTAAAGTATCCACTTTTTAATATTGCTAACCAGTTCAAGGTAAATCTCCTTTTTATTAACATGCTGTTGCAAATAAATATAAAAACACTCCTTTATATGTCCACTTTTGATACACTACCTCAAACAGCTAAACCGAATATAACTCATACAGTTTGTTATTATGAAATTGTTCTTTAAAGATCAGACATTAAAGCTATTAAATTTTAAAACGATCAAATTATTGATCGAAATTATCGATCAATCAATAATAATTTAATCAAATTAATCTATTGAATATGCAAGTTAAATTTCTGAAGTATGAAATATGATAAAAGTTGATTTAATATACAATTTCATATAAAGACTATATTTATATGATTAATATTAATTAATAAGAAATTTTTATAATAAAATTATGTGTTAATAAAAAATTAGAAAATTTTTAAGAATGGTTAAGAAAGAATAATTTTAACTATTTGATCAATAGACTAAATAAAAGATAATTTTTAGTTAATCAAAGATCATTTTGCAAATATCGATAAAAAATAATTTCAAATAGAGTTAATTAATTAAAAACGATTAATTAAATAAATATAGAAGAGTTATTAGAATTTTAAATCAGTTGTATTATGGGTTAAATAAACAGTTTTACCAAGTAGCTATGAAGTATAGCTACTTGGTGAGAATTAAATATTAAAAATTAATTTCTGTTCCAATAAAGTAACGACGCCCTTCTAATGTTTTACCAAAGTCATCGTTTGAAACATCTTTGTCAAACAAGTTATAAACGCCACCATATACTTTAGCATTTTTATTTATTTGGAAAGACGCACCGACATCCCAGAAGGTATAGCCTGGATATTCAATTTTCTTACCACTGCGATCTGTGGTAGTTTCTACCCCGTAATAAGCAACCTTAGTCCATAAATCCAACTCTTGAGTGAGATTCCAATCAAGTTGAGTATTGAATTTTTGTTTTGGTGTACGGTTTAATGGTTTACCTTTATTTTTACCCGTTTTTTGCTCTGTCTCAGTCCATGAATAGT
This sequence comes from Gilliamella sp. B2772, assembly GCF_026536985.1. Lineage (NCBI taxonomy): Bacteria > Pseudomonadati > Pseudomonadota > Gammaproteobacteria > Orbales > Orbaceae > Gilliamella > Gilliamella sp. B2772. The sequence goes on along the minus strand of NZ_JAFNNB010000001.1, from coordinate 244,227 downwards.
TAGAGCTTAACAAGAAATCAGTAAATAATGGCGTTTTAAATGTAAGCTCAATACCTTTAAGGTCTGCTTTATCTACATTTTCTCGCCCTTGAATAAAATCAAATTCTTTATTGAAGTTTTTATATTTACATGTTCTATTTGGAATCTTTCTAGTATCACATATATAGTAGGACTGAATTTTATCTTTATACTTTGTATAAAAGGCTGTTGCTGAAGCATCAATACCATAATCATTGGTATAAGCCAAACCAATTTCAAAATTATCTGATTTTTCTGGTTTTAAATCTGGGTTACCAACAACTACACCATTGGAAAATCCACCACCTGTTACTTGTCCCCAATCAGAAACAACTTGACGTAATTGTGGCGTTGCAAAACCGGTAGAATACCCCCCCTTCAAAGTAAAGTTATCATCGATATTCCAGACACTATAAATTCTTGGATTCCAATTACTACCATAATTTTCATCTTTGTTGTAACGTAAACCGGCAGTTATATTCCAATTATCGAAAATGCTTATCTCATCCTCTGCATATAGTGCATAATTCCAGCGGTCAATTTTGGTTATATTACTAGTAAGTTCATTACCTTTATCATGCAATTCTTGATAATTATATTTACCACCCACCGTTAACATGTTAATCGAAAATGGTATTGTTGCATGTGTATCAACATCAGTATTCTTGATTTTCATTTGTCTTGCAGGATTATTATTCTCTTCATAGGCAATAAACGAAGTTGTTGAAACATCGCCAAACATACCATTATGAGTCAATGCAAAAGTATTTCTCGCATTATCTCGCTTATAATCATCCTTTCTGCTTTTATCTCTAGTTTTACCTCTAGTTGAAGTACTATTTTGTAAAGAACGACCAAAATCAAAATCAAATTTTTGGGTATCAGTAGCATTAAGCGATATTTTACCGTTTAAGCTTCTTAATTTTTGGCCTGAATGACCATACAAGAATCTATCTTCGTGTCGATTTGTATATTGACCATACAATTGAATCCCTAAAATATCATCAATAATTGGTCCCATAGTTGAAAAACTACCTACATAGGTATTTTTTTCATCTGAACGATAAGGCATGATTGATTCAACTCGAATACCGCTATGCCATTTATTTGAAACTTTCTTAGTAATGATATTGACGACCCCACCCATAGCATCTGAACCATATAGCGATGACATTGGTCCTCGGACAACTTCAATACGATCTATAGCAGTTAAAGGCGGTAGCCAGCCTTGTTCAAAACCAGAATTATCACTATTAGGTCTGGTTTCACGAGTGCTAACTTTTTTACCATCAATTAATAATAAAGTATATTTGGCATCCATACCACGAATACTAATATCAGTTGAATCACCGCCACCAGTTATCGTGATCCCAGGAATATCCTTAAGCGCATCAGTCACATCACGATAAGGTTTTTTGCTGATTTCCTCTGGCGTGATTACCGAAATTGTTGCTGGAGCTTCTTTAATTTGTTGAGAAAATCCTGATGCTGTCACCACCATAGTATCAGTATTTTTATCAGTGTCTGCTATCGCTAAACCAGATAATGATAATAAAATACTTGTATTTATGACATGTGTTGCCAGTTTAATTTTAGTATTCATGTTTTATAACCTTATTATTTATATTGATATTTTGCAAAGCAAGCCGTGCGTTACAATAACCTACATGAGAATAATTATCAATAACTTTTCGATAATAATTATCAATATCTTTACGAAAAATTATTTATATCTAGACATTTCACATCATTTAAATAATAATGGTTATCATTTTCATTAAAGCAAAAGGTATCAATATGAATAAAAAAATATTATTAAGCACTCTAATAGCTTTTACTTTAGGGTTATCAGGTTGCCAATCATCAATCACTGTGAATCCAGATAATAAACAAACCGTTGTTGTTCCTAAATCACCAAGTAAAGTGGTAGTAATGAACTATGGTGCTTTAGATACCTTAGATGCATTAGGTAAAGGTTCTATTGTTGTAGGAACACCTCTTTCCGTTCTTCCTTCTTATCTTGAACAATATAAAAGTGTCTCTGATACAGGTAGTATGAAAGAACCAAGCATCGATGCAATTAAACAAGTTAAACCGCAACTCATCGTTATTGATGGTCGTCAAGCTAGTCGAACTGAAGAATTATCGAAAATTGCACCAGTAATTAATTTAAGTGTTGACGCGAAGAATTATCTTGAATCAACTAAAAATCATATCAATGTTCTAGCAGATATAACTGGAACTGAAAAGAAAGCTGAAGATTTGATTCAATTGCTTGATACAAAAGTGACCAACGCACAAGCTGTTGCACAAGCGAGTCACAAAAAAGCAATAGTTGCTATTCATAATGATGGAAAAATGATTCTTATTAATGGCAGTTCAAGCGCAGCATTAATTCATGATGTGTTGAAAGTAAAACGGGCTGTACCATTAACACCACAGCCTAGTGGCAAACCAAAACCGACCTTTATTGATAACAGCTATATTAGTAAAGTAAAACCTGATATTGTTTATGTCGTTGACCGAAGTAAAGCTATTGGTCAATCAGCAATGAAAAACGACTTTTTAAATCCAAAAGTATTAGCGAAAAGTAAAACTGAGGTTATCTATTTAACACCCGATCTTTGGTACTTATCGGGTGGTGGTGTCGAAAGTTTGGATCGTCAAATTGATGAAGTCATTAATGCATTGAAATAATTTTTTATCATAATGTAGGCCCTTATTTCAGTAAGGGCTTGTTTCTCGTTTCTCTCCATATTCATCACTGCAAATTAAAAATTTTTATTTCGACTAATTTAATTATGTTAGAATGCTCACCTATTATTTTAATCTAAATGAATAAACTTTTAGATTCTCGATAACTACCTCAATAAATTTTAAATTACTATGAATATGTCATCCCCTACTATTGGATTTGTGAGCCTTGGTTGTCCTAAAAATTTAGTTGACTCTGAGCGAATTTTAACTGAACTACGTACTCAAGGCTATCAAGTAGTGCCAAGTTACGACAATGCTGATTTGGTTATTGTTAATACTTGTGGCTTTATTGATAGTGCTATACAAGAATCATTAGAGGCCATCGGTGAAGCCCTTAATGAAAATGGTAAAGTTATTGTGACAGGTTGTCTTGGTGCGAATGAAGATCAGATACGTAATGTTCATCCTAAAGTCTTAGAAATATCAGGACCTCATAGTTACGAAGCTGTACTTGAACATGTTAATAAATATGCGCCAAAACCTAGCTACAATCCATTTACAAGCCTTGTACCAGAGCAAGGAGTAAAATTAACACCTAAACATTATGCTTATTTAAAAATTTCTGAAGGTTGTAACCATAGCTGTACATTTTGTATTATCCCATCATTACGTGGTGAGATGGTTAGTCGTCCTATCGGTAATGTTCTTGATGAGGCAAAACGTTTAGTCGATAGTGGCGTAAAAGAGCTTTTAGTTATCGCACAAGATACCTCTGCTTACGGTATCGATGTAAAAAATCGTACAAACTTTTGGAATGGTATGCCATTAAAAACTGATATTCATACCCTTTGCGAGCAATTATCTACCCTTGGTATTTGGGTGCGTCTACATTATATGTACCCTTATCCAAGTGTCGACAATTTGATTCCATTAATGGCTGAAGGAAAAATATTACCTTATCTAGATGTCCCTTTACAACATGCTAGCCCTAGCGTTTTAAAATCAATGAAACGCCCAGGCACAATTGAAAGAACCTTAGAGCGAATTCATCATTGGCGTGAGATTTGCCCTGAAATTACCTTACGTTCAACGTTTATTGTTGGCTACCCTGGTGAAACTGAGAAAGATTTCGAACTATTACTCGACTTTTTATCTCAAGCGCAATTAGACCGTGTTGGTTGTTTCCCTTATAGCCCAGTGGAAGGTGCTGCTGCAAATCAATTAGCTGATCAAATACCAGAAGAAATAAAGCAAGAACGCTTCCACCGTTTTATGCAATTACAACAATCGATTTCAACACAGAAACTTAAAAATAAAATAGGTAAAACATTATCTGTATTGATTGATGAAGTTGATGAAGAAGGTGCTATTGGGCGAAGCATGGCCGATGCGCCAGAAATAGATGGTGTTGTCTATCTAAATGGAGAAAAAGATGTTAAAGTCGGCGATATTGTTCAAGTAAATATTGAACATTCAGATGAATATGATTTATGGGGTACTGTAAAACAGTAAATAAATCCAATGAAGCAACATTATCGACACGAAATAAAAAACTTAGTTACGTTGGCAATCCCTGTCATGATTGCACAGATATCTCAAACCGCGATCACGTTTGTTGATACCATTATGGCAGGTAACTACAGCAAAACAGCACTATCGGGTGTAGCCATAGCTGTATCAATTTGGTTGCCTACTATTTTATTTGGACAAGGCTTATTAACGGTATTAACACCGATAATTTCCAATTTAAATGGTGCGGCTAAACGTGAACAAGTTGCTGATCAGACTCGTCAAGGTGTTGTGATTGCTTTAATCTTATCCATAATCATGATGCTAGTTTTGTACAATTCGGACAAAATAATTAGCTTTAGAAGCTCAGCTGACCATCCAATCGATCCAGAAATGGTTGATGTAGCGGTATCATTTTTACGCTCAATTATGTGGGGTGTACCTGCTTTCTTGCTATTTTTAGTTTATCGTAATCAATGTGAAGGTTTATCTAACACAAAGCCTGCTATGGTGATTATATTTATTGCATTACTTGCTAATATCCCCATTAATTATGTTTTAATTTACGGTAAATTAGGATTGCCAGCATTTGGTGGTGTAGGTTGTGGTATTACCGCAGCAATAATCTTTTGGTTAATGTTTGCTTTGATTCGTATCTATACATTAACGACAACTACTCAACGGGATATTCGTAAAACACCACTAACAAAACTGATTGATTTTGCTATCATCAAAAAAATAGTTGTATTAGGTACTCCCCTTGCTTTGGCCTATTTTTTTGAAATGAGCTTGTTCGCGGTAGTTGCATTACTTATTGCACCACTTGGTCAAATAACTGTTGCTGCACATCAAATTATCTTCACGATTAGCAGTTTAACGTTTGCAATACCTTTATCTTTAGGGGTAGCAACTAGTATTAGAGTTGGTTACCTATTAGGTAAAAACAAACCCATATTGGCCAAACAAACAGCTTATGTAAGTTTAGCCATATCATTCATGATAGCCGTAGCGGTAGCATTAATTCTGGTGATATTCAGATCACCAATTATTAACATATTTACCCATGAGATTGATGTTATCACTATTTGCCTACAACTTATTATTCTACTCGCTATCTATCAAGTATCTGATTACTTGCAAGTTGTAGCAAGCAATGTATTACGTGGTTATAAAGATACTAAAAGTATATTTTTTATTACGCTTATCTCTTATTGGGTAGTAGGGTTACCAATTGGATATATCTTAGGATTAACCGATCTTGTCATAAAGCCAATTGGTGCTGCCGGTTTTTGGATAGGAATTATTTTAGGACTAGCTGTAGCAGCGTTCTTACTTATCGGTAGAATGATCTACATTCAAAAACAACCGCAAGATATTATACTGAAAAGAGCTTCACGATAATAAAAATTTCTCGCCAAACTTATCAATAAACAGAGTAAGTTTGGCTATATTTTATCTAAAATTGTTAATATCTATACTTAATCTAACTTAATAAATATAAAAGTCATAAAAGAAACTAAATTGTAAATAAATTTATATTGCTTAAAATTTAATTACTTATATAATTTTGACCTCTTCAATGGATTGTTATTAATATAAATTTGTAATGTTAAAAAAAGAATTACTATCGCATGTTATTTGTATTTGTCTTTCAGTAGTATTGGTTTACTTATTAGGTTACCCGCTAAGATTTGATAGGATACTTCTTACTTATTTTTCTCTAATTTTTTTAGCTAGATTCACTTTTTTCCGTTTCTTATTCGGATTAACATTCGTCATAGCTGCACTTTATTTTCCAATAGGATTTTACTATGGATATCCCAATGTTGCTGTAGTCAGTGCCATATCAGAAACTGATATCGATGAAATGCAAGAATTCTGTTCGCAATTACCTCTCTATTTTTATTTAATACCATTCCTATTAGTAATTTTCTTTATTCTTTTTTTTTAAAAGTTTAGATTTCCTAAAATAAAAAATTATTATGTTATTGCACTAGCATTAATGATTTGTTTTTATAAACCGGTTAAAAGTGCCATCAAATATCAGCCAACTACTTTATCTTCGATAACAACTTTAATAATAGATAATTTCAAATATCCCGCATTTGAGTTTTGCTTCGATTTATATTCAAGTGCAAAAATATATCAGACTGAAAAGGCTGAACAACTTAGACAAATACAACAACCCAATACAATACCCATTGTTTCTGTCAATCCTAAACATAAAACCTATGTTGTTATCATTGGTGAAAGTGTTCGTAAAGATTACATGAGTGCTTATGGCTTTAAATATGATAATACTCCTTTCACCAATAAAAATGCTTCAGTGATTTGGGATGGATTAATTGCTCCTGCATCAAATACCCAATCCTCAATTCCACATTTAATTAGTCAGTCTAGCTATTTAGATGATAATGAAGTCAATGCTCAATTAAATAATAATATTATTGCTATTGCTAATGATGCTGGATTTGAAACCTATTGGCTATCTAATCAAGGAAAACTAGGTAGAATGGAAATAACTGTACCAAGAATTTCCGCTTATAGTAAAAATATCTTTTACACTAAAAAAGGTGAGTACAATGGTAAATCAACTCGTGGTAAATATGATACTTTACTACTACCAGAATTAGATTCCTTATTATCTAAAAAACAAGATAAACCAAAACTCATTGTTATGCATTTAATTGGTTCACATCCTCATTTTTGTAAAAGATTACAATTTGATATTCAGTTCGATCTCAAAAACGAGAATATATCTTGTTATGTCAGTAGCATTAAAGAAACCGATGACTTAATAAAATCTACGATTGATATATTGAAAAAACACAATGAAGACTACTCTGTAGTCTACTTTGCCGATCATGGGCTTTCTCACGCTGAGAAATATCAAGATTTAAGACATAATTGGGAATACCAAAATAGTTATCAAGTGCCATTAATATTTTTTGATTCATCAGAAAAGAATCAAATTAAAATCAATAAACAAATTACCGGGTATCAATTCGTATATCTACTAAGTCATTGGATGGGGATTGATTTAAACGTTCACCATGATTATATGCAATATAATCTGATTGATATCCCCGAACAAAAAGATATTCAAATTAAAGATTGGAAAAATAAGTTATATCCATTTGATAATTTGAAGAAAGATCCTAATCCCTATTAATCATTGACGTTTCCTGATTAAGATTAATTCACCATCACTAAATTAATAGTGATGGTTTTTCAAAATTTGTTGAATCAAAAATAATAATTATTGTCTACAAAATGGATAAATTCTAGCTATTATTCAAAGCAAATATCATCACCAATATTTAAATCAAGAAAAAAGGCAAAAAATATAAAATAGAAATATAAAAAAACTTCGCTAAAGTTATTAGCGAAGTTTTATTTTGTTAATGAAAGTATGATTTATTTCAATAGGCTTTTGGCTTGGTTTAAAACATTTTCAACCGTGAAACCAAACTTAGCAAATAGTTGTTCTGCTGGTCCTGATTCACCGAAGGTTGTCATGCCAATGATTTTGCCGTTTAAACCGACATATTTAAACCAATAGTCACTAATACCAGCTTCGATAGCGATGCGAGCTGTTACTGAAGATGGTAATACTGATTCTCTATAAGCTTGATCTTGCTTATCAAATGCATCAGTTGATGGCATTGAAACAACTCTTACTTTTCTACCTGCTTCGGTTAATTTGTGATAAGCCTCAACAGCTAGCTCAACTTCTGAACCTGTTGCAATAAGGATAAGTTCTGGCGTACCGCTACAATCATTTAAGATATAACCACCACGGTAAACATTAGCTAATTGCTCTGCTGTACGCTCTTGTTGTTTAAGATTTTGTCTTGAGAAGATAAGTGCAGTTGGACCATCTTTTCGTTCAACCGCATATTGCCAAGCAATGGCTGATTCAACTTGGTCACAAGGACGCCAAGTACTTACATTTGGTGTCATGCGTAAGCTTGCCATTTGTTCTACTGGTTGGTGTGTTGGGCCGTCTTCACCCAATCCAATTGAATCATGAGTATAAACGAATAAAGAGCGAATCTTCATTAATGCTGCCATACGTACTGCATTTCTAGCATATTCCATAAACATCAAGAAGGTTGCACCATAAGGAATGAAGCCACCATGTAAAGAAATACCATTCATAATAGCTGACATACCAAACTCACGCACACCATAATGAATATAGTTACCAGCAGGGTTGGCTAAAATTTCTTTAGAACCAGACCACATGGTTAAATTACTTGGCGCTAAGTCAGCAGAACCACCTAAGAATTCAGTTAATACTGGAGCAAATGCTTCAATGGCATTTTGTGACGCTTTACGAGTTGCAATTGTTGCTGGATTTGCTTGTAATTTATTAACAAAATCTTTGGCTGTTTGTTGCCAATTACTTGGTAAGTCGCCATTCATACGGCGTTTAAATTCTTTCGCTAAATCAGGATAAGCTTTAGCATATGCATCAAAACGAGCATTCCATTCATCTTCGCGTTGTTTACCTTTAGCTTTTGCATCCCATGCATCATAATATTCTTTAGGAATTTCAAATGCAGGATGAGACCAACCTAATGCTTTACGTGTTGCTTCAATTTCAGCATCACCAAGAGGAGCCCCGTGACTTTCATGGCTACCGGCTTTATTAGGCGAACCAAAACCGATGACAGTTTTACACATTAATAATGATGGTTTATCAGTTACAGCTTGTGCTTGTTCGATAGCTTCAGCTAACGCTTTCGCATCATGTCCATCAATACCGCGAATCACATGCCATCCATAAGCTTCAAAACGTTTAGCAGTATCATCAGTAAACCAACCTTCAACTTCACCATCGATTGAAATACCATTATCATCGTAAAAAGCGATAAGTTTGCCTAATTTAAGGGTTCCCGCTAAAGAACAAACTTCATGAGAGATCCCTTCCATCATACAGCCATCACCCATAAATACATAAGTATTGTGGTCAACAATTGTATGGCCAGACTTATTAAATTGAGCAGCTAATGTTCTTTCAGCTATTGCCATACCCACTGCATTAGCAATACCTTGACCAAGTGGACCTGTTGTGGTTTCAACACCTGGAACATGGCCAAATTCAGGGTGACCTGCTGTTTTAGCATTTAATTGACGAAAGTTTTTTAAATCATCAAGCGTTACGTTATAACCAGTCAAATGTAACAAGCTATAGATTAACATTGACGCATGACCGTTAGATAAAACAAATCGGTCACGATCTGCCCAATTTGGATTGGTTGGATTATGTTTTAAAAATCCACGCCAAAGTACTTCAGCCATATCAGCCATCCCCATTGGTGCACCTGGATGACCTGATTTTGCCTTTTGCACGCCATCCATACTTAATGCTCTTATCGCATTTGCTAATTCGCGGTGGGATAGTGTGGTTGCATTCATGATAATGATCTCCAAAAAATATTTAATAATTCATTGATAGTCTGCTATCAGCAGACAAATAAAACAGGTTTGTAACAAAATTAAAAAGGGGAACTATCTCCCCTTTTATTAATAATTAAAGCAGTGCCCCGATCATATCTTCAAGTTTACCTTGATCGACCGCAAAGGCTCGAATGCCTTCAGCTAATTTCTCAACTGCCATTGCATCACTATTATGTTGCCATCTAAACTCAGCTTCAGTCATTAACGATGGACGTTCTACAATTGTTTGATTCGGATTCAATTTGCGTTCTACTGGTGCATTTGATTGTTGCATTTCCGCTAATAAATTTGGTGAAATGGTCAAACGATCACAACCCGCTAACGCTAATATTTGATCGACTTTACGGAAACTCGCTCCCATCACAATTGTTTTATAACCATGCTGTTTATAATAGTTATAAATATTACGAACAGATACTACGCCCGGATCTTGATCGGCAACATAAGGTTCTATTGGTTTCTTTGCTTGATACCAGTCATAAATACGTCCAACAAATGGTGAGATTAGAAATGCATTAACTTCTGCACAAGCTCGCGCTTGAGCAAAGGAAAATAATAAAGTTAAATTACAGTTAATACCTTCTTTCTCTAAAACTTCCGCTGCTTTAATTCCTTCCCAAGTTGAAGCGATTTTGATTAGAATTCGCGATTTATCAATGCCTTTTTGTTTATATAAATCGATAATTTTCCTAGCTTTTTCAATACATCCCTGTTTATCAAACGACAATCTAGCATCGACTTCGGTTGAAATTCGGCCTGGAACTGTTTTTAGAATTTCGGCGCCTATATTCACCGCAACTTGATCACAAGCATTAACCAATTGTTGTTCTTTACTGCCACCTAATTTTTTAGCTGTATCAACAGCTGAATCAATTAAAGAACGATATTGAGGAAGTTGAGCTGCTTTTAACACAAGCGATGGATTAGTCGTTGCATCTTCTGGAGAAAACTGTTTAATCGAATCAATATCACCTGTGTCGGCAACCACGACAGTTAATTTTTTAAATTCATCTAATTGGCTCATACTTCAAATTCCTCTACTACATGTTTTTTAAACATAATTATAATAACATTTATTAAGTAATAAAACGACAGGATAAAGTCGTTTCAGTTCAGGCTATTTTTATCAAAAATAGTATAAAAACAAAGCAAAATTAAAAGTTAGCAAGCTCAAGCAAGCTAAATTTAAGCGTAATTCAACAACTCGTTACTTTAAAACTCATCGTAATAAAAAACGTTCTACTTCTTCAGCAAATAGACCACTTTTAAATTATGATTTTTATCTCAGTTGAATCAATTTTTAGCAAATTCAACCCTTTTCCATCCATTGCCATAATGTGATCACTATTTTTCACGGCGGATAATCTATCACGGCATTATACTGTATGTATTTCATGACCTTATTTAAGCAATGTAACCTAAAATACTGTTTTAATATTCTACAATGCTTTATCTCACTTTACATACAGCATCATCTGCACCAATAGCTTCATGTTTTATATTTTGTGTTTCATCACACCAAAATGAACATGCGTTCATATTAATATCATTTGTTACTTTGAGGTATAAATAAATTCAATTTTGTGATGTAAGTCTCGAAAAAAGATATTGAATAAAAAATATATTGACCTTTTTATTTAAAAGATAACAAAAATAGGCAAAAATAAGCGGTTAAATTTTTAAAAAAGTGACAGGGTTTAATCAAAGGTTAAAGATTAATACATTTGATACATTTAGTCTATTTAAGGCTGGTTAACCTGATTTAATTAAGATTGTTAAAAGAAGATAAATTATTGAACCCAAACATAATTGGGATAAACGGCTAAATTACAACTAATACATGCAGAACACTGCTTACCAGCACAAGTTAATAAATTATTATTTACTAATTTAATGACTCCTTTATTTACCCAAAAATCAAGCATCGGTTCAACGGCGCTTTCAGGTAAACGAAAGTGACGAGCCACATCTAGCAAATTGGCTCGCCCTCGTAATTGAACATAATCTCGGATTGATGTTATCAGCATAAAAATTAAAGTCTATTATTCACAACAAGCCGATTTATTGTGTGAGCGTGGTTTAGGTAACTGATAATGATTAAAGCATGGCAGATTCCCAAGTTTACGCATAACAACAAAAGTCAGAATAATAAATCCCCCTATACCTGTTAGCCAATATGGTGCAAATGTTGAATGACCTAATAAACTAAATTGGTAATAAATCGTTGCACATAACCACCCAATAACAAATGTCCAAACTGCAACAAAGATCATCCATTTTAGTCCTGCCTCACGATAAATGGTGCCTAATGCTGCTGCACACGGTGTGTATAGTAGAATAAAAATGAGATAAGCAATGGCAGAAGTTGAAGTAATGAAAGAATTGCTTATTTTAGTTATCGTAATTGAATCAACAGATAATTCATCTTGTCGGCTATCATCTTTATTAACGAGCCCGAGTGGATCGCCAATTGAGTTTGCTAAATCAATAAGATGGGCAGGAATAGAGGCAAAAGCTGACTTAATTCCACCATAAAATGAAAACTCTTCTTGCTCATGATGATCCATTGAATAGAGTGAATTTAAAGTTGCAACCACTGATTCTTTGGCAAAAATTCCGGTAAAAATACCCACGGTAGCTGGCCAATTTTGTTTATCAATCCCCATTGGTGTAAAAGCTGGTGTCACTTTTTGGCCAATAACAGATAGCATAGAGTCATTAGAATTTTCATGCCCAAACGAACCATCAACACCCCATGAGTTTAATATGCTAAGTACTGTCACCATCACTACGATTGCTTTACCTGCTCGTAAAACAAAGCTTTTTAGCCGTTGGCAAGTTATTCGCAACATACTGCGTAAAGTCGGAATACGATATACCGGCATTTCCATAATAAATGGTGTTAATTCGCCTTGTAGCAAAGTATTTTTTAAGACAAAACCGGTCAGCATCGCCACAAAAATACCAAATAAATACAACATAAAAACCACAATCGATGCATAATTAGAAAAGAATATCACAGCAAACAATGCATAAACTGGCAAACGTGCACTACAAGACATAAAAGGAATTAGACAAATAGATAAGAGACGATCACGTGGGCTATCTAATGTTCTTGTCCCCATAATAGCTGGCACGCCACAACCAAATCCCATTAACATTGGTACAAAGGCTTTACCGGGCAGTCCGATACATCGCATAAAACGATCTACAATCATCGCAGCTCGAGCTAAATAACCTGAATCTTCCAAAAAAGATAAAACAAAAAACATCGCCGCAATAACTGGAATAAATGTTGATACAGTCGTAATCCCATTACCAAGCCCGTCAGCTAAAATAACCGTTAACCAAGTTGGCGCATGTAGCATATTTAAAAGGTAATTAAAGCCATCAACAAAAATCGTACTAAAAATACCTTCAAAAAAATCAACAAAAACCGAACCAAAATTAATCGCAACCAAAAACATGGCATACATTGCAAACAAAAAGAATGGAATCCCAGTAAAACGTCCTAAAGCTAATTTATCCAATTTTTCAGTAAGATTTAAGCTGGCTTCACGAGGTTTATCGACCACCATTTTGCAAATCATATCAATCGTATCGTAACGTATAGAGGCTAAGGCTACATCAACTTGATAATCAAAATTAATCGATACCAAACGACGACAAATCTCTAACTTCTCATTTTCAACTAAATCAAATGAGGGATCAGAACCATTAAGCAATGCTTCTATTAATTGCCACCGGTTAAATTGATGGATTTTGCTCGTCACGGGTAATTCATCCAAATAGCGATTAAAGATCACTTTTGAATCCCAATTTAAGGTATCTATTGTCGGTTTTGCTATTTTCAGATCTAGAGTGCTAATTTGTATCTGCTGGTAAAACTGTGTTAATCCCATTTTCTGCGTAGATGAGATAGCCACAACTGGGCAACCTAATAGTTTCGAGAGTTTAGCGATATTTAACTTTTCCCCCATCACTGTGAGAGCATCAACCATATTAAGCACAATTATCATCGGCACTTGCATATCAATTAGCTGAAAAGTTAAATACAAGCTACGTTGCAAATTGGTTGCATCAATAACATTAACAATCAAACTGTCTTTGTCTGTTAACAAAAACTGACGTGTAATAAATTCATCTTGAGCGGTTGAATCTGACTCAATGGAATAAGTTCCAGGCAAATCAACAACATCATACTGTGTATTTTGATAATCAAATGAGCCTGACTTATGCTCAACCGTTACACCAGGCCAATTACCAACACGCTGCTTTGAGCCAGTTAACAAATTAAATAAAGTGGTTTTACCACAATTGGGATTACCAATTAACGCAATTTTCATGCAACTACCTCAACTTCGATGGCTGCTGCTTCACGTCGACGCAAACAGAGCAAAAAACCGCGAAGACTTATTTCAATCGGATCGCCTAGTGGTGCAATTCGCAATACCTTCAATTTACATCCAGGCGTCATCCCCATAGCTAAAAGTTTGCGACGAAAAGGTAAAGAGTCAGGTAACAGACGTTTAACAACAGCCTCATGCCCTATTGAAAGGTGTTCAAGCGTAAATACAGACATCATACTTCCTATCAAATACGGTTGTATTTCAATAAATGGCGACATTTTAAAAGATAATCATTCGCATTTTTAGTGTTTAACTGCGAACAAATCGCAAAGAACATCTAAAATAAGTGAAAACAATTGAATTTATAGGCAAATTAGAAGATAACCCTGACAAAAGTTGATAATTCAAGGCTCAAAAACCCCGCTCCTCAACTTTTTTTTGCATTAGAAAAGCGCTTTTCTACAAATCTCTTCAAAATCGTTTTTAAGTTTTTATTAAGATGCTTGATAGCCATTATAGGGTGATAAATCATCATTCTTGGACCAGAATAACGCATGACTTCTTTTATTAGCTGTTTGTAGTCTTTACGGTAACAATGTTTTAAACAGAGTTCGCAGGTAGTTTTAGACTCGCCAAATCGGCACATAGTCAATCGTTGCATAGCGTACTGTAATAAATCATTACACTCATCGCATAACTGGTTTTTTGAAGTATGGTGTTTTTGGTGACAATAAAGATATATCATCACTTTTACTGTGTTTTTTTCCTGATTTATTTTTGGGCCAGTGTTGTTTGCAACCATAATTAAATATATATCGGTCAAAAAGATGCTAGAATACTAAATTAATTAGTATGATCACAAGGATTTTGGTTAATGGCAAGAATTATCAACAAAGATACTACTGTTTGTATGTCACTTTCAGCTAGACCAAGTAATTTTGGTACTCGCTTTCATAATTATTTATATGAAAAATTGGATCTAAATTATATCTATAAAGCCTTCACCACCAATAATTTGAAAGATGCAATTTATGGCATTAAAGCATTATCTATTCGTGGTTGTGCAATTTCGATGCCTTATAAGCAAGCTTGTATAGAATTTATTGATGAATTAGATGTATCAGTACAATCCATTCAAGCAGTGAATACGATCGTTAATACCGACCACTATTTAAAAGCGTATAACACCGACTATATTGCTGTAGAAAAACTAATTAAGGCAAATCATATTAACAACAACACACCATTTGTTCTAAAAGGCAGTGGAGGCATGGCTAATGCGGTAATTGGCGCTTTTTATGATGCTGGTTTTAAACATGGGATTGTATGTGCCCGAAATCAGATTAAAGGCGAAGCTTTAGCTGAGCGTTACAATTATAAATGGGTTAAGGATGAGTCAACCATTACGCCAGAACAAGCAAAATTAATTATTAATGTGACCCCTATTGGTATGCAAGGTGGCGTTGAAGCAGATCAACTAGCATTCAGTGAAGTCCTGATTAATCATGCCGATATTGTATTTGATGTGGTCGCCCTACCAATAGAAACACCACTAATTAATTATGCAAAAAAATTAAATAAAACTGTCATTACCGGTGCAGATGTTGTTGTGTTACAAGCCGTTGAACAATTTATTTTGTACACCGGTGTTACGCCTAGCGATGAACTCATCAATCAAGCTGCTGAGTTTGCCAGACAAGGTTAATCTCATTGATAACATAATTTGTAAAGCACACTCTAAAAAATCTCTTGGTTCGGACGTTTATTCCTTAATGAAATACAGGTTAAAACGTCCAAACTTACCTAAAATCTGTTTAATTGAAAAACTCGAAGCCCCTTTTTACTCTAAAAAAGTTGAGGAGCGGGGTTTTTGATGTTTGCAAACCTTCTATAAAATATCATTAATTAAAAATAGGAAGTAAAATGCTTACTAAACGTTTTACCTACTCGATTGATATCAACCAAGTTTGGCATAGCGCTTCGCCCTCTTTTTTGCTGGTTAACAGCAGCAACTGATAGATTTGCAAATAATAGGGTCTTTTCTAATGGCCAATCATAACTAATGCCGTAAGCAAAAGCGCCCTGAAAAATATCACTTTCGGTCATCTTATCAATCGATTGATTTTTAAAACCGGGAATAATGATGACGTCTTGACGAGCAAGATATGCACTCCCCTTTTCACCCATGCGGATGATGACTTTACCGCTACTTAAACTACGCAATTTTTTAAATGCGTCTTTAATTGTTTTCTTATCACTAAAGGATTTTATTTTTAAAAATGCACAAGCAAATTGTTCAGTTACAATGACATAATCTGCATGTTGAGCTAGGTACAGACTTGAATCAGACAGACTATCTATACTCATAATAACTTTCGTTTTAGGTAAATTCTTGATGATATATTCACTTAATTCGGCTTCATATCCATCGACTAAAATAACAATACTGTAGCCACGAATGGTTTGCATAAAGTGATTGAGTTTATTTTTTTCATCATCAGTTAATTTTGGTGGCGTGGTTAATCGGTGCGATATAACGGTTTGCGTTCCGGTTTGTTCATCAATAGTGATTGCTTCTAATGGGGTGATCATTTTTTCTGAAAAAATAAATTGCTCAGTATTCACGCCTGCATCGGTAAGTTCAGAAACAATCTGATTACCATAGGAATCATTATTTAAATGACTAATGTGATAAATAGCTTCGCCCCAAAGTGCGAGCAAATAAGCCGTATTAGCACAAGAACCACCTCCACAACGGACTATATTATCTGGCGGGATAACACCGTTTTTTTCTAAATTAGGTGAAGTAAAACAAACTAGATCTAAACAAGCAAAACCTACGGTAAGAATTGTCATCATTTAGCCTCAATAAATGGATTAATTTAAAAAAACTAAAAATTGAAAATTTTTGACTTAACTTTGTTCGACTTGATTTAAATAATTATGCCAGCGTTCAAACTGCTAGAGAGAAAATGAAAAGCAATAAGGGAATCTACTTATTGCTTTTAGAAAAACGATGCCTCAAAAAGGCTTTATCATATAAAACTATAATATATTATTATAGAACAACCCGTTTAAGGATTCATTTTATGCTAAGTGAATTTTTTAAGTTTAGTAAGCATAAAACTTGAATTTTGTGACATAGGTCTCAAATATAGTCCTTTTATCACTAAATATCAAATTCAAATGTACATAAAATCATCAGCAAAGACGGTTTAGGTTTATCACTGATGATGAATACTTTCTCTTTAAATAATGATTTATCTTAAAAAACAGCAATTTTACATGGTCTGCTTTAATTTGTTGTAGACCTCTAAAAGTTTTTGATGCATCACAAATTGATCCATTGGATGATTATGCTCATTGCTAATCAAATCAGCGAGACCAAAAAACTGTTTTTTGCCTGTTGCATATTGCCACATTTCGTCAACGCAAGTTTTTCCATACATTTTATTGAATGCATTTTGGTAATCACTAAATTGGTTTTCACCTCGTTCAATAATAAAATTCACTAATGTTTGCAAACAACGATAAGCATGGTTACGTTCAGGCGTAAAGATGGATTCGTTCATTTCAACCGTCCAATCGATCCACAATTTTGCTTGCGGTAAATCACCAGCGGCTAATGCCAGCATAGCTTTTAATTCACCAATTCGTAAAGTCAGCCATGCATTATCTTTACCTGTTGCAATGCCAAGCAGTTCACGAACACGAGCAAAATCATCTAAACCTTCATCATCGAACTGTTGAATAATTACCAGCAACTCTTTTGCTGTTCGCTTTTGATGAGGAAGCGATAAGATCAATTCGCGTAAATGGATCGCCATATTATTGTTTGCGATCAATAGATCTTCAGGTGGATAGATTTCTGACATGCCGACAGCTAAAATACGGCAAGCATAAACCCCAAGATGTTGGTAATCCATGATCAGGACTTCGATTTGATGACGATTAAAAATTGCCATTAAATTAGCAAATTCTTGCTCTGTCGATCCTGAAAAATCCCAATCTACAAATTCATAATCCGATTTTTCATTAAACAGATCCCACGAGATTAAACCACTTGAATCGATAAAATGCGTTTCTAAGTTGCTTAAATCGGCAACATCATCATTATCAAAACTTGGTGGTGAAAACACATCCAAATCTTTAAGGCTTCGGCCTTGTAAGAGTTCAGTAACGGTTCGCTCAAGAGCCACACCAAAATTAGGGTGTGCACCGAAAGAGGCATAACAAGTACCATTTTGAGGATTAAATAAAACAACACAAATAACAGGGAATTCGCCACCTAATGAGCCATCAAAGCAGTAAATCGGGAAGCCTTCGTTTTCTAGAGCGTCGATTGCAGCTAATACTGCTGGATAACGATTGAGTACTTCGACAGGTATGATCGGCAGACTGATTGCCTCAGTAATAATTCTATTTTTAGTGTAACGTTCGAATATTTCTGACAGACCTTGTACTCGTGCTTCGTTTGGAGTGTTGCCTGCTGACATTCCATTAGAAGCATATAAATTAGCTATTAAGTTAACCGGTACATAGATGGTTTGACCATCGGATTGTTGTACAAACGGTAAAGCACAAATCCCACGTTCACCATTACTTGACTGTAAATCAATTAAATCAGTAGCAGTTAATTCATGATCCGGATCATAAAACTTGAGTAATTTTGGCGATAATAATCCTTTAGGTAAGCTATTATCTTTCGGTATCGTAAACCATTTTTCAGTTGGATAATGAACAAATTCACTATTGGCAGCTTTTTCACCTAAATAAAAATCAGAAAAAAAGTAATTGGTTGAAAGCCTTTCAAAATACTCACCAAGTGCAGAAGCTAATGCCGCTTTTTTGCTGGCGCCTTTACCGTTGGCAAAACAGAGTGGACATTTAGTATTTTGAATATGTACCGACCATACGTTAGGTACAGGATTAAGCCAAGAGGCTTCTTTAACAACTAAGTCAAATTTTTCCAATTGTTGTTGAAAATAGTTAATCGAATCTTCAAGTGCTGCATCTTTACCGGGGATAAATGTTTTCATTAAAAAACCTTTTTAATATAGCTTGAACAATTTATTTGTCATTAAGTTCACTTAATGGCCATCTTGGTTTAACTTCTATTGCCAGATCAGCAAATTGTGAGGATTTAAGATGGATCATACCTGCATAAGCAATCATCGCACCATTATCTGTACAAAATTCTAATCTCGGATAATATACCTGCCCTTTTCGCTCAGACATTAGTTGAGCTAATTTACGGCGTAACGTTTTATTGGCGCTAACACCACCAGCGATAACTAAACGATTAAAACCAGTGAGATCTAAAGCTCGACGTGATTTAATCAACAACGTATCAACTAATGCATCTTCAAATGCTCTAGCAATATCAGCTTTGCTTTGCTCGTCAAGGTCTTGCCCTTGTTGATGAATAGTATTTGCTGCAGCCGTTTTTAGACCGGAAAAACTAAAATCTAAACCCGGTCTATCTGTCATCGGTCTTGGAAAATGAAAACGTGACGCATCGCCTTGCTCAGCAAGTTTAGATAATTTAGCGCCACCAGGATAATCCAAACCTAATAATTTTGCTGTTTTGTCGAACGCTTCACCTGCGGCATCATCAATCGATTCGCCAAGTAACTCATATTCGCCAACACCAGTGACTTTAATTAATTGAGTATGACCACCGGATACGAGCAAAGCAACAAAAGGAAACTCAGGCGGATTATCTTCTAACATCGGCGCGAGTAAATGGCCTTCCATATGGTGCACCGCAACCGCAGGCACATTCCAAGCATAAGCAAGCGAGCGACCGATAGAAGCACCAACCATTAATGCACCAATTAATCCAGGCCCAGCGGTATAAGCCACGCCGTCAATATCATTGGGTTTTAAATTTGCTTCTTTCAATGCTGCTTGAATGAGCGGTACCGTCTTACGAATATGATCGCGCGAAGCGAGCTCAGGTACAACACCACCGTAATCAGCATGTAATTTGATTTGTGAATAGAGTTGATTGGCGATAAGACCTTGTTTGTCATCATAAATAGCAATCCCCGTCTCATCGCACGAGGTTTCAATGCCTAAAATCTTCATTAATGTTTACTCATCAGATCAGAAATTTCGTCTTCACTCCAAAGATCTTGTTCAGAAAGTTCTTTATCAGCGATGCGATGTTCTTCTGTGGCCCAATCACCTAAATCAATCAATTGGCAACGTTTACTACAAAACGGACGATATGGACTTTTTTCAGACCATTCAACATCTTTTTGGCAGGTAGGACATTTTACAATGGTATTTTTATTCATTTAAACGCTCTTAAATTCTATTTGACTAACAACATGCAAGTTCAAATTCGATTGCATCAATATTGTTATTATCGCCAGCATAAAGGGGTAAAAAACGAATACTATAACGAGACATGTGACCGGATACTTGAGGATAAACATTTTTATCCAAAGCAACACGAATTCGAATCAAACTCACATCACCATTGGTTTCTTGGAAGAAATTGTTAGTACAAGTGAAAAGACTAAATTCGCCTAATTGTCGAATAAATTGTAAACAAGCTTTCAAAGGCTCATCAAGTACCGCAATATGTTTTAACCACTCATCAACTTGTGAATTGCGTTTTTCTTGTGTTTGATTTAACCATAAATGAAATGATGGTAAATCAAAACTACAACATCCACCTGGGATCATCAAACGCTGACGAATTGCCGTAATAAAACGGTCATCTTTCAAAGCTTGTCCTAAGCGTAAACTCGAATTAAACTTTGTTAAAAAAAGATCATATTTTTTAAGCATATCGCCAAGTAACTCTTTATCTACACCATCAAGTTCAATCCAAGATAGTATTTTCTGTTTTTGAGCTTCGATCTCTTTAATTAAATCGCCTTTAACATCATTACGCTCAACGATTTCTAATAATTCTGATAATGCATGAAAAAACAATAATGCATTATTTTGTGTGAAATGGCGATGTAAATGTAATTGTTTAAGTAAAAACTCGATCCGTAACCAAGTACGCATTCTTTCATTTAATGGATGTTCGAAAATTATGTTATTCATAGCTATTCTTAACTTTTAAGTTATGTAGATATTGCTTATGCAAGTTATCTACTTGAATTTTCAGTGACTCTAAATCACCATCATTCACAATAATATCATCGGCAAAGGCTAAACGATCGGTCAAACAAACCTGTGTTGCAATCATTTTTTTTGCCAATGACTCACTAATTCTATCTCGATTAATCAGGCGTTCTAATTGTAACGCTTCTGGAATATCAATCATCAAAACGCGATCAGCCAACTGGTGTAAATTGTTCTCAATTAATAAAGGCACCACCCATATCACATAAGGTTTGGTTTGCTGAGCAAACTGTTTTTGCGTCTCTTGTGCAATAATCGGGTGCAATAAATTATTTAACCATAACCGTTCATGATCATTGTTAAAAATGATCTCTCTTAATTGGCTACGGTCTAATTCACCATTTTCTAACAAGATTTCTTGGCTAAAATGTTTAGTAATTTGCTCCAAAGCAGGCGTACCTACTTCAACCACTTGGCGAGCAATAATGTCAGCATCAATAATTGGAACACCTAATTGAGCAAATAGATGGGCTATGGTACTTTTACCACTTGCAATGCCTCCACTAAGGGCAACAATATAAGACATAAATCAAATTCCAACTAAAATGACTATATTAAGGGATTATATCATACAACTGGGCAACAGAATATATAGCATCTATACCTAAAATAATTTTAATAATTGCCCGCAAAAGGTCCCACATAAAACATTTAAATAATCTCTGTCAGAATATCATCAATAACGCATTTTGATGAAAAAATGCCTCCATATTTTGTGATTTAGATCAAAAATAATACTTTTTGTGGATTTTTTAATGTCCAATATCAAAAAAATTAGATAAAACAGTTGTTTTGTTCGTATAGCTGTATATAATCACATGTATCTGTATATAAAAACAGGAATAAACCATGAGACCATTAACCGAACGCCAACAACAAATTTATGATTTAATTAAAGAAAACATCCAAACAACCGGTATGCCACCGACTCGAGCTGAAATTGCCCAAAAATTAGGATTTCGATCCGCCAATGCAGCTGAAGAACATTTAAAAGCATTGGCTAAAAAAGGGGCAATTGAGATGATTGCAGGATCATCTCGCGGAATTCGTTTATTACTTGAACAACCTGATGACGCATCCGACTTTGAAGGCATCCCTTTAATTGGTAAAGTAGCCGCTGGCTCACCAATTTTGGCACAAGAACATATCGAAAGCCATTATCAAATGTCACCAGCATTATTCAAACCACAAGCTGACTTTTTATTAAGAGTACAAGGCATGTCAATGAAGGATATTGGTATTTTAGATGGTGATTTACTTGCCGTTCACAAAACTCAAGATGTAAAAAACGGCCAAGTGGTTGTTGCGCGCATTGATGACGAAGTCACCGTAAAACGATTATCGCAAAAAGGAAGGCATGTAAAACTTCTTGCGGAAAATCCTGAATTTGCGCCAATCGATGTTGATTTAGAGCAACAAAATTTTGCCATTGAAGGTATCGCGGTTGGTATTATTCGTAATGGTTCATGGATGTAATCTTAAAGTTAGTATAAAATATCCAATAATTGTTGCTTAGGAGATAACAATATGTGGTTATTTTGGGTATATGAATTTTTAGGATTTGTTGGCGTTATATTATTAGTCTTCGCTTACTGTCGTATTCGTAAACAAGGTTTTTGGTCTTTTTTGTGGCACAATTTAAAATGGGTTTCGATTGCCGTTGCTTGTGTTTGGTTACTAATAGCACTCATTTGTCGAAATGATTTATACAGCGCTGCAAAATGTTATTTCCGTGGTGAAAGTATGCACGCTAACACCAAATATTCTATTTTTTGGAGTGAGTGCCAGATCGAAACTTCAAACGGTAACTTTTTACCAATTGACCGCACCCGAGCACTGCCTGGTGCCAAAGATGGTGGTGATAGTCATGGTGACGGAGTGCCTGCTGATGATTTAATCATCAATTAAATTGGTTGATTCTAAAAACAGGCAATGCAAAACGTTGCCTGTTTTTTTATTTGGTAAAATTCTATTTGATTGACTTTATTTATGTCACTTTTTCATTAACCCGCATGTAAGCTAAGCAATGTTTTTCAAGTTGTTTAAAGCCAAAAATCAGAACAAAACTCACACACAAATAGATCACCGCTGCAATCCCAAAGGCATGAAATGGTTGATAGGTTTCAGCATAAATATCACGGGCAATCTTCATCACATCTTGAACCGTCACAGTAAAAGCTAATGCGGTTGAGTGCAACATTAAAATCACTTCATTGCTATAAGCAGGCAATGCAATTCGAAAAGCTCTTGGTAAAAT
The DNA here is from genome assembly GCF_026536985.1 of Gilliamella sp. B2772. Classification (NCBI taxonomy): domain Bacteria; kingdom Pseudomonadati; phylum Pseudomonadota; class Gammaproteobacteria; order Orbales; family Orbaceae; genus Gilliamella; species Gilliamella sp. B2772. Next base: position 220,785 of record NZ_JAFNNB010000001.1, on the reverse strand, counting down.
AATATAGCGATACAATTGCCAGCGATTAAAACCAAGTGCGGTAGCGGCCTGAATTTCACCACTTGGTACATTACGAATCGCACCAGCAAAAACCTCAGTAGTGTATGCGCAAGTATTGAGTGTAAAAGCTAAAATAGTACAATTTAATCCACTTTGGAAAAAGTCACTTAAATATTGATGTTCGCTAACAAAACTCAATGTATATATACCAGTATAGATAATCAATAACTGTACATAAAGTGGCGTCCCACGAAAAACATAAGTAAACAAACAAATCGGCCATTTAATGAAGACATGGTTAGCATTTCGCCCCACCGCTAACACTAATGCTAAAATCCCACCCAATGACACAGACAAAATCAAGATCCAAAGCGTCATTGCCAGACCTGTAATATGGTAGCCATCCGACCATAATAGAGCTTTCCAGTAATCTTGAATGATTTCTAACATAATATGGCTCGATTATAATTTTGCTTTAGTGACACCGGCGGAATAATGTTTCTCAAGCCACCATAAAACAACATTAGATATAGAAGTAAAAAATAGATAAAACGCTCCGGCTAGTAAGGCAAAAAATAGCGGTTGATAGGTTGCCTCGCCAGCGGTTTTGGTTGCTTTTACTAGATCGAACAATCCTAATAATGATACAAGTGCCGTGGCTTTTAAAATGACTAACCAATTATTAGCAACCCCGGGAAGAGCATAACGCATCATCAATGGGAATCGCACATAGATAAAAACTTGACGCTTGTTTAAGCCTAATGCAGTAGCAGCATCAATTAATGTTTTGGGAACCGATTGAAAAGCACCGCGGAAGGTTTCAGTAAAATAAGCACCGTAGATAAATCCCAAGGTTATAATACCTGCCACAAAAGGATTGATTTCGATCATATCAGCTTCAAAAAAATCAGTAATGCTGTTTAACAAAAATTGCAAACCGAAAAAGATCAGCATCATCAACACTAAATCAGGCACACCGCGAATTAATGAGGTATAAGCCTGACAAAGTAGTTGCAAAATAGGCTTTTGAGATAATTTGCCAAGAGCACAAACTACCCCCATTATTATGGCAAGAATTAGAGAACAAATCGCTAATTCAATTGTAACTAGTGCACCTTGTAATATTAATGAACTATAGCCTTGCATATAATTTATTTTTTATTGCCATAAACGCTAAAATCAAAATACTTATCATTGATTTTCTTATAGGTGCCATCATTTAAAATTTCAACAAGTGCCTGATTAAACGCTTCACGAAGCTCATCATCCTTTTTACGGAATCCTAGCCCAACACCAACATCAAAATAGCCTTTATCACTAAGTACATCACCAGCGAACGCAAAGTCTTTACCTTGAGGCTGTTTTAAAAAGGCGTAGCTACCAGTAACCTCATCTTGCAATGCCGCATCTAAACGCCCCGCTGCTAAATCCGAAAACACTTGTAACTGATTTTGATATGGCACAATCACTACACCATTTGGGCGCCACTTATCATTAGCAAAATGCTCTTGAGAAGTCCCCTGCTCAACGCCAACCCGCTTACCTTTTAATGACTCAATGGTTGGTAACAAATCAGAGCCTTTTTTTGCGATTAAGCGAGAATTAGTAATAAAAATTTCGTCGGAAAAAGCTATCTGTTTTTTACGTTTTTCCGTCATCATCAATGAAGAGGATATCATGTCGATTTTGCGTGACAATAAAGAGGGAATTAACGCATCAAAATCAGTAGTCTGAAACTCACACTTGATCTTGGCTTTTTCACAAAGTGCTTTGGTGATTTCGATATTAAAGCCACTGATTTCACCATTTTTATCAATAAAATCAAACGGCGCGTAGGATGTATCCGACCCAATTTTAATCGATTCAGGCACTTTGGCTTGAATTGTCCAAGCACAACTTAACAACATCGCTATCGATGCAATTTTAAATAAACGCTTCATGATTTAATCCTATAAAATTTTTGAACGCATAATATAGCGTGTTATTAAATGAATTAATAATAAAAAAAAATTATCAACATGCGGGGGAAAATTGAGTAAAAGTTATAATTAACATTGTTAAAAGGCGAATTTTTAGGCCTCAAAAACCCCGTTCCTCAACTTTTTTTGGCTTAAAAAGTATACCATTCAATACTTTTAAGTCTGATTTGATATTAATAAATTTACTTTCGCTAATTATATAGTATGCTTTGCATTATGATGTTAACTCATTTCAAACACTAAATAACGTGCATTCTTTTATCTTATCTTTGCGTAAAGTTTTTTATAGCAGTAATTTGCTATTTAGTATTCGTATGCTGGTTAGTTTGACTGGCTCTACGCTCGTGCCTTGGTATTTTGGTTCAGTTTCGTTGGTGATTCCACTCACTTTAGGCGTGGTTGCCGCAGGTCTGACAGAGATTGATACCCGGTTGCTCAGTCGCTGTATTAATATTTTACTTACGTTAGTTTGTTTTGCGATTGCAACGTTTTCGGTCGAGTTGTTGTTTACTTTTCCTTTGTTATTTATTGTTGGATTAGTTAGCTCGACATTTATGTTTATTATGCTTGGTACGCTTGGACAACGATATGGCGTGATTGCTTTTGGTTCGTTATTGATTGCTGCGTATACCATGCTGGGCCACAATCTGTTTGATGATAACTATACTCTGCCTTGCTTTCTACTATTGGGTGCACTTTGGTATAACATTGTTTCATTGATTGAATCTATAGTACAACCGATTCGTACAACTCAGCAGACATTAGCAAATTGCTTCTTGAAATTATCACTTTATCTTGATGCCAAAGCAGCGATGTTTGATCCTGATGAAACTGATGGCTTTAGACGACAAACGCTTGAATTAACAGAATGCAACACTCAAGTGATTAATGCGTTTAATGATACCAAGCGTTCGCTATTTAATCGTTTAAAAGGCTTTCGTGGACAATCTTATATTAGAAAGATGCTTAGTTATTATTTTGTTGCCCAAGATATTCACGAACGAGCAAGCTCCTCTCATGGTGATTATCAAGCACTCAGTGAACACTTTAAGCATAGCGATCTGTTATTTCGTTTTGCAAGAATTTTGAATTTACAAGCTAAAGCTTGTGCCAAATTAGCAGTATCCATTAAATTAAATCAAACTTATCACCATGATCCGCTGTTTGCTCGTTATTTTGCTTATTTAGAAGAGGCCATCGTCCAATATCAACAGCATCCTAATGCCAATATGTTATTTATTAAATCGTTGCAAAATCTCTATCAAAATTTGCAAGCCATCGATTTATTATTGGCCAATACTGATACCGAGCAACACTTATCTAAAATACAAGAAGATAATCAGTTGATTGATGAGGAACTAACTCGCTTTCATGATATATTTTCACGAATTAAGCAAAATTTAACTTTGAAATCATCATTATTTCGCCATGCTATTCGTATGAGTCTAGTGCTTTTTGTGGGTTATATGGTGATTTTCTTCTCTCATCTTTCACATGGCTATTGGATTATTTTAACCAGTTTATTTGTTTGCCAACCTAACTATTCCACCACTAAATACCGCTTAAAATTGCGAGTAATCGGGACAATTTTAGGGATCATCATCGGGATTCCGTTAACCTATTTATTTCCAAGTATTGAAGCACAATTAGTGTTGATTATTTTGACCGGCTGGTTGTTTTTTCTATTTAAGAATTCGCAATATGCCTATGCGACTGCTTTCATTACTTTATTAGTATTTTTTAGTTTTAGCTTGATCGGTGAAAGTAGTATTTCGGTGGCAATATCACGTATTATAGCAACGTTAATTGGATGCTTTATTGCATGGTTTGCGGTCAGTTTTATCTGGCCTGATTGGAAGTTTAGAAACTTACCTAAATTACTTGATCGAGTCTGCCATGATGATAGTCACTATTTGGCGCTAATTGGTAGTCAATACGTATCAGGTAAAACCAATGATCCTAAATACCGTGTTGCACGGCGAGCTGCACATGATAGTAACGCCGATTTATCTTCACTTATCAGCTTAATGACCAAAGAGCCTCATGTAAAACCCGATCTGATTGAGCAAGGTTTCCGATTATTAACACTTAATCATACATTTATCAGTTACTTATCAACCTTAGGGGCGCATCGTGATAAAAACATCTCGCCCCACACGCTTGAACTATTTGATGATGTTTCGCTTTATATTATTACCATTTTGAGCAATAAGAAGATCGACTCTGAATATCTTCCTTTAAAGAAAATGGTGGATGATCATCTTGAGATTGTGTCCGATGATGATAAAGATAATGATTTGCTGGTCATGCAACAGTTAGCTTTGATTTTGGATATTCTTCCGGAAATCATCGATTTAATTACCTCAATTGAAGAAAAAACTAATTGATCACCATGCTTATTAATTTAACTTCGTTATTGAATAAATGGGTTTTGTTCACCAATGTAGACTAAGGGTTGTTCGAAGTTGTTAACTTTATCTGCATCAATTTCAAAACCATATAAATAATCTGATTCGAAATATGGACCTTGGTTTTGATTCGGTTTAATCACTGCTGATATTTTGAGATCTTTAATATCAAATGATACTGATTGCTTAGTGGCTTTGTCATAAATAAATATTGACGAATTTGGTAAACCTATTTTGCCAAGAAAAATGTCGTGGTATCTGCCGTCAATTGAATAATAGGGTTTTGAATATTGTGCATTGACAGGATCTGAGTGAGTTCGTTCTTCATCTGGTATCAAAAAGAAAGCCTCAATTGATTTATCGCCATGAGCAAGTAAATCATCTGTCACAGAAACAAATGCAAATCGCTTTTTATCTTTTATATAATCAATAAACGTTAGTTGATGAAGATTTACTTTTTCAGTTGATGGTGAATGATTCACTGTTTTTGGATGCACTGATGTTTGAGAATAAGCACCAAAGCTTAATAAAGAAATAATAGATACAATTAGTATTTTTTTCATTGTTTACCTACTCCTTAAGTACATATCCACAAAATTAATCTGAATTTTATCTTGATCTATGATCTTCCTGTCGATAATCAGATTTTATATCTAAACGTTTAAATGTATATAATGGATCAATATAATAAATATATGAATACGGAAATATCATTGATTCAAATCCAAATGCCACTAAAGGTTGATTTTTAAACAATTTGCCAGTCCATTTGTCTTTATTCATTTCATTAAAATCTTTGTCAGTTAGACTTCCAATCCTTGAACTTTCAGTATGGGAATATTCAAAATAAGTAAAAATGTTTTTTTCATTATCAGCTATAACCAATTTCCTATGATAGGTCCCAGTAAAGTTGTCATGCTTAATTATTTCATCTTGAAGATAGTAATTTAATTCATTTAATTGAGCTAAATAGCTTTGAGTAATGCTATTTTGAACAGAAGTATCGTTATTATTCGAGACGTTTGGAAAATCTTGATTGTCAATTTTTTGCCAGTCTATTCGCGTTAGTTGTTGCATAGCAAACGGACTTTCCTTACCGATATAAACAAATGTATTTTTAGGGTTTAAGTTGGGTAATTGCTTAAGGTTCAGTTTAAAACCAAATTGATAACTCTTCTCATCATGATGTGGTGTTTTACCGATACTATAAATATTTATGATTGCAAAAGCTTCTAATTTTCGAATAGGGTAAGTAATTAGTCGATTATGTTCGTAATCATAAAGATAGAAATTATCGTCTTCAGATATTCCAGCTTCTTTCAAAAAACGTTGTCGATAGATTTTTGTTAATTTATAGCTATCTTTCTTATAATTACCTATTTCATCTGGAATTAAGTGTGGAACGATTCGAGCATTTCCATTTTCATCATATGAGTTAAAATTAATTTTTTCTGATACTGAAGTAAAATAAAAAATGGGGTTATCTTTTTTCTCAACAATAAAAATATCTAAGTCTTTTATAGTGTTATCTGAATGATTTTGTATTTCCTCGTTAGCATTTACAAAACAACTCAGTAATAATAATATTAATAACTTTATTTTTATTATTTTCATTATTTTCATTTTTCCTGCTCTTTTAACCACGCTATTTCTTGTTTCCAAAGATCCGGATCGACAGTTTCGAGGATGAGAGGAATTTCATCGATTCGCGAGTCTTGCATAATAAATTTAAATGCCGTTTCGCCGATGGTTCCTTTGCCTAAGCTATCATGACGATCAACATGGCTTGCCAACTCACTTTTAGCATCGTTTAAGTGCATACCTCGTAAGTATTTAAAGCCGACAATTTTTTCAAATTCGTCAAAGGTCTCTTTGCAGGCTTTTTCAGTGCGTAAGTCATAACCGGCAGCAAAGGCATGACAGGTATCAATACAGACACCAACACGACTTTTATCTTCTATTTTATCGATGATTTGTGCAAGATGTTCAAATTTATAACCGAGATTAGACCCTTGCCCTGCGGTGTTTTCTATCACTGCGACAACATTTTTAGTTTTATCTAAAGTGATATTTATCGATTCGGAAATACGCGCCAAACACTCATCCACCGAAATTTTTTGTAGGTGACTACCAGGATGAAAGTTGAGTAAAGTTAACCCTAGCTGTTCACAGCGTTGCATTTCGTCTAAAAAAGCTGTTCGGGATTTATCGAGTTGCTCACTATCAGGGCTACCTAAATTGATAAGGTAACTATCATGCGGTAGGATTTGTTTACTAGTAAATCCATATCGTTCACAGCGTTTTTTGAAACTATCAATCACTGCTGATTCAAGCGGTTTTGCATGCCACTGGCGTTGATTTTTAGTAAATAAAGCAAAAGCCGTTGCACCAATTTGATAAGCATTAATTGGAGCATTATCGACACCACCAGAAGCACTCACATGAGCACCAATATATTTCATAATTTTTTCCTAGTTTGAGCCACTGTTTCGTTGAAGTTGGTCACGTAAATTAGGTGGAACACCTTTAATCACAAGTGAGTCTGTTTGCGGGTCCCATTTGATTCGTTCACCTAATAGATCAGAATCAAAGCTTAAGGTTAATCCACCACCGCTACCAGAGAATTTTTTAAGTTGGCGTAGTGCACTACGATCAACGGGGAAAGTGTCCTCTAGATCATATTCATTATTTTTGACAAATTCCATAAAATTATTCTCGTCAGTCGTTGGCAACTCGTTAGCAAGATTTTTCAGTTCAATCTCTTCACCTGCTTGTAATTGCGCTTGGCAATAATTATAAACATTTTCACGGGCATTATTCTTGTTGTCAAATTGCATTTCTTGGCAATAGTCATCAACCGCTTTAACAAGTGTTTTATTTTGCGCTTTAGCATCTAATCCTTCACTCGCACCTAAATAATCCATAAAGAAGTCAGAAACCTTACGCCCTACTCGTCCTTTTAGGAAAGTTAGGTAACGTTTTGAGTCAGGAGCCGTTTCCCATTCGGTTATATCTATACGAGCAATGATGTCGGCATGGTCAATATCTAAATACTGGGTTTCTGATATATTGAGTTGTTCGTTGACTAACATACTTAAACAGCTATTTAATACAGCAATAATAAGGTACTCAACAGCTAGATATCGATAATGACAAAAAATAACGGTGCCACCTTCAGCAAATGGATATTTGGCCAGTTCATTACGTAATTGTTTGGTAGATTCTTGACTAAAATTAAGGAAGTCTTGATTACCTAAACGTAATTCTTTAAGCGACTGTTCAAAAAGGCTTTCACTATTAAATAGTCCATAAGCTTTACTTTTGTTGTTATAAACGCGGTTTATATCTTCAATCAAGTTGCTTACCGCTTGTTCATTGTTCAGTAGTGAGTCACGAAGTTGTAATTCGATTTCCGTATCGCTTTTTCTTATTAATTTATGTAAAACAACGTTTTCTATTTGTACACTCATGAAAATTCCTATTACGCTAGACGATTTGATAATCGACTATTTTATCAAAGCACTAAAAAAGTGCTATCATCAATTTTTATCTCTGTTAAACTAGTTATGATTATTCAAGTCAATTTTATACTTTTACGTATATTCTAAAATTCTTAGCAACTTTAACTTTTTTTCAATGTGAATAAAAATGACAAACTCACGCGATATTTATGATGATTTTAAACATAAAAAAATTAGCCTAATATTTTGGCAATATGCGCTACCATCAATTATTGGGACAACAGTAAATACGCTTTACAATATTATTGATGGAATTTTTATTGGTCATTGGATCGGTCGCGAAGCGTTAAGTGGCGCTGGTATTATTTTGCCTGTGATGAATCTTGCTGCCGGCATTGGTATGTTGGTCGGTATTGGTTCGGCAAGCCGTATTTCGATATTTTTGGGTCGAGGCGAGATTGATAAAGCCGAAAGAGTAGCAGGCACATCGTTTATGTTAACTGCCGTGCTTAGCGGTATTACTTTAGCATTATTACTTTATTTTATTGATCCGGTTTTACACTTTATCGGTTCAAGCCCCACTAATCATATTTATGCACGGGAATTTTTAGAGGTATTTTTACCGGGTAGTATTTTTATCACACTAACATTTAATTACAACAACATGATGCGCGCCAGTGGTTATCCTTTCAAAGCCATGGTAACGATGTTTATCAGTGTGATTGCTAATATTATTCTCGCACCAATTTTCATTATTGCTTTAGGTTGGGGAATGCGTGGCGCAGCGTTTGCAACTACGCTATCGATGTTTATTAGCTTTTTGTTTGTAATGCAACACTTTATCAGCAAAAACAGTAATATTAAATTATATCGTCGCAACTTTAAGCTCGATTTTACTTATGTTAAATCTATTTTATCGATTGGTATGTCACCGTTTGCCATGCAGGTGGCGGCGTCGGTTGTTGTGGTATTTATCAACTGGCAGTTAACCCATTATGCACCAATATCACATGTTTCAAGTGATGATGCAATTGCCGGCTATTCTAACGCTAACCGATTAATTACCCTGATTATTATGATTGTTATTGGCGTAAACCAAGGTATGCAACCGATTATTGGTTATAACTACGGTTCCAAAAATTATGCTCGGGTTAAGGAAACGTTTATTTATGCGGTTAAAATTGCCACCGTCATTACTAGCGTTGGTTTTGTACTAGGTTGTTTTATTCCTGATGTGCTGGTTAGAGCATTTAGTTCTGATGTTGATTTAGTAGCAATATCTGCAATTGCACTACGTTATACTACATTTTCTTTTGCGTTTGTTGGGTTCCAAATGGTAACTACCAGTTTCTTCCAATGTATTGGTATGGCAAAAGTTTCTATTTTGTTAAGCCTTTCAAGACAAATTTTAATCTTGTTACCAACACTTTATATTCTTCCATTATTCTTTGATTTAGATGGTGTATGGGCAGCATCACCAACTGCTGATTTGTTATCGACGGGGATCGCTTATGCTGCGTTATATTGGTACTTTAAATCAATTAAAAATCGACACTATCCTAAAAATCACCATTAAAAAAGGGACATCAGTCCCTTTTATCTTTCTTATTCATTTATCTTTTTTACCAATTTATATTTCTTTTTCAAATAATGCATCGGTTTTGTTATCGATATAGGCATCTTGGACTATAAATCCATCACTAACACCTTTTAATTCATACTCTTTTTTGTCTTTTTTCAACAATTTTTCTCTATGGTAATAATGCTTTTCTGATGACATTTTGGGCATTGGCAATATTGATATTCTAATACATCTATATTTCCTGCTAATTGATCAACTTGGCTAAGTATTCCTTTTGTATCAGTATAAAAAATTGTTTGCGATAATACATCAGCATAACTACCAGTTAAATTGGCAGTAAGTTTAGTTTCTAGACTTTCATTACTTGATGAAAAGAATTGATATTTTTTGTACCATGCTTGGCAATCTTCACAATAATAATCATCTATATGAAATGAAACGATTAATGGATAGAAGAAAACAAGTAATTCAATTACATAAACAACACCCAACATTAAACCAGAAATGTGGGTGGTACTCGATTTTTTAGTAATGGTTATTTCATGGTTTGGAAGAATTTCATTAAACATTTTGTCAACGACAGTAAATGGTGAAAAAAACAGCTCAACATAATCAGTTAAATCACCTGAGAAAATACCTACTTCGAATCCGCATACACTTGAGTAATAGGCAAATAAACAGATAAAGAATGCCATAAAAAAATTAACCTTGGTATTTCTTACTTTTGCTGCTTTTGCAAGAAATTAAGCAAGATAGGCTAGCGTCAATCCCATTACAACAACTAAACCAATATCAATTATGACAAACGGAGAATAAAAAGAGATAATTGAATAATAGATAATACCCAAAACAATTGCGGCAAGAATACCTATTATGGTAAAGACAATGGTTAAAAGCGGATTAAATTTTTGTGACAACTGATAATGACTAACTGTAGAGCTCATTGTTTTATTCCTTATTAATTCTAAAAAAATATAATATAAATAAAAGATTAATTTATAGCTATGTTAAGATGATAATTATCAATTTTTATTATCTTTTCCAATATTTAGCATCGGATTATTAATTTTACCAATTCATTTCAAACCTGCCCTTACAAAAGTAAAGTTAATCAAACTAGATAAAAGTAAAGATTATTATTTTTCTTCATTTAGTAACAAAAATTGTTAATACTTGATAAAGCAATCATCATTGCATATTTTGAAATAAAAAAGGGGCAATACGCCCCCTAGTATTTAATATTTACTTTATTAATACAAAGCTTGTTTTTTAATCGTAAAAAATAAATCGGTTTGTTCATCGATATAAACATTTTTAACCAATATTGGATTAGGAACTTTGTCTGCGAAAAAATACTTCTTTCCCCTTTTCAATATAGCCTTTTTAATGCTTAAAATACTATTTCGCTTACAACTTAGGCATTGGCAATAATCATATATTAATATATTTGGATTATTCATAATCACATTGGCTCGCTCTGATAATCCAAATAAAAGAAAAGGAGTATAAAAAGGTAAATTAGCTAATGCATTAGCATAACTTACTGTATAACTTTTTGTGAGTTCAAATTGTAATTTATCTGTGGAAGGAGACAAAAATTGATATTTTTTATACCATTTTTGGCAATCTTCACAATAATAATCATTAATTTTAAAAGCAAAGAAAGCAGGCAAAAAGATGATGATTACATCCAAAGCTAAAATGATACAGGCGATATAAAAAGATACTATAGATGGAATCAATATAGGATCAAATATTATTATATAAAAATATGGTAGGATGAAATCAAGCATAATTTCAATTACCATTTTAGGAGAGACTAAAAGCCTCCAAAACGATTCGAACTCAAAGCTTAATAAGCCATATTCAAAACCACATATAATGGTATAAAAGGTAAAGAAACACATAGTAAAACACATCAAAAAATTGATAATATTATTTCTCACTTTGGCTAATCTAGCCAGCTTTTTAGAAATAATATGAAGAATGCCTGCTGCTGCAATAAATAGACACAACTCAATTATTCTAAGACGTAAGTAATATATAATTACAGAAAAAACAATGCCAATCATGACAGCAAAAATAATTCCTATAAAAGTATATAAAATTGTTAAAGTAAAGCTGAATTTTTTAGATAGTTTATATTGGTCACGTTGAAAATCCATTTTTATACCTTTTTCCTTAATTACCAAAAATAATCGATTTATATAAAATTAAACTAAAAAGCTCGAACTTAGTCTAATAAAATTAATGCATGATTAATGCACCTAATTTAGATAATTTTTTATTCAAGCTTGAAGGAGTTACTAATTTCTTTTAACATTAATTGCCTAGCTAACCATGAATAAAGCGCATAAGTAAAGCCAGCAACTAATCCTAATAAAACTCCTTAACTAACATTACTATTTTTAAATGTCTCATTATCAGAAAAATACAACATAATCATACCAATGATTCCTAATAAAGCGCCAATAAATAAAGGAGATAAAGATGGAGAAAACGTTGCTGCTGTGCCCGTTGTTCCCCATAATAAAGAAACGGAGATAATAGCTAATATGCCATAATACTTGCTCATTAAATTACTCGATATTTTGTACTTGCTCTCGAATCTGCTCAATCAATACTTTAAGTTCAATCGCACTTGCAGTTACATCCGCATTAATTGATTTTGAAGCGATGGTATTTGATTCACGATTAAATTCTTGCATCATAAAATCAAGTCGGCGCCCTACTGCTTCGTTTTTCTTTAAGATTGCATAAGTTTCTTTAACATGAGTCATTAATCGATCTAACTCTTCAGCCACATCAATTTTTTGTGCAACCATCACAATTTCTTGTTCAAGACGTGAGCTATCAAGTTCAATATTGGCTTCTTCTAGTTTACTTTTTAAACGCTCTTTCTGCCAATCTAAGATTTGTGGCATCCAATCTCGAATTTTATTAACTTCGATAGTTATAGCGTCTAAGCGTTGAGTAATTAATTCGCTTAGGGCTTTACCTTCACGTTCACGAACAGTGATAAATTCATCGATTGTCTTTTCAAGTAAAGCTAAAATTTCTTGCGAAATTGCATCTAAATTTTGTTCTTTACTCGACATCACTCCCGGCCAACGTAACACATCAAGTGGATTGATTGGACCGGTTTGGTATTCACGTTTAATCCAATCACCTGCATTTAATATCTGTTTAGCCAGCTCAATATTTAATGATAACTCTTGGTTCTGAGCAGCGGGATCAAGTTCGAAGCGTAAGTTACATTCAATCTTTCCGCGAGTTAATCGAGCACGAAGACGCTCACGAACGATCGGCTCAAGTGAGCGGAATTGTTCTGGTAAACGAATATAGGTTTCTAAGTAGCGTTGATTGACCGAACGCAACTCCCAAGACGCATTACCCCATGATTGGTTCAACTCTTTTCTCGCATACGCGGTCATACTAGAAATCATAATAGGTTCCTAAATTTATAAAAACTTAGTGTGCATTGTATCACAAATTCTGTATAATGTGCCCTTAGCTTAGGCTAAACATCGACGCTTTCTTGTTGATGTCCCCCTAAAAAATTAATTCGAAGATAAAATAAACTGCTGGAGAATTGCATGCGCCCGTCTGGTCGATCCGCGGAACAAGTCCGCCCAATCAAAATAACCCGTCATTACACTAAGCATGCAGAAGGTTCTGTATTAGTCGAATTTGGTGAAACCAAAGTACTTTGTAATGCAACAATTGATGAATCTGTACCCCGCTTTTTAAAAGGTCAAAATCAAGGTTGGATCACTGCTGAATATGGCATGTTACCTCGCGCAACAAATTCAAGAACACAACGAGAAGCTGCAAAAGGCAAACAAACTGGCCGAACAATGGAAATCCAACGCCTAATTGCCCGTTCACTGCGTGCGATGGTTGACCTTGAATTATTAGGTGAGTACACCATTACCTTAGATTGTGACGTTATTCAAGCCGATGGTGGCACAAGAACTGCATCGATTACCGGAGCTTGTGTTGCACTCGTTGATGCAATAAACACATTAATTTCTAATGGCAAAATCAAAGAAAATCCAATTAAATCTTTAGTGGCTGCCGTATCGGTAGGCATTGTAAACGGTGAAGCCTTATGCGACTTAGAATACATTGAAGATTCTAATGCTGAAACCGATATGAATGTCGTTATGACAGATGATGGTCGTATCATAGAAGTTCAAGGCACTGCCGAGGGTGAACCATTTAGTCATGAAGAATTATTAACCCTATTAGAACTAGCAAAAAATGGCATAAAAACTATTACAGAAGCACAAAAACAAGCTTTAAAAGATTAATTGGAGAGGATCGATGAAATCATATAAAAGTGAATTTATAGAATTTGCTTTAGATAGGCAAGCATTAAAATTTGGCGAGTTTACTTTAAAATCAGGTCGAAAAAGCCCTTACTTTTTTAATGCAGGACTATTTAATACCGGTAAAGATTTAGCGTTATTAGGTCGTTTTTATGCCGCTGCATTAATCGATGCAGATTTACAATATGATGTTATCTTTGGTCCAGCCTACAAAGGCATTCCAATCGTTTCATCAACAGTGGTTGCCCTATCTGAACACCACAATGTTGATGTTCCTTACTGCTTTAACCGAAAGGAAGCGAAAGACCATGGTGAAGGTGGTAATCTAGTAGGTAGTTCAATATATCAACAACGCGTTATGTTAGTTGATGATGTAATTACCGCTGGTACAGCAATTCGTGAATCAATGCGAATTTTGGAAGACAATCAATCTAAACTTGCTGGCGTATTGATTTGCTTAGATCGTCAAGAAAAAGGCCGAGGTGATTTATCTGCTATTCAAGAAATCAAACAGACTTATCATTGTGATGTAATTTCAATTATTACTTTAGATGATTTGATCCAATACCTCTACCAAGATCCATCACGAAAAGACCAAGTCACCCAAGTCGAAGCCTATCGTGCTGAATATGGAATAAAATAATAAAGCGTCGTAAGACGCTTTTTTATATTCATAAAGTTTTACAATTTTTTTACAACTTTCCAATTAGATTAATTATAATCATCTTATCTTTCTACATTGAACCTACTTTACTAGCCCATTTCACTAGACTGAATAAAGGAAATAAAATGAAAAAAACCTTATTATTAATCCTATTAATGAATATGAGTACCATCTTTCCATCTCACGCCCAAAATAATGCGTTAAACGTTAGCAATAATTATTTAGAACTACAGCAATTAAAATATGGAAAGAACCTTATCCCTGTTGGAGAAATCACCTCCAAAATTACTGATAACATTATATTAAAACCCGATACAGTTGAATTTTATGTAACTTTAGAAACAGAGGGTGAGACATCAACGGAAGCTTCTAATCTTAATGTCGAAACAATGAAGAAGTTAAAAACTTATTTAAATACACTTAATATTACCGACGATAATTTAGTTACCACCGACTACAAAAACAGTGTTAGAACTGTGACGAAACCAGATAGTAAAAACAATACCACTTATGCAGCTATTCTTAATGTTGTATTAACGATTGATAATAATGATAGCTTCATCAATCTTAATAAAATACTTGATAAATATGGTATAAACAACATTTATCAGATTGACGATAAAAATTTGACTAACTACTATGAATTCTCCATTGCTACAACCAGTAATAGAGAAAGTAGAGCAAAGGATGATCTGTACAAAGACTTTAACAATATCGCTAACGAATTAAAAAAGATAGGCTTAACGAACGTATCAATTAAAAAATATATGGTACGCGAAATGGAGGCTAAAGAAATTGAAGAAAAACACTATTTCGTCAATAACACACTAAAAATAAAAATAAATAAATTAGATCTTATTGGTAAAATTATTGCTAAAGCGCAAGAATTAAAGATGCAAGTCAACAATAACATCTCTTATAGTGTTTCACCTGAAGCAATTCAAGCTGCGCTAAACGAGCATGAAACCCTTTTACTAAACAAATTGAGCGCTAAAGTTGAACGATTACTGGATAAACAGTATGTACTAGGCGCACCAATTACACTTTCACTTGACTCAAGAGATTTTGATACATCATATTCATCATTTAACAACGCCAAAAGTCAAAAACGTTATCTAGGTATGGATAGAAGTGTTGATGATGCTATGGATGTAGATATCAATACTCCACCAGAATATGAAGTCACATTAACTTTATCAGGTACATTCGAAACACTTAAAAAAGTTGAACAAAAGTAGTAGCTGTTAAATTGATAAAATTTCATTTAGTTAGTAATTTATTTTATTAACTAAATGAAATACCTTCGACTATTTTGAATGACTTTGTACATAGAATTTTGCATTGTCGTAATGATAAATAATTCTTGAAAAATCGAAAGGTTCGCCTGCTGTAGTATAAAAAATCTCTTCAACACATAAAGCGGGATCGCCAGGTTTTAATCCTAAATAAGGGGCGATCTCCTCATCTAATTTTATCGCTTTGAAATATTTATCAGAAAAACCAATATTGATTTTACAAATCTCTTTAACGTAACTAAAAATTGAGTTTCCGGCAATTTCCCGATTAAGGTAAGAGATGATCTTTTTACGATAATAAGATTGCTCAAAACCATAAACCTTGCCTTCAACCAAACGTAATCGTTTTATATAATAGACTTCTTCACCATCTTCACACTGTAAGTTCTCTTTTACTTTGGCATTAGGCTGAATAACGTCAACATTAAATACTTGTGAAGCGCCTGGTAAATCATTTAGGTCAACACTAAAACCATGACTCTCTAAAAAATTCAGATAACCCCGTTTTTTGGGTTGCCTAACAAAAATTCCACTGCCTTGAATTTGATAGATCACACCGTGCCTTTCAAGGCGATTAAGTGCTTTGATAATGGTGGTACGACTAACTTGATATTGTTGAATTAACCCTTCGATATTAGGCAATTGTGTATCTTTAGGCAGATTTTGTTGATAAATCGACTGTTGAATTTTCTTTGCCACATCTTGGTATTTTAACATTAGTCGTTCTTTGATATTGGTATAAATGACTGACATTCTATACTTATCGTTAATTAAATAAATCAAAATTGCTTGAAAACGCGATCTAGATCACAAACAATAAAATTGGTCATTAACAATTTTCAATTTAAGGATAATATATGCTCTCTTACCTGTTAAAAGGAGCTTAATTGATGTCATCTAAAATTAGAGATTATAATAAATTAGCAGTTGATATATTAAATGAGTTAGGCGGCGAAAATAATATTGTTTCTGTCGCGCGTTGTGCAACTCGTTTGCGTGTCGTTACTCAAACCACCCCAGCAGAAGCGAAAGAGAAAATCGCCAGTTTACCTGGTGTTATCACCGTGGTTGAAAAAGGTGGACAAATTCAAGTTGTTATCGGCACCAATGTTGACAAAGTCTATAATGCATTTACTCAATTGATGAGTGGAAACAATAAAATTGATGTAAATAGCAAAAGTAGTATGTTAAATCGTATTATCGCAACAATGTCAGCTGTTTTTGCCCCATTCGTTTATGTTTTAGCTAGTGCGGGGATATTACAAGGGATCTTAATTTTAATTAAGCTTGCCTATCCAGAATTTGAACAAACTGGCACTTGCCAAGTATTTAGCTTTATCTCATGGGCGCCATTTACCTTTTTACCTATCTTTATTGCCATTACTGCATCGCAACATTTCCGTTGCAACATCTATATTGCAGTTGCATGTTGTGCAGCGCTACTATCACCAACATGGGCAGAAATTGCAGCATCAATAAAAAATGGGGGAACTTTTGATCTATTTGGTTTACCGCTATCGGAAACCACCTATATGTCAACAGTATTACCACCACTATTTTTAGTCTGGTTACTCTCTTATCTAGAACGTTTCTTAGAACCTCGCTTACACAGCATTATTAAGCCACTCGTTATGCCTTTAATCTGCTTGGTCATTATGGTTCCATTAACCTTACTAGTAATTGGACCAATTACAGCGGGTGCAGCGCACTACCTTGCAAGCGGATACAACTGGATTGTAAACCTTGCGCCTTGGGTCGCGGGTGCAATTATCGGGGCATTTTGGCAAGTTCTGGTTATATTTGGTGTGCATTGGGGTATTACACCAGTTATTATCGAAAACATTAACCAATATGGTAAGGACTCTTTCCAAGCCTACCAAACTATCGCGGTAATTGGACAAGTCGGTGCAGCCTTAGGATTCTACCTCAAAACTCGCTCAAAAGAGATGAAAGGTGTATCAATCTCAGCATTTATCACGGGTCTATTTGGTATCACAGAACCGGCTATTTATGGGGTTAACTTACGCTTTAAAACACCATTTATTTATGGCTGTATATGTGCTGCAATTGGTGGGATGGTCGCTGGTATCTTTACGCCTTACTACTACACCTATGCAGCATTACCTGGACCACTAACTATTGTTAATGCAATTAATCCAGAACATTATGGTTCAATCATCGGCGTAGCCCTTGGTTCAGCAATAGCACTATTTGGGCCAGTTATTTTGATGCAAATTTTTGGTACTAATGAAAAAGCACAAAGTGAAGAAAAAATTGAAAACAACACCCCAAAAGTCGTTCTTGATAAAGTTAACATCACTAGCCCAATGATCGGTAAAGCATTACCACTAAGCGAAGTGCCAGATCCCGCTTTTGCACAAAAATTAATGGGTGAAGGTATTGCTATCGAACCAACAGATAATCATGTTTACGCACCATTTGATGGCGTAGTTAGTGCGGTATTTGAAAGTTCAAAACATGCTATCGGCTTAGTCCTAGATAATGGCGTAGAATTATTAATTCATGTTGGAATAGATACTGTTAATTTAACTAATAACGAATTTAGTTATCACATCAGTATGGGTCAACAAGTTAAAAAAGGTGATTTGCTAATCAGCTTTGATCCACAAGCGGTCAAACAAGCGGGTTATCCATTAATTACACCAATTATTATTGTTAATACAGATCAGTACCAATTGATCACATTAACTGAAAATAAAGACGTAAATCTTGACGATATCATATTCGAAATTAAGCAATAACAAGGAATCAAAAATGACTAAAAAACCATTTTTATGGGGCGGTGCATTAGCCGCTCACCAATTCGAAGGCGGCTGGAATGAAGGGGGCAAAGGACCAAGTGTGGTTGATGTCATGACCGCTGGCGCACATGGTGTTGCAAGACAAATCACTCAAGATATCGAAGCAGGCAAATTTTACCCAAATCATACAGCAATTGATTTCTATCATCATTATAAAGAAGACATCAAATTATTTGCTGAACTTGGACTAAAATGCCTTCGTACTTCAATTGCTTGGACTCGAATTTTCCCTAAAGGCGATGAGCTAGAGCCAAATGAAGCAGGCCTACAATTTTACGATGACGTATTTGATGAACTCATTGCAAATGGAATTGAACCGGTTATTACCCTTTCACATTTTGAAATTCCATTACACATTGCTCGCCAATATGGTGGTTTTCGCAATCGTAAAACTGTAGAGTTTTTTGAACGTTTTGCTATAAGTTGTTTTGAACGTTATAAAAACAAAGTTAAATATTGGATGACTTTTAACGAAATCAACAACCAAATGGACACCAGTAACCCAATCTTCTTCTGGACCAACTCAGGTGTACAAGTTAAACCAGGTGAAAATCCACAAGAAGTGCTTTACCAAGTTGCGCATTACGAATTATTAGCCAGTGCTAAAGCGGTTATTGCTGGTAAAAAAATCAACCCTAACTTTGAAATTGGTTGTATGATTTCTCACGTGCCAATTTACCCATACTCATGTAACCCTGAAGACATGATGGCATCAGAAATTGCTATGCATCAACGCTTCTTCTTCCCTGATGTACATGTTCGTGGATATTATCCATCATACGCATTAAAAGAGTTTGAACGCGAAGGCTACAAACTTGATATTACAGAAGAAGACTTAGCTTGTTTAAAACAAGGTACGGTTGATTACATCGGCTTTAGTTACTACATGTCAACTGTCGTAAAAGCGGATGTTAAAAACGACAACCGTGACAACATCGTCAATGGTGCATTACCAAATGCAGTTGAAAATCCATACATTAAAAGCAGTGACTGGGGTTGGCCGATCGACCCAGAAGGATTACGTTACACACTTAATCGCTTATACGATCGTTATCAACTACCACTATTTATTGTTGAAAATGGTTTTGGCGCGATTGATGAACTTGAGCACGACAACCAAATTCATGATAAACCACGAATCGAATACCTCGGCGCGCATATTAAAGCGATGCAAAAAGCGATGGATTACGACGGTGTTGATGTGATTGGTTATACCGCTTGGGGAATTATCGACGTCGTTTCATTCACCACTGGCGAAATGAAAAAACGTTATGGCGTAATTTATGTTGATCGTGACAACGAAGGTAACGGCAGCATGAAACGCTATAAAAAAGAGTCATTCGAATGGTATAAAAATGTGATTAAGACCAATGGTCAAAGCTTAAAATAATCACTTAATAATATAAAGGATCTGATTTGCGAATTAAAATCAGATCCTTTAACCCATCTCATCTAATCAACACATCATCAATCAAAACTTAAAAATAAGTTGCTTTTCAACTTGTGGATCAATCAACGTCACATGAAAACCAATTAACCTAACACCCCGATCATTGCGCCTTTCTAGCCAAACTTTATGAGCTTGTTCAATCAAATCAGCTTTATCCAACTTAGACCAAACATGCTCTTGAGTCGTAAGCTGAAAATCATCAAACTTAAATTTCACACCTTGGCGAGCAATAGAGAGATCCGAGCGAACTTTGCTTAAACGCTTCTCCAACTCCTCAAATAGCGGATCAAATTGCGCTAAACACTCATCCCAACTGTGAATATCATCAACCAACGTGCGCTCTACCCCAACTGACTTGCGTTGCCTATCATTACAGACTTCGCGTTCATCAATCCCTTGGCAACGTTCATATAAAATACGTCCAAACTTACCAAACTGATTAAGTAACTTAGTCAAATCATAATTAACTACATCTTTACAGGTATAAAGCCCCAACTCTGCTAACTTCTTCTCGGTCACTTTACCCACACCGGGGATCTTCTTCAGTGGAAGTTGCTCAATAAATCCTTCAACCTGATCGGGTGTAATCACATATTGCCCATTTGGCTTATTCATATCAGATGCGATTTTAGCTAAAAACTTAAGTGGAGCCACACCTGCTGACGCGGTTAACTCAAGCTCCTTATAGATTGCTTGTCGAATATCTTGGGCGATTAACGTAGCAGAACCATGACAAAGCTTACAATCCGTCACATCCAAATAAGCCTCATCAAGCGAAAGCGTCTCAATGGCTTGAGTATAACGCTTAAATATTTGATGGATTTGATTGGAAACCTCTCTATAAACGGCATGACGACCTGGAATGACCTTAATATTAGGGCACAGCTTAATTGCCTGTGCCATTGACATCGCACTATGCACACCATATTGACGAGCAATATAATTCGCAGTTGCCACCACACCACGCTTACGTGGATCGCCTCCTACGGCGATCGGCACATTGCGATAACGTGGATTATCTCGCATTTCGACAGCTGCATAAAAACAATCCATATCGACATGAATAATTTTTCGCATAATGAAGGTATTAGTATATAGAAAATAACTGTATAAATATACAATACCATACCTTTACTTTATCTGTAAATCACTATTTAGCGAGCTGATCGAAATCGGTTAACCCCTCCTTACCATGAGGATCACCAATCCATCGAGTTGGCTGTGCAAATTTTTCATTCACAATACTTTTTTCGGGTTGATAATCATCGAAGCTTAACCCAGCCAAATCAGACCAAGTATGAATCAAATCCTGAGTACTAAATTTTCGATTCACATAAGACTCAAAATGATTAGGATGACTCATAAGCCACTTAGGCGATTGCCAAAGCATAAAAGGAACCGTATACATAGCCCGAGTTGGCGCCTTCTCATTACGCCCTAAAACATCATGCGGAGCCGTTTGATAAACTTCCTCACCATGATCGGAAAAATACAAAATAAAACCATTTGGATCACTATTCTTAAATAGCTTAAACAGCTCAGTGGTAACAAAATCATTAAACGCGACCGCATTATCATAACTGTTATAAACTTTTAACTTATCATCATCCAAATCAAAATTTACGCCAGTCTTATCTTTAAAACGCTGATACTCCTCACCCTCGGGATAGCGCAGCTCATATTTCATATGCGTACCGAGCAGATGAATAACAATAAATTTCTTTTCAGCAGGATCATTTAGCACATTCTTAAACGGCTCAAAAACCGACGAATCATATTGTCTGGAACTCTGATTACGATCATTATTCATATAAAACTGCTCATCAGCTTGCTTAGAGAACATCGTCAACATCGTATTGCGCTTGGTCATCGTTTGTTGATTGGTAATCCAAAAAGTCTTATAGCCGGCCTGCTTCATCAAATGAATTAAAGATGGCTTAGAAAGATATAAATCAGGATGTTGCTCATCGGCCAAAGTTAGTGCTTGTTGTAAAATCTCGATCGTATAAGGTCTTGATGAAACAACATCATTAAAAGCAAGAAAATCAGGGTTATCTTTTTTAAATTGCTCGATTAACGGCGTCGTATCACGCTCATAACCATAAATCCCCATACGGCTACGAGTCGTTGACTCACCAATCACCAGCACTAACGTTCTTGGAGTATTTCCATTGGCATCGGTTAAATTTTCGAATTTAGGCAAGGTTTCGAGATGATTTAAGATTTTTTCCATATTAGAAAGCTGAGAACGATAAGCAATATAACTACTGAGCAATTGCCATGGAACCGTCGTTTCCATCCGACTTAACAGATGCTGGGTAGCGCGCTCAAACGAGGTCTTCTTAATCGCCACACTAATAAACAATGGCATCAACGCATAAACCACAATGATTATCGACACTACCCATTTAGTCATATTTTTTACATAAACCGGTTTAACCTTAAACCACAAAAACACCCCAACCAAAATATAAATCAACAGCACGGCGACGAGTTTAATACTAAGGTACTGGGAAATAAATTCATGTGACTCATTATAATTCGACTCTGCCATCACAAAAAAAACACTCTGCGAAAACTCCTGTCGATATATCGTAAAATAACCAATCGAAATTAGTGACAACCCACCGACGATAATGCCATAAATGGTAGCAAATTTTTTGGTAATATTAGGAAAAAAGAGAGTAGGCACCAGCCAAATCATACTATAAATTATCGAGTCACGAAGCCCAATAAAATTAGCATGACCTGACAGCGCAATATAAAGTTGCAAAGCACAAGAAAAGTAACAGAAATACAAAATCGCATAAACCAACGAACGCCAACTAAAATTCCTATCCAACTTTTGCCTCATTAATCACAAATAGAAGTGTCACTAAACTAACAAAAACAGATTAACAAAACCTTAAGAAGCAATGAATAAAGGTTAATTTTTGATTTTTAATAAAAAATAAGGTTAAAAACCCCACTCCTCAACTTTTTTTCGATAAGTTACCTTTAAGTTAAAACCCAATAATTGCTGAACCACATATAATGATTGATTATAAAGCTTTAAAAAATTACCTTCGGCAATAAACTGAACCGGACTTTTACTTAACGCTATTTTATCTTCAATATTCATTTTATATTACTCCTTTAATATCAATATTTTTAACCACCACCTCGGTGCCCAGCATTTTTGTCGCTTAGCCACAAAATCGCTTTTTTTATGGCTAAACGACGTTGACTCGTTGAGTCAGCTTACTTTTAATGACTTCACACTATTTCTTTATCACCCCCACCCCCGGACTAAGGATTAAGAACGAAGAAATAAGAACTAAGGATAGGCACAAAGCATGTAGATGTGGTTGGTGTTGGGGTAAATCCAAGACACTTCACCTTCGGATGAGTGCACGACAAACTGGGCGCTACCAGCCGGGGCACTAGCCAGATCACTAGTCCAGTACATTTGGCTGTCGAAGTCAGTGCCAGAGTATCCTCCCATAGAACCCCACTCAGTGAAAAAGCCTGAATCAATTCTACGTTGGTAATGATTATCAGGTGAGGAAGGGGCGGCGCCGACTGAACCCCTACAGGATAAATCGTTATAGGAGCCTGGCGGACAAGATGCATTGGTTAAATCCTTTACGCGAGGTACTCGATAACCAATACTATTACACCAAGATAAAGTACGAGGATAAGTGGTACTAGACACATTAAGACGGTTGACGAACCACCGCTTCAAAGTAAAACCATATTTAACAACAGGAGTACGATTATTATCACGACCGACCAACTCGAATGTCTGAGGCAAAGATGGAGTAGAAATACGACCAGCATAAGGACCAGTTAAAGTAACGCGTACGCTTGTAGCAGTAGGATTAGACATTGTGACTGTGATACCACCCCGAGAAACTCGAGACCAAGACAATGGCTGACTAACACCACTAATAAGTAAATCAAAGTACAGTTTGTTAGCGCCAGTTGTAGGAAAGTTTTGACCGTAAAGTGATGGGTCTGTTTTTTGAGTGAGAAAACCATTAGCAGGGTCCCACATCCAAGAAGGACCAGCTTCATGACCCCTACCATAGTACATATTCGGTCTTGCAAAACAAACCACCGGCTCAGCCTTAGGATTGACGTAATAAGTCACATTACTTTCACTAAAATCACTACGATTAGGAAAACCGTAACGAGAGGATAATGTACCGTTAGTACTGGATAACGTAACCTTATAAGGTGCCTTACAAATTGTTGGAACGGTACTACGTGATACTGCTTGATTGTATTTATCAACGATAGATAAACTTAAAGAACCTGTAGCTGTAACGTTAGCATCACCATCATCATCCCCCCAATAATTATAAGGCGGACCGATAAGAGAACTCAAAGTGACTGAATTAGTATCAGTAGGAACCAACATACGGATATCAGCAAAACTCTGACCTGCAACCGGCAAGACGATAGGTCTTGAAGAAGATGAAGTATTGGTTGAAGGCGTGTACTTAGTTCCGTCAGACAACGTAATCCTAAGCAGACCGTTTGTATTAACAACACGAGTACGACCACCATCGAAAGTCAAATACGGTGCACTACCCTGTATCGCATTCTTAGTTGTCTGTGAAGTTAATGCGTGGCCCGAAAAAGGAAGGAAAAACGCCACGAAAAAAACAATCTGCCGGGATAATTTAGAAAAATCGAAGGTGCGAAAAGAGGATCCGCTAAACGATCGAGAAAAGGATCGCGGAAGCGATTGCGCGAAAATTCGCAGAATTTCACTTGATTGCGTGGAAAAATAAGTTTCAGTGAAAAAATTAAACTGGGCGCTAGACTTAGACGAATTTAAAAGATAGGTTGGCCAGGTTGCCTGTTGCCTGTTGCCTGTTGAAAATTATAATGCATTTTAGACTACCTTGTCAAGTAATTTTTTGATTTATTTACAATTTTATACTTTTATATCAAATTTTAGCCTTGTAGCTAAAACCGTGTAAAAAGTATAGTGATTGGAAAAACACGATGCAACACTTTTTTTCGCTCATTTGCGTTAACTTTTGTAAAGATGATCTAAAAAGGATCTAAATTATAATTGATTAAGCACTGTTTTAATTAAAGACTATCATTACAAATCTTTAGAATCACGGTTATTGATCCTGAAAAAATTATTTTAGTATTTAAAATAGTGGTTATGATCATTTAAAAGTTTTAAGTGAAATCTAAAACCTCAAAACCCCCGCTCCTCAACTTTTTTTGATAGAAAAACACAGCTACTAAAAAGCGCCACAGTTTAAAGCGGAATTACTTATTTGAGACAACATTGCAAAGCAGAATTTAGAACCCCAAAAACCCCGTTCCTCAACTTTTTTTACTGAGGACACTAATTATGAATAATAACTTATCCCTAACAATTTAGCTATCTCTTGATTTTCAGCTAGCTTTTTTGGTTCTGCATTAAAAATGACGTTTCCATTTTCAATAACCACACAGCGGGAAAAATGGCTAAGTGACTCATCCAAATAATGCGATACCATCATTAAGGTCAGATTAAATTCACTACAAACCTGATTCACCAATGCCAACATTTCAAAGCGAAGAGCTTGGTCAAGAGCAGAAAATGGCTCATCTAATAATAGTATAGGACGATGTTGTATAAGACAGCGAGCCAAAGCCACGCGTTGCCGTTGACCACCCGATAGCTGTTCGGGATAGCGATGGTTAAAGCCTTCCAGCCCGACACGAACCAGAATATCATTAATAGTCGTTTGTTCAGCTCGACTCAGTTTTAATGTCGGCTTGATGCCTAAAGCAATATTTTGTTCAACCGTTAGATGGCTAAATAAGTTATTTTGTTGAAATAGCATCGAGACAGGGCGTTTACCGGGTAACGTTGTTGTGACATTTTGGTTATTTAAAATGATTTGTCCTGATTTAGGAAAGATGAACCCCGCAATCAAGCTAAGTAATGTACTTTTGCCCGCGCCACTTGGTCCGACAATAACAACCCGCTCTTTAGCCGCAATATTTAGCGTAAAGTGCATGTTGAAGTTGTCATATTGATATTCAATTTTTTGAAGTTCGATCATAATCCATCACAACCAATAAACTAAAAGATAAAAGTAATAATATCGCGGCTGTCACGATACTTTCTTGATAATGATAATGCGATATCTGTTGATATAAATAATAAGGTAACGTGGTCACCGACTGCCCGCCAAACAGAGCTATTACCCCAAAATCGCCCAATGACAATATGGCAGCAAGGGCAAAACTCATCAACATAAGGCTTTTTAACCCCTTAAAATCGACCAAATAAAAATGCATTAATCCATTGATATTAAGGGTTTGAGTTAATTGCCAATAGCGTGCAGTAATATCATACATCGGCGTAGCTAAATTTTTAAGGATGAAAGGTAACGCCATTAACCCATTACAAACCATAATTAATAAGCAGATAAAAACAGTGTTATGACTAAAACCGAATAACAATAAAAACAATCCCGATGCTAATACCATGTTTGGTATAGCTAATATCAAGGAGGCAACCATCATAAGCCGATTACTTAATTGACGTTGTTGGTTAATCAATAGTCGGCAATTGGTCCATAGCAAAAGTAACCCAAGTAACATCGCTATCATAGCCGAACCTATAGCAATAAGGATTGAATAGAGTAAAGCTTGTTGCAATATCGATGTGAGTAATGATATTTGGAAAAAATAGAAACCTTGAAAAAGTATAGTAATCATCGGGGACAATATAAATAATCCCCCTATTACGATAATTATCATACTAATCATTTTTAACCAATTGGTTATCGGTAATTGATAGTTGGAGTGACTAAATTTAACACTCAGCTTTCTATCATTTCTATTTATTTTCTGCATCAAGCTGATAAAAACAATACAGCAAACCAACTGCACGCAAGATAGTAATGCGGCTTGTAATAGATCAAAGTCTCGCACTGCTTGATAAATAGCCACTTCCAGCGTGGTATATTTGGGACCACCACCCAATGCAAGCACAATGGCAAAACTCGAAAAACAGAGCATAAAAATAAGTGCTGCCATAGGCAATATTTGTCTACGCAGTAACGGCCATTCAAGTAATTTAAAATAGGTAAGTGTTGAAAAATTAAGTTGTGCCGCTAACTGTCTTTGTTCTATAGCAACACTGTTTAATGTTTTGTAAAAGAGCACACAAGCATAAGGAAAATTCAAAAAAACATGAGCCAACAAAATACCTTGCAAGCCATAAATAGGAAATGAAAATGGGATATGCAGTACTTGGCAAATGTAAGCCAGTAAACCTTGTTGCCCATATACCGACAACAACCCTGTCACAACCACCAAAGCGGGTAAAATAAAGGTAATTGGCATTATTTTTATCAGTAACTTTTTACCTTTAAAATCAATAAAGGAGAGCGCCTTGGCCATTAATATTGCTGATGCCAGCGAAAGTATTGTCGATAACAAAGCTTGATAAAAAGTGATCCAAACAATATGAAGCACATAACTATCAAGATAAATCGTCAAATTTCCTGACTCTAAGGCAAATCGCCAAATAGCAATAAGCGCCGAGCTTAAGATAATGAGTATTAAGCTCGCTGCACTCATTCCGGGTAATAACGATTTAAATTTCAACATTGGCGATACGGATCTATTTACTAATTGCCGATTGCCATTCTCGAATCCAAGCTTTTTGATGTTTTTCAATCTCTGCTGGCTCAAATTCTAACGATTTATTGACCGAATTAATTTGCGCAAAGGCATTAGGTAGATCCGTTTTGATAATCGGATACATCACATTTTTCTCAGCAAATTGGTGTTGGACTTCAGGTGTCAGCAAATAACGTAAAAATTGGCGCGCTAGGTCAATTTCTTGACTGTATTTAATAATTCCGGCTACTTCAACTTGACGATAGTGCCCTTCATCAAAAATAGCTGCTTCGTAGTGATGCTCGTTTTCATTAATGATATGTGCCACTGGCGATGTACTGTAACTAAGTACAAAATCCGCTTCGCCTTTTAAAAACATACCATAAGCTTCGCTCCAACCTTTGGTGACCGTCACCGTGTTTTTAGCGATTTGTTGCCACGCTTCTGCTGCTTTATCACCATAAACTTTTTTTACCCAAAATAGTAAACCAAGTCCTGGTGTACTGGTTCTTGGATCTTGGTAGATGATTTTCCAACCTGCTTTATTTTCAACCAGTTCATGTAAAGAATGAGGTGGATTTTTGACTTTGTTATTATTGTAGATAAAAGCAAAATAACCAAAATCATAAGGCATAAAACTATCATCCCACCAATTGGTGTTGAGATTGTCGGGTTTAGCGATTTGATGAGGAATAAGAATATTCGCTTGTTTGGCTTGCTCTAATAGGTTGTTATCTAACCCTAAAATAACATCCGCATTCGTTTTATCGCCTTCAAGGCGAATACGATTTAAAACCGACACACCATCACCTAATGTCACAACCTCAAGTTGGCAATTGCACTGAGCTTCAAACCCTTTTTTGATTGCCTCACCGGGTCCCCATTGTGACATAAATGAATTATAGCTATAAACCGTCAAAGTAGGCAGTTCTGCATTGGCTAATGGGCTAAAAAGTGAAAATAGAAAAATAACAGGTAGTAAAAAGTTTTTACAAAACATTTTGCCTCCAAAGAAATAGGTAAAAGACAAAAGGTTTGAGCAGATATAATAACTCAAATCCCTCCGCTGGCATTATCCAGTTCAGGTTCGACGAGTTATGTCAGTCAATCTGACACTCTCAGCCCACTAGGGCACCCCGTTGAGAACGACATTAGTTTAGAGGGTGAAGGTATAATTGTAAATAGTTACCTTCAACGGTTGCCTGCAAACTTATCTATGATTTTGGAAGAGAGTAACTGCACTTGATCAAACTGATAGCTTTATAAAATTTCCGCTTAGCCCCATTTGTAATCGGAAAATCGATTTCTTGCTTATTTAAGGGGGGAGTGAGTTTTGCATATTCATTCAAAAGGATATTTTCACCATAATTATCATACTATTTTGTCAATTGTGAATCTGAGTTCTTGCAGATGGTCTTGAGCAAACACCGAAGTTGAAAAGAGCAAAAGGATATTGATAATCAGGCAGTTAAACAAATTTCGGCACCTGTTTTCTCTTTATTTTTTTATCTATTTTATAATTAAGTTAATAAATTACATCTAAATAAAAAAATTTTCGTTTATAAAAGAATCAGCTATTTACTTGTCCTTAACTAATCCCACAGTGACAATTTATCAATTTATCAGTATTATATTGGGCATTTTATTTTAATCGATTAGGTTCAGTGTGAATATTCAACAACTATTAACACAACGTGTTTCTCAAGCAATGATTATGGCGGGTGCTGATAAAAACTGCGACGCTTTAATCAAGCAATCAGCTAAAGCCCAATTTGGTGACTACCAAGCAAATGGTATCATGTCTACCGCTAAAAAATTGGGAATGCCACCACGAGCATTAGCTGAAAAAGTTTTACAACATCTTGATATTGATGATATTGCCGATAAAATCGAGATCGCCGGTCCTGGTTTTATTAATATCTTTTTAAAAGATAGTTGGATTGCTGAACAAAACGAAGTCGCGCTAAATAGTGATAAACTGAATATTACTTTACCAGCCAAACCACAAACTATTGTGGTTGATTACTCTGCACCAAACGTAGCAAAAGAGATGCACGTCGGCCATTTACGCTCAACTATTATTGGTGATGCTAGTGTCCGAGTATTAAGCTTTCTTGGTCATAATGTTATCCGTGCCAACCATGTTGGTGATTGGGGAACCCAATTTGGGATGTTAATCGCCTACCTTGAAAAAATGGAAAACGAACATGCCAACGATATGGAACTTTCAGATTTAGAATCGTTCTATCGCGCAGCTAAAAAACATTACGACGAAGACGAAGCCTTTGCCGAAAAAGCCCGTAATTATGTCGTAAAACTTCAAGGTGGTGATCAATATTGCCGTGAAATGTGGCGAAAATTGGTGGATATCACCATGACACAAAACATTGCCACATATAAACGCCTTAATGTCACCTTATCGGTTGAAGATACAATGGGCGAAAGCATCTATAACAGTATGCTACCAGGCATTGTTGCCGATCTAAAACAGAAAAAATTAGCGGTTGAAAGTGACGGTGCCATCGTCGTCTTTTTAGATGAATACAAAAATAAAGAAGGCGAACCAATGGGCGTTATTATCCAAAAACGTGATGGTGGCTATCTTTATGCAACAACCGACATTGCCTGTGTAAAATATCGTTACGAAACACTCCATGCTGAACGTATTTTATATTATACCGATTCACGTCAACACCAACATCTAGAACAAGTTTGGGATATCGTGCATAAAGCGAAATATGTACCAGAATCCTTAAAACTTGAACACCACATGTTTGGTATGATGTTAGGTAAAGACGGCAAGCCGTTTAAGACTCGCTCAGGTGATACCGTAAAATTAAACGACCTGCTTGACGAAGCAACAGAGCGTGCAGAAGCACTAATTAAAAGTAAAAATCCCGATCTTTCACCAACAGAACTTGCCAAAGTGATTGATGCTGTGGCGATTGGCGCAGTGAAATATGCCGACCTATCCAAAAATCGTACCACCGATTATGTTTTTGATTGGGATAACATGTTGTCATTTGAAGGCAATACTGCACCATATCTACAATATGCCTATACACGCGTACTGTCGGTGTTTAGAAAATCAAATATCAACGAAGATAGCTTAACTGGTAATATCAATTTAGGCACGGACAAAGAGCGAACATTAGCAATTCGATTAATTCAATTTGATGAAACCGTTTCAACCGTTGCTGCAGAAGGCACACCGCATGTGCTGTGCGCCTATTTGTATGATATCGCCACCCTATTCTCTAGCTTCTATGAGCACTGCCCAATTTTGGCAGCCGAAAATGAAGACTTGAAACATAGCCGTCTAAAACTGGCATCTTTAACAGCAAAAACCCTTAAAACCGGTTTAGATATGCTTGGTATTAAAACGGTTGAAAAAATGTAACAAAACCAGCCACCGATATTGTTCAATATCGGTGGTATATCGACACTTAAAAACATCTTAAAAATTTCAGCGTTTAAAATTGAGGGGAGTTTTATAAAACGAAATTTATCCCCCAAAAAAAATCCTCAACTTTTTGATATAAAAACACAACTAAACACCACAGCTTAAAGCTGGATTATTCATATAAAACAACATTAAAAAGTAGGATTTAGCCCCCCCAAAACCCCGCTCCTCAACTTTTTTTGAGATAAAAAAATGCAAAAATAAACCCGCCGAGGCGGGTAATTCAAACGTCGCTAAGCCACAAACTCGCTTTTTATGGCTAAACGACGTTGACTCTTAGCTTACTTTTAATGACTCAACACTATTTTTTATGCCCCCCGCCCTAAGGATTAAGGACGAAGAAATAAAAACTAAGGATAGGCACAAAGTCCGTCGCTGCCTAAGAGGCTCTGCCTCACCACATTACCACGCTGCGTACCCACGATAACCTGGTCACGACCAATGGAGTCACTAGTCCAGAAAAAAAGTTCGAAGGCGGTGCCAACGGTATTATAACCCCACTCAGTGAAAAAACCCGAACCTATATGACGCATAAAACTATTACCAAATGAGGAAGGAGTGGCACTAGGTACAACTAAATCTTTACGAACTGCATTGGTTAAATCCTTTACGCGAGGCATTCGATAACCGATACCATTACACCAAGATAAGGCAGGAGAATAATTGCCATTCCAAGAAACACGGTGGACGAACCACTGCTTCAAAGTAAAACCATATTTAACAACTGGATTACCTTGACCATCACGACCGACCAACTCGAAGGTCTGAGGCAAAGAAGGTTTGGAAATACGACTAGGATTGTCTGAATTAATCTGGAATCTAGTAGCGGAAGGACCAGTTAAAGTAACACGAACGCTTGTAGCTGTAGAATTAGTCATTTTAACTGTGATACCACCCTGAGATATTGGAGGCCAAGACAACGCCTGACTACTGCCACTAATAAGTAAATCAAAATACAATCCATTAGCACCAGTAGTAGGAAAGTTTTGACCGTAAGAGGATGGCTCATTTGACTGAGTGAGAAAACCCTTAGTAGGGTCCCATATCAAAGCTGGGCCAGCATAACCACCTGAATTAGGTCTGGCAAAACAAACCATCGGTGTAACGTTAGGGTTGATGTAATAAGTTACACTACTTGCACTGAAATCACTACGATTGGGAACGCCATAACGTGTAGATAATGTGCCGTTAGTACTTGATAAGGTAAACTTATAAGGTGCCTTACAAATTGTTGGCACTGTACTACGTGATACAGATTGACCATATTTATCGACGATAGATAAACTTAAAGAACCTGTAGCAGTAATGCCAGAATCACCATCTTCATCCCCCCAATAGTTATAAGGCGGACCGATAAGAGAACTTAAAGCGACTGAATTAGTATTAGTAGGGACCAACATACGAATATCAGCAAAACTCTGACCTGCAACCGGTAAGACGATTGGGGTTATAGATGAAGAATTGGTAGAAGGCGTATAATGTTTACCATCAGATAGTGTAATACCAAGCAGATCGTTAGTATTAACAATACGAGTACGACCACCGTCGAAAGTCAAATACGGCGCACTACCCTGTATCGCATTCCTAGTTGTCTGTGAAGTTAATGCGTGCCCCGAAAAAGGAATAAAAAGAGCCACAAAAAAAACAATCTGCCGGGATAATTGAGAAAAGGATCGAAAAAAGGATCGCGCGAAAATTCGCTGAATTTCACTTGATTCAGTAGAAAAATAAACGTCAGTGGAAAATTTAAGATGGGAGCTGAACTTAGACGAATTTAAATTATAGGTTGGCCAAGTTGCCTGTTGCCTGTTGCCTGTTGAAAATTATAGAACATGTACGACAATCCTGTCAAGTAGTTTTTTGATTTATTTGAAATTTTACACTTCTAAGCTACGTTTTAGCCTCGTAACTAAACCGCGTAAAAAGTATAGTGATTGGAAAAACACGTTGCAACACTTTTTTCGCTCATTTGCGTTAACTTTAGTAAATAAGATCTAAATAGGATCAAAATGATATTTGGTTAATTGCTGTTTTAATTGAAGATGTTGCAATTACAAATCTTTAAAAATGTGATTATTGATCCTGAAAATTTTATCTTTGAGTTTAAAATCAATGACGTTGATCATTAAATAATTTTGAAATGGAATTTAGAAGATCAAAAACCCCACTCCTCAACTTTTTTATTAAAAAGATTATCCGTTTTCAACGCTTTTAAGCTGTCTTTAGATATTATTTATTGGGATTAAGAATATTGTGTAGAAGGCGTTCACTGGGTTTAATGATTGTCTATTATTGTTATGACTTGGCATTTTCTAAAGATTTTACTAATTTTTCTGAATATCACCTTGATTAGTAAACATTGGCGTTAAATTTGGTCGCGCTGTGTTGAGTTTGGAATTAACCCTTTTATTGTTTTGTGCTGATAAATTATTAAATTTGCAGTCAATACAATATTGTGACGGTATAGACTCCTCAATTATTTTTACATTGATGATGTTAATCTCATTTTTTCGACTCTCGTTAATTATTATTAAATAATCAGTTAGCTAAGTTTGGGTTATTTGTTTAGAAACTATAGACTATTTTATGGTGGTTTGGTTGGGTTAAAATCTCAAAAATAATACTTTAACCATTTCATTTGTTTAAATATTTTTTAATTTAAAGTGCTTGATCTTATCATTCAAATGATTAGAATTCTCTGCAATTTATTCAAGATTAAAGTTAACTATTTATGACAAATTGTAATTTTGCAGTCCTAAACAATAATGAATGTAAAGTAGTTTGATCCTCCTTTTTGGGGGATTTTTTTTGTCCAATTAATTTTAAAAGTAACTCAATTGTAGAGGCCCATTATGACCGATAGTAAAACCCTGTTATCAACGAGTCGAGATCAAAGTTTAAAAGCATATTTGATGAATAAAATTAAGCAAAATGGTGGTTGGGTTAATTCACATATGCACGCAGACCGTGCTTTTACCATTACGGTTGATAGTTTTGATGTCTATCAAAAACAGACGTTGATTGAGAAATGGGATACGCTTGATAAAGTAAAAGCCGCTATGAGCGAAGATGATTATTATCGCCATTTTAGCATGGCTGTTGAGCGGATGATTGAGCAAGGTGTGTCAGCAATGGGGTCGTTTGTTGATATTGATCCGATTGCTGAGGAACGGGCGATTCGAGGTGCTCTGCGGGCGCGTGAGACGTATAAAAAAGATATTACCATTAAATTAGTGAACCAAACGCTTAAGGGCGTTATTGATAAAGAGGCGCGTTATTGGTTTGATAAAGGGGCTGATTTAGTCGATATTATCGGTGGCTTGCCTCGTCGTGATGAGCGTGATCATGGTGAAGGTATGGGGCTTCTCCATTTAGATGTGTTGATGCAAACAGGTAAATCATTAGGCAAAATGGTACATGTGCATGTTGATCAATTTAATTCATCAGATGAGATCGAGACTGAGCAACTTACCGACAAAACTATTGAGCATGGTATGCATGGTAAGGTGGTCGCCATTCATAGTATTTCGATTACTGCGCATAGTTTGGAATATCGCCAGAAACTTTATCAAAAAATGAAAGAGGCAAAGATGATGGTGATTGCTTGTCCATTTGCTTGGATTGATAGTCCTCGTCGTGAAGAACATGGCCCTACTCGCAATTCTTTAACGCCTGTGGATGAACTGGCTGCTGCGGGTATTCCTGTTGCGATCGGTACGGATAATGTGAGTGATTATATGTTACCTTTTTCAACCGGTAATATGTGGGAAGAGCTTAAATTACTCGTGACGGGTTGTCGTTATACTGATTTAGATAATGTGGTGAATGTTGCAACCAAAAATGGGCGAATGGTTTTAGGGCTTGAATAATTGCCTAGAAATCTGATTTTAAATTTTTATAAAATCTCACTTTTTGTGGGATTTTTTTGTTTATAGACGATAGTTTTCATTTCTCTTTATTTTTTTATTTTTAGCTTACTTGCGTATCGTCTTTTCACTATTTAATCTGCTTTGATTAAAGTTGTAGAAATTTGAAGATAGATTATGCGTATAATTGTTTTAATTCATGGGTCTATTGATAAAAAGGGATCATCTTGATGAAAGAAGTTAAGATTGGTTGGCGGATTGATTTTTAACCCTTAAATAATATTTTATTTAAGGGTTAATCGCACTTTAAATGCGAGTTTTGCTTACGCGTTTATTCGTTCTTGGATTGAGTTTTACCCGTTTTGGAATGCGTTTTTCTGAGGTTGATTTGCTGGTAAAGCTTTTTACTTCCTCTGGTAAGCCTACTAATTGTCGTAAGTAATTAACCGAGTCTATGCCTAGTTCCATCCATGTACCCCTAGATAAGCCTTTCGGTAAGGTGATATTACCATAGCGAATTCGGAGTAATCGGCTAACTTGAACACCTACGGCTTCCCACATGCGACGGACTTCTCGGTTGCGACCTTCAGTAATAACCACATTGAACCACTGATTTAAGCCATCCCCACCTTGTGGTTTGATAGAGTTAAATGCGGCTGGACCATCTTCAAGCTGTACACCTTTGCGAAGTTGATTCAGTTGTTGGTCGGTAATATTGCCGAATACTCGTACCGCATATTCCCGTTCGATTTCATGCCTTGGGTGCATAAGGCG
Organism: Gilliamella sp. B2772; assembly: GCF_026536985.1. Taxonomy (NCBI): domain Bacteria; kingdom Pseudomonadati; phylum Pseudomonadota; class Gammaproteobacteria; order Orbales; family Orbaceae; genus Gilliamella; species Gilliamella sp. B2772. Next base: position 185,061 of record NZ_JAFNNB010000001.1, on the reverse strand, counting down.
GTTGGCTAGTTCGCCATCGGTTGTGAAGAGTAATAATCCAGAGGTATTAATATCAAGCCGACCAATATTGATCCAGCGTGCGTTTTTTATTCGTGGTAATCGTTCAAATACGTTTGCACGACCTTGCGGATCATGGCGAGAGCAGATCTCCCCTTCTGGTTTATAGTAAGCTAGTACACGACAGACTTCTTTTTCTTTGCTTCTTAACTGGACTAAGTGGCCGTTGATGCGAATTTTAGGGTTGGCATTGACGTCAACGCGATCACCTAGCGTTGCTATTTTACCGTCAACGCTAATTTTGCCAGCTACGATCATGGCTTCAATCTCACGGCGAGAACCATTGCCTAAATTGGCTAATACTTTTTGTAATTTTTCAGAATTCAATTTTTTCATTTTGCCTCGCTACCTTCACAGGTATCTTTATCTAAAGTTGGTTTATTTTACCTTGGGTAAAAAACGTATATCGACATAATAACGTTTTGGGTTTGCTTCATCAATATAGACGGTTATTGTCTCTTGATTAATGAAAGGTTTTGGATCAAACCAAATGTTTTCACTTTTAAAAAGATGAATCTCATCGGGTGCTGTTCTGTCTTGCCACTGACTATAAATGATGTAAGGAGAGCGACCTCGGACAGTTAATGCAGTATTTTTTTCAATCGAATTTATCTTGGCTTCAATTTGTCGGCCACTTGCTAACAATGCTCGTTTTAGTTTATTTTTTTTGGATTTAAAATAAAAATAACCACCACTTGTTAAAAATAGTAGGCTTGCGAGTATGCCTAAAATTATTTCTCCAAGCCACATTGAGAAAGTATCGTTAATTTTAGCATGATCAGCGTTTTGCGGATCATAGATAATATCAACCACATCACCTTTCTGATAAGCTGAAGGATTACTACCAACATTTGATTTAACCTTTCTGACTTGTTCCTGAGTATCAACAAATTGAAAGATAGGATAATAAGATACGGATCGATTGCCATTAGAATCTTTTGAATACGACTCTTCAAAGTCAATAACGGTGCCGGTAGTACTTAGTGAAGAGTTGATAAAATTGATCTGTTTTATCGATAGATAGAGTACCAATGACATTAATCCAATACTTATAATTAAAATAAGTGCCATTATTTTCTTCATTTCTTTCCCTATATAATGTTTAATTTTTTTTATTTAAAAGGTGAAGTATCACCACTTCCTTCCCGAATAATATCAGGATAATCGTGAGTTAGATCAATAACTGTGGTTGGTTGTTCGCTGATATAGCCACCATGAACGATGGCATCAAGTTGATGACCGATTTTATCTTCTATCTCTTCAGGATCAGACTGGGCTTCATTTTCGTTAGGTAAAATTAGCGTGGTGGTCATTAAAGGTTGTCCAAGTAATTCTAGAAGCGCTAAATCTATTTTATTATCGGGAATGCGAAGTCCTATGGTTTTGCGTTTTTCGTTCATTAAGCGTCGTGGCACTTCTTTACTTGCAGGTAAGATGAAGACGTATTTTCCTGGTGTATTGTTTTTTAGCAACCGAAAAGTGGTGTTATCAACGAACGCATATGATGAGAGTTCGGATAGATCACGACACATTAAGGTGAAGTTATGGTGTTTATCAAGGTTGCGAATTTGGCAAATGCGATCTACACCATACTTGTTATCAAGCAAACAACCTAGCGAATAACCGGAATCAGTCGGAAATGCTATCACACCGCCGTCATTTAATATTTTGACAACTTGATCTAATAATCTTGTTTGTGGATTATCTGGGTGAACATAAAATGTTTGGCTCATAATATTCTTCTTTGTTGATTGCTGGTTAAAAAATGTGAGGAACGGGGTTTTTCATCACGGTTTAATTTATACCCAATCATGCCATATAGGTGTTACGCTACCCGGCAATGGTGTTGTTTTACCTAAATCAAGATAATTAACCAAATCATGAAAATCAGAGCCTTGCGAAGCCAATAACTCAAATTCATTAGCCAGTTTGGCTAGTTTTTGTAAATCATCTTGTGTTTGTCGGCTTTGTGAAACTTCAATCGCATCACCGCCGAATGTTTTAAATTCACTAATTAATAATTTTAATTTAGTTAGGGTCAAATCATAACGAGATGGGTGTGCTAATACAGCTTGTCCACCAGCAGAATGAATGGCATTAATCGCATCAGCAATACCGCAACAATTGGCCGGAACATAAGCATAACCACCTTTGCCTAGGTATTTTTTAAATGCTCGTTTCATATCTTTGACATAACCATTAGCCACTAAAAAGCGAGCAAAATGGGCTCGAGAAACGATATCGCCTTTCGAATATTGTTGGGCTTGTTGATAAGCGTCGTGAATATTGACTTTAGCCAATTTTTCACTAATGCTTATTGCTCTATCAATTCGGCCTTTTTCTTGGACTAATAACAATTCAAGCAACTGCGAATTTTCAATATCGACATTCAATCCAACAATATGAATTTCGCTATTTTTCCATATCGTCGATATCTCTACACCATGAATCAATTTTACTGGTAAGTTTTCACGCACGATAGCCTCTTTTGCTTCAGGCAAACCTTTGATCGTATCGTGATCGGTGATAGCTAGCATGTTGATTTGATTATCTGCAGCTCTTTTAACCAGTTCAGTTGGCGTTAAGATGCCATCTGATGCAGTTGTGTGCGAATGTAAGTCGACAATCACTTTTTTCTCGAAAATTATTTTTAAACGTGTAATATACCACACAATTTGCACGACCACTAAAAGGTATATTATGAAAGATCAAATTCAGCTTGCTCAGCAAGACACTCTTGCTATTATTCAGGAACTTTTAGAAGACGGTAGTGATCCACATGCTATGTATATTATTGAGCACCATATTTCATCACAAAACTTCGATCAGCTCGAAAAAGTGGCAGTAGAAGCTTATAAATTAGGCTATGAAGCAACCGATCCTGATGAGGATGTTGATGATGAAGGCAATGTTGTTATTGGTTTTGATATTATCGCTGAAAGTCCGTTAAATGCTGAGTCAATCAATAATCAAATTGCTCAGGTGATTACATTGGCAAACCAATTCGGGGTTAATTATGACGGTTGGGGAACCTACTTCGAGGATGGCAGTGATGATGATGCTGAAGATGTGGAAACTTTGCACTAATTAATCCCCCTTCTTAATCACCCTTCAACTTTTTGGGATTTATTCTTATCCGCTAAAATAGCGGATAAGAATTATATTTTACATTTTTAAGCCTACAGCCCTACTGGTTCTTTTCTGATTTGGAGAGACACTACGAACCAATACATGTTCAACATTGTTAATGGCAACGGGTCCTTTATAACGCTGCCAACTTTCGCCTTGATTAGTTGAATATTCAATGGCTAATCCCGGATAGACGATATTAGCAATGAGTTTACCATTTTCAATTTTCGCCCCCGGTGTCGGTAAGCGATAAGCAATTTTGGCTAAATCAAATTTGGATAATTCGCGTTGTCCCACTAAATTAGCAAATAATGTCCAATCTTTAAGTAATTGGTTTTGATCGACATAATGCGTCGTTCCTTTCGAAAATTCACGATCTTTTTGGTAAGCAATTTCCCAATCAGCTTGATGCCATGCTCGTTCCGCGACCGCTATTAACCTTGGATATATCATATATTCCATCTGATTATCAGTACGAACAATTTCGCTCCATAGTTGTGCTGATAAGCCGTAACTGCCAGACCAATCTAACGTGCCTTTAGCATTGAATGGGTTTCCATCACGATCAACGGATGTTTCAGCATTTTGGGGTAAGTTATTCGGCGCGAAGCTAAATATTTTACGTTCATCATTAAAACGAGTAGCCCAATAATAACCGGGTTCTAACGTATTAACTTCGTAAGGAAAATCAAGATAAACATAATCAGGATTCGATATCACTATTTGATAACCTTTGTTGGTCCATTCACTCGCTGAGTCAAAACCACCCCAGTAAAGTGTGTCCCAAAAGTTAACAGTGACTTTATCGACAGCGAAGTCTTTGGCACTTTCGGCATATTTTACGCCGTCTTGCCATGCTTGCATGTGATTGATGCCATGATTTTTAACTATTTTACTGGCTTCAATAGCAAAATAACTCGGTAGATGTTTTATATCTTTGATGGTGCCTTGTTTAACCAATGTTTGGCAGGCTTGGGATTTTGCCCACGGTAGATCTTCAATGCTTTGATCGATTAAGCCTTTACCCGTTTCTTTTGCGTGGATATCTTGATATCCCGGACCAAGTCGAATATTTTTGGCTTCATCACCGCCAAAGTGCCAAACAGTCAGTGGTTGTCCTGCTTGGTTATGCATTTTGGCAATTTCAGTGATCACTTTATCGACAAAGCGTTTAGATGAATCTAAGCAAGGATTTAGGTAACTTTTTCGATCGTAAAATTGTACCGTTGTGGTATTTGAATCATCACTTGGATCAACTAAACGAAACTCATTAGCTTCTGCTTGTTTACCTTCTTGCATTAGGCGTTGATAACGTGCTTCCATAGACACAATTGCCGCTCTGGCATGTGCTGGCATATCAATTTCAGGGATCACCTCAATAAAGCGATCTTTAGCATATTTGACAATTTCAATGTAATCATCACGACTAAAGTAGCCACTACCTAAATTATCACTATCAGGTCCTGATCCTAATTGCGGTAATAGGCATTTGTTTTCGCTCAGATCATGACAACGCTTGCTACCGACCTCGGTCAATTCCGGAAGACCTGGGATCTCAATTCGCCATCCTTCATCATCACTAAGGTGAAAATGGAATTTGTTTAATTTATAACTCGCCATTTGATCGAGTAATCTTAACATCGCTTGCTTTGTTTTAAAGTTACGTCCGGTGTCTAACATAATGCCACGATAGTCAAAGCGTGGGTAATCTTCGACTTTTAGCATAGCAATGGTTGGGTTTTCGTTAACAGGAATCAACGATAAGATCGATTCTACACCATAAAAAATTCCCCGTTCATCAAAGGCAGTTATAGTCGCTTGCTTATCGCCAATATTCAGTTGATAAGCACCTGATACGCCATTTTTAAATTTGGTCGCATCAACATTTGCTAGAATCTTATAACCTTTATCTGTTAATGGGATATTTAAATTGTTAAATTGTTGATTGAGTACGGCTAAGCTGGCGTCATTAAGTCCTTTTAATTGAAGATGAATGCCATTTTTACCAAGCTGTATATCTTTTTCAGCAAGGGTAAGTTTCACCGGCGTTGGAATAATTTGCCCGCGCATGACCTTTTTATCAAGTGGCTTAATATCGGCATTACGTTCAAATCGATTAACCGTCGTCATTAAAATATTATGATCATCGGGCGTGCGCTTCCACTGTTCACCGGTTAGGGAAACAAAATCATCCAATTCAGTATTACTGATCACTTTTGGTGTGGCGTCGGTGGATGTTACATACCAACGAGGGATAACATCCGATTCGCTTAACTGCCAATACTCACCAATAATAGGTATATCTATGCTGGCTTTAGCCGGAAATCCGGTAAATTTTTCAGTTGGCTCTATTTTATGAAGATCACCGGTAAGATGAGTGATTTTGAATTGATCATTGTCAACCGCCAATATCATTCTGATACTACTAAAATAGATTGCCCAATCTTTGTCGTTGATAGCTTCGCCATCATTGTTTAACGAGATTGTGGCTTTGAAACAAGATGCCCAATCAGCACCTAAAATTGCACAATCAACACCATGTTCACCAGCTTGATTATCAACAATAGTATATTTGACACTAAGCTTTGAACTTATTTCATCAACAATTTTCTGAGAAGCGTAAGCCGAAGAAGCTACTCCAAAACTTAGCAGAGAAACGATTGAAGTAAACAATATTTTAGATTTTTTCATAATATTTCCCTATTTTTGCTTTGCTTGAAACACAGTGAAAGGTATTGTGACAATAAACTTGATATCTCGTTCATCTTGGAAAATGTTGCCATATCCACCACCCCAACTGTTGATATGATTTTCATGGTTATTATATTTGGTGTAATGTAATTGGAAAGAGGTGTCCTTAGCCCAAGTGTCTTGAATAGTGTAGCCTAAATCAAAATTGTAAGCTGATTCAACTAAGCGATTCTTTTGATTTTTTGCTATTGAATTTGGTTTTGCATCCCAACCAAAAGCATAAGATGCCCCCGTTCTCCAGCCGGTTAGATACGTTGATAGATTCCCTAAGTCATAAGTCACTTCAGCAAATAGGGCTTTTTCACCATTAGCATTAAAGTCCGATCGTGAGTTCCACCAAACATCTAGTCGTCCATTAGATGAAGCATAATCTGGCGTCATACGTTGTAAAAAGAAGCCTTGTTTACCTTCAGCCTTAATTGCTACCCCTTCAAGGCGTAAACCAACTGGTCCAACTTGGTAAGCTAATGTTGCTGCTTGTAACCATGCTAAGCCGTCATAGACCTTATCCCCTTTATGAGACTGGTCTTTGGCGCCATAAAATTGATAACTCATGGTTAACGGATTATCAAGCATGTCTGTTTTATAAGATGCTTTACCAAAATATTGATTCATGTAATTTTTGGCTTGACCAAAGGCGGTTTCTAACACTAAATCATTTTTAAAGTCATATTTCAAACCGGCTGAGTGTAGATAATCAATCTTCTTCCCTTTTCCCCATTGTTTAAATTCATAAAGGCGTTTGTACCATGGGGCTTTATATTTATCTGTCCACATATAAGACATCGATAAGGCACCAGCTTGATCAAAATCGAGCGTTGTGCCTAATTCAAAACCTCGATAAGTACCCGGTAATAAACTCCAGTGAGGGGCTAATAGTGTTTGACCAGATGGCTGAATAAAACCGGCTTTTAGCCAAAATAATTCATCTTGCTTAAAATTGACCTGTGCTTTATAAAAGCTCACACCACTGACATCTTTTTTCCAATCCTCACCCCAGCGGGTGCGTGCGCCACTAAAACCAATTTCATTAGGATGACCATTGCCACCGTTACTGACTTCCCATGCACCATATCCGCCCAGTTCAATACCAAGGTGATCAGCAATATAGCCTGATCTAAAATCTAAATTTGTGTTGAATGATGAGTGCCTGAGGTTTTTTTCATATTTATGTTCTTCAATATTTTTTCTTTCTCGATCACGATTCCAAAAAAATACGTTACCGGTTAATGATGCATCATCAATAAATTCACTAGCATACTGAGCTTGTGCGGGGCATATACTGGTTAAAATGGTTATCGATAAAAAAAGTTTAGTAAAATGATTAAAACGATAGGGTAAACCAAGTGCATTATCCAGACTCATAATTTCATTCCCATATTTATATAACTGACCGCTAAATTGCTTTAATCGGATGCTATAAGCCAAACTAAATTCGTTATTACTTTGAATTGCTTTCTAAACTACGAAACATATTTAGGTGGAGATTGGACAAATATGCATTTTTATAATGCATAAACATATTTTAGTTCGCAAATTAATTAATCTAAATTCGTGATCTAAATCACCAAAATGATGAGAATTCGGCTTATTTTTGTGGGATTTTTGGCTCTTTTTTTACGTGATAAATTAATCAAGCTCTATTTTTTTGATGGTTTTTAAGTCATGAAATTATGGGCAGAATTAGTCATGAAATGAATAAGTTTAATGGGGTGAGTAATAGGTAAAAAAAGAGAAATGTATAACATTTCTCTTAGGAATTGATAGCGCAATTAGTTTTCAGTATCTAGCTCTTCAAAACTTTTTACTAATTCATCAATGGCTTTCATCTGTTTTAAGAATGGTTCAAGTTTTGCTAACGGTAATGCTGATGGACCATCACATTTTGCATGACTTGGATCAGGATGTGATTCTAAGAATAATCCAGCAATACCTACCGCCATCCCTGAACGAGCTAATTCAGTAACTTGACCACGACGACCACCTGACGCAGCCCCCATTGGATCACGACATTGTAGCGCATGAGTTACATCAAAAATCACTGGCGAACCTTTGCTAACTTTTTTCATTACGTTAAAGCCAAGCATATCAACAACAAGGTTGTCATAACCAAAGCAGCTACCACGATCACAAAGGATAACTTGGTCATTACCCGCTTCTTCAAATTTTTCGACAATATTGCCCATTTGTCCTGGGCTAACAAATTGTGGTTTTTTGACATTGATTACCGCACCAGTTTTCGCCATTGCAACAACTAGGTCTGTTTGTCTTGCCAAAAAAGCAGGTAATTGAATAACGTCAACGACATCGGCAACGGGTTGGCACTGCTCTTCGGTATGAACGTCAGTGATAATTTTTATACCAAATTGCTGTTTTAATTCTTGAAAGATTTTCATCCCCTCTTCTAACCCAGGTCCTCGATAAGAGTGAACTGATGAGCGATTAGCTTTGTCAAAAGAGGCTTTGAAAATATAAGGAATATTCAGTTTATCGGTTACTGTGACATAATGTTCACAAATTTTCATGGCTAAATCACGTGATTCAAGCACATTCATACCACCAAATAATACAAACGGTAAATCATTAGCTACCGTGATATTACCTACTTTTACTTTTTTTTGTTTAATCATAAACTCATTCCTAGTTAAGGTTTAAACCAACGACCAAGTGTGACTCTGTCATTGCCACTGTAATCGGTGAAGGTTTCGACTAATTGAAATCCGTGTTGTTTAAAAATAGTTTGCACCGCTAAGCCCTGTTTCCAACCATGCTCGATTAGCAGCCAACCATATTGATTTAAATGTTTAGTAGCGCCTTGTACTATGACTTTAATATCGGCAAGTCCATCATCTTCAGAAACCAATGCGCTACGAGGCTCATAACGAACGTCGCCTTGCGATAGATGAACATCGGTCGGGTCAATATAAGGGGGATTACTGGTAATCATAGAAAATTTACGATTTTTTATTGGTTTATACCAATCACCCAGTAAAAAGTAAACATTATTAACATCGATTTGCTTGGCATTTTTTTGAGCTAATATTAACGCATCTTTGTTTTTTTCGATTGCGGTAAATAAGCAATCAGGACGTTCAGTTGCCATGGCGATTGCTATCGCTCCGGTTCCAGTCCCTAAATCCAAAACTTCACAAGGTGCCTTTGGCAAATATTCTAAACCAAGTTCAACAAGCTTTTCAGTATCGGGGCGTGGGATTAATGTCGAGTTAGAGACATTAAATTTTAATGACCAAAATTCTTTTTCACCTGTTATGTAGGCAATTGGCTCACCTTCTTGACGTCTTTTTAAATAAGCATCTAACGCAATGACTTCATCGTCAGTTAATGATGTTTCACTAAAAGCCATTAAAAAGGTGCGTGTTCTATGAGTTACAAAACTCAATAAAATTTCTGCATCACGTTTTGGGCTTTCGCTTTCAGTTAAGGTTTGCGACGCAAATTTAAGCCATTCTAAATAGGTCATTCATCCTGTTCCGATAACGCTGCAAGCTGATCTGCTTGGTACTCTTGTACTATTGGTTCAATTAGCATATCTAATTTACCTTCCATCACTTCATCTAAGCGATAAATGGTAAGATTTATACGGTGGTCAGTAACCCGTCCTTGAGGATAGTTATATGTTCGGATACGGTCTGAACGATCACCCGAGCCTAATAAGTTACGTCTGGTTGACGCTTCTTCTTGTTGACGTTTGCGCGCTTCGGCATCTTGTATACGTGCAACTAATACAGACATCGCTTTCGCTTTGTTTTTATGTTGTGAACGTTCATCCTGACATTCAACCACAATCCCAGTTGGAATATGGGTAATACGGATTGCTGAATCAGTGGTATTAACATGCTGACCACCTGCACCGGATGAACGGTAGGTGTCAATTTTTAAATCCGCTGGATTGATTTCTGGCATTTCTGCTTCAGGAATCTCAGGTAAAACAGCAACAGTACAAGCAGATGTGTGAATACGCCCTTGTGACTCAGTTTCAGGTACGCGTTGAACACGATGTCCACCTGATTCAAATTTTAAGTGGCCATAAACACCATCACCACTGACTAACATGATCACTTCTTTATAACCGCCATATTCACCATCATTTGCACTCATGATTTCAACACGCCAGTTGCGAGATTCGGCGTATCTTGTGTACATTCTGGCTAAATCACCAGCAAAGATTGCAGCTTCATCACCACCTGTGCCCGCTCGAACTTCAACAAAACAGTTGTAGTCATCATTCGGATCTTTCGGTAACAGGAGTACTTGTAATTGTTTTTCTTGCTGTTCAACTTGAGCCATGGCTTCATTTAACTCTTCTTGAGCCATTTCACTCATTTCAGGATCAGATAGCATCATCTTGGCAGTTTCGATATCTTCTTGAGTTTGCTGCCAATTAGCAAAGCACTTAACCACATCGGTTAATTGTGCATATTCTTTTGAAAGGGTTCGAAATCGGTTTTGATCGGCAATAACCGTTGCATCAGATAGTAATGCTTGAACCTCTTCATAACGCTCTTGTAGCGTTTCCAATTTACTGATAATTGAAGGTTTCATAACTCTATATATTTGATAATGATTAATTGAATTTGCCCGGCATTATATACTTAATTGCCTTTAAAATACAGTTTCTACTTACTTATGGCTAAGCTAAACAATATTGTTAATCGTACTGTATTGGTGAGGATATGATTATTAGATTGAATAAAAAATGTTACACGTGTCACAGATTTCAATTTTGGTCATTTTAAATTTACTTAACTCCATATAACATCATTTGTAAACGATGTCATCACGAATCAATAACGCTTTTATTAAGATTGAACCACCATTTTGCTTTAAATTTTGTTATCGCATACATAAAACTGTTGTTAAATATTATAACTATTCAAGGAGTTAATTTTATGAAGAAGATGTTTATATGTAGTCTGATTGGGTTAAGTTCAATGGCAAATGCGGCTATTCAATGGGATACTCCGCAAGGACAGTTAAAGTTATATGGAGACGTCGAATTTAATGTGGATGCCGCTAGTAGCAAACAGCAACTTAGTTCTTTGAGGGAGACTGCTGATAAAAAAAATAAACCTTCTGACAAAGATCGTTGGGATATCAATGGTCGTATATTGATTGGTTTAGATGGCTATCGTGAAATTAACAACAAAAACTTTGCTGGATTCGTGGTGCAACCCTTAGCAGATTTAGGTGGTGATGTGAATCTGGATGATGCGGCATTTTATTTTGGTCAGAAAAACGAGTGGAATATTAAAATTGGTCGTTATGAAGCTTATGATATGTTCCCGCTTGGACAAGATACCTTTATTGAATATTCAGGTAATACTGCCAATGATTTATATGAAGACGGCTTTGGCTATATCTATATGTTGAAAGAGGGTCGTGGACGTAGTAATAATGGTGGCGGTATTCAATTAAATACACCGCTATTTGATAATGTCAATTTTGAGTTAAATGCATTGGTCAATAATGGCGAGAAAATGTTTAATAAATCGGCTTATCATGGTTATGAAATCGATAAGAAGAAAAATGTGGTCTATTTACGTCCAGTTTTATCTTGGAAAAATGAAAGCATTTCAACCGCAATTGCTGCCGAAACAAATGTGGTAAAAAATGCTTACGGTTATCATGATGATAACGGTAAATTCCGCGATCAATCACAAAGAACAGGTTATGGCGCGACTTTTTCATGGAACAATCAAGGCGATTGGGATGCAGCTGGATTAAGATTTAATGCCAGCTTTGCTTATATGAATGCTAAAGATGAAAAAGATATGACCATTGGCACAAATATTGTTTGGGAAAAAATCGGCTTAGGTTACTTATTTGCGAACAATGATATCAAAAAATTTAATCCATATAATCGTGTTAAAGATGGCCATATAAATAGCAAAGGTAAATATAAAATTCATACTGTTAATGCCTCATATCTAATTGATGATGTGTTAGATATGGATAATTTTAATATCTATTTAGGTGCTTATTGGTCATTACTTGATAGAAGTAAATCTCATGGCGATAACACCGATGATCGTTATGGTGCTCGTGTAAGATTTAAATACTTCTTTTAATTAGTTGAAGTAAATTCTCGATTAAGCCAGTTTAATGCTTATTTTTAAAACTGGCTTTTTTATTGCTTTTGGCTAGTTAGTTAAATGATCAACCAATTAATAATTATTAATGATATTAAAATCAAATCTTCCCTATCAATTAGAAGACTCTCATTATAAAAAAGAATTTTAGCCACATTTTTATTTTCCATAATTTTGCAAAAAAAACCTTCAAAAACCCCGCTCCTCAACTTTTTTTGATATCGTAATTTATCATTTTGCGAATAATTAGATCATTTTTAATAAATAGGATTGTTGAAATTGTAATTTTTTATTCGTACTTTCCGATAATGTGAAAAGATTTAGCGATTGAAAATCGCAGGATAATAAAAGTAGGTTAGATTATTCTGATGAATTAGATAGTTATCTCCCCCTCTTTTACTCATTTAATCGGGAAGTTTGGGAAGTTAATATTCTCAAGCAAGAAAAATAAAATGCCGTTAGTAAGCTAACGGCATTATTTTAATGATAAGAATAGATTTTACTTATTTTTTAACGGCCTTTGGATTAGGTAGATCGGTAACCGTACCTTCATACACTTCGGACGCGAGTCCAATTGATTCATGTAAGGTTGGGTGAGCGTGGATGGTTAGTGCAATATCTTCTGCATCACAGCCCATCTCTACAGCAAGAGTGATCTCTCCAAGAAGTTCACCACCATTTGCTCCAACTACCGCACCACCAAGAAGGCGATTATCGGCTTTGTTAAAGATTAGTTTAGTCATCCCTTCTGAACAATCAGACGCAATTGCTCGCCCTGATGCTGCCCATGGGAATATGGCGACCTCATAATCGATACCTTTTGCTTTCGCTTCTTTTTCAGTTAATCCTACCCAGGCAACTTCTGGCTCGGTGTAGGCAATGGATGGTATGGTTTTCGGATCGAAATAATGTTTTTTACCAGCTATCACTTCAGCTGCAACATGACCTTCATGAACGCCTTTATGAGCCAACATTGGTTGACCCACAATATCACCGATCGCATAGATATGTGGAACGTTAGTTCTCATCTGTTTATCGACTTCAATAAAACCACGATCGGTCACATTTACTCCAGCTTTTTCAGCGTTGATAAGCTTACCATTTGGCGCTCGACCTATCGCCACTAGTACTGCGTCGTAAGTGTGCGTTTCGATGGTTCCATCTTTCTTTTCCATGGTGACATAGATTGCATCATGTTTGGCTTCGACCGTATTTACTTTAGTTTCTAAGCGTAAGGTAAATTTCTTTTGAATTTGTTTGGTAAAGACTTTTATCACATCTTTATCCGCAGCTGGGATCACCTGATCTAGCATTTCAACCACATCCACTTCTGAACCCAATGCGTGATATACGGTACCCATTTCCAGACCAATAATACCACCACCCATTAACAGTAGTTTTTTAGGAATAGTGGTTAATGCTAACGCATCAGTTGAGTCCCATATACGAGGATCGTCATGAGGAATGAATGGTAAGGTTATTGGACGAGATCCTGCTGCAATAATAGCATTATCAAAGGCAATTTTAGTTATCCCTTTGGCAGAGGTGACATCCATTGTGTGACTACCGGTGAATTGCGCTTCACCTTGAATCACATTAACTTTACGCATTTTGGCCATGCCTGCCAGCCCGTTAGTAAGCTGATTGATTACCTTTTCTTTCCAAGCACGAACTTTGTCGAGCTCTAACTTTGGCGTTCCAAAATGGATGCCATGTTCGGTGAGGGATTTTGCTTCATCCATCACTTTTGCAACATGCAATAATGCTTTAGAAGGAATACAGCCAACATTAAGGCAAACACCACCCAAGGTTGAGTAGCGTTCGACTAATGTCACATCTAATCCAAGATCGGCGGCACGGAAAGCAGCGGAATAACCCGCTGGCCCAGCACCTAATACAACAACTTGTGTTTTGATATCTTGACTCATAACTGATTTCCCCCCTTACATCACTAGTCGACGTAAGTCGGATAAAACATTAACAATATGGCTTAAGAAGCGTGCACCATCTGCGCCATCAATCACTCGGTGATCGAAGGATAATGATAAAGGTAACATTAAGCGTGGTGTAAATTCTTTACCATTCCATACTGGTTTCATACTTGAGCGAGATACACCAAGTATGCCCACTTCTGGCGCATTTACAATTGGGGTAAATGATGTCGTTCCGATGCCACCAAGACTGGAAATAGTGAAACAACCACCTTGCATATCACTACCTGTCAGTTTACCGTCTCGCGCTTTTTTGGAGATTTCAGCAAGTTCACGTGAAAGTTCAATAATGCCTTTTTTATTTACATCTTTAAATACAGGAACAACTAAACCATTTGGCGTGTCAACTGCCACACCGATGTTGATGTATTTTTTAATGATAAGGGTTTGTGCATCTTCTGACAATGAACTATTAAAACGCGGATAAGCAGTTAAAGCACTCGCTACGGCTTTCATGATAAACACAAGCGGAGTAATTTTGAGGTCGAGTTTTTTCTTTTCTGCTTCAGCATTTTGTTGCTTACGAAATGCCTCTAGTTCAGTGATATCTGTTTCATCAAATTCAGTAACATGAGGAATCATCACCCAGTTTCGATGTAAATTTGCACCAGAAACTTTTTGAATTTTGGTTAATGGTAAAGATTCAATTTCACCAAATTTACTGAAATCGACTTTTGGCCATGGTAATAATCCAGGGAATGCACCAGATGATCCACCGTTTTCAACTTGTTTTACGGCATTTTTGACATAGTTTTGGATATCTTCACGAAGTACACGATGTTTAGGGCCTGTAGGTTGGATTTTTGCAAGATTGATACCAAATTCTCTTGCTAATCGTCGAACTGATGGTGTGGCATGTGCGTAAGCATCGTTTTCTACAAATTCATTTGCAGTTGGTGCAGGTTTAGCTGTCTCAGCAACTGGTGCAGGTGCAGGTGCAGGAGCTGGAGCTGGCGCAGGTTCAGCTTTAACGGGTGCACTATTCGTTTCAAACTCCATTATTTTGGAGCCAGTTTTGACTTTATCGCCAATTTTAACAGTGATGCTTTTTACTGTACCAGCTATAGTTGCGGGTACTTCCATCGAGGCTTTGTCACCTTCAACGGTGATAAGTGAATCATCAACTGAAACTGAGTCACCAACTTTAACTAGTATTTCAGTCACTTCTACTTCATCGCCACCAATGTCTGGAACATTAACATCAACTACTTGGCTACTATTTTGTGCTGGCGCAGAAGCTGGAGCTGGAGCTGAAACTTCTGGAGCAGGCGTTTTTGACGCGCTTGCGCCCTCTTCGTCAAATTCCATAATACTAACACCTGTCGTCACTTTATCGCCAACTTTGACAATGATTGACTTCACAATACCAGCCTGTGGTGCTGGTATTTCCATCGATGCTTTATCGCCTTCAACAGTCAATAGTGATTGATCTACATCAACTTTGTCGCCGACTTTAACTAGGATTTCTGTTACTTCAACTTCATCGCTTCCGATATCAGGTAATTTTATTTCAATACTCATTATTTTTACCTCTTATGCAATACGTGGATTAAGTTTGTCAGCATTGATTTCGAACTTTTTAATCGCGTCTTCAACAATACTTGGCTGAATATCACCACGTTTAGCTAGTTCTCCTAGTGCTGCAATCACAACATAAGATGCATCGACTTCAAAATGATGACGTAAATTTTCTCGGCTATCACTACGACCGAATCCATCTGTTCCGAGTACTCGGTAGCTTTCTGCTGGTACAAATCCTCGAATTTGTTCTGCATAAAGTTTCATGTAATCAGTGGAAACAACGGCAGGATTGTTATTCATTATTTGAGCAACATATGGCACTTTTGCTTCTTCGCTCGGATGTAACATGTTGTAACGTTCGCAATCTTGACCATCTCGAGCAAGTAAGGTGAATGACGTTACACTGTAAATGTCAGAACTGACGCCATAGTTTTTAGCAAGGATATCAGCCGCTTCACGAACATGACGTAGCATTGATCCAGAACCTAATAATTGAACTGTTGGTTTGCCTTGTTGGCCTTCAACGGTATCTAACTTATAAATACCACGACGAATCCCCTCTTCTGCACCTTCAGGCATTGCAGGTTGGGCATAGTTTTCATTTAGTGTGGTGATGTAGTAGTAAACATTTTCTTGTTCACCATACATACGACGTAAGCCATCTTGCATAATAACCGCGACCTCATAAGCGTAGGCTGGATCGTATGATAAGCAGTTAGGGATGGTTAATGCTTGAATATGGCTGTGACCATCTTGGTGTTGTAAGCCTTCACCGTTTAATGTTGTGCGACCAGAGGTTCCTCCAATCATGAAGCCTCGAGCTTGTTGGTCACCCGCCGCCCACATTAAATCACCAATGCGTTGGAAGCCAAACATTGAGTAATAGATGTAGAAAGGAATCATCGGTAAATCGTTATTACTATAAGAAGTAGCAGCCGCTAACCATGATGCAGTCGCGCCACATTCGTTAATACCTTCTTGGAGAATTTGACCTTTTTCATCTTCACGATAGTAAGCAACTTGCTCTTTATCTTGTGGGGTATATTGTTGACCATGTGGGTTATATATACCAATTTGACGGAAGAGACCTTCCATACCAAACGTACGCGCTTCGTCAGCGAGAATTGGTACTAGTCGCGGTGCTAAGTCTTTATCTTTTAGCATGATGTTAAGTGCACGCACAAAAGCGATAGTGGTTGAGATTTCTTTAGATTGTGCTTCAAGTAACGGCGCAAATTCGCTTAAAGGAGGGATAGAAACCGTTCCTGAGAATTTAGTTAGCCGTGAAGGCACATAACCATGTAATGCTTGACGTCGTTCATGAATATATTTGTATTCCGGGCTATGTTCTTCGAATTTGATATAAGGTAATTTTTCGAGTGCTTCATCAGTAACCGGAATGTTGAAGAAGTCACGAACATGGCGAACGCCATCCATATTCATTTTTTTGACTTGGTGTGCAATGTTTTTCGCTTCTGCGGCTTCACCCATTCCATAACCTTTAATGGTGTGGGCTAAAATAACTGTTGGGCGATCTTTTGTCTCTTTTGCTCTTGCAAATGCAGCAAACATTTTTTCGGGGTCTTGACCACCTCGGTTTAGTCTGAAGATCTCTTCATCAGACATATCTTTGACTAATTCAGCCGTTTCAGGATATTTTCCAAAGAAGTGTTCACGTACATAAGCGCCGTCTTTTGATTTGAAGGTTTGATAATCGCCATCAAGAGTTTCATTCATTAAACGAATTAATTTCCCTGATTTATCTTTTTGCAATAATTTATCCCAACGATCGCCCCAAAGTACTTTAATTACATTCCAACCAGCGCCAGCAAACACACCTTCTAGTTCGTTCACTATTTTGCCATTACCGGTTACCGGACCATCAAGACGTTGCAAGTTACAATTGATAACAAAGACTAAATTATCAAGCTTTTCACGTGTTGCAACTGTGATTGCACCTTTTGCTTCTGGCTCATCCATTTCACCATCACCTAAGAACGCGTAAACCGTTTGTTCAGTGGTATCTTTTAAACCACGATGGTTTAAGTATTTTAAAAAGCGAGCTTGGAAGATTGCACTAATTGGTCCTAACCCCATTGATACGGTTGGGAATTGCCAGAATTCCGGCATTAATTTGGGATGAGGATAAGATGATAAACCTTTACCGTGAACTTCTTGTCTAAAGTTATCAAGCTGTTCTTCAGTTAAACGACCTTCAATAAAAGCGCGTGAGTAGATACCAGGTGAGATATGACCTTGGAAATAGATTAAATCCCCACCATCTTTTTCATTGCGAGCACGGAAGAAATGGTTAAAACATACTTCATAAAATGTAGCAGCAGATTGGAATGATGCCATATGACCACCAAGCTCTAAATCTTTTTTAGAAGCCCGTAAGACCATCATAATTGCATTCCAACGAACAATTGAACGGATTCGTCTTTCAATTTCCCAATCACCTGGATATGCTGGTTGTTCTTCGACAGGGATTGTGTTTATATAGTTACTGGTTGAAGAACCAAATAGTAAAGGTACACCACCATCTCTAGCTTTATTGACAATCTGTTCAATAATATATTGAGCACGTTCGACGCCTTCTTCTCGAATAATAGAATCTAAACTTTCCAGCCAATCCTTTGTTTCGACTGGATCGATATCATTCATTTGCATGTCCGACATATAAAACCTCTTTTTTGTTTAAAAAATGCAGTTTTTGCTATCCTTAGCTATAACAGACGCCATAACTAAAATTATAAGCTTCAACTTTGCATTACGGATGCTTAATTGATATCAGTCTGCCAGTTTCCATTAAAAAGTAAAGCAAACCACCGCTCTGAAAAGAATGTTAATTCCTATTAAATTAATCAACTATTTCAATTATTAATATAAATAAAAAGATAATTATTTGATATAAGTCAAATTTAACTCATGAGATTGGAAAGAATACTGCGTTTTGAGTTATACCTTGAATAGTTAGCGGTTGTCAAGTTATAGTAAAATCTGCTATATAGTTGTTAATTTATTGTTAAATTAAGACTGAATTGACAGATAATATGCCAAGTAAAAACGTCATTATTAAAGAGTTAAACACTATGCCTTATTGGCATACTTATCAAGCTATGCATGATTTTACTCAGCAGCGTGATAAGCAAACTCAAGACGAGATTTGGCTAGTTGAACATCCTCCGGTTTTTACTCAAGGTAAGGTTGGAAAACCTGAGCACCTGCTTACTAAAACGGATATTCCTGTTGTGCAAACTGATCGTGGTGGTCAAATTACATACCATGCGCCTGGACAACAAATTATGTATATCTTATTGGATTTAAAAAGGCGTAAAATAGGTATTCGTGATGTCGTCAATTATTTAGAAAATAGTGTTATTCAAACATTAAAACACTATGAGATAGTCGCCTATTCAAAACAAGACGCTCCGGGCGTTTATGTCAATCAACAGAAGATCTGTTCTCTTGGATTACATATTAAGCGTGGCTGTACCTTACATGGATTAGCCCTTAATATCGATATGGATCTCACTCCTTTTAATTATATTAATCCATGTGGTTATGCTGGATTAGAAATGACGCAGTTGAAACAATATGTTTCAAAAATTGATCGCCAAGAGATTAACCATTTATTGACTGATTATTTTATTAATCAGCTACCAAACTATTAAGATGTGAATTATGCAAAATACTGAAATCCGCAGTTCAAAATATCGTGATGCCGAAAAAACGCGTCTAATTCCCTCAATCACTATAGAGGATACAGCTCCTTTAAAAAAACCTGATTGGATGAGAATTAAGTTGTCGGCAAATACAGAAAATATTACGCATATTAAAAATACGATGCGTAAACATGGATTACATTCGGTTTGTGAAGAGGCTTCATGCCCTAACTTGGCGGAGTGCTTTAATCATGGGACCGCGACTTTTATGATTTTAGGGGATATTTGTACTCGTCGTTGTCCTTTCTGTGATGTTGCTCATGGTCGCCCTTTGCCACCAGACCGTGAGGAACCGAATAAGCTTGCGCAAACAATTCAAGAGATGAAATTGCGTTATGTTGTGATCACCTCTGTTGATCGTGATGACTTGAAAGATGGCGGAGCAAGTCACTTTGCTTCATGTACTCAAGAGATTCGTTCATTAAGCCCGAATATAAAAATTGAAACTTTAACTCCTGATTTTCGTGGTTGTGTTGATGAAGCCGTTGCGGTTTTAAGTGAAAACCCTCCGGATGTGTTTAATCATAATTTGGAAAATATTCCTCGTTTGTATAAAAAAATACGTCCAGGAGCAAGTTATGAGGGATCGTTACAATTACTTGAAACGTTTAAACAAAAACACCCCGAAATTCCCACAAAATCAGGATTGATGGTTGGTTTAGGCGAAACCAATGAAGAACTTATTCAGGTTTTAAAAGATTTGCGTAGCCATGGTGTTACCATGCTAACTTTAGGTCAGTATCTCCAACCAAGTAAGTATCATTTGCCAGTGGAGCGCTATGTTTCACCTGAGGAATTTGATGAATTAAAACAGATGGCGCTGGCTATGGGATTTACCCATGCAGCTTGCGGGCCATTTGTGCGTTCATCTTATCATGCTGATCTACAAGCAATGGGAAAAGAGGTGAAGTAATATTCACCTCTTTGGAAAACATTGTTTAATTATCTACCACAATAAAATGACGATTTTCGGTGACAATTTGTAAGAAGGTAGGTAAGTTTATCTTTTCATCTTTCAATTGGTTACCGTTTAGATCATAGATTTTAGATCGTCCATACGCATCAATTACCACAGTTTTATTACCATAAAGCGCTGCAACCTGATTTTCACTTCCAGCTAGAATCCATTCACGCTCTTGTTGGTTAAATAGATTTTGACCTTGGCTATACTGTTTTGCAGGTGTGGTGACGTTGAGAGCATCTTGCATTAATGTTCTTAATATATCCGTTTCAGAAGTTATATTATTAACTTCTTTTGCCTCTTTACCTGGCCATGAAATAATTAATGGTACTTTTAAGGCATTTCGATTAAAGCTAATTTCATCATTACGTAAAGCAGATTTTTTAGCATCATCTATTTTTATGTCATTAGAACCGGTAATAATAATTATGGTGTTTTCGTATGCATTAGATAATGTTAAATATGCAATTAAAGATTCTAAATATTGGTCGAGTTTTTTTGCATCTGTCTCTAATTCGGTTATTGGCATTTTTTTATTTTTGGCACCCAGTGAATATTGGATGACAGAAAATAGAGGAGCGTGGTTTTCGAGTTGATTTTGTTCATCGTGCCATGCCATCCAATTATCAGTGGTTTGCTTGTTAGACTGCTTTTTACCATCTGGGGTGGTGAAATTAGACAATAATGCATAACGATAAAGTGGTTCAGAAAAACCATCAGCAGAGAATAGACCAACGTTATAATGTTGTTTAGTTACAGTTTCGAATAATACCGATGGCTTATGCCCGGCCAAGATACTATTATAATAATTCGGGTCAAGGCCATAGAATAATGAGAAGTTATTTAAGTAGGCTTGGCTACTTGCGCCATAATGATTAGTAAATTGTATATTTTGGCTAGCAAATTCTTTCAGCCAAGGCATATTATTGGCTAATAGTCGATCATTCCAACCATTAATATCAATAATCAAGATATTCGGTTTATCTTGATTTTCATTAAATGAAATTTTATCAAGTGGATATTCAATAGCGATCGCAAATGGGTTACCTTCTTGAATTGCTCGATTACGATAACCATTCTCTTCAATAAATCCATAACGCTCAAGAAAATGACGCGCCGTTAACGGATACGATAGCGGTAAGCTTGATCGTTGCATCGTAATTGGACGATAGAAGTTAGCATCGGCCCAAATATGAATCAAATGTGATGAGACAAAGCATAGAATAAAACCTATTACTACAGGTCTGGCAAAACGTTTGCGTTTACTTAAACTGCGTTGCTTTTTCCAACTCCAAATCGAGAATAATATTTCAACCAAAAGAATAAAGGGTATTAATATAAATGCACTATTGAGAAAAGATGCTTTATCCGAGGTAAATAGTTGCCAGATAGATAAATTTAGATGCATTCTAAAATGCGAGAAAACTTCAACATCAATAAGCAGTAAACTAATTCCTATCGTTGCAACCATAGTTGCAATAATCCTTTGCCATCGTGAAGAGTGAATAAGAAAACTTAACGGAAAAAGCAATATCAAATAAACAATGAAAGTAAGAAAACTAAAATGCCCAATCGCACTAATAATTGCATAAAAACGCCCCATGAATGTTCGGGGCCAATCAGCAATGAGCAAATATTGGCTACCAAGTAAAATGACTACCAGAATATTAAATAGCGTAAACCAATGCCCCCAACTAACTATCTGCGAGGTTTTATCGTCTTTGATATGATTGTTTTTGAGTTTGAGCATATTTAATTGTAGTAATTACCAAGAAAAACTTAATTGAAATTTACGTCACAGTTTAACTGATTTTTTAAAATCTTTCCGTAATTTTTTTAGTATAAAGCCTTTGGTTATTTGTTGGCGTTGCTATCGATACTTGTTATAATTTGCTTTAATAATATAGCTAATTAAAAAGATACTAACTTTGGCAATCAAACAACTCAACTCTCAAGAAGTCCAACCTAACGTAAATGACATTGTAAATAATAGCGATATTAAAACAAATTTATGCAGTGATGGATTAACCAATTTGTTATCGTGGCAACCTCGCGTTGCTGCTGCTGTATCCTTATTGTGCAAAAATCATAATACGCAGTATCGTTCTCGCTTTGTGCTTTTAAAAGCATCTGAAAGCGAGCTTTTTTTTGATTTATTAAAGCAGTCGGTAAAGCGTAATCTCACAACGACCCATTTAGGTTATAGCTATTACTTTAGTGATAATAAAATTACCTTAACTGAAGCGAAAAGTAAGCAAGATAATTTTGCATCCCAAGATAATTGTCTATCAGCAACAATCGTTGATATGGAGAAACTATTTGGTTGTGTTAGGCAACCTGAAAATAGTCCAATCAAATTACAAGCTGGTTTAGTTCATGATGCTAATGGTGGTGTTTTAATTTTAGGATTGCGTTCACTGCTTGCGCAACCAGTAGTTTGGGCTAAGTTAAAACAGATGGTTCTGTCACAAACTTTTGAATGGTTTTCAGCTGATGATTCTCATCCATTACCATTATCTATTCCTGCCATGCCTTTGGATTTACGCATTATTTTAGTCGGAGATAGGCTCTCTCTAGCTGAATTGCAGGAATTTGAACCAGAATTTTATTCATCATCTATTTACGCTGAATTTGAAAGTGAAATGCATATAACTGAACCTCAGCGAATTAATGATTGGATGAATTATTTACAATTTATAAGCCACCACTTAGCGCTACCCAAAATTGAGCAATCTGCTTTTGCTAAAATTTATAAACACGCAACAAGATATACGGGTGATCAATATTATTTACCACTTAGCGTTGAATGGGTGCAATCGATTCTGCTAAATTCATCTTATTTTATAGAAAATGAGAATATTGATGCTTCAGCCGTCACAAAGGCTTTAGAACAAAAAGCATGGCGAGAAAATTATTTAGCTGAGCGGTTCCATGATGAGATTTTTACCAATCAAATTTTGATTGATACTCAGTCACAAGTGGTTGGGCAGATTAATGGGTTGTCAGTTATTGAATACCCCGGTTATCCAAAAGCGATTGGTGAGCCAACACGGTTAAGCTGTCTTGTCCATTTTGGTGACGGTGAATTAATTGATATTGAACGTAAAACCGATCTTGCTGGCAATATTCATTCTAAAGGGATGATGATTATGCAAGCGTTTATTATGTCGGAGTTTGCAATCAATCATCAACTTCCGTTTTCTACATCATTAGTATTTGAACAATCCTATAATGAGATTGATGGCGATAGCGCTTCACTAGCGGGGCTTTGCGCGCTAATTAGTGCACTATCTAATCAACCTATCGATCAGCAATTAGCTGTGACAGGATCTGTTGACCAATTTGGCCATGTTCAATCTATTGGTGGCGTTAATGAGAAAATAGAAGGATTTTTTGCTGTTTGTCAGCACCAAGGTTTGACAGGCCAACAAGGTGTTATTATTCCTGCTAGTAATCAGCGCCATTTAAGCTTAAGCGATGACATTATTGAGGCAATTAATAATGACAAATTCTCTATTTGGACTGTCGAACATGTCGCCGATGCGCTCTATTTGTTAACTGGTATTCCTTACAAAGATGAGAATAATATTAGTCTTTATAAGTTGATTCATGCTCGTATGCAATCAATGCTAATTCAAGATAGAAGACGTGATGGTTGGCTTAGTCGCTGGAAAAAAATTGCAAAAAGTAACAATACACAATAAACTTGAGACCAAAATTTCATTGATGCGATTAATGAAATAATCATGTAAAACTTTACAGCTTAGGTTAATTATTAGTTTTTTAATCAATAATGATTCTATAAGCAATTATGTAATGACAACAAAATAAAAGGTTTTTTTATGACATTTGAACGTAAATCTTCGTATGATAAAGCAGATCTAATTAAATCAGGTAATAGTGAATTATTTGGTCATGATGGACCGCCATTACCGTCTGATTTGATGCTAATGATGGATCGCGTTATTGAAATGAATGAAGACGGTGGTAGTTTCGGTAAAGGTTATGTTGAAGCTGAGTTTGATATTAATCCTGATTTATGGTTTTTTAAATGTCATTTCAAAAACGATCCGGTAATGCCTGGTTGTCTTGGTCTTGATGCTTTATGGCAATTAGTCGGTTTTTATTTAGGCTGGATTGGTGGTAAAGGTAAAGGCCGAGCGCTTGGTGTTGGTGAATTAAAATTAAAAGGTCAAATATTACCTAATAACAAAAAAGTGACTTATAAAATTAATTTTAAACGTGTTATTAATCGTAAATTAATCATGGGAATCGGCGATGGTGAAGTTTACGTTGATGGTAAATTAATTTATGAAGCAACTGATCTTAAAGTTGGTTTATTTAAAGACACGTCTGAATTTTAATTCAATATAATCTTACACTCCTTGCTCACTATTATTAATTACTGATAATTAGCAAGGAGTAGCTTTTTTTACGCTACTATTTTAAGAAACAATCCGTAATGTATTTTTTAAGAAAATCTCTCCTAATCCTCTTATTTGTTGTAATCGGTCAAGCACAAGCAGACTTTAATGGTAAAGTTGTAAAAGTAATTGATGGTGATACCGTTGATATATTAACAAATAAAAAAATTCGCGTCCGGTTACTCGATATTGATGCTCCAGAAAGACACCAAGCATATGGTAATGCATCAAGAAAATACTTAGCATCGTTGATTGCGGGTAAAACTGTTTATGTTAAAGAAAATAAAAAGGATATTTATCAACGGACCTTAGGCGTCATCTATCTAAAACAAGTCAACATTAATGCTAAGATGGTGGAAAATGGCTTTGCGTGGGCTTACCGCTTCAAAGGCGTTGCTAGTAATAAGAATATGGTAAAGCTCGAATTAAAAGCTAAACAAAACAAAAAAGGACTATGGAAAGATAAACATCCAATAGCCCCTTGGGATTTTCGCTATCGTAAGAAATAATAGTGTCTAAACAATGACTTTATTTTTTTGCTGGGATTGAAGCTTCTAGTTGTTTTAATACTTCAGTTGCTTGTTTACAGCCTTCTTCTTGGTTAGCTGTAGGCATTGCAGAAATTTGTTGTTTAGCTGTTTCTAAGTTTTGTTTGATCATGTCTGTTTGTTGTTTAGTCGCAGCATCATCAGGGATTGATTTAACAAAGCTATCAACTTTTTCAAAGTAAGTTTTGCAAGATTCTGATAACTCAGCCATAGCAACAGAAGATAAACCTAATAATGCAACAGATAATACTAATTTTTTCATTGTTTCTTTTCCTTAAAATTATAAATATTTAGAACATAAAATATGTTATTGAATTACTTCGGAGGGATAATATAAGAATTGCTAAGGAAAGTCTATAATTTAAATGTAAAAACTCTTATCAGTATTTGAATACTGATAAGGTTATATGAGAATACAATTAGATAATTGTAACATCAGCAGCAGCAGGGCCACGAGGACTATCCTGGATAGAGAACTCAACTTGTTGACCTTCGCCTAAAGTTTTAAATCCATCGCCAGAGATTGCAGAAAAATGAACAAACACATCTTTACTTCCATCAGCAGGTGAAATAAAACCAAAACCTTTACTTTCATTGAACCATTTAACTTGACCAGTTTTTTTAGACATAAAAATCTTCCTATAAATAAATTAATTACAGCCATCAAAGGCGAAACATTAGAACATAAAACCTAGACTACTTATTAACAAACAGAAGAGAAGACTGAAGAGAACTAATACAAATGTGATTAAAGTAAACTACAAACTGCATAAATCTAAATGTTACAAAATATATCTGCATGTAATATGCTGAGGACTATTAACTCATAAATAGATGACTAATACAAGCAATGATTTGCTATTATTTACAATTAAAAATGAAATGAACAATAACTATTTGTTATTGTTCATGTTAACAATCTTTAATTTTTTGACAAATCTTTGGATTTTTGAATTGAAGCCTCTACTGCGTCAATGATAGCTGCTCGAAAGCCTTTTTCCTCAAGTACTTGCACGCCTTCAATTGTAGTACCGGCTGGTGAACAAACCATATCTTTTAATTCACCTGGATGTTTTCCTGTCTCCAGCAATAATTTAGCTGAACCCATCACTGTTTGTGCCGCAAATTTGTAAGCTTGTTTTCTAGATAAACCACCTTTAACTGCACCATCAGCCAATGCTTCAATGAACATAAATACAAATGCAGGAGAAGAGCCACTTGCCCCAACTACGGCATCAATTAAGTATTCAGGTACAACTTCTGTTTCACCAATACAATTTAATAAAGTTTCAACAATTGTTAATTCTTGATCAGTAATTTCTGTATTAGGTGTGATAGAACACATAGCGGCATTAACTAAAGCTGGAGTATTTGGCATAACTCTAACAATTTTTTGTTCATAGCCTACACATTGCGCAATAGTTTTAATCGTTACACCGGCGGCAATCGAGATGACAATGGTATCTTTTTTTAACTCTTTTTGAATATCATTTAATACATCCACAATAACATTGGGTTTAACTGCTATGAAAACAATATCTGATTCTCGTGCAACATCTTTTGCCGATTCTAAATTATTTATTGAATGCGTTTGATTAAGTGCTTGGCCCTTTTCGGGATGAGGATCATAAACGTAAATTTGCGTTCCCGGGACAATATTACTTGCTAAAATACCTTGTAAAATAGCATTACCCATATTACCAATACCGATAAGACCTATACGCTGTTCCATTTGTTTATACCTTTATGAATGAAATACTATAAAGATTATAAAATAAATTTTTGAATAAAACTTATAAAATTTACGAATAAAAAGAAGACAAAATTTTTACTATTTAACTTAATCAATCATTAATTGCATACCAACTTGTTGACCTGTTTGCATTAATGATAATATCTGCCTTGTTTTACCTTCGTTGATCAAATTGCTGACGGCTGGGGTGTTGATCAGAACTTCAAAAATAGCTTTTCGACTTTGTTTATAAGGTATTAATTTTTGGCAGACTATCGCTTTTAAACTATTTGATAGCTGAGTGCGAATTAATGCACGTGTCCCCTCTTCAAAGACATCAATAATACGGTTGATTGTCTGTATTGCAGTACGAGTGTGCAATGTAGCAAGAACTAAATGACCGGTTTCAGCAATAGTTAATGCAGCTTGAATGGTCTGTTTATTGCGTAATTCACCCAATAAAATGATATCTGGATCTTGCCTTAATAAACTATCAATTGCATCACCAAAATGGTTAATTTCGCGTTGTTGGATAAGTGATTTATCACTTTGATAAATGAACTCAATAGGGTCTTCTAATGTGATAATATGTTTAGCTAACGTCTGATTTATATGATTAATTAATGCAGCTAAAGTTGTCGATTTTCCACTACCTGTTGCGCCAGTAACTAAGATAATTCCAGATTCTGCTTTTGCTAATTCATTTAGTACATCAGGTGCCTGAATATCAGTTAAGCTTGGTATTTTTTGCTTAATAATTCGAAATACGGCTGAAATACCACGTTTTTGAAAAAAAATATTTACCCTAAAACGGCCTATATCTTCAAGATGATAACCAAAATCAATTTGTCGATGCTGTTGTAATAGCCCCTTTTGATCGTCATTTAATAGATCAAATAAATCAATTTCAAGTTTTTGTGGCGATAATTCATCTTGTGCAATAGGTTTTAGCTCACCATTAATACGAATCCACGGTTTTTCACCACTAGAAAGATGCAAATCTGAAGCTTTTTGCGTTACACTAAAAGCCAACATTGAATTTATCATTTTCACTCACTATCCATTAGTTTATTGGGAATTAATATGAATACAGTACATGACAATTTAATCAAGATTAAAAATGAAATACATAAAATTGCCTTAGATTGCGATCGAAATCCCAATACAATTGAACTTATTGCAGTAAGTAAAACCAAGCCGGTCACATTAATCGCTCAAGCAATTGATGCAGGCCAATTAGCCTTTGGTGAAAATTATGTTCAAGAAGGTGTTGAAAAGATTGCTTACTTTAATAAAAATATGCCTAATACCCCGATTACTTGGCATTTTATCGGGCCATTGCAATCAAATAAAACTAAGCTAGTTGCTGAAAATTTTGATTGGATGCACACCATTGAACGTTTCAAAATTGCTCAGCGTTTAAATGATCAGCGACCTACAGATATGGATAAGCTAAATGTTCTTATTCAGGTAAATATTAGTAATGAAGAGAGTAAATCTGGAATTGCAGTAGATGAAGTCGCCGATTTAGTTAAGCAGATAATTACATTACCTAATTTAAGGTTACGTGGCCTTATGGCCATCCCCGAGATAGAAAATGATTACGCTAAACAACTTGAGGTATTTGAACAGATGACTCAGCTTTTAGAATCATTGAAAACGGATTATCCTTTTTTAGATACATTATCAATGGGCATGTCAGGCGATATGAAAGCAGCTATTGTCGCAGGCAGTACAATGGTTCGCATTGGTAGTGCGATCTTTGGTGCACGGCAATATGTGTGATATATTGCAGATCATTTTAGATTTTAGGAGTATTAAATGATTTCGTTAATCTTCTTAGGAAGGGCTATTTTCACTATTTGCTTATACATACTTATTCTACGTTTGTGGATGCAGTATGCGCGAGTAAATTTTCATAATCCCTTTACTCAATTTATTGTTCGTATTACCCAACCGATTATTGGTCCAATGCGAAAACTTATTCCATCTATTGGCCGTATCGACACGGCGACATGGATTCTCTTTTATGTAGTTGCATTACTAAAAATTATGTTTATTTTCCGTTTTGAGGGATATAACGCACCGTTGTTTAGCCCTTATTACTTATTATTCGCCTTGGCTGCAATGGCTCATGCGGTTGGACACCTCATTTTTTGGTTATTATTATTTAGAGCTATTTTAAGTTGGGTTAGTCGTGGACAATCTTATACTGATGAATTACTTGCTCAATTAACAGAACCACTTATTGCACCTATTCGGCGCATTATACCGCCATTAGGTATGATTGATATTTCATTTATGATATTTGTTTTTATATTAATGTTTTTAAACTTATTAGCTGTCGATTTTCTTGGAAATTTATGGCTTATACTATAAAAATAAAAGAGAGCCTAGGCTCTCTTTTTAAATAATATGATCTTCCCAACAAATCACATCTTTTTCATACACAATTCGATTTTTGACTGATATTTTTAATTTGTGCATTAACTTTTTATTTCCAACAATTAATGGGTGCCATTGCGGTAACTGCCCTGTTTCTGAAAAATAACGATAAGCGCAAGTTGCTGGTAACCACTCAATTGTCAGTAAATTTTCTCTTGTTAGCTTGATGCAATCAGGCTCATATTTAAAACGGTTGTGGTAATGTCTGCACTGGCAGGTATTTGAATCAAGCAAATTACATGCAACATTGGTATACAGTATTTCGTCAGTATCCTCGTCCTGTAATTTATTTAGGCAACATTGGCCACAACCATCGCATAGTTGTTCCCACTCGTCATCACTCATTTGATCTAAAGTTTTATATTCCCAAAATGGTTCAATCATACTTTAAAATCGTCTTCATTTAACATTTGTAAGAAAAATCCATCCGCTTTAATTTTTTCCTCAATTTCCTGTGCTGTTCCTACCACAAAACGCCGTTTACCATCGAGTAAGACTTTCATGACAAAAGCTGGCGTGCCAAAAATTGACATAATTTTTTCAGGAATTGGAGAGAAATCGTTCTCTTTTTCCATATAAAGATAACAATTTTCTTTTTTTGTGCTTCTATAAATATAACACCACATCATAAACTAAAATCCTATTTCTCAATTATCTCAGGCTATTTTGCAAATAGACACCTGCACCAAATAATCCCGGATCTTTATGAGTAATCACATAAACAGGAATTTTTTCAACTAAATAAGACATACGACCTTTATGTTCAAATGCTTCTCTAAATGGTGATGATTTAAAAAATTCTATAAATCTAGGCACAATACCGCCAGCAATATACACACCGCCTTGAGTATTAAGTGTTAAAGCTAAATTACCCCCAAATCGCCCCATAAAAGTACAAAAATGAGTTAATGTTTCTGAGCAAATTGGGCAACTATTTGATAATGCTTTATTCACAATAATATCTGGGGTGATATCTTCAACTGGTTGATTATTGATCTGTAACAAAGCTTGATAGATATTAACAATACCATTACCCGATAAAAAACGCTCTGAAGAAACTCGACCAAATTTTTTTCTTAACTGAGCTAAAATTCGATCTTCTTGTTCATTAACCATAGGTAATTCTGTATGACCACCCTCGCCTGATAGGCTAATCCAATGACCATTAACTTTAACTAAATGAGAAACCCCTAACCCCGTTCCGGCACCATAGATTGCTATTGGATAATCAAGATTCGGCTCCTCACCACCAATTTTAACCACATCTTGCGCGGATAATTGAGGAATAGATGTTGAAACTGCAGTAAAGTCATTAATTACTTCTAACTTAGTTAGTTTAAGTTCTTTGATAAGTTCCGAACGAGAAAACGACAAATTATTATTAGTCATTTCAATCAAATCACTTTCATTGATTGGGCAAGCTATGGCAATGCAAGCCATATCCACTGTTACCGCTTGGGATTTCAAATAGTTTTTAATTAATTCAAGTAGTACATCATCTTTTGAAATGAGGATTTTAGTTATTGCGGATAATTCATTAGTTGCTAAATCATAAAGTGCAAAACGAGCGTTGGTTCCACCAATGTCCGTAACTAGTGCATATTGACTCATGTTATTCCCTTTTTCTAAAAATAAAATCTTTCTATATGAACAATAGTTCAATAAATATTAAAAATAAAACTGGCAATATTATGGACTATTTATAATGATTTAACTAGATTGCTTTAACAGAATTTACTATTACCGCTAACAAAATTGTTAGCGGGTAATTTTTAAAAAGTTGAAAGGAAAATAACCACTAAAGCCATTTTTTGAGTTTAAAGTAAATGTAAGGAGCGACCCCTGCTATTAACATCAACAATAAAGATAATGGATATCCATATTCCCATTTTAACTCAGGCATATTTTCAAAGTTCATACCATATGCTGATGCAACTACTGTTGGCGGTAAAAATACCACAGAAACAACCGAGAAAATCTTAATTATTCTGCTTTGTTCAATATTTATAAAGCTAGTAGCTGCTTGCATTAAAAAGTTAACCTTTTGGAATAATGACTCATTATGGGGTACCAATGATTCAATATCTCGAATAACTTCTCTCGCTTGTTCTAACTGTTCAACAGGCATCTTAGCACGACGAACTAAATAGTTAACCGCACGCTGACTATCCATTAAACAGAGGCGTACTTTCCACGCCGTATCTTCGAGCTCAGCTAAAGACGTAATCGCTTCATCATAATGCTCTTGAGCGGAACGATCCATAATAATTAAGCTCAATTCTTCTAGCTCACTATAGATATTTTCAATTTGATCGGCTAATTGTTCAACTTTAACTTCAAATAAATCTAATAAAACTTCATACGGATTTCCATCATTCATTCCCTGATAACGAGAACGCATTCGGTATAGTCGAAATGCAGGTAAATCGCGTTCACGCAGTGTAAATAAACGTCCATTATGCACTGTAAA
This sequence comes from Gilliamella sp. B2772, assembly GCF_026536985.1. Classification (NCBI taxonomy): domain Bacteria; kingdom Pseudomonadati; phylum Pseudomonadota; class Gammaproteobacteria; order Orbales; family Orbaceae; genus Gilliamella; species Gilliamella sp. B2772. Next base: position 153,197 of record NZ_JAFNNB010000001.1, on the reverse strand, counting down.
AGCGACGGTAGAGTTACCGGCGCGATCTTCTGCATCTTCATAAAAAAAGAAGGAGTGAACATGTAGTCCTTCATTATCTTCGAAAAAACGAGCTGATGCTTCAATATCGTCTAATTCGATACTTGTTGCTAAATTTTGACCTAAATTGGTCAGGATGAATTCACGATCAGCTTCTTCCGGCTCGATCAAGTCAATCCAAGTCGCATTCTTTATATCGCCTTCATTAATTTTTACTAATTGTTTGTTTTTTAATCCAAACGCATTAATCATAAGGCCTCCAGCAGAAAAATGTTTAAGATATGAAATGGGTGGCATTATACTCGTTATAGGCAAAAATTCCTATGTCTAAGCCAATCTTTCTGAATTTTTAAAATTTGGATACAAACTTCCAAATTTAAATTAAATTCGGTGATGTTATTTCAGTCTCATGTTACAATAGCGCAATTATATATATGCAATTGTTAGGAGTTTATAATGGCAACCCGAGGAATTAATAAAGTCATTTTAGTTGGTAATTTAGGTCAAGATCCAGAAGTACGTGTCATGTCAACTGGTAATACTGTCGCAAATTTTAATGTTGCTACATCAGAAACTTGGAAAGACAAGCAAACTGGCGAGAATCGAGAAAAAACAGAATGGCATCGAATTGTCGTATTTGGTAAATTAGCTGAAATTACTGGTGAATACATTAAAAAAGGAACACTAGTTTATATTGAAGGACAACTACAAACTCGTAAATGGCAAGACCAATCAGGTCAAGATCGTTACACTACGGAAGTTGTTATCAACCCTATCGGTGGAATATTACAAATTTTAGGAAACCGTCCAAATAATGACTCTTATAATGAAGGTTCAAAGAGTTGGGGACAAAGTGCAAATAATACATCCTCTGCGCCAACTACTCCTACAGCACCTCGTGCTTCATCAGCTGCACCAGCAAGTCAACCAGCTATGCCTGAACCACCAATGGATTTCGATGACGATATACCATTTTAATCGTTATTTATTTCATTATTATATAGGCGTATAAATTACGCCTTTTTCAAAAAATATTACAATTTTAGCCCTTTCTATGCCAAGCACCTCTGGTCCAAGAACCATTGCGATGATTATCAGCATGTCTTCAACAGTTAAAAGTGGTAGGTATAACGTATCAACTTGGGTAGTTTATGCATCATCTATTCCATTACTATTATGTATTATTTTATGGTTCTGTATGCGTTGCGCAGGCAGCATAATGCGGTTTATGGGAAAAAGTGGCATTGAAGCCACTTCGAGAATTATGGGCTTTTTATTAGTTTGTGTGGGTGCCCAGTTTATTATAAATGGTGTTAAAGAATTAATTTTAAGCTTTCAAAATATTTGAGAAGCGCTATTTTTTAATATCTATTTTACAGATTTGGAATGTTTTTAATCATTTCAACCCGCATTAAATAATCATATAGTGGTAATAGTTGTTTAAAACCTTTAGCAAGTTTATCAGCTAAATTACCATCTAATACATCTTCAATATGATTATTGGTTACCATCACAGCAAGACTTTTTCGGTTATACCATGTCGATATTTTTTCATCTTTGATTAAAGGTCTTTTGTAAGACTCACCAACTAATTCAAATGGCTTTTTAACACATCGAATAACTTTTAGAAATTTTTCGGTATCATTTAAAATTTCTTCACGAAATATATCCATAGTCTGTTTCGATGCACAATAATAACCTAATCCGTAACGATAACAATCTGGACTGATTTCAAAAAAATAGGCTGGCGCCTCTTTCCAATCACGATTTGGGCGTTTGAAAGTTAACCATAGTCGGCTACGATATAACGATTTGTCTTTTGAGAATCGAGTATCACGATGAATACGAGATATGGTTTTACCAATAGCGGGACGCGTTTCAAACCACTCATCAATTTTTAGCATAGCTGGCGTTAACTGCTCAACTAATAATCTAAAAGGTTTTACTAAATCATTATCATAAATAGCTCGGTGCTCATCAAACCAAGCCTTACTATTATTAATCCATGCATCTTGTAAAAAGTTTAATCCTGCCTGGGTAAAACCTGTAAACGTTGCCATCATCTACTCCTTAAATAATGTTCTTACTTTTTCTAAATCTTCTTGAGTATCGACACCAATTGCTGGAGGTTGTTTAGCTACAGCGACATGAATTTTTTCACCATACCAAAGTACACGCAGTTGTTCTAACATTTCAATTGACTCTAATGCCGAAGGTGCCCATTTTATATACTGCCTAATAAAACCAGCTCGATAAGCATAAATTCCTATATGACGTAAATAAAAATCGCCAATTTGATCTACCTTACCTTGCTCATTTAAATTAGCAAAACGGTCTCGCTCCCAAGGAATAGTCGCTCTTGAAAAATAAAGTGCATAACCATCTTTATCTGTCACGACTTTTACTGCTCCCGTATTGAACGCCTCTTCAACGCTATCAATAGGAACAGCTAACGTTGCCATGCCAGTTTTGAATTTCACTAGATTTTCGGCTACCTGATCAATAATAACTGGGGGAATCAAAGGCTCATCACCTTGAACATTAACGATAACTTCATCATCAGCAAATTTGTAACTATCAATTACTTCCGCTAACCGTTCTGTACCGGAATTATGCTTATCGCTAGTGAGAATTACTTCACCATTATAGCTTTTGACTACATCAAATACTTGCTGGTTATCAGTTGCAATGATTACTCGATTAGCTGACGATTTTTTAGCCTGCTCCATAACTCGAATTATCATTGGTTTGCCATGAATATCTGCAAGCGGTTTTCCTGGCAAACGACTTGAAGCATATCTTGCAGGAATAATTACCGTAAAACTCATAAAATTACCTCTAAACTTTTTTATTCTTTATCACAATGAGATGGAACTAATTGCTTTGCTTCGCTTGCTAATAAAACCGGAATACCATCTTTAATCGGGTAAACCAGCCGATCTTTTTGGCAAATTAATTGTTGATTTTGCTTATCATACTCCAATTGACCATGGCATATAGGACAAGCAATAGCGCTTAATAGAATCATTTTTTTTCTCTTAGTGATTTTTTTTCTACAAACAGTGAATAAATCTTTTCAATAGCTTGATTTGGTATTACTGCATCAATGGGTAAATACCACCAGTTAGGTAATGCAAATTGACGACATTTTACTGCATCTTTTTCAGTCATTAAAAGTGTTTGATTATTTTCCACTACTTTCTCTAATAACGGAAGCGTAAAATTTTGGTGATCAGCAAAAGATTCTGTATGAACTAAATCAGCTTTCATTTTAATTAGCATATCAAAAAAACGCTTTGGGTTGCTGATACCTGCAATTGCACAAATATGATGAAGTGATGACAATTCACATTGTTGGTTAGTTAAGAGATTTACTACATGACCAGGTAATAATTGCATGGTGAAGGTTTTATCTGGAAATTGATTTACTATATCACCTGTGCTATCTCCATTGATAATAATTAAATCAACCGATTTTAATCTTTCTCTTCTTTCTCGCATAGGTCCAGCAGGTATCCACCACCCATTACCAAATTGGCGTTTTCCATCTACCACAACAATCTCAATATCACGAGCTAAAGCATAATGCTGTAGACCATCATCGGTTAAAATCACATCCAATTGATAAGATTTTAATAACGCTTTAACTGCATCAACTCGTTTTGGCGCGACTGCTACTGGTATATGGGTTCGCTGAAAAATTAATACAGGCTCGTCACCGGCTTGTTCAGTTCCAGTATGTTCATCTAAGACTAATGGATAGTGATCAGATTTTCCACCATAACCTCGCGAAACTAAGCCTACTTTTAGTCCTTTAGATTTCAACGCCTCAATTAAACTAATGGCAAGTGGCGTTTTACCATTACCACCCGCCGATAAATTTCCAATAACAATAATTGGAACAGGAGACTGCCATGATTTTAATACACCAAGTTTGTATAGTTGACGACGAACGGAAGCAATAAATCCATATAATAATGAAAATGGCAGTAGCAACCAAAATGATTTATTTTTACCATACCATAGTTTTTCAATCATCATATCGCCCGCTATTTTCAATCATTTTTAAACCTTTAGTAACCCTATTTAAAGTACTTCCCTTATTTTACTCATAAAACGGTAAACTACCAAACCAATCATGATACCATCTTGGATTAATGTCATGTCGCAACGTTTTTTGCTGCCATGAAGTAGGATAAAAAAACAGACTTATTTGCCCCTCTCTTCCTGTAACAAAATAATTAATATTTAACTCTTTATAACGAGCAGTGATATTATTTGAAGGGAGTTGCCAAGGGTTATAACGTGAGGTTGAAGTTAATGCATTAACTGGGTTAACGTAGTTTAAAAATGGATAACTTGACGAAGTATTACTACCATGATGTGGAGTCTGTAATACTGTTGAAGATAGATTTTTCTTATGTTGCATAACTAAATCATACTCTTGCCTTCGTTCTAAATCACCGGTTAACAGCACTGAAAATCGACCATCAGTAAGTTGTATTACACACGAATCAGCATTTTCCGTGTTATCAACTAATTTAGTCGGCCATAGCACTTTAAGATTTAAGTGTTTCCAATAAAAATTATGCTTAGCTAAGCAATTATAATCATTGCGTAAATTTAAAGATGAACTCATAAGCCAGGCATTGGGATAACGTTGTTGTAAATAGGATAATCCTCCAACATGATCATTATGACTATGGCTAATAATAATTCCTTCAAGCTGGAGGTTATGCCATTGCAGAAAAGGAGTAATAATTTGCTCTGCTGCTGAGCTGTTTTCCCATTTTGCACCCGTATCATATAAAATAGCTGATTCACCATTGTGAATTACAATAGCAAGACCATGCCCAACATCTAGCATATCCATTCGCCAAAGATAATCTGGTTGTTTATAGAATGGAGAAAAAGCCAGCGTCAAAATAATGAAAAGTGTAAAACTAAACCTTCGCCAAACTGCTGCTCTTATTATTATAAAGGCTAACCAACCAATAAAGCTTAGAAAGTAAAAATCCATTGAGATAGTTAACCACATATAATTTAGATAATCTAAACAATGAAATAACCATTCAAGCGAATATTGGGCAACAAACCAGAACCATAAAGCAAGATAAAAGCAGTTGATTAAACTAAATACTAGTCCCAGTAAAATTACAGGGAAAGTGATTAGAGAGATAATAGGAATAGCAATCAAGTTAGCAACCAGTGAAACAACGCTTATACCATGAAAAACATACAATTGGATTGGTAGAAGTAATAGTGTCAAACCAAATTGTAAATGTAATAATCTAAATAAATACCACCGTTTTTTATTTTTCATCGCGTTAGGTAATGGTAACCAATCAAACAAAAAAATTAAACTAACAACAGCATAGCAAGACAACCAAAAACTTTCGGACAATATCATTAACGGATCAATAATTAATAGTAATGCAATAATACGATTAACTTTTTGCCATGCACTTATTTGATTATTCTTATAACGTAAATATATCCAAATTGATAAAGCAAAAATTGCTCGTAATGCAGGTGGATTAAAGCCTGTTAACCACGCATAACTAATACTGCACAACCACCCTACTATAATTGGTAGGAAGAAATGGATATAACGTTGTGGTAAGAAAAAAACGAATCCTTTAGTTATTCCAAAGCAAATATAAAAAACTAATAGAATATGCATTCCAGAAATAGCCATTAAGTGTGCCACACCTGTTTGCATCATTGTTATTCGATTATGAGTTTCAAGTTGTGAGCGGTCACCAAAACCAAGTGCTAATAAAATATCTCGATAACTAAATAAATTAATATAAGGTAGGCATTTATCTGCGATGATTTGTTGAAAATTGGATTTATCCTCGAGTAAAACTAATTTAATGATTTTGGCTTTTAATAAAGATTTATTGGCTATCGCAAATCGTTGTTTATCAAATCCTCCTTCATTTAAATAACTATGAACTACTTTAGTTTTTATGGTTAATTGCCAAATTTGTCCCGCTTTTATTAATTCGGATTGATCCCAATAAATAAAAATAGGTATTGGTGAGGACAATGGTTGATCAGAAACATTGATAATTGAAAATTTTACATAATGGGGAAGCATTGTATGAATTTTAGCAGGAGCCTGCGTATTAATACTTTCAACTTTTGCCGTTATTGCTAATGTTTGGTCTATATAAGGTTCAATTGAACTGAGATATTGCTTTGCTATAGCGGTCGACCAGAGAAAGCTTAATCCAAGGATGACGATAAAAGTAAAATAACGTTGAAATTTAGCCGCTAAAATAATGAGTATCAAAGCTAAAATATACCAATCTTGATCATTGGGTAACGATGGTAAAAAAATTAATGGAATGCTACCTAATGAAATTGCTATTGCCATTAAATCTATTGAACACCGCATCAACTTCTACTTCTTATATTGACTAAACAGCCAATCTAACATGCTCAGACTTTTTTGAAGTTAATTTATAATTAATATTAGATCTCTATTCCAATTTACAGATAACTCTTTCACTTTTTATATTAAAGAAAATAACTTATTCAATAACAAAAAAGCCTTTGATTTTACTCAAAGGCTTTTTTAATTAACTAAATTTAATTATGCTTTAGCTGCATTATTTACGCGTTCACGTAGCTCTTTCCCTGGTTTGAAATGAGGAATATATTTGTGTTTAACTTCAACATTTCCACCTGTTCTAGGGTTTCTTGCTTTACGTGGAGCGCGATAATTTAAGCTGAAACTACCAAAACCGCGGATTTCAACACGATCGTTAGTCTCCATCGCTAATGCGATTTGCTCAATAATATCTCTAACAGCATCATCAACCAGTTGCACAGGAAGGTGTGCCCGCCAGTTGACTATTTTTTCAGCTAAATCGGATCTGTTCATGGTCACTCCTAATTTAATTTATGTAGTATATAATTTATTCATTTTATACCACAAAAGAAAAAGAGGGCAAGCCCTCTTTACTCTTTCAATAGATATTTTTTACTCAGTTTTTGACGCAGCTTTGAATGCTTCAGCCATTGCGTTAGTAAATGACGCATCTTCTTGAGGTGCAGTATTATTTACAGCAGCAAGTGCTTCTTTCTCATCAGCTTCATCTTTAGCACGGATAGATAAAGAAATTGCACGAGTTTTACGATCGATATTTACAATCTTCGCTTCAACTTCATCACCAACGTTCAATGCAGTAGTTGCATCTTCAACACGTTCACGAGCAATATCTTGTGCTTTTAAGTAACCTTCGATACCTTCAGCAATTTCGATTGTTGCACCTTTAGCATCAACAGCGGTAACTTTACCTTTAACAATTGATCCTTTTTTGAAGTTAGATGCAAAACTGCTGAATGGATCGTCTTCAAGTTGTTTGATACCTAATGAGATACGTTCACGCTCAGCATCAACTTGTAAAACAACGGCTTCAATATCATCACCTTTCTTATAAGCTTTAACTGCTTCTTCACCTGGCATATTCCAAGAAATATCAGAAAGATGAACTAAACCATCAATACCACCGTCTAAACCAATGAAGATACCAAAGTCAGTGATTGATTTGATCTTACCGCTAACTTTATCACCTTTATTGTGTGCTTCAGCAAATTGTAACCATGGATTTGGTTTACATTGTTTAAGACCAAGAGAAATACGACGACGTTCTTCATCAATTTCAAGAACAACAACTTCAACTTCATCACCTAAGCTAACCACTTTAGATGGGTGAATGTTTTTGTTAGTCCAATCCATTTCAGAAACGTGAACTAAACCTTCAACGCCAGTTTCGATTTCTACGAAACAACCGTAATCAGTTAAGTTAGTTACTTTACCAGTTACTTTAGTACCTTCTGGGTAACGTTTAGCGATTGAAACCCATGGATCTTCGCCTAATTGTTTTAAGCCAAGAGAAACACGTGAACGATCTTTATCGAATTTAAGAACTTTAACAAGTAATTCTTGACCAACTTCAACCACTTCACTTGGGTGTTTAACACGTTTCCAAGCCATATCAGTGATATGAAGTAAACCATCAACCCCACCAAGATCAACGAATGCACCGTAATCAGTAAGATTTTTGATGATACCTTTAACTTCAGAACCTTCTTGTAGATTTTCAAGAAGTTGTTCTCTTTCTGCGCTATTTTCAGATTCAATTACTGCACGACGAGAAACAACTACGTTGTTGCGTTTTTGATCTAATTTAATAACTTTTAATTCGATTTCTCTATTTTCAATATGAGAAGTATCGCGTAATGGACGAACATCAACAAGCGAACCAGGTAGGAACGCACGAACGCCATTAAGATCAACCGTAAAGCCACCTTTAACTTTACCATTGATAACACCTAAAACGGTTGCAGCATCTTCAACTGCTTTCTCTAATGTTAGCCACGCTTCATGACGTTTAGCTTTTTCACGAGATAAAATTGTTTCACCAAAGCCATCTTCAATTGAGTCAAGAACAACGTCAACAACGTCGCCAACTTGAACTTCTAATTCGCCTTGGGCATTTTTAAACTGCTCTACTGGAATTGCTGATTCAGATTTTAAACCAGCATCAACTAAAACAACATCTTTGTCGATTGCAACGACAGTACCACGGATCATATTACCAGAACGAGTGTCTAGTTGATTTAAAGACTCTTCAAAGAGTTGAGCAAAAGATTCAGTCATATTTTATTTACTTTAAGTTTAATTTAACGTCCACATTACTTCATGTCTTGTGGGGTTGTTTACGATACTCCACTCATCCTTGTAATGGAGCTTGGTTCACGCCAAAGTTTAAATATAAACTTACAGCGCAATTTTTTCTTTAATATACATAACAGATTGATTAAAAACATCTTGAATTGAAAGCGATGTTGTATCAATTATTAGTGCATCAACCGCAGGCTTTAATGGCGCAACAACTCGATTACGATCTCGTTCATCTCGCGCGGTTATCTCCTGCAAAATTTCGGCGAATTTAGCATGAATTTGCTTATCTTGCAACTGTTTCATTCTTCTTTCTGCCCTTGATTGTGCACTAGCATCAAGAAATAGTTTAACTGGGGCATCAGTAAATACTACTGTCCCCATATCACGACCATCAGCAACTAGCCCTGGCATCTGTCTAAAGTCACGTTGTCGCTGTAATAAAGCAACTCTGACTTCATTTATTGACGCAACTTTTGAAGCAGCTCCACCAGTCTCTTCTGTTCTTATCTCGCGAGAAACATCCACATCATCTAACAAAACTTTCACATCATCACTACTGGTATCAAACGTAAGCGGCAGGTTAAGAGCCAATGTTGCTAATTGTTTAGCATCATCTAAAGCAATATTTTGTTTCAAAGCAGCAAGTGCAAGCACACGATAAATTGCACCAGAATCTAAAAGGTGCCACTTAAAATGATTCGCTAATGCTTGACACAAAGTGCCCTTGCCAACTCCACTTGGTCCATCAACAGCAATAACCGGAATATTTTTAGTCATGTTATATTTCGCTTAATCGTTTAAATTGTTCAAAATAATCAGGAAAGGTTTTCATTGTGCATTTTGGGTCTAAAATTGTGACTGGAGTATCAGACAGTGCAACTAATGAAAAACACATTGCCATACGATGGTCATTGTAAGTTTTAATATCAGCATGATTTAATTTAATTGGAGGAATAATTGTAATATAGTCATCCCCTTCCTCAACGGTCGCACCTACTTTACGTAGCTCGGTTGCCATTGCTGATAAGCGATCCGTTTCTTTAACACGCCAATTGTAAATATTTCGAATAGTCGTCGGACCTTTAGCGAATAACGCAGTAGTTGCAATGGTCATTGCTGCATCAGGTATATGGTTCATATCCATATCAATACCATTTAATTCATTGCGAGTACATTCAATATAATCATCAGCCCAAGTGATTTTAGCGCCCATCTTTTCAAGCACATGTGCAAACTGGGTATCGCCTTGTAAACTCTTTATACCAATACCTGTTACGCGAACAGTGCCACCTTTGATTGCTGCAGCAGCTAAAAAATAAGAGGCTGAAGAGGCATCACCCTCAACCAAATAATGGCCTGGTGATTGATAAGTTTGATTAGCTTTAATGATAAATTTTTGATATTTTTCATTAATAACCGAAACACCAAACATCTCCATCATTTTTATCGTGATATCAATATAAGGTTTAGAAACCAGATCACCAATAATAGTAATTTCAGTATCGTTGGCAGCTAGCGGTGCAGCCATTAAAAGTGCGGTTAAGAACTGGCTTGATACCGAACCATTTACCTCAATATTTCCACCGGTGAAACCACCATGGATATGTAATGGAGGATAACCTTCGTTTTCAAGATAATCAATCTTAGCCCCACCTTGACGCAAAGCATCAACCAAATGGCCAATTGGACGCTCTTTCATACGAGGTTCGCCGGTTAATACAATATTGTTATCAGCTAAACACAACGCAGCGGCTAATGGACGCATAGCGGTCCCAGCATTACCTAAAAATAGCTCTAATGGATGAGTAGAGTGTAATTTGCCACCTACTCCTTCAATATCACAAATTGTTCGATCACTTGATAATTGATATTTAATATTCAAAGCTTTTAAAGCATCAAGCATATAGCGCACATCGTCACTATCAAGTAAATTAGTTAATCGTGTTTTACCATTGCTAAGTGCAGACAAAAGTAAGGCACGATTTGAAACACTTTTAGAACCAGGTAGATTAATCGTACCACTAAATTTTTTTATCGGTTGTAATGTTAAAGATAACATAGTAACTCTCTTTAATAATTTCAATATTCTTTAGAATTTATCTAAGGTGGCTTTCAATAAATTTATCGCTTGCTGATCTTTGGCACTATCTTGCCACAATTTATCAAATAAATGACGATAACGCTTAATCGCATCTTCTGATGAAGTTATTGAGGCGATACCAGTTGTAATATTAGGTAACTCACCTAATCTAAACGGGCTCATAGCTAAAGCTAACGCATTATCATTTTGATAAAATATTTGGAAAGCAATAGATGGAATAGCTTGCTCAGTAATAGCAATTGTTGGTGCATAAGCTTGATCTTCAATTAATTCGATTAAATGATAGACCTCCTTGCGCGCCAACAACATTCTTTCAGACTTTTTACCCGGCGAAATAGTCAGATTGCCAACTAAGCCGATATGCAAAAACCGTTCAACATTACGTAAGCTAATTAAATTAATTACTTTAGGGACAGATTGATAAAACTGAGTTTTGCGATCATGTAAAATAGATAAAGAAGTCGCATATCTTTCAGCTTCAATATTATCACTCGATTCTCTTAACATCATCCCTAAATGAGACAAATAATCAGGCGAAGTTAAAAGAAAAGAAAAGGGATCGAAATGAGAAAAGATATGAGTGGACTGCTCTTCGAGTTGACGCATACGCTCAAAAAAACCATCACCACTTGAATAATATTCTGTATCAATGCCAAGTAAACTAGCAAATGACGTATCTAACAAAGAAGCTAATCGTTCAAGCGTTTCTATTTTAACGATTTCGCCTTTTTCTAAACGGTAAACCGCAGCTCTTGAGATCCTAAGACTTTCAGCAACCTCTTCAGCCCTAAGAGAGGCAGCGATACGATAAGCTCGTAACCGCTGTCCGATAGCAAAATAATCAGTCGATCCAGTAATCATAATTTACTCAAACTATTGGGATTTCGGCAGTGTACCATATGATAAGTACAATGCCAATTTAATGTAATGATATTTCAGATCGAATCTATGTTTAAGAATATTATTTTAACAATTCGTCTTGTAACGATGATGCATTTTTGAACTCAGTATAATCGGTAATCGCTTCAGGTTGTTTTTTACCATCCTCTGGTTGACCTAATACTTGCGATGCTATTACCAAACCTTTTTGTTCAATAACTGCACTTTTATAAAATTCAATTAAATCCTCTTTAGTGAGTTTCTTAAGTAACTCTATTTTTTTATCACGCGAATCGAATTGGAAACGAGATAAGCGATAGTCTGATCTCAAACGATCAAACTCTTCATCTAAAGATTGTGGTGGCATTGTCTGCTCTTCGATGATACTTCTCTTATACTCCTCAACATCATCATTAGATAATGCTTCTAGTTTAGTTAACATTGTTGGATAAAACGCTTGGTAACGTTTTAATAAATAAGCAGGATCATATTGATTACTTTGAACAGCAAACCCTAGTCCTACTGATTCACTTATGTATGATGGAAAAACACCAACCAGATAACCTAATTGTTCATTGCTACGCAGTTGATCAAAAAACCAAGAATACATAATGTTAGCTAAAGTATATCCAACTATTTGACTCTTAGTGGATTCATAATTGATTGGAAAATAGGTCATTAACAACGCATTATCTGTGCTTTTTGCTTGTTGGGTTATTCTAGCTGTAAAGGCAGTATTAATTTTAATATCATCTAATGGTGTAAATTCAACATCACGCTTTAAAGTCTTTTGAATGGCATGATAAAGATCTAATGAATCTTCATTTGAGATATTACCCAAACTAATCATATAAGGAACTGATTGAGTCATCAAACTATCGCGATAAGCTTGAACATCACTTACAGTGATATTATTGGTAATTTGTCGTCTTTCACCTCGTTCATAATAGTGAGGCATTTTTGATAAAGCGAGAACTGGCTCTGACGCTAGACGTACACTTTCAAAATGGTCAGCCCCATCAAGTCGTTGAAGATACCATGATTTAGCTAATTGTAAATTTTGCTCATCAATGGTCACTTGTCGATAACTATTAAGAATGGCTAAAACCATATCTGGTAAATGTTGATTAAAACCATTAGCGGTTATCATTAAACCATTATCAAGACCCGTTGATAGTGACATTCCAGCATTACCTGCTTGAAATTGTAATTGCGTCAAATCTCGACTTACAATGTAATCAAGTAACTCAAAAGAAACTGACGATTTTGCATCTTTAAACGCCTGATTATTGCGTAAAGAAACAGCAATTACAGCCTTAGGATCGTGACTAAAATGACGACTAACAAAATGGATATGATTACCACGTTTACTAAATGTCGCGGGTTGAATCTGATCATTATTTTGTCTGACAATATTAAAATTGTCAGGAATATATGGATTTAGCTCAGGTAAACTAAACGAAAACGCTCTACCTAAATCAGCCCAACTTGTTTTTAATTCATCAGTGATATTATCAACTTTATAAGGTGCATTAAGGAAATAAGCCGTTTTGTCAGTAGTTTGATTTGGCGCAATTAACCAAACTCGAACATTTTCAGGCGTAAAACTTTTGAGTCGATTGATGATAGCATCTTTATTCAAATGTTCAGTAACATAATCAGAATCTAATACATTTTTAACCGGGTAAAGAAGCATCTGATCGGATAGCCATTCTACATAAGACATATCACGGTTAACATCTTTATACTTAAAAGACAAAGCAAAGACTTTTTTTATCTCATCATAATACGCGTCTGAAACACCCTGCTTTTCAATTAATTGTAAATAATTAAAAATGGCTGCAATAACCTTATCTTTCTGAGCTAAGCCTTCATCGGTTAAAATAACATTAATATTAAATGTGCCACTATTACCATAATATTTACTATCACTAGTAGCTTGAATAGCTTCAACCAATCCCTGTTTTTGTAGCTGATCAGCTAAAGTATTTTTACTATTATTACTGATGAGATAAATAAGGTACTCATTGGTCTTATCAGAAAATTTGTCGATATCATTTTCAATCGGAAATTTTAACGACAACATTTTTCTAGGTTGGGCTGGTATCATAGTAATTTCTTTACCAGTAAACTCCTGAGTAACAGCTTGTTGAGTAATTGGCGAAACAGTTATATTTTTATTAGGAATTTGACCATAAGTTGATTCAGCCAACGCCTCTAAATTTTTGATCGGTTGATTACTATAAATAACCCCAACCATAATATTAGCTGAATAATATTTATCATGAAAATTAACCAATGCATCTTGCAATTTACTATTATCTTTATCACGTAAAGTTTCTAAATTCCCACCAGAAAATTGTGATGCCGGATGATCCGGATTAATCGTCTCAGCATCAACCTGCTGAATTCGAAAACCATCACTAGAGCGGTATAACGTCATCTCAGCATTAACAGCATTACGTTCTTTATCAGCAAATTTAGGATCAAAAATTGGCTCAGCAATGGCATCGGCTAAATAATCTAACGCCTTATCAATTACACTATTTTCAACTTCAAAGAAAAATGCGGTGCGATTACCGCTAGTTGTCGCATTGTAGTTACCAGCATGTCGAGCCAAAAATTCTGTAAAACTTGATGGTTGAGGATATTTTTTCGAACCCATTAACACCATATGTTCTGTGTAATGGGCTAAGCCTTGTTGAAGGGCTGGATCATATAATGAACCAACAGGCAATGCGATAGAGCCGAGTGATTTGGTTGCCTTAGGATCGGAAACTAATAACACACGCATTTTATTATCAAGTTCAATCACTTCATATTGACGATCATCTCGTTCGCTTTGGTGAACTTTATCTAATAAAACAGAATGATCATGCTTATTTTCAATAGCAAATGAATTGTTAAAAGAAAAAAGAGTTAATGCAGTAAAAAATAGTGTTCTTGTTTTCATATTATTCATAGAATTCTTTCCAAATAAGCGTTCATTATATTCCGAATTAATAAATAAAACGATTAAAAACCAACAATAAAAGGACATATGTCAAATTTCAAAAAACATACTTAATTTTTATATGTATTTTATTATCTGTTTCATATATAATTCGGCCCAATACGTTTATCGTATTAATCTAGTAAAAATACGTTAGACGCTACTCAGTCCCAAACTTTCCCAAATTTGTCGATTTTATCGACGCATAAAGATACACATTAGTTTTTGATATTTAGAAATAATTTAATGGATTAAGGTAATTATATGTACTATAAGTTTGTCTTAATTGTCAGTATTTTGTTTTGCAGTTATCAAACAGTAGCAACCACAAATAGAGATAATGATGCAATAAAAGCAGATCAATTATTAAAAGAAAGTATTGATGCGAAAAAAACACAAAATTTTGAATTAGCAATATCAAAATTAATAAAAGCGAATCAACTACAGCCAAATAATTCCGATATTCTTGTCCAACTAGGTTTCAATTATTACGCACTAACTCAGTTAGAACAAGCAAAAAAATCGTTTGAATCCGCACTTGATATCGCCCCCAATTACGTAGATGCGCAATATGGTTTAGTTAGTGTTGTTTTAGCAAAAGATCCTAACCATCCCGAAAAAGCCAAATTGTTACTTGATAAGTACTTAAATCAAACACCTAATGACGAACAATTACTGTCCCTACAGGCAAATATTGATAACATAAAAAAAAATACACATTACTGGAATATTGTTCTATCTGGCACACATAGTCGATTATCTAAATCTTTGCCGAATTGGAATGAAGTGGATTTAGCACTATCTTATCGGCTATCACAGCAAAATACCCTAACCGGCCATTTTACCCAAGCAAACCGTTTTCATAGCAACGACCAAAAAATAGGCCTCACTTATTGGCATACATTCAACAATAAAGCGTACGGTTATCTATCAGGTTCTGTCGCCACATCTAAAAAATTTTACGCAACATATACAATAACAAGCGGTGGGGATTATCAATTATTTTCCCCGTATAATGATCAAATAAATTCATTCCATATCACCCTCGATGCAAAGTTGGACCACTATAACGATGGCAACATTAAAACTATTTCACCGGGTATTGAACAATTTTTCTTTAATGATCGTTTATCCATAGCAGGTAAATGGTTCAACACATTTGATCAAGACAACCATCATATGAGTGGTTATTTATTTAAAACCACCATATCACCTACAGAAGAATTACATCTATTTGCAGGATATGCAAATAGTCAAGAAACATCCGACCGTTCGATAAAATTTAATCGTTCATTAATTAAAGTCAAATCTCATTTTATTGGATTGTCATATGACATATCTAATTCAATAACTGGGTTTGTAAACTATAATAATGAAGAAAGAGTTCAAACCAACCACAGCCGTAAGTTATATACTAAAAAAACACTAGGATGTGGAATAAAATGGACATTCTAACTCGATACCTAAATTTATATAATGCCTGTTTCATTTTTATTAGCTTTATTGTATTGATAGTAACCATTGCAATTTACATCAAACGTGAAATTCAATTTAGAAGACACAAGAAATTAAAATTGCAATTGCTAAAAATTTACAAAAAAGCATTGAAAACTGGTGATGAATCTTATTTTAAGCAAGAGATAACAAAAAAATTATCGCTAAATTGCGTAGCAATAATTGCTGCCTATTTTTTCGAGAAACATCGCGAAAAACATATTTTAACTTATTTTGATCTGGAACCATTCCAAAATAAACTTAGGTTACTATTAAAAAAAGGCACAATAAAACAGAAAATTGATGCAGCTAACATGTTAGCATATTATCCTTGCGAAAAAACGAATCAAGCGTTAATTCAGGCTTGTAACAGTTCTCGCCAAGAAGTCGCCATTGCTGCAGCATTGAGTCTAGTTAAAAACGCTTCAGGTATTTCGATAATTCAGATAATGATTACGCTATTTAACAAGATACCGCAAAAAGGCGTATTTTGCTTTTTTAGGCTTTTACCTTCTAATAAATTTCTAGAGCTTGAATCGCTAATCAATTGTGAAGATTTTAGCAATCACCAATTTTTTACTATCTTAAAAAAAATTTCTAAGAACTACATTACCCCCTATCTTATTCTTGCAAAAGAAGATGAGCGTACTTATATGCAAACTTTTTTTGAAAACTTACTGGAACTACAAACAACACCACAAGGGATTATACACAGTTGTTATCTTCTTAATTTCATTAATGAAGAATGTTACATAAAGAAATCATTAAGCATTGAAAAACTAATAACAGAACATTTTGATTTAAAAAGCAAACTATTTATCGATAAAAATTAAATAATTCTTAAAGCAAGAGATGTGGGTAAAACAATGAGTGATTATATAAACAACATAATGATGTTTGGTGTTAAATTCTTAGTTATAACGATAATGCTAATTGGATTAGTGCAAATATTCATCTATTTTGTGCAGCTACTAGTAACAATTTATGTGTTACTCAAAAATCCGAACAAAGAGAGAAAGATCCAGACCGAAAATGATGGTATTTCACATCCAATTACAATCATTTTACCAGCTTATAATGAAAGTGTAACTATAATTGATAGTATCGAATCAACATTAGCGACTCATTACCCTAATGTTGAAATGATAGTTGTAAATGATGGCTCAACAGACAACACTTTTTCAAAAGTGAAAGAATACTTTGATTTACAACCTATTGCGCATCACTTAAATGAACGTAATCAACTCTCTCATGCTAAAATAAGAGATGTTTATGTATCAAAAAAAGATAGCCGGCTTAGAGTTATAGATAAAGAAAATGGTGGCAAAGCAGACGCGCATAATGCAGCAATTAATTTAAGTAATTCCCCAATTATCTGTCTTATTGATGCTGATTCAATTTTAGCACCTGATGCCATTAACAAAGCTGTAGTCCCTCTAATTGACGACCCAAAAACAGTTGCAGTAGGTGGAGCTGTGCGAGTTGCTAATAGTTGTTCTATCAGAAATGGAATAATATCTAAAATAAACTTATCTAAAAGATTCATCGTACAAATTCAAATTCTTGAATATATGAGAGTATTTCTCTTGGCAAAAATTGCTTGGAATCATTTTAATACTTTACCGATAATTTCAGGTGCATTTGGTTTATTTAGACGAGATTTTGCAATAAAGGTCGGTGGTTTTTGTGTCGGTTCTGTTGGCGAAGACTATGATATCACTCTAAAATTGCACAAATATATTTATGACTCTAATGTTGATTACAAAATTGATTATGTACCAACCGCCATATGTTGGACCCAAGTGCCTGAAAAATGGAAGGTATTAAAAAACCAACGTATACGATGGCATATAGGCGCACTACAAACTTTTATAAATTTTAAGTCGTTAACTTTTAAACTAAAATATAAAAAGTTAAGCCTTATGCTATTACCTTTTTCAATATTAACCGATATTTTAGGTCCAATTGCTGAACTGCTAGGGTACTTTTTAATACCGCTGATTTGGTCTCTTGACATGATAGATAGCAACGTAATGTTATCTTATTTTTTAATTGTTTTTGGATACAATAGCCTTATAAGTGCTTTTGCTATAGCGATTGATGGTGTGTTATTATCAGGATTAGATAAAACTAGATATCTACTAAAACTATTTATTACTGCATTACTAGATAACTTTGGTTATCGACAGTTATACCTATATTGGAAGCTTAAAGGCTATGCTAGATTAATAAAAGGCAATTTATCTTGGGGAAAAATGGAGAGGGTAAAATTTGACAAATAAACTTAAAATCATCTATTTATTATTTGTGATAAGTTTTATGAGTCCTGCAACATTTGCTGAAAATTTAGCATTAAATATTAGCTCCATCAATTTAAAACATTGGTATTACTTAAGTACTCATGAAATCAAAAAAAGTGGTACCTTACTATTAAAGCTACTTGAAAAAAAAGATTTCATAAACACTAATTCGGTGCTTAAAAATGCCAATGTCTATTCAAATATTAATCAATTAAATGCGGATAAGATGAAGTCAAATTATACCTCCTTGCCCAATCAATATAGATCCGATATCAATATTTCGATGTGGAATTGGCATACTGAAAATTGGATTCATTCACCAAGTCAATTTCTGACTAAACTAAAACAAAAAGGTATTAATCAAGTTTATCTCCAATTGAATATTATAAATGGGCATATTCAAAATCAAGATAAGCTATTTCAGCTACTTGATATCGCAGCTAAAAAGAAAATGAGCATTATTGCTGTTGAAGGAGCACCGGATATGATTACTGATTCAGGTTTAAAAAATGCCATTGAACGCAATAAAGCCATTAAAAAGTTATGCCAAATACACAATCCTTGTCTTGCGGGAATTCAATATGATATTGAACCATACTTATTGGCTGAATATGCACAAAATAAAAGCCACATTTGGCAAAGATGGAATAATGCAATAAAAACATTAAGCGAAACTTGGCATGATAAAATTGAAATAGTCTTGCCATTTTGGTTACTTGATATAGAAGACGGAAAAAATATAGTCGAAAAGACACTACCATATAGCTCAAAATTAATTATTATGGCTTATCGCACAAAGTTAGCACAAATTTATACAATTAGTTCTCAATGGCTAACTTGGGGAGAGCTCAACAATAAAAAAATTGTTATCGCTCTTGAAAGCAGCATTATTGAAGATGAAACATCAGAAAATTACAATCAATATCCACAAAGTGACGAATCACAAACCACAAGCTTAAATCAATCTATTAGCTTTATGGGGGAAGAAAAAAAATTATTTAGCACGATTAACCAGCTATCAACCTATTTTTCTCAATGGTCATCATTTGAACGATTTGCTTTGAATGGTTTGGAAAGTAAATAAAAGAGACAGCGTCTCTTTTATTACATAGCATATTAATGTTCGCGAGTTTTTCTGAACTCAACATCCGGATAACGTTCTTGGGTTAAATTTAGATTAACCATACTTGGTGCAATATAAGAAAGATTATCACCACCATCTAAAGCCAAATTCTGTTCACATTTACGTTTAAAGTCTTCAAGTTTCTTAGCATCGCTACACTCAACCCAACGCGCAGTGGTGACGTTTACTGGCTCATAAATTGCTTCAACGTTATATTCAGATTTCAAACGGGCAACCACCACATCAAACTGTAACACCCCAACTGCCCCAACAATTAAATCATTATTAGCAATTGGTCGGAATACTTGAACAGCCCCTTCTTCTGAAAGCTGAACTAAACCTTTTAACAATTGTTTTTGTTTAAGTGGATCTTTTAAACGAATTCGACGGAATAATTCCGGTGCAAAGTTAGGAATACCAGTAAATTTAAGATCTTCACCTTGGGTAAACGTATCACCAATTTGAATCGTACCGTGATTATGCAAACCAATAATATCACCAGCATAAGCTTGCTCAACATGATCACGATCGCCTGCCATAAAGGTTAATGCATCAGAAATATTAACATCTTTAGCAATACGAACATGGCGTAACTTCATACCTTTTTCATATTTACCTGAAACAATGCGCATAAATGCAACACGGTCTCGGTGTTTAGGATCCATATTTGCTTGGATCTTAAATACAAAACCGGTAAATTTTTCTTCGCTTGCTTCAACTTCTCGTTTATCTGTTTGCCGAGGCTGTGGTGCTGGCGCCCAAGCGGTTAGACCATCAAGCATATGATCTACACCAAAATTACCCAACGCAGTACCAAAAAACACAGGCGTTAAATCACCAGACAAAAATGCATCTAAATCAAACTCATTTGATGCACCTTGCACTAATTCTAATTCATCGCGAAGTTGTTGGGCCAAATCATCACCAATGGTGCTATCAAGTTCAGGATTATCTAATCCTTTAATGATTCTAACTTCTTGAATGGTATGACCTTTACCGGTTTGATAAAGATAAGTTTCATTTTTAGCTAAATGATAGACCCCTTTAAATAACTTACCACAACCAATTGGCCAAGTAATTGGGGCGCACATAATATTAAGCTCGTTTTCAACTTCATCTAACAACTCCATCGGATCACGAATATCACGGTCGAGCTTATTCATAAAAGTTAAAATAGGCGTGTTTCGTAAACGTGTAACTTCCATTAATTTACGCGTTCTGTCTTCGACACCTTTTGCTGCATCAATCACCATCAAACAACTATCAACTGCGGTTAAGGTTCGATAAGTGTCTTCCGAAAAATCCTCATGCCCGGGGGTATCAAGTAAGTTCACCAAACAGTCATTATAAGGAAATTGCATAACGGAGGTCGTAATTGAAATACCACGCTGTTTTTCCATCTCCATCCAGTCTGACTTAGCGTGCTGCGCATTAGCACCACGCCCTTTTACTGTGCCCGCAGTTTGAATGGCTTGTCCAAAAAGCAAAACTTTTTCGGTAATGGTTGTTTTACCGGCATCGGGGTGAGAGATAATGGCAAAAGTACGACGAGCATTCACTTCGTCTAAATAAGCTTGTTCTGTCATAAAATTAATTAATTTAGCTAAGCAAAAAAATGATGCGGTATTCTAGCAGGTCTCTATCTATATTGCCATTGATGAACGTTATTTTGCTATTTGCCTAATATCTATGCATAATAGAGCAAATAAAATCGAAGATAATATAATTAATCAATTATAACGGTGTCTACGCTAAATATTTCTCAATAATTAAATAGATATGAATATTCGTGACTTAAAATTGTTTTTACATCTATGTGATACATGTCATTTTGGAATAAGTGCCGATGCTATGCATGTAAGCCCTTCCACCCTTTCAAGGCAGATCCAGCGCCTTGAAGAACAATTTGGTCATCGATTATTTATCCGCGACAACCGACAAGTTCAAATTACTCACGAAGGTGAAAAAGTAAAGCGCTTTGCCCAACAAGTCATTAATCTACACCAACAATTAAAACAAGAATTGGACCAAGCAGATCAACGATTAGTTGGTGAATTAACCTTATTTTGCTCGGTCACAGCGGCTTACAGCCATCTACCTGAAATACTTGATCGCTTTCGCCTACACTACCCATTAGTAGAAATTAAACTATCTACGGGAGATGCAGCCGATGCTGTTGAAAAAATTCAATCTCATCAAGCTGATTTAGCTATTGCAGGTAAACCCAAACAACTACCATCTGGTGTTGAATTTATTAAATTAGGTGAAATTGAAATGGTATTACTCATACCTAAACTTAATAGTTCATTCAGTGACAAATTGCATCAAAAAGCACCAGATTGGCATAATATCCCATTCATATTGCCTGAGCACGGTCCAAGCCGACATCGAATAGATTTATGGTTTAAACAACAAAAAATCATCAGCCCCAAAATTTATGCAACGGTAGCTGGGCACGAAGCCATTGTCTCCATGGTTGCTTTGGGATGTGGTGTGGCTTTATTGCCTAAAGTGGTAATGGAAAATAGCCCTGAAAGAGTAAGAGAACGCATCACAGAATGGTCAACCAATTTAATGGAACCGTTTGATGTTGGCATCTGTGTGCAAAAAAGACGATTATCAGAAAAAATTATTTCAGCATTTTGGACTATTAGTAACCCAAATTTACCAACCCAATAATAAATTATATAATAAACTGTAGTTAATGAGTAATAGCAGTTAAGCAAAATGTAGGGAATGAATGTAATGCCAATAAAATTAAAAAAAACAAGCACGTTATCCACCTTACTCTTTTTAACAATATTTTCAAATCCTAGCGGTGCTGAATTAGGTGATCCTGCAAACCAAAATCCAATTAATCATAAACCCCAATGGTTGGTTGTTCATAGCTCAAACTACTATGATGGTGATAGTGATGATCTTGTTACCGCTGGAATAGGGTTTACTGCCTTATCGAAAATGATCCAAAAGGTCAATTATGCCGATCCATCAAATCCAACCACCCAAGAATTACGCCGTGCAAAATTAAATCGATTTATTGATACAAAAACCGGAGAAGGCTCTCTATTTGGATTCAAAAGTGAAGAATTGTCGCCTTTATTTGATGGAAAAATTGCAGGCACAGAAATTTTAGCCACCATAAAAGATGAAAATGTTGGCTTGCTATTACAAGTTCCCATCGATTTTAATAAGAAAAAACCCTGTATTGTTGCCGTACCAGCTTCTGGTTCTGATGGACTATATAACGCCAAAGATATACAAATCCGTGGATTGTGGGGTCTTAAACATAACTGCGCAGTAGTTTATAACGACAAAGGTTTAGGTACTGGTATTTATGATATTACCAACGAACAAGGCTTTACTGTTGATGGTCAAGTTGCTAAGGACAACATACTCTTCAAGCCAACTATACAAAATCAAAAAGAGTTTATCAAAAATAATCCGCACCGTTATGCAGTAAAACAGCTCCATTCAAAGCAAAATCAAGAAGCAAAATGGCCAACATATACCTTCTATTCAATTGTTTTCGCCTTGTATGAATTAAACGAACTATTTCCAGAACCAAATAATCTTTACTTTAACGATACTAATACCATCATATTAGTCTATGGAGCTGAGGATGGTGGAGCTGCGGCACTTAAGCTAGCTGAATTACGTTTAAGAAGTAGAATTAATGGTGTGGTTGCAGTTAATCCACAAATTCAAACAAGTTTAGTAAATAGTAACGAAAACATAAGCTCTCGTTCATTACCCGATTATAGCTCCTATGGGGCACTTTATATTCCTTGTGCCATACCGGCAATTGAACCGAATAAACAGGACAAATACGTCCCCGATGCCTCTAAATATCTTTTTTCACAAAACCGTTGTGATGCATTAAAGCAAGCCAACTTACTACCAACCGGCACGCCGAAAGAGGCATTAAACAAGCTGTATGATTATGGTTGGAAGCCTGAAATGAGCATCCAATTACCTTATTTCTATCTTAATGAGTCAATTGCCTACCCTTATAAATATATTAGCGCCTATGGTCGATATGATGTAACTGAAAACATGTGTGACTTTTCAGTGGCAAGTACCCAACAAGACCCATATTACAATTCTGGTGAAGTAAAACCACTAAAACAAGTCAATTTTGCCGAAATTTGGGGATTATCTAGAGGCCAGTTACCAATCTGGGCCAACCCTGATGCCACAGCTATTGACCTAGTTGAAAATAAAGATGTCACCTCTCCTCGACGTGAATGGTATTCAAGTTCTACCATTGAACATCAAATAGATTATGGAACTAAAGGTGCCATCTGTTTAAGAGAAAAAATAAAAGATCCACGCGTGATTAAAGGTTTAAAAGAAGTCCAAGCAACAGGTAACTTAAACAAAGTCAAAACCTTTATTGTTCATGGTAAAAATAACCCTAAACAACTTATCGACTACACATCTCGACCTTATGTTGCATTAAACAGCAAAGTGGAAGGAAAAGAGTCACAACTCCGTTATATTGAAGTTGAAAATGCAAGTTATCTTGATGGCAAAGCGCCTTTTGACAATACGCTATTACCTATTGACTATTATGGTGATGAAGCCATGGAATGGTTATGGGCTAATATAACCAATCAAACCACTTTACCGGAAAGCCAAATCATTCGCACAAAACCGAGAGGAGGCATAAGTGGACAAGCGCCACAAGCTACGGCTGAAAATCTAGTCCCAATATCGCAAACTCCAGATACCAACAATCTAATCGAAGTCGATAATGGCAAGATTACCTTTTCGCAATAAAATCAAATTCACAAATGACTATCGAACAAATCAAGTATGATTCGATAGTCATTTAATCATCTATATTCGATACCTTAATAAGTGAACACATTTTAGGATAAAGCTCGAAAAACAATGTTTTTAGTGGCTTATAGTTTTGTTCAAAATCAATAAAGGTATCGCTTAATAGATAGAGCTTAGGTCGACGCTTTGCCATACCGTTTAAAACTTTACCAATAAAATCTACCGAGGCATAATTTACCAACCATTCACCACGCCACATTGCCCCCATAAAATCTTGATAATCAACTGGGTAATTTGCGATATAAGGCTGAATCTGCCGCTTAGTAAAGGTATTAAATGATGAAAGAGATTGCTTAGCGTTAAATTCCACCCAATATTTTGACAAAAAATGGTCCCAAATAATATCCAAAGTGATCGGTGCAACACGTTGATGTGATTGTCGAAAAAGCAATTTAGCTTGCTTAACTTCAGCAAAACTATCAATCAAACGATCAATCCTACGATGTAACATAATCCCATCAGAAATCTCTTTAGGATATTGTCGATAAGCATCACCTTTAACAAAATCAGCAACTGTATTACCAATCAACGAACTATTCGCCAAGGTTGCCAAATGTAAATGTGCAAGAATATTCATGGCTAATCTCGATGTTTAAACTCCCCTTCAGCAAAACCTTCTCGCCAATAACTAGTAATGTGGACCGAACTAGGTTGCAAATCGACATATTTATCTTTAATTGCCTGACGTAATTGCCGAGCAAGCGAACACTCTAACCCGCCCCAAAACAATAGATTATCCTGCTGACTCAAATCCCAACTCATCACCGCATCAACTAATTGATTAGGATGATTGGCATCTTTAATCAACCATTGAACAGTTAAATCAGATGGGAGTTCAACGATATCGCTCTTATGATTAACCTCAATAAAAGCAACTGCTTTATGATTTGCAGGTAAATGTTCAAGGGTATAACAGATGGTTGGCAGAGAAGACACATCACCCATCAAAATCAAATATTGATTATCAAATTCTAACTTACCTGCTGTCCCAACTATACCGATTTGATCGCCCACTTTTGCCTGTTGAGCCCAAACCGTCGCTAAACCGCTGTCGTGAATCGCAAAATCAATCACAATTTGATTGGACGACTCATCATAAGCACGAATACTATAACTGCGAGCAAATTGTCGAACTTTATCACTCACTAAAATTTTATTATTTTCATCTAACATCGGAAAAACAATTTCACCGGTTAACGGATCAGCAAATAACAACTTTAAATGAGGGCAAATCCAATTCGGATTAACTGCTAAAGGTTTATCACAACTAAAATGTAACCGAAAGTAACTCTCTGACGGCCTTTCAACTTTAATCACCGTCAATAAAGCATTAATAATGTATTTTTTTGATTTTTCGTGCATTTGGTGTTCTCTTCTATTCCTCTAATATCGCATCACTATCATACAACATAATTGGTATAAAAAAGGGGAATTTTTAATCGCGGGAAAGAGAAAAAAAACCACCCTAAATGGGTGGAACCTAAATCAATAGCAAGTATTAAAAACGTAAGGCTCCAAACGCCCCACACCAATCCTGATCGAATTTAACCACCGCAGCATCGACGGCAGGATCTGAAATAAACAGCTCCGCCACATCCACCGGCAACGTAATTGACTGACAACCGGCAAGCATACAATCTAAAGCTTGTCTTGGCGTTCTAAAACTGGCTGCTAACACCATCGATTCAGGGCAATGCAAATCTAACAGCGCTTGTAGCTCATAAACCGTATCTTTACTATTACCACCTTGGGCATCAATACGGTTGACATAAGGAGCAATATATTTTGCACCAGCAAGCGCAGCCAAAAAGCCCTGACCCGCACCATAAACGGCCGTACCTAAAGTTGGAATACCCTGCTTGGTCAACTCCTTAATCGCCATCAACCCCTCGGCATTAACAGGGATTTTAGTCACAATCGATGGAATGACTTTACGAAGTTGCTCAGCTTCCTTAATCATCTCTTTAGCATTATGAGAAAGCACTTGCGCGAATAACAACTTATCAGAACCCAGCAAATCTTGTAATTCAGATAACAAATCAAAAATTGGCTTACGCGATTTAGCGACAATACTTGGATTAGTCGTAACCCCCTTTATTGGCAAAATTGCAGCTAAACGCTTAATCGCTGCAACATCGGCTGTATCTAAATATAATTCCATACCCACTCCTAATTAAATGCTTAATTGATGAGTAGCATAGTAAAAAAAAATTTAACTCAAGCCTAGAAGACAAAATTTCTATTTACTGGACTTTTGTACGATAAATAGCAAAATGCGATCTCGATCACATTTTTAATAATAATTAATAACACATTAAATTAAATAAATTTTTCAACTTTAACTCTACAAGCTATAATTAAACCAACTGCACATTACTTGGTTTACTAACAATATGACCACAAACCTAAAAAACGCATTAACTCAGCTCACTAACAAACAAATCAACCACCTCTATTTTGCCAATAACCAACAAACGGCACCTCTACATGCTTATCAAGTTGATTTTCCGAGGATCGAAGTGATTATAGAAGGTCAACAGCTTATGCAATGGGCTGACAGCAATGGTAAAATAATGACACAACAACTTGAAGTTAATGATCTGCTCTACATTACCGCTAACAGTTGGAACAAACCTATCCGCACAACCCCAATCACCTGGTTAAACATCTTATTTGGTAAACAGCAAATTGGCATCAGCATAGTTTATTGGGACGGCAACCAATTAATTCCGCTAGCACAAACCAACATACCAAGACGAGGTCCACGAGTTGGCACCTTTATTATTCAAGCGCTATCTGAATTGACTTGGCAAAATCAACCACAAACTCAAACCGGCTACTACTTGATTCAAAGCCTGCTTAGTAACACCCTAGATTTACTTAATGCCGACATAAAAACCGCATCAAAAACCACCAGCTTATTCGAAGCAATACGCCAATATATTGATACTCATTTTCGGGAAGATATAAGCCGTGAATTTCTAGCTAAAATGTTTTATATCTCACCCAACTATTTATCCTATCTATTCAAAAACGAAGGCAAAATTGGCTTAAATGAATATCTCAACCATATCCGCATAGAGTACGCAAAATCACTACTTAAAGATTACGACTTAAACGTCAAAGAAATCTCGCTTGAAGCGGGTTTTAAAGATAGTAACTACTTTTGCCGAATTTTTAGAAAAAAAACAGAACGAACACCCACTGAATATCGACGGCAATATCATAGTAAATTATCGGAAAAGTAAACTCAGTTAATTGAAAGTAAGACAGAAGTTTCTAATTGCAAGCAATTAAGGAGCCCAAAAACCCCGCTCCTCAACTTTTTTACTATAAAAACAAAAAAAATTAGTCCTAATCAAGACGGTGTTTTAAACACTTCAAGTCAACTATCTAACGGACTTATTGCTATCTCCAGTTTATTTACTCAAGTAATATGAACTATCGAATAAAAGTTAAGGAGAAACACAAAGTCCGTTGTAGTTGCGAGATCGGTCCACGAATAGCGTATTACCGTAGTACGAGCCCACAACAAACGGCTGATTATATGTAGGATTGGTATCAACTGTCCAATAATTTTTAAAGGAAAAATTGGCTTGTGAGTAATTTTTCATCAATCCCCACTCGGTAAAAAATCCTGCGCCGATTATACGCTGATAATAATTATCGATTGAAGAAGGAGTTGCACCGACTGAACCTCTACATTCATTATTTAAAGTACTATTTTCAGCACAAAAAGCATTAGTTAAATCTTTAACCTTAGGAACTTTGTAACCGATACGTTTACACCAAGATAATGTATTAGCATAATTGTCTTCAAAAGTACCTCGGTTGATGAACCACTGCTTTAACTCAAACCCATACTTAACAACTTCATTACCTTGGCTGTCACGACCGATTAACTCGAAAGTCTGAGGTAAGGAGGGGCTTGGTATATTTCCAGGATTTTTAGCTCTCCATTGTGATGAAGTTGCAACAGGGCCAGTTAATGTAACACGAACCCCTGTATTTGATGAATTTGTCATAGTAGCGGTAATACCGCCATGGGAGACCGTATCCCAAGTTAATGGCTGATGATTACCAGCAATAATTAAATCAAAAAACAAATTGTTAGCGCCTGTAGTGGGGAAGTTTAAATTATAAGATGACGAAATAAAAGACTGTGGAATAAAACCCTTATCAGTTTTCCACATAGTAGTTGGACCAGCATAACTATAATTACCGTAAGTTGTATCTGGCTTGGCAAAACAAACCGTTGGCAATTCTTTAGGATTAATATGATAAGTAACACTATTAGCATTAAAAGTACTACTATTAGGAATGCCATAACGAGTAGTTAATGTTCCACTTGTATTAGCTAATGTAACACGATAAGAACCATTACACAGTGATGGCACTGTATCACGTGATAAGAATATATAGTCTTCATCAACAATATACAAATTTAGGTCACCAGTAACTGAAACATCAGCATCTCCATCATCATCGCTCCAATAATTAAAAGGCGCAGCAATAAGAGTATTCAAACCAACTGAATAGCTATTCCTTGGCATTAACATATCAATATCAGAAAAGCTTTGACCTGCTACAGGCAATTCAATTGGGGTTGTTGACGAATTATTTGTTGAAGGTGTGTATTTATCCCCATTAGAAAGAGATATCCATAACAGATCGTCAGTATTGATGGCTCGCGTGCGCCCTTCATCAAATGTTAAATAAGGCGCATTCCCTTGAATCGCATTTGATGTTATAGAAGTTAATGCATCACAAGAATACGAAGTTATAAACAAAAAGCCATACGACAAAAGCATTTGGCGAGATAATATGAAAGCATAATATAATCGTTTGGAAGATATTTGCAATGATCTACATAACGATCTTAAAATTTTGACGATTAATAAACTAGAGTTAAAAAAAAGACTTTTTGAGCTTAAATTAAGTAAGTGTAAATTATAAATTGAACAGATTTGGTCTTTGAAATTGCATATCATAACAAATACCTTATCAATTAAGTTTTATTTAAATTTTTATTTTTATCTACTGCTCCTTAACTAACAATAACTTCTCATTAAAATACTACTTACTAAACTGCGAGTAAAGGATAAAAATCTCCCACCCTATGCGCAATGTATTTCATTACTAAATAATTAATACTGTAACATTCTATCTTACAAATAGACATTTTAACAATGAGAATTGTGATTTTATAATACAACACATTCGTCAATAAAATCCATCATAGCCTAAAGGCCGATTATTGATATGCTTTACAAAATCGTTTTTTAACGCTTGGCTACATTGACTCTTTGAGTCAGCTAACTCATAACAACTTAAGGCTATATTTTCTCAACCACCTTCATTGAACTTACCATTAGGCACAGCAAAACTCTAACCTGTAGCAGGCAAAACGATGGGTGCTGTAGATGAGATTTTGGTTGAAGGCGTATATTTAACACCATCAGATAAAGTAATACCGTTCAGATCATTTGTATCAACCGTTCGAATACAATCATCATCAAACGTTAAATATGGAGCATTACCGTGGATAATATTTGAAGTTTGTTTGGTTAATGCATAGCTGGAAAAAGAGGCAGACAACAAAATAGCTAAAATAGTCTGCCTGAATAATTGAGGAATTATCGCGTTTGAGATCTCTTGTATAAACGCCTTAAAAACATGCAAAACATCGGCATTTAACTCCATTTAATTTATAATATATATTTGCAATTAACATAGTGATTTGATTTATTTTTATGCCTTCTGTTTCATCTTTTAGCCATTAAGCTAAAATTGGGTAAAAAGTATAATCGCCACCCAAAATTGGATTTTTCAATTCGTTAACGAATATACTTTTTATATTTCCACCTCGCTAATGGCACTAAGGATAAGTGCAAAGCCCTACCGATTTATCATACGAGGGTTCAGCCCAATGTATATGACCATCTGTAGGAAAAACGACGAACCGACTCAAACTTTTTTCATCACTGGTCCAGTACCATCGGACGGCGTCAAAGTTGGTTCGATCATATTTGCCTATATTACCCCACTCCGCAAGCAAGCCTGCACCAATTGTACGCATATAATAATCACCTGATGATGAAGGTGTACCACCAGTAATTTCATAACGTTTTGCATTAGTTAAATCTTTAACTCTAGAAAGGCGATAACCAATACTTTTACACCAGGATTCCATGCTAGAATAGGTGTAATAGCTTTTACCTCGGTTGACAAACCATTGTTTTAATGTAAAACCATATTTAACGATAGCTTTACCTTTACTATCTCGACCAACTAACTCGAATGTCTGAGGCAAAGTAGGCTTAGTAATAGGACCTGGATTGCCGGAATTCCATTGGGATTGAGTTGCAACAGGGCCAGTTAAGGTAACTCGTGCGCTTGTAGCTGTAACATCAGTCATAGTAGCAGTGATACCACCATGCGAAACAGGAGCCCAAGATAGTGCCTCAGTATAACCAATCCGCAAATCAAAGAACATGTTGTTAGCTCCAGTAGTTGGAAAGTTTTTACCATAATCTAATGGGTTAGTTGACTGAGGGAAAAAACCAAGAGAAGGATTGAAAATTTCAGGAGGACCTGCTTTTACACCACCCTCTCCCTCATAAGATAAGCTTGGGCTGACAAAACAAATATCAATACCCACAGGTTTGACATAATAAGTGACCGTATTGGAATTAAGATTACTACTATTTGGAAGACCATATCGAGTGCTTAATGTACCACCTATAGCCTCTAATACAATCCGATAAGGTGCACCACAAGACGTTAGCACTGTATTGCGCGATGATATAGTTCTACCGATTCTATCATAGATAGATAACCTTAAAAAACCAGAAATATTAATATCACCATCACCATCATCATCATCCCAATAAGGAAGTAGAATTCTGTCTAATTCGACTGAATCTTCTCCTCTTGGGATGAACATATTTATATCAGAAAAGCTTTGACCTTTAGCAGGTAACTCAATTGGTGTTGAAGATGATGAAGTATTGGTTGTAGTCGTGTATCGCTTTCCGTTAGATAACGTAATATTGAGCAGATAATCAAGATCAAGAGTACTAGTCCGGCCACCATCGAAAGTTAAATGCGGTGGATTACCATGAATCATATTCGTGGTTTTAGAGGTTAATGCATGGCTAGAATAAAAAGGTATTAACAAAAAGCCAAGCGGTAAAAAGATCTGCCAAAATAATTTAGATCTGAGAGTTGATCGGAATGATCTAAATGACGATCGAAATAACGATCGGTGCAACGATTCACTATGCGATCTTAAATTTTCGTCGATTAATAAACTGGAGTGAAAAAAAAGAGGTTGAGAGTTTAAATTTGGTGAATTTAAATTATAGGTTGGCCAAGTTGCCTGTTGCCTGTTGCCTGTTGAAAATTGTAATACATATTCGACCATCCTGTCAAGTAAATTTTTGATTTATTTACTATTTTATGTTTGTTGATAAAATTTTAGCTATTCAGCTAAATTGATCCGAAAGTATAGTAACTGGAAAAATATGACGCAATAAATTTTTTACTTTATATTGTTAACTTTTGTAAATGTGATCAAAAAAAAGATCCAAATAATTATTGGCTAAATTTTGGTTTAATTGATAAATATCAACTTTATAAATCTTTAAAATTATATTTTTTAATTCAGAGAAAATTTAATTTTATTTAAATTTTGTTTATTTATTGATTTCTAGGTAGAGATTTAAATGCCACAAACCCCGCTCCTCAACTTTTTTATTATCATTTTTCGCTCTTCTTGATCAAAAAACGTCCACGCAACAAAACGGCTAATTTTTTGTCCTTGAGCCATAGAGACAATTTTATATTCAGTTGCCACTTTTAGTTGTTTTTTTATTTTGCTTAGCGTCTCTTTTTTCGATACCAATGAGGTAAACCACAGGCATTGCGTTTGGTATTTGATACTCTCTTTTATCATTCTAGTGATAAATGCACTTTCGCCCCCTTTGCACCAGAGTTCAGCGTGTTGTCCACCAAAGTTGAGGATGAGATTATCTTTCGTTGAATTTACTTTTCCCAACTTTTTAAGTTTAGTGTAAGCACTTGCATGTGCTTCTTGTTCGGAGGCGTGAAAAGGTGGATTGCATAGGGTGGCTAGGTAAAATTCTTTAGGTTGAATGATATTTTCAAAAATAGCTTCGTTGTCAGGTTGTAAGCGACATTGTAATGTGTTTTTTAATAGATCATTAGATTGTGCTATCAATGAAGCAACTTTTATTGATGTTGGATTGATATCACTACCAACAAATGACCAACCATACTCTGCACAACCAATAATTGGATAAATAATATTCGCCCCAACCCCAATATCTAAAATGCGAACCTGTTTACCTGTAGGAATTTGGTTATCTTGCGCTAACAGATCGGCAAGATAGTGTATATAATCTGCTCGCCCCGGAATTGGCGGACAAAGATAGTTGTCAGGAATGTCCCAATACGAAAGTTGATAATAGTGCAATAATAGCGCTTTATTTAGCATTTTGACCGCAGTAGGATCAGCAAAATCAATCGTTAACCGTCCATATTGATTAGGCTTTACAAAATTAGATAGCTCGTTCAATGTTTTGATAAGTAAATCAAATGGATAACCATTAATGTGTTTATTGCGGTGGTGTAAAGCTGTTTTTTTGATTGATTGCATGGATGATCCAACATAGAGAATTAATCACTATTATAACGTTTTTGAGCAAATTTGTGAAAATAGCGAGAGATTTTATGCTTCAAAAACCCCGCTCCTCAACTTTTTTTATAATCGTTAAGTTATACGATTGTGGATGATTCGAAAATTAATTTTGAATTTGTTATAATCATCCACTTTAAATCCAACCGATAATACAATGAAAAATCTAAAAAAGTTTTTGATATTCCCTTTTTTGAGTTTAGTGCTTATGTCTTTTGATTCCTATGCGAGTGAGTTTAATGGACAGGCGTTATCATTACTTTGGGTGATCCCTTTCGTTGGAATTTTGTTATCGATTGCTTTATGTCCACTATTTTTAGCCCGATTATGGCATTATCACTACGGTAAAGTTGTTGCCGTTTGGACGTTATTATTTTTGGGGTTTGCGCTGGTTTCATTTGGTTTAACGACAACAATTGAGCTAACAGTACACGCCATTGTTCAGGAGTATATTCCTTTTATATTATTACTTTTGGCTTTGTTTACGGTTTCCGGTGGCATTCTGATTAAGAGTGATAAAATCAGCACACCAAAATCCAACGTTATTTTACTGATGATTGGCGTTGTGCTTGCTTCAATTATGGGAACAACTGGCGCTGCGATGTTGATGATTCGTCCACTACTTCGAGCTAATCGTCAACGACAGTATGCTGTACACACGGTAATATTTTTTATCTTTTTAGTTGCCAATATTGGCGGTGGATTAACGCCTTTAGGCGATCCACCGTTATTTATTGGTTTTTTAAAAGGTGTCGATTTTTTCTGGACAGTTAAGCATATGCTGTTGCCTGTTGTGTTTACATCAGGGTTATTGTTAATTATTTATTATTTTATCGATCATTACTATTACGTTAAGCAGTATGGTGTGAATAGCAATCCAATTAGTGCTAAGCCTGTTAAGTTATATGGTCTAAATAATCTTGTATTATTATTGGCTATTATTGCTAGCGTGATTTTGTCTGGTGTGTGGCATTCATCGATAAGTTTTACTATTTTAGGTTCACAAATCGCATTACAAAATTTAGTTCGTGATGGTCTTTTTATTGCGATTACGATAATTTCAATAATGATTACCCCAAAACAAGTTCGAGCAGGCAACGAATTTAATTGGGAGCCGATAAAAGAGGTTGCTAAGTTATTTATTGGGATTTTTATTACTATTGTGCCTGTGCTGGCGATTTTACGTGCGGGTAATGATGGTGCGTTGGCTTCGGTCATTTCATTGGTGACTAATGACCAAGGTGCACCAATAAATAGTATGTATTTTTGGTTATCAGGATTGCTATCCGGATTTTTAGATAATGCACCAACTTATCTGGTCTTTTTCAATCTTGCTTCGGGTAATGCTAGTAGCTTAATGACGACATTTGAAAGCACTTTACTGGCTATTTCAATGGGCTCGGTATTTATGGGCGCTTTAAGTTATATTGGTAATGCCCCTAACTTTATGGTTAAAAGCATTGCGGATCAAAATAAAATCAATATGCCTAGCTTTTTTGGTTATATGAAGTGGTCAATCGGGATTTTGATTCCGGTTTTTATTATTGATAATTTGGTGTTTTTTGTGTTTTTTTAAGAAATGACTCTTTTTAGAATTCCCCAAGTAAAGTGCGTATTATTTTTACTTGGGGTGAATGTTAATTAGTCTTATTTAAAAGAAATATTTAAAACGGACCCTTGCGCCATAACGATTATCGTTACCTCCTCCTTGTTTTTCATCGCGCTCTAATCTAGATAAGTAAGTCCCTAAATAGATATTGAAGTTATCCATATCCATCACATTTGAAATTAAGTATGAGGCATTGACAGTATGTAATTTATATTTGCCTTTAGCATAAATTTCACCATCACCTCGATAATTTGTATTAAATGCTTTTATATCATTGGCAGCATAGATGTAACCAAGACCAATACCTTTCCAAATACCATTGATACCCGCGGTAAAATCTTTTTCTTGTTCGGCATCTAAATAGGAGATGCTGCTATTGAGCAGTAATCCCTCAGATGATTTATCAAAATCACCTGCACTATTCCAACTCATCGTTAAGCCATACCCATTACGTTTTGACTGATCATGCCATTTGCCGTTTATATCATGATAACCATAAGCGTTATTAACAACATTACGCTCCATTGCTAGGGCTGCTGATATATCATTATTTCGGTAGGATATGATGGGACGTAAGTAAACGACGTTTTTATCTTTTTGCAATTTATATCCATGATAACGGCTATGGTCAAATAAGGAGGTACCATCTTTTACCATTGCATTAACTTGCAAGTTCAAATCACCCAACTCTTTGGTTAATTCGATTGCACCACCGTTACTGCTACGCCCTCTACCCTCTTTCATCATATAGATGTAACCAAAACCATCACTATATAAATCGTTGGCAGTATTGCCAGAATATTCTATGAAGGTATCTTGCCCAAGTGGGAACATGTCGTAAGCTTCATAGCGACCAATTCGTAGGCGCCAATCATCTTTTTTACCAAAATAGAAACTAGCATCATCTAGGTTAACTTTACCTCCCATGTCAGCAAGCGGTTGCACCGAGAATCCTGCATAGTTCTGATTCGCTAATTCTCTTTTCCCATCCAAGCCGAATAAAATACGGCCATTTATATCCCACTGATCTGTGTCATTAGCATCAAAGTCTTTGTTTGCCGATGTTCTAAGTGAGGTTAACTGCTTTTTTTTGCTTGCAGCATCAATATTAAATTCGACATCGCCATAAAGTTTAAATGTTCCTTGTTCGGTCTGCCATTCAATGGATGCTAATGCGGATATAGAATAGAAACAGCAGACTCCAGCTATTATTTTTAATTTCATCGTAATTTCCTTTTAATGTAAATTGATTAAACTTTTTGTTGATCATTAAGATTTCTGGCATCTAATTCAGCTCGAATTGAAGTATAACTGTCATCAAGTTTGTAGAACTTAGCTATCCAAATCATCGAGGCAATAATTAAAATGGCAGGTAAATATAAGTAACAGAGTTTGATTGCAAAAAGCGCACTTGATACTTGAACTGCATTGGCAACATATCCACCAGATGAGAGTAAAAAACCGGTAATAGCACCAGCACCAGCCATCGCCACTTTGCCAAAGAATCCATTGATTGATGTCAAAATTCCGGCAGTATTAATACCGGTTTTCCATACACCATAATCAACCGGGTCAGCCTGCATTGAAAAATAGATAGCAAGGCGTTGCCCAGCACCGAGTGATAAGATAACCGCGCCGATGATAAGACCAAGATGATTCACGCCCGATAACATCATTATTCCCATACCAATTAAGTTGATAGCGCTTGAAAATAGATAGACATGTCGTTTTTTCATCTGATTGGCTAAGAATGGTACGGTAAGTGTGCCAATTAAGGGGACGAAAGTTGATATTCCCGCAATTATTGCGGTAAGGTTTTCGCTTTGTACGTAATAGTTGAAGAAATAGACTAAGGAGCCAGTTTGTAAAAAGAATGCGCCCCACATAAGAAAGATGTTAGTTGCAAAGATTTTCCATGGGTTGTTGTCTTTTAAACCTTTCCATGCTCTAGTTAAGGTCATTCGCTCTTGTTGTATAGTGATTTTTTCCTCAACATTTTTAAAACTGACTATCAGAAAGAAAGTCGCAATAATCCCAAAAACAATAGCGGTATATAAAAAGCCATGTGTTTGATCACCATTTCCCAATGTCGCAACTAGCGGTAATGTTGCCACTGCAACAATCGTTGAACCTAAGGAACCTAATAAAATTCTTACTGAAGATAAGGTTGTTCTTTCTAATGAATCCGCAGTTAAAAATGGCAACATTGCACTAAATGGTATGTTGACCAAGGTATAGATAAAAGAGAGGCAAAGATAGGTGATAAAGGCATAGATTAGTTTACCTGTCGTTCCAAAATCAGGCACATAGAAAACTAAAATACACAATATGCCAAACGGTATTGCGCCGATTAATAGCCATGGACGACAACGTCCCCAACGTGTGGATGTATTATCGATAACTAAGCCCATTAAGACATCAGCAACACCATCAACCAGCCGGGTAACTAAAAACATTAGACCAACATAATAAGCGGGTAGTGCCATTACGTCCGTATAAAAATACATAAGATATAATGAGATTAATTGCCATACTAAATTACAAGATAAGTCAGCGATCCCATAACCTATGCGTTGCCGCCAAAGAGAAAATAATGAATTGACCATTTTTTTATTCCTTATAAATTTTTAGTTAAAGTTTATTTTGTCGAATAAACCAAGCCGGTGTGCAACTCCAAGCATGACAGTAGCTATTGATGATTTTGCTACCATACGGTGAATAATTAAGGTCGTTTGGATCAAACAATTCCCAAAATGTGTCTGCCCCAAATTCGACCATTTTTCCCCAATATGCTTTAATCTCATCAATGGCTTGTTGTTTCATGCCTGTTTTGAACAAGGCTAAGATGTAGTGATGTCGTAAGTAAGGCGTGTTCATGCCGATTTCTGGTGGAGTAGTTATTAATTGCGTTAATAATTTTTGTTGATGAGCTAAATCGCCTACATCAGCTAAAACCATCCAAATTTGTGTGGCGAAACTAATTTGTTTTTGTTCGCCGCTGATGTAAAAACCGGCTTGCTCGTCCCATAATGTTTGTGCTGCTCTCTTAACCAAATCTAATTTTTGGTTAAGCGCCTGAGTTATTTCAGGTTGAAAATGTTGGGAAAGTCGACATGCTTTGTCTAAACAGTAAATTAAAACACCTTGAGAAGCGCCTTGTTTATTGAGTTTTTCGTGCCAATCAATAAATGACCACCAATCATCACTATCTTGAACTAATCCTTGCGCGTCACAACGTTTTAGATTTATTTCAATTTGCTGTAATGCGATCGGCCATAGCTCTTTAACCGTTTGTCGATCATTAGTTTGATTAAAGTAGTCATAAAGGACATCGACAAAAAGAAGTGAGTAATCAAATAAAAAAGTATCGTCAGCAATAATGTCAGGTTTAACAAAGACATTAGATGAAACCAGACCATCTTCCCGACGATGGCTAGCAAAGAGGTATAAGCATCTGCGGACTAAATCGTGCTGTTGAAAAGTGACGTTGTTCACTAGGGCTTGTAAGCGTAAATCGCCTAACCACAGTCTTCTATCTCTTTTCGGTCCATCCTCGAATACGTCTTGCATACAATTTCGAAGCGTGTGAATGGAGACTTGATCTATCTTCGCTAATAGCGGATCTGATGATTGATAGCTAAGACAGTGTTCTGGTGCTGAACTGACTGTGTTAAAAGTTATATCTTTAAATAAAATTTGGTATTTAGGCGATAGTGAGACAACATCTATTTTTAAGTATCGAAAACAGTAGCGTCGAGATAAGTTGATTTTAGCGGGTAAAATATCAATGTATTCATCATGCTGTTGTAACCAGCTTTTGCTAAGCCAACCTTGATATTGACTGAATGGTTCAGCAATTTCACACAGTGTTTCACCAAATGTTAATTTTATATGCGCAGGGGCATCAGGAGGGCTACCAGTAGATTCGCACAAGAAAGAGAGGTAACCAACATTGTGTTGACCAAAATCAATTATAAAACTATCACCTGAATGAAAACTCTGATT
The DNA here is from genome assembly GCF_026536985.1 of Gilliamella sp. B2772. NCBI lineage: Bacteria > Pseudomonadati > Pseudomonadota > Gammaproteobacteria > Orbales > Orbaceae > Gilliamella > Gilliamella sp. B2772. Next base: position 114,417 of record NZ_JAFNNB010000001.1, on the reverse strand, counting down.
GAGATAATCATTTGCATCACTCACTATTTTTGATGACCAATGATGAATAGCACTTGGATCATTGATGAGCGAAATAATCTTTTGGGGTGAGATCTTTTTTTGATAAATCTTTGGTTGTAATTGCTTTGCTTTCAGAATAAATGCATTATCTTTTACCATAACTGCATCAATATTTTTTTGAATTGCTTGTGCCATATTCTTCTCCTATAGAAAACATTTAGGAGTATAGCTATGCAAAACAAAAGCTAGCCACTAAGATACTGCCAGATTGCGTTTATAAATGGCAATATTAAAAAGCTTATACCGAGCAAGTTCACATTTTTAAGAATATTATTTTTTATCTCATGTTTAATTACTTTATTGTATTTATATGACGGATAAAAATTGTCTTTTATTTAACGGGATACCTTGATAATAAGTTACCGTTGTAAGGATATAATCAATATGTATACTTTAAAAATTGACACTTATTTTAATCATAAATCAGATAAATTAGCCCTTTATAAGAGTGACCCTGAGGACAACGGTTGCGAGCATAATCATGAGTTCGACGAGTTAGTGATTGTTGAGCACGGTCATGGTTTACATGTTATTAATGGTAAGCCGTTATTTATTCAACAAGGTGATGTTTTTTTAGTTAGAGGGCATGATTACCATTTTTATGATGATCTCGGAACGCTAAAGCTAACTAATATCCTGATTAATCCCAATCAGAATTTTACTTTTTTGAAGAATATGGAGGAGCTATTAAGGCCTATCTCCGCAAGTGATTTAAGTTCTTATATTTGGTTAGCGCCTAATATTCGTAAAGAGTGTAATTCTGTTATTGATCAGTTATTTAATTTAAATAATTCAATTGAGCATCGTGAGTATCTGTTTTTTAAATTGCTTGTTATCATTAAGCAATATCAACGTCAGTCACAGCAAAATAATACCCGCTATAAACTCCATCTTTTGCTTAACCATCTTCAAGAAAATTGCTTTGATGAATATGATTGGAACAATATAGCGCAAACATTTCATTTAACAACACGTACAATGTTTAGGCATATTAAACAAGCAACCGGCCTAACTCCTGAAAATTACATCAGACGATTACGGTTAATGTCAGCAAGATTAAAGATTAGAGAAAGTGATATGACTATTACCGAAATATCATTACTTTGTGGTTTTGTTAATAGTACTCATTTTACTACACTGTATAAAAAAACGTTTGGTATCACGCCATCTGAAGAGCGAAAATTTAACTAGATTTTAATATGGTTGGGTTTTAAATGACGATTAAGTATTTAAGTACTTGTGACAGTTTACACTGTCACAAGCATTAAATTAATTATTTAACGGATATTTGAGCCATGGGCTCTCTTCGGAAGTGGTGCTTTGAGTGTAGATATCAAATAGACCAGGAAGCGATGCATCATCAGGCTGATACACAGCACGACCTAGCATATAACTTTGACCAAATTCTTTCCAATTGACAAAATTTTCTTTAACCGTTGGTAAAACTGAGTTAATCGATTGCCATGCTTGATCTTTGCTAATATAGCCCGCTATATAGCTTGCTCTGGCAATATAAACTAGGCGTCCTAAATCCCATGCAATTGAACCTCGTAGTAGAATTTGACGCAATTCGTCTTGGTCTTCAGCGACTTTGTTTTCAATTAACATTGAAGATACTTGATCTAATCTTGAGCAATAGATTGTAATAATATCACGGTAATCTTCTGGAACTTGGTCATCAATACAACTTTGCCACTGCTCTTTAGGAACGTTTAGATAAATTTCAATCGCGACATCAATGAGTTTGTGAACTGATCCAAAAGAGGATAAACATTCAGTAGCACTTTGTGGAGAAGTTACATCCCAAGCTGTACTTAAGCGATATCGCTGCTCTTTTTTACCAGAGTTTCGGGCATCGCTTTCTAAGCTATCCCAACAAAACATATGTTGCTCTGAAATAATAAGTCCTGCTGATAATGCATTTTGCTGGTCAACTGTCAGTTGTTCAGTTTTTTGAGAATTTTGGGGAAAAGGTTTGTGTTTTAAAGTTTTAATGAGAATCGTAATCACTCTATTGTATCGTACAAGTAGTGACGCTAAAAGAATCAAAATTACAATTAAGATTTCCATATGAGTATCTTCAATTTTTGACATAAATCAATTTAAGTGCGCAAAAAATATCACAAATAATAACTTCCAACAAGATGAAAATTTAAAAAAAATTAAGCTGTTTATATCACTCATTTTTTAAACAAAGTAGTTTGAAAAAATGTGAAGCTTCGCACATTTTTAATAAAAATTCCTGTATAGCTATAATTTATTGCCAAAATATTATATTAGCTGTCCAAATTTTAAAGGTGAGATTTCGATTTACTTTTTAGAATGTGGTTGTAGGTTTTTATAAGGAGTGAGGTTCAAAATGATTGAGATGTTACTTGATAAAGATTTTTTTTCGTCTAGCGATCAAAATATCACCGTTGAGCCTCGGGCGCCTCAACCCGTCTACCCTGAACATACGCATAATTTTAATGAAATCGTTATTGTGACAAGTGGGTATGGAAAACATATTTTAAATGGGCGACTATTTGATTTATATCCAGGTATGATGTTTTATATTAAGGCTTCGGACTGCCATTTGTATGAGAACGTTAATAATCTACATTTGACCAATATTTTATTTAGAGATCCTGAGAATTTTCATTTTATTAATGGGATAAATCAGTTAATTCCAAATCCTGATCCGATTCATTCTCATTACTTTTTTGATAAAAAATCTGATGAAAATATTCAATCGATTATTAAGCAATTGACGCAAAATCAATCAAGTGCTGTACAGGAAAGTTTATTTTTACAATTACTACTTATTTTTAATAAGAATTTTTATGTCAATGAAGGTTCTGGATCATCTGATAATCGCGTTAAGCAGTTGTTGCGTTGGTTACAGATCAATTTTAAGGAGCAAATTGATTGGGAACAGTTAACGGCACAATTTTCATTGTCATTGCGCTCTTTTCATAGGAAGATGAAAAATGAGATTGGCATCACGCCTCAAAAATATTTAATAAAGTTGCGGTTAGCTAATGCTTATACTCAGTTAATTTATAGCAATAAATCTATTACAACCATTGCGCAAGAGTGTGGTTTTAATGATAGTGCTTATTTTTCTACCTGTTTTAAACAAGAATTTACGTTTTCGCCACAAGCATTACGTAATAACCCAGATAAAGGGTATCATTAGTTGTTTTACTAGTAAGTCAGGAACAGTTTATGGAAAGATGTTTGCGTTTATATAAACAAGATTATTTTATTTCAAAGATGAATACTGTTACTGTCGAAAAACGTGATCATCAACACCCTTTTCCTTTACATGATCACGATTTTTATGAAATTGTGATTGTTTGTTCAGGTAATGGTTTGCATTATTGGAATGATTATATTTATCCAATTACCAGTGGCGATATTTTATATATTAATCCCAAAGATGTGCATGGTTATGAGTCAGTTAATGATCTCAAATTGGATAATATTTTATATTTGAGAGAGTCACTTTTTTTATTATCGACTATCGAGTCTTATTTACCTAAAGTGACAGCCAAACATAATGAGCGTTCTTGGCGAATTCAACCTTCATACCTTAAACTTTTATCTCCACTTATCGAAAAATTAGCTATCGAATCAAAGAAAAATAATTTAGCCTCCGTACATTTATCTGAGGCACTTTTTCTGCAATTAGTTATTTTGTTAGACCGGATAAAACAAGCTCCAAAGGTAACGGAGCCGACTGCTACTCATCAGTTGGATTTATTGTTTACCGCGCTCCATAACAGTATTGCAACACCATTTAATGTTGATGTTTTTTGCAAGGAAAATCATATTGCAAGCCGTTCACTTAGTCGTTTATTTAAAAGCCAAACAGGGATGACCATTAGTGGTTATTTACAAAAAAGGCGATTATGTGATGCCATGTCTTTACTTCGTAATACTAATTATTCGATTAGTATGATTGCTGCTGAGTGTGGTTATGACGATAGTAACTATTTTTCATCAGTGTTTAAAAAGCAAACCAATCAAACGCCTTCAGAGTATCGGGCTAAATTTAATGATAAGAAGTGCTAGGTGAAGGTAGATTAAATATATATTCAATTTACTCTCTTTTAGGCTTTAAAAGAGAGTAATGTTTTATTCTAAATAAAAGACTTCTGCTAATGATTCACTAATTGGGCTGTTGTCTGGGTTGCTTGGCATGATATCTTTCATAAACGCCCACCATTTTTGACAAGCTGCTGTTTTAGCTACTGCATCCCATCGCTCTTCTGACTCGATTTCAACATAAGCAAAAAGTAGATTTCTTTTGCTGTCTAAAAATATCGAGTAATTGTGAGCGCCATGGGCTTTTAGTTCTTTTACCAGCTCGGGAAAGATTTCGTCATGCCGTTTTTTATATTCAGCATGTTTGTCAGGATGAACCTGCATTATGCTTGCTTTTCTTATCATAATTGCTCCTTTTTAATGAAAAGGTTAAATTTGCATTTAACCTATTTCATTATCACGTGTACATTCAAGTTTTATTGGTAAATAGAATGATATAGTTGCTCAATTTCTTTTACGTTAGTGTCACGCGGATTGCCTCCGGTACAAACATCATCAAAAGCAGCTTGAGCTAACGCAGGGATATCCTCAAGTTTTACGCCAATATCTTTTAATGTAGGAGGGATACCAACATCTACGTTAAGTTGTTTAACAGCATCGACAGCAGCTTTTCTTGCTTGTTCGATCGTCATTTGTTCTGTTTTAGCCACTCCCATCGCTTTAGCAATATCACGATATTTTTCACCAGTAAATTCAGCATTGTAAGCCATGATATGAGGTAAAAGTACCGCATTAGCTACACCGTGAGGCGTTCCATAAAATGCTCCAAGTGGGTGAGCCATTCCGTGAACTAAACCTAATCCCACATTTGAAAAGCCCATGCCAGCAATATATTCGCCTAATGCCATGTCTTGAGAACCTTTTGCAATCCCTTTTACTGAGTCACGTAATGAACGAGATATGACTTCTATTGCTTTAAGATGGAACATGTCTGATAGTTCCCAAGCGCCTTTGGTTATATAACCTTCAATGGCGTGAGTTAAGGCATCAACACCTGTTGCTGCTTTTAAACTCGCTGGCATACTTGTCATCATATCGGAATCTATGATTGCGACAACGGGAATATCGTGAGGGTCAACGCAGACAAATTTACGTTTTTTCTCTTCATCGGTAATGACGTAGTTAATGGTCACTTCAGCTGCTGTACCTGCTGTTGTAGGAATAGCGATTGTGGGTACTGCTGGTTTTTTCGTTGGCGCTACCCCTTCAAGACTACGAACATCAGAAAATTCTGGATTGTTGATAATAATACCGATCGCTTTTGCGGTATCTTGTGGTGAGCCACCACCAATTGCAATTAGGTAGTCGGCACCCGATTGTTTGAAGACTTCAACCCCTTTTTGAACAATACCAATAGTTGGATTTGGCATGACTTCATCAAATATTTGATAAGCAAAGCCATTGTCATCTAATAGTTTTGTTACTTTAGTTGCTACTTTGAATTTAATTAAATCTTTGTCAGTAACCACTAATGCTTTTTTAAAACCCCGTTTTTTTACTTCATCTACGATGTGGCTGATTGAACCAGCGCCAAAGTAAGATGTTTCATTTAGAATCATTCTATAAGCCATAATGTTTTCCTTTTAATTCGTCATGCCTAAACCAACAATGTTCGCTGCAACAATGATAACTAAGCAACCAATACAAAGTATTCGTACTGGTTTTTTGCCAGTACCAAACCACTCTTTTAGTGCTAATCCAACAATACCACCACAAAGTACATAGAAACTCATATGTAACATCCAACTCATGAAACCATATTCAGTTGGAATATTTGCATGACCCCAAGCATAGAAGAAGAATTGGAAATACCACATTGCGCCACCTAAAATGGCAAATAGTATGTTGCTAATAAGTAGGGATTTGGCAACTGAGATATCTTTTTTAAATGAAAGTTCTTTTTTAGCGCAGAGTCGACTAATACAGAAACCTAGATTAATAATTGCACCACCACCCATAATAATGACATAGCTTGGGAGAGCTACGTATAGATGGTCTACGCCAAGTTCGGCAGCTTTTTCGTGCATTGGTACTGCTGCACTCATGGCAAATGACATACCAGCAGAGAAGATACCACACATGATGGCAAGAAGAAGTCCTTTCTTTAAATTAAAATCTTCAACTTGTACTCCAAGTGTTTTTTCTTTCAATAAACCAGCATAAGTTACGATAGCGACACCAATAACAGCAACAACGACACCTAATAATGTCATTTTTCCGCCAGTTGAAGCCAATAATTCACCAAATTTACCTTGTAGTATTGGCGTCATTAGCGTACCAACGATTAAGGTTATGCCAATCGCAATACCTATGCCCATCGACATGCCTAAATAACGCATTGTTAGTCCGTAACCAATGTTACCTACTCCCCACATGGCGCCAAATAAGAAAACTGGAATTAATATATCTGAACTAAACGATCCGTAATAAGACCAAAAGTCAGGCAATAAGAAGTAACTAATTGACCATGGCAATATGATCCATGAAAATAGTCCGGCTATTGACCACATGGTTTCCCATGACCAATTTTTTACTTTTTTAAGTGGTGCGTAAAAACACGCGGCAGAAGCGGCACCAACAAAGTGCCAAAATATGCCTAAAATAATTGAACTACCCATATATTTATCCTTATATTTTTGAAATATAATTTGATATTTTTTATTAGTAGCTTTTACTGTTTTAATGCTTCTTCCATTGGGTTCACATCAAAACGCTCAGCTAATAATCTGAACTCTTCCGTGGATATGGTTTGACGTTTTCCTCCCATTGATAGGACTTTTACAAGAACTTCTGCTGATTTTTCAGCTGTATCAATCAAGCCGAAAGCTTCATCTAACGTTGGTCCTGTTCCAAATACACCATGGAAAGCCCATAACACTAAACTATGTTTTGCCATCTGTTTTGCAGTGGCATAACCAATTTCGTCTTTACCTGGAACCATCCAAGGAACGACACCAACACCATCTGGAAATACAACTAAACATTCGGTACTCATTTCCCACAACAATCGCGTTATTACCGCAGTATCAAGTTCTAGGACATAAGTTAATGCAATTAAATTGGTCGCATGACAGTGCATGATCACGCGGTCTTTTCCTTGGCTTTGTTCGATTCTTACAATATGTGATTGCAGATGAGCAGCGAGTTCAGAAGTCGGTAATCCACCATTTATTAATCCCCACATGATGTAATAACCCTTGCCTTGTTCATCAATTTTGACAATGGCTAACGTATCAGCAGGATCTAAAATGACATTGCGGAAAAACTTACCTGATCCTGTGACAATAAAGTACTGGTTAGCAAGTTTAGTCACATCTTGTGTTAACGATACGTGACGGGGATTTTTATAAAAGTCACTTTGAAAAGAGACCACATCACTTTCAAGTAATCTTAAGCTAACATTACCACCATTACGCTCATCCCATCCTTTTAACCACATATCGTAAGTGGCTTTGATCATCCCTTTTACAAACCAAGAAGAAAGAATCTGTTGCATTTTGTTTTCCTTATGATCGTTTAGTTAAAACTGTTGTTTCATATTGACGAACTTCATCTAACCATCGGCTACCAACTGGTACGTCATTCAATAAACAGTACTGATCCCAAACTGCTTGCCAAGGTAATGATTTTTGTTCTTCGAGTAATGCTAGTCGTGAAGTAAAGTCACGATCGTGTTCATATTTTTTTAATTGTTCGGTAGGTTCTAATAGTGCTTTTAACAAGCATTTTTTCATGTTGCGAGTGCCAATTACCCAAGCGGCAATACGGTTTATAGAGGCATCAAAGAAATCTAAACCAATATGTACTCGGTCAAATAGTTTGTTTCGAATGATTTCACTCGCGATATTTTGAGTTTCATCATCAAAGAGCACTACGTGATCACTATCCCAACGCACTGGACGGCTAACATGTAGTAAGAGATGTTCAACAAAAGGCATTACGGCAGAAATTTTGTCTGAAATGACTTCAGTTGGATGGAAATGTCCAGCATCTAAACATAGTGCAGTTTTACGTGATGTAGCATAAGCGAGATAGAATTCATTTGATCCAGCAGTATAAGATTCAAGACCAATACCGAACAATTTACTTTCGACTGCATCAATGTGATATTTTTGATCAATCTTTTCTCGAATAATTTCATCCAATGATTCAACTAAGTGTTGTCTTGGTGCAAATTTATCGACAGTAATGTCTTTCATTCCATCTGGTAGCCAGATATTCATGACTGATGGTGTACCTAATTCTTTACCAAAATATTCTGATACCTTACGACAAGCTTTTCCGTGATCTATCCAGAATTGACGAATTTCTGGATTAACATGAGTAAGAGTGCCTTCGTTACTCAAAGGGTGTGAAAAATATGTTGGATTGAAATCTAGACCAATCTGATGTTTTTTAGCCCATTTGACCCAATTGGCAAAGTGTTCTGGTTTGACTTCATTACGATCGACTTTTTGATCTGATTCTAAATAAGAAGCATGTAGATTTAATCGTTTTGGTCCTGGTATAAGGCTAAAGGCTTTATCTAAATCTGATCTTAATTCATCTGCATTACGAGCTTTACCCGGATAATTACCTGTCGCTTGTATACCACCAGTTAATTCACCTTCTTGCTTTTCAAAACCAGCAACATCATCGCCTTGCCAGCAATGTACAGAAATCGGTAATTTTGCCATTGCTGCTATAGCAGCATCTGTATCCACACCGATTTCAGCAAATCTTGCTTTAGCGATCTGATAGGCATTTTCAATTGCGCTCATGAAATACTCCTTAATAAATATAAAATTTTTCTATAATTGGTTAATTACTTTTGGGTTGATAATATTTAGTGTCAAAATTCTGTGAAATGAGTTGTCTTAATGCGTTAACATCAGCAATTTCACCTAATGAAATTAACTGGTAACCCACATTGCCTAAGGCTGATGATTCAATAGGACCTGCGGTAACATTGACATTGCATAAGTCAGCACATAACTGGTTTAAAAAAGCATTTTGGCAACCACCACCGACAATATGTAATGTGTTAATTGGTTTACCACTTAGCACCGATAATTCGTTTAATACATCTCGATATAGATGTGCTAGGCTGTCAAAAATACATCTCACCAATTGAGGGAGATTTTTAGGAGTCTGACCAATGTTTTCTAAACATACCTGTTTGATGGTTTCTGTCATATCATCAGGATTTAGAAACCTTGGATCATTAGGATTAATGAGAAAAGCAAAAGGTTGCTCTTGTTTTGCCAATGTGATTAATTGATTGATATCTTTGACTTCGTGTTCAGAACAAACGCGTTGGAATAACCATAATCCCATGATGTTTTTTAACACTCGATAATTACCATCAACACCACCTTCATTGGTAATATTCGCTTTTAACGCTTCTTTTCCTGTGAAAGGTTGTTTAGATTCCAATCCCATAAGTGACCAAGTACCTGAACATAAATAAGCACTATGTTGGTCCATTAATGGCGCAGCAATAACAGCACTGGCAGTATCATGGCTTGCAATTGCAATTACTGGAATACGATCGCCGTTTGCACTTTGCCAATATCCAACTTGGTTTCCGGGCATACAAATATCACCAAACCATTTACGTGGTATGCCTAGATAATCAAGTAGATCTTTGTCCCAAGTTTGAGTTGCAACATTAACAAGTTGGGTTGTGGTGGCATTGGTATATTCACGATTTAAAACACCGGTCAATCGATAAATTAGGTAATCAGGAATCATCACAAAATCAGATACTTGTGACAGCCAAGATGGTGATTCAAGCATCATAGCTTTGAGTTGATAGAGTGTATTGAAGGTTAAGAATTGAATTCCGGTTTTTTGATAAATATTTTCTGTTCCAATTTCATCTTGTACCTTTGACATGATATTGTCAGTACGATGATCACGATAAGAGTATGTCGGTCCGACGATTTGGCCTTGCTTGTCAAGTAATACATAATCAACGCCCCATGTATCTATACCAATACTATCGAGTTTGATTCCTTGTTGAATAATTTTGTTTAATCCATTTAAGATTTCTTGTTCTAAATAGTTCAAATCCCAACAAAAATTTTTACCATCACTTTTATATCCATTACTGAATCGGTGGATTTCTGTTAATGTGATTTTTTGAGATTGATAACTCGACAACATAACTCGGCCACTAGATGCACCTAAATCAATTGCAGCAATATATCTATCTGCCATTATAACTACCCTCAATTTTGCTAATGGGGATAGTCTAGAGAACTATTTTGATAGACACTTTTAATTGACTGCCATTGTTAGTGAAGTTTGGCAAAATTTTTAAAATGCTTGTGATCTTTGCCACAAAATATGAATTAAGTTGTGCTATTTATACTTTCAGAATAAATATTGATATAATGCATTATTTCGAAAATAATTTGAGAGCTATCTATGTTAAATCAGTTAAAAGCAATTATTCAGTATCTTCTTCCAAAACAATTATTAACTACCCTATTTGGTTGGTTAGCTAACAGACGTTTAGGAAAAGTCACTACATGGATGATTATCGGTTTTTGTAAATTATATAAAATCGATTTAAGTGAAGCTAAATTGACTGATGCTAAAGAGTACAAAACGTTCAATGACTTTTTCGCTCGTGAGCTAAAAGCAGATGCGCGAACAATCGATGATTCGGCAAATAGTATTGTAATGCCAGCAGATGGGGTAATTAGTCAATTTGGTAACATTCAAGATAATCTTCTTTTGCAAGCTAAAGGACATTTTTATTCTTTAGAATCCCTGCTTGCTTGTCACCCTGATATGATTAAGTTTTTTAAAAATGGATCTTTTGCAACTACTTATTTATCACCTAAAAACTACCATCGTTTTCATATGCCTTGTGATGGTATATTGCGTGAGATGATTTATGTTCCTGGCTCACTATTTTCAGTGAATAAAGCAACAACAGAAACTATTCCTAATATTTTTGCTCGAAATGAACGTGTAATTTGTCTATTTGAAACTGAATTTGGACCAATGGCACAAATTATGGTTGGGGCAACGATTGTAGGAAGTATTGAATTAAATTGGGAAGGCGTTATTACGCCTCCTCGTGACGGCATAATGAAACGTTGGACTTATTCTGGTCAGATTAAATTAGCGAAGGGTGAAGATATGGGTTGCTTTAAATTAGGTTCAACCGTTATTACGCTGTTTGCTTCAAATGCTGTTGAATTTGACAGCCATCTTAAACTTGGTGACGTTACTCGTGTAGGTCAAAAACTAGCTGAAAGGATCTAACTTTATGTTGATGCGTGGTTTTTGGGGTGGAATATTACTCCTTCTGTCTTGCTTTGCTTTTGCTGAAGAATCAATACCCAATATTGATAATGAAGATCAGCTTACCGAAGTTATTGCTAAGCTTAATGAAAAAAATGAAGATCTTCGTCAGAATATGGAGTATCAAAAAGCGCATTTAACCAGCATCATCAATGAACAAAATAATATTAATACCCAAATTTCCCATGTTCAAAATACGCTCGCAACCCTTGCTGAACAGGGCGAATGGTTAAGTTTTTCAACAGCATTAGGTGAAACCCTTCGCCAACAGTTATTACGATTACCTGAAAAACCTAAATCACAACCCCTTGATGCTGAAATCGCAGAAGCCAAAGTTCAGCAACTCAATTATTCAAATACCTTAGCTAGGCTAGATAGTTACCCTACGTTACCAAGTAATTTGAATAATCTAAAATCAGCTAGTCAATATCGCCGTTTATTAAGAGAACAAAGTGAGCTCATCAAAACGTTGATTTCGGGTACTGATACCACGATTCTTGAACTAACTAAATTAAAAATATCGAATAAGCAACTAACCAATGCTATCGATGAGGTTAATGATGCTGCACACCGTTACTTTTTCTGGGTTGCTGACGTCAATCCCGTTTCATTAAGTTTTATTCTTGATTTAGCCAGAGATGTAGTTTATGTCACCGTTCAAATTGATACGCTGTCACAACTATATAATGCTGGTGTTGAAGTTCTTAGTGCGCCAAAACCACTGTTTTTCCTAGTATTATCTTTATTGTTTGTATTTGTACATTTCAAAATGCGAGGAAAATATAACGCTTTCTTGAATAAATCGGCGGCTCGGGTTGGTAAAGTCACCCAAGATAATTATTCACTTACTTTGGAAGTGATTGTTTTGTCATTAATTATGGCATTGCCGGTTCCTATTTTATGGGCTGCTTTGGGTTATGCTCTTCAAATTAACTGGGATTATCCTGTAGCCGTTGCTCTAGGCTATGGCGTTAATGCTGCTGCTCCAATTTTGTGGGTGTTTATTATCACCGCGCATTTTGCGTCTCAAAATGGGCTATTTATTACTCATTTTGGATGGTCAAAGAAAAATGTCCGTCAAGCTATGAAATATTATCAACTGTCGGTTTGGGTGGTTATCCCTTTAGTAATGGTTGTAATGAGCTTTGATCAGTTTAACAATCGTCAATTTGCAGCAACTATCGGTCGTACCGCATTCATTATTCTCTGTTTTGCACTCGTATTTATGACTAATTCTATTCATCGCGCTGGAGTTCCACTTTATATCGATAAAAAAGGATCTGGCGATAATTTATTAAGTCATATTCTGTGGTTTGTGTTGTTGAGTGCACCATGGTTAGCCATTATTGCTGCTTGTTTGGGTTATTTATCGACAGCTGAAGTGTTATTAGGACGATTAGAAGCTTCGGTCATTATCTGGTTTGGCTTGTTAGTGGTCTATTTTATGATACGCCGTTGGATGTGGATACAAAAACGACGAATTGAATTTGAACGTACAAAACAACGTCGATTAGAACGTATGCAGCGCGCTAAAGGAATTGAAGAAGATCTCACCCCATTAAATGATAATATGGATGAACCTGTTATCGACTTAGATGTGATCAGTGCCCAATCATTACAACTAGTCAGGTCAATTATTATGCTAATTGCTTTAATTAGTATGATTTTACTTTGGTCTGAACTTCATTCCGCTTTTGCCTTTATGAATAATATCAAGCTATGGGGAACAAGTACCATTATTAATGGCAACGAAATTGAACAACATATTACCCTAGGTGCTGTCTGTATCGCGATCTTGGTTATGACCATTACTGTTCAGTTAGTAAAAAACTTACCGGCGCTGCTTGAGTTAGGCATTTTACAACATTTAGACCTCGCACCCGGCACTGGATATGCCATTTCAACCGTATCAAAATATATTATTTTGATGGTTGGTTGTATGATTGCTTTTTCATTTATCGGGATAGATTGGTCTAAGATTCAGTGGTTAATAGCGGCATTAGGTGTTGGTTTAGGATTTGGTTTACAAGAGATTTTTGCTAACTTTATTTCTGGCTTAATTATTCTGTTTGAAAAGCCGGTGAGAATTGGCGATACCGTAACTATTCGTGATTTAACAGGTAACATTACCAAAATTAATACTCGTGCAATAACGATTGTTGATTGGGATCGTAAAGAAATTGTTATGCCGAATAAGGCTTTTATTACTGAACAATTGGTCAACTGGTCTTTATCTGACTCAATTACTCGTATTGTGTTAACTATACCCGCTACGATTGATGCCGATAGTGAACTGGTTATGAAGCTATTACAACAAGTTTCAGAGGAGTGTGAATTTGTTCTTAACGATCCTGAACCGCAAGTTTTTTTAGTGGATATTCAAGAAGGTATTCAATTATTTGAGCTACGTGTTTTTGCAGCTGAAATGGGGCATCGTATGAAATTACGTAGCTCAATACAGAAATTGATTCTGGAAGCTTATCGCCAACATAATTTGACATTGCCATTCCCACCTTTACAAACCAATTTAGAAGCGCTTGGTCGCAAAAGTGGGCGTCGTAGTTATACAATTGGTACTATTTAACCAAACAAGGTTTCTAACCATGGCACCCCAAATGCACCGGGTGCCAATAAAACAAATGCCCAGATTGGTGCTGAAGCAATATTGGCGATATTGAATTTTGCTGCTGGCATATGCATTGTTCCTGCAATTAATGGAACGATTGCACGCAATGGCCCAAAGAATCGACCAATAAACACGCCGAAAGTACCGTATCGCTGGAAAAATTGTTCAGCACGAAATATCATTTTTGGGTATTTATTTAAAGGCCATGAAGAGATTACCTGTTGGTGATAATGTTTACCTAACCAATAAGAGATAAAATCACCTACAATGGCACCTAATGATGCCGATATCAAAACAGGAACAAACGAGATCACCCCTGTTCCCACTAATGCTCCTGCACCTAATAAAATTGCTGTAGCAGGTACCAGCAATGAAATAATCGCTAATGACTCGCCAAACGCTAATATGAAAATAATTGGCAATGCCCAAATTTGATGATGCTCAATAAATTGCATAATAGTATGCGTAATCTCATTTAATGACATAATTTTTTAGCTTCTATTTTTTTAGAATAACTCATTTTAACACAACAAAAGCAGTATAGTTCGACTAATCATTGGTAGAAACTAACAAAAGTAATAAGTTAAATGACAGGCTTTTTATTGATATCAACCTCAGTTATTATAATTGGAATTAAATTGCTAATAATGATGAGACATACCATGACAGTAGGCATTGAAAAATGTAATGTGAATAAATTTAAACAAGGTCAATTACAACCATTGCAAGAAGATACTGTCGCAATTGAAAAACCTGTTGCGCTTATTTATAACGGTATTTCTCACGTGGTAATGATGGCAACACCCAAAGATCTTAATTATTTTGCTATTGGCTTTTCATTAACAGAAAAAATCATCGAGTCTGTTGATGAAATTTATGGTATTGAGATCATCGATACTAAGCAAGGCATTGAAGTCCATATTGAGCTATCTTCACGACGTTTTATGCAATTAAAAGAAAAACGTCGAAATTTAACTGGTAGAAGTGGCTGTGGAATTTGTGGTACCGAACAGATAGAGCAAGTTTGCCAGTTTATTCCCCCCCTTTCTTTAAACGATAAAATTCATCTTTCTGATTTTGAACAGTCCCTTAATTATCTGAAGAAGGTTCAAACTGTGGGCAGCCAAACTGGTTGTACTCATGCTGCCGTATGGTTAGATTTAAACGGTAATTTTATTGTTGGATTTGAAGATGTGGGTAGGCATGTCGCTTTAGATAAGCTATTAGGCTATCGTGCCACATTTCTACGAAAACATAATGAAAATTTAAAAGGGGTAATTCTTGTTTCAAGTCGGGCAAGTTATGAAATGGTACAAAAAACAGCCCGTTGTGGAGTCGAGATCCTTTTTGCCGTTTCAGCAGCAACTTCCATGGCGATTGAACAAGCTAAACAGTGCCAGTTAACATTAGTTGGATTTTTTAGAGATACTCAAGGTGTTATTTATTCAACTAAAGAACGTATTCTCAAATAATATGCAGTTTTTACTTAAATTAATTCAAAATTAATCAAAACCAAATATTAATTATCATAATAAAAACAATACATTAACTTTTTTATACGAAGATATCTCATCCCACGTCTTTCTTTATTGGTCGAAGACCATCATAATATACGCTAAAAATAAAAATGACTTTGTTTTTATTATAGATTACGTGAACTTTTTCTATTTATGATTTTGATCACACAGTTTTATCAATTAAGTATCTACTAAAATTTGAAAGGATAGTGTTATGCATCAAACAGCAGATATTCAACAAGCAGTTAACTATATTCAACAACACACAGACAAAAAACCAACAATTGGGATTATACTTGGATCGGGTTTAGGTCCTTTTGCCGATACTCTTGAAGATGCCGTCCATATTCCTTATGACAATATCCCTCACTTTGCTAAATCTGCTGCTGTTGGCCATGCAAATGAATTAGTGATTGGTAAATGCGGTGATAAGACTGTTGTCGCAATGAAAGGCCGTTTTCATTACTATGAAGGTTTTTCATTAGATCAAGTTACCTTCCCTGTGCGTGTAATGAAAATGCTAGGCGTTGAAAAACTAATCATTACCAATGCTTGTGGCGCAGTCAATACTAGCTTTAAGCCAGGGGATTTAATGATAATCACTGATCATATTAACTTAACCGCTAATAATCCATTAATGGGGCCAAATAATCCTGAATTAGGGGTTCGCTTTTTGGATGTAAGCGAAGTTTATAATAAGCAATTAAGAGCAACAGTTAGCGAAGTAGCCAAGGAACTAAATATCACATTACAACAAGGTGTTTATGCTTGGTGGACAGGCCCAACTTATGAAACCCCAGCAGAAATCAGAATGATCCGTACCCTTGGTGCTGATGCGGTTGGTATGTCTACGGTTCCTGAAGCAATTATTGCTCATCACTCTGGCATTAAAACTATCGGTATTTCATGTTTAACTAATATGGCTTGTGGCATTTTAGATCAACCTTTAGGGCATGAAGAAGTGATTGAAACAGCTGAACGCGTTAAATCAACTTTCTTACAATTGATAACTAAAACAATTGCGCGTTTTTAATTTGTATAATTTCACATCAGCAGTTCACTTTATTTTGGATATAAATAATGAACATGAAGCATAGATTACAAGTAATGATGTTTTTCCAATATTTTATTTGGGGAAGCTGGTTGACAACTTTTGGTATTTATTTAATCAATACGTTGCATTTCTCTGGTGCAGAAGTCGGTCTGGTTTATAGCACTAAAGGCTTTGCGGCATTATTTATGCCGTTTATTATTGGAATAATTGCGGATAAATTTATTCCACCAAAATACTTATTTATGCTTTGCCATACTGTTTGTGCTATTGCACTATTTTATGCGGCAACCGCAACAACACCAATTCAACTTTATTGGTTGATGCTTATCAATGCAATGGCTTTTATGCCAACAATTGCATTATCTAATTCAATTAGTTATCACTGTTTAGATAAAAGCAATTTAGACTCTGTTACCGTTTTTCCAAAAATTCGTGTTTTTGGGACAATAGGCTTTATTATTGCTATGTGGACAATCAGTTTACTAAAATTCGATATTAGTAATGCACAGCTCTATATTGCTTGTGGTGCGTCTGTTATTTTGGTCATCTACAGTGCGACTTTACCTGATATTAAAGTCATCACTAATCAACAACAATCATGGATTTCACGCCTTGGTTTAGATGCGTTTGTATTATTGAAAAACCCAGTAATGTCGATATTTTTTCTCTTTTCGATGCTATTAGGGGCTATATTACAAATCACCAACACCTTCGGCGGAGCATTTTTGAAAGATTTTGGTAGAATCCCAGAATTTCAAGATAGCGTGATTGTACAACATCCAGCAATATTATTATCAGTGTCACAAATGGCTGAAGTTGCCTTCATTTTGACGATCCCATTTTTTCTCAAGAAATTTGGAATCAAAAAAGTCATAATAATCAGCTTAATCGCTTGGACACTTAGATTTGGCTTTTTTGCCTATGGTGATCCAACGCCATTTGGTTTTGTATTATTGATGTTATCAATGATTGTATATGGTTGTGCTTTTGACTTCTTTAATATTTCAGGCTCTATCTTTATTGAGAAAGAAGTTAACTCTAATATACGTGCGAGTGCCCAAGGGCTATTTATGACGATGGTTAATGGTATTGGTGCGATTATAGGTTCTTTTATCAGTGGTTTTGTCGTTGATATCAATACTCATGATGGATTAAAAGATTGGCACTCAATATGGTTAATTTTTGCGGCTTACGCATTAATTTTAGGTTTTGTTTTTTATTTTACCTTTAATTATAAACAATCTGCGAAGTAACATCTTATCAATATAAATAAGGGATACAACGTCCCTTATTTATCCTCTGTTTTTTTTGAGTATTACCATACCGTAAAAAATAGTGACATAAAGCCGCAAGATATAGCTTGTCGGCTATGATTGTTTTATGCGCCAATTATTGGCGATAAATATAGTTTTAAAAGTAATGAGATTTTAGTATGAAAGAAAAATTTTTTGGTGGTTTATTAGTTTTTTTAGGTGCGTGTAGTTTTGGCGTTCTCTCTTCTATTGTAAAAACCGCTTATCAATCAGGTTATACCTTAGGACAAGTTACTGGTGTTCAATGTTTTTTAGGTATGTTGATATTATGGGGGATCCATCTGATTGTAAAAACGCTCAAACAACCAAAGATTAAAAATAAAAAAACATTAACCCCAAAATGGAAAGTATGTGCAGTAGGTATATTTCCCGGATTAGTGGGTATTTGCTATTATCAATGTGTACAGTTGGTGCCAGCATCAATTGCGATTATTTTGCTTATGCAATACTTATGGATTAGTGTCATTATTGATTTTGTTATTTTTAAAAATAAACCTTCACCACTTCAATTAGTCACAGTCGTTATCATAATTGTTGGTAGTTGTTTTGCTGCGGGTCTTTTCAATCAAGCTATTGAATTAAATTTAACAGGCTGTTTCTTTGGTTTTCTAGCAGCGCTTATGTATTCGCTTTTTATTACAACTAGTAGCAATATCGGCAATGAATTACCAAAATTAGAGAAAAGTGCCTTGATGATAACCGGTGCTTGTATTGTGACTTTCTGTATTTTTCCGCCACTATTTTTCTTTGAACTCAGTATTGACGATAAAATTTATCAACTCGGATTTTTATTGGCCTTATTAGGTACGGTCTTACCCCCTTTTCTATTTTCAGTCGGTATGCCTAAAATCGGCATTTCGCTAAGTGCGATTTTATCCGCTGCAGAACTGCCTGTAGCTGTAACCTGCTCTTATTTTTATTTAAAAGAATCGGTCTATTTGAATCAATGGATTGGAGTAGTGATTATTTTGTTTGCAATCGCCTTACCAAATCTAAAACATTTAAAGAAATAATATTCAACAAATTAAGTGTGGTTAACCACACTTAATTATCTTCAAACAGATCTTGTACTTAACTTTTTAACCAATAGTCTAAATATTCTTTACAGGATTCTTTTGTTACTCACAAATATTATAACGTTAAGCATAGGGTGTTTTTATCAATCGTGGAGATACAATAAGTTGCCCTGATCCCCACTATTTTATCCTGAAGAATATTTGACGTGATAACAATTAGTATATTGTAATAATTTTGAGCTCAAAATCGCTCGAGTGAAAAGAGCAAAAAAAAATAATCAGAATGCCAATAATATTTTTCACCGTTATTCTGCCCATTAAATAATGAAATGTTTAAATAATCTCGCTAAATTAAATTAACAATATATCATTTATCAAATACTGGACAAAAATATAAAAAAATACTAGTATTTAATAACCTGAAGAACAGTAATGTTATTGATAAAATAGTTTATGTTTTTTAAGGTATTTTTTACATCTTTAAAATAAAGTCTTTACCGAGGTTGATACATTTTGTTATTTAGTTTATTTAGTTAAATAAAGTAGAAATGAAGTAATATTATCTTTTGGTATTTAAAAATTTATTGATCGTCCCAATATAAAGTAATATATTTTTATCTTAAAAATATTTTGCATCGCCAAGAGTTAATTATTTTCTAAAAATATTTTCTAGTAGAGTAATAACGAAAGAGTTTAAGTCCGATATACGATAAATTAGTAGTTGAGTTTATCCCTTTTATTGCAAACATTTTCAAGAAGATTTGATACTTCTTAAATGGACTTATATCAACCAATGATTGGATTGAGGTATCAATATGCCCCCTAATCTATATTCTAAGACAAATATTTTATCAAGATGAATAGCTTGACTGAGTGATAAATGTTTAGTTGTAAGAAGTCTTATTTATTTTAATCCAGATAGAGTTTATTTAGTTAATCTTTGATTTGTAGATCATAATTGGTATTTTTTTAATTAGTTTTTTCAAAATATTATGGAGGGTACTGAAAAAATAGCCGGTTTAAATAAGCTAGTAATTAGTCTGATAGGCTTATAGTAATCGTATGGTCTTTTTTGTAAAAAAACCACAAGTTTTAATAGTCAGTAGTAAATAGCAGTATTTTAAAAATCTTAATTGATTTTTATTTATAAACATAAAGTTATACAGATATACAGATATACCTTGGCAATGAGTGTTTATTATCAAATTTATTGTTCTATTTTTACCCTGAATTAAAAAGGAAGTTACAGAATGAAGACATATAAAAAGCCATTATTTACCTTAGTGCACAGTAATGATGCTATTCCTGAACACAAAACTTTAGCTTATTTAGATTCAACATTAAATGATTATACCGATCACATCGACGAAATTATTGGTTTACGTATCAAGGAGTTAAAACTACACCATTCTGAATACAGGGAACATCATAATGACACTAATAAGAAATCAGGTTTTTCATTTATTTTCCCTGAAATATTTGAATCAGAACACCATAAAAAACAGATTGGCATGTTAAAAGAAGAGATGTTAATTGCCAAAGAGTCCAATAAAGTTATGGAATTACTTAGTGATCGTTTAAAAGAATTTGCCAAATTTTACCCAGAAATACAACTTAATTTAAATAATGTTCAACTATTACCAACTAAATTTAAAGAGTACCTTTTTGCTCCACCTTTAGTCTTAACCGAAGATAATGCAATTATGCTTTGGGATGACTAGAAAAAACTTAACAATAATTAATAAGCTAAAAATCTACAGTAGTAACATACTGTAGATTTTTTTTATTTATAGTTTTTATATATTAACTATTAAATGCGCTTTCACCGTGACTGTTAATATCAAGCCCTTCACGTTCATATTCTTCTGAAACACGTAAACCAACTATAATATCAGCGATTTTATAAGCAATGAAGGCAATAATTGCAGTCCAAATTACACAGGTAATCACACTCATTAATTGTATGCCAACTTGGCTAGCCATAGTAACACCTTCGGCAAAGCCTATACCACCCAGTGATTCGGAGGTAAATACTCCAGTTAATATACAGCCAACAATACCACACACGCCATGAACGCCAAATACGTCGCAAGTATCATCTACTTTTAAAACTCTTTTTAAAGATGATACGCCCCATACTCCTGCAAAACCACAAGCAAGCCCAATTAACATTGCTCCACCAACACCAACAAAGCCAGCAGCAGGTGTTACTCCAACTAATCCTGCTATTACACCCGATGCAGCACCTAAACATGATGGTTTGCCACGTAGTATCCATTCGGCAATGGTCCAGGCGAGTACGGCTGCGGCTGTTGCAGCTACGGTATTGATAAAGGCTAGTCCAGCGATTTCGTCAGCGTGTGTTGATGATCCTGCATTGAATCCAAACCAACCAATATATAATATTGCGGCCCCTAAATAAACATAAGGTAAGTTGAATGGTTTTAATGGTTCACGGTTATAGCCAATACGGCTTTTAAGCATATAAGCACCTAATAGACCTGCAACAGCTGCATTGATGTGCACAACGGTTCCGCCAGCGAAATCCAATGCACCTTCATCACCAAGGATACCCCCACCCCATACCATATGTGCCATTGGAATATAGGAAAAAGTAAACCATAACACCATAAAGATAAGGACAGCTGAAAAACGGACTCTTTCAGCAAACGCACCTAAGATCAAACAACAAGTAATACAAGCAAATGAACCTTGGAATGCAATCCAAATTAGTTCGTAAATCGAACCTGAAATATCAGTAATACCAACATTAACCAATAAGAATTGCTCAAAATTGCCGAAAAACCAGTTACCTTCACCAAATGCTAATGAATACCCATAAGTGATCCATAATACAGCAATTAAAGAAAAGGTGACTAAGACTTGCGATAACATGGATAGCACGTTTTTAGATCGTAATAATCCGCCATAAAAAAATGCAATACCAGGCACAGACATAAATAACACTAATGCAGTACAAATCATCATAAAACCATTATCGGCTTTATCCGCAATTTCCACTTCGTCGGCAAAGACTGGACTGGCTAAAACTAAACTTAAAGAGAGAATAATTTTCTTCAACATAATGATATCCTTATTGATAGTTATAGTGCTGACTCATCAGTCTCGCCGGTACGAATTCGAACTACGTGTTCTAATGGCGTAACAAATATTTTGCCATCACCTATTTTTCCGGTATACGCAGCTTTTGTAATGGTGTTAATGACTTCATCAAGTAATTCATCGCTAATGGCTAACTCTATTTTTACTTTTGGTAAAAAGTTAACATTGTATTCAGCGCCTCGGTACAGTTCGGCGTGACCTTTTTGTCGGCCAAAACCTTTAACTTCAGTAACAGTTAAACCAGTAACACCTATATTCGATAGTGATTCCCTAACCTCTTCTAATTTAAAAGGCTTAATAACTACAGTGACAAATTTCATCCATTACTCCTTATAACTATTAATCTTATTAAAGTTAATGCAAAGGGCGTGCCAAAAATTAAAAAGAGGGTGATTAATATTGTGAAATACTTAAAATGAGTAAGGGTTATTAGTTGCTATTAAAAAAAAAGTTGAGGAACGGGGTTTTTGACGCTAAAAATAGCCTCATTGTCGCACTAATATGGTGCTTGTGCTTATTTTTGGTGCTGTTTTAAATGTGCCAAATTAGAATGTTACCATTAATTTTCGATATTCATCATAAGCAAAATGGTCAGTCATACCGCTGATATAATCTTGAATTAAGCGACAACGATAGTAAAATTCCCAACAATCAAAGTGTTGATTGTCTATCTGCTCAAGTGCTTGTTGATAAGCTACGCAATGTTTTGCTGATAGTTTGTGATACAACCGAGTTTCGATAGGATATTTTTTGTGATTACCTGTTTTGACTAATTTTATAAAATCATCAGTATGCATAGCTAAAAGTGGGCTGTAGATCTCTAGCAATCCAGTAATGATTCGGTAACCTTGCAGTTCGATATTTTCAACCGTTTCATGGTTAAAGATGTGTTCAAAGCCAACTGTTTTGAAGATACTAAGTAATTTATATTCCGCACCATGATCTTCAAGTAGAGCATGATTAAAGGAACCATGATAAATTGCTTCGATGTTTTCGATAAATCGTTCAGCTGCATGAGGCACGAGTTGACCAATGGTATTTACGCGCAGATACATAAAAAACTGGTCGATACCTATCGCTTCAAATTCATTCTTTTTCAAATTTTCATAAGGGCGATTCACAACTTCATCAAATAAATCACCTTTTTTAACGGGTCCCCATGCTTCTTTTAAATAATGATAAAGCTGCTGAACCGTTAAAATTTTCTTTTCTACAGCATCTTCAAGATCGGCGATACAGTAGGAAATATCATCTGCTGCTTCCATAATATAAGTGAGCGGATAACGATGGAAGGGTTGGATATCAAGTTGTTCCGAAAGTGTTTTAATAAAAGACTCTTCAGATAGATAATACCCAGGTTTTTTCATTAAGTAATTAAATTCATCAGGTATAGGATCAGACCAATAAGCTGGTTTCGAATATTTAAGAATTGACGCAATTTGCGAGTAAGTTAAATTGAGTCGTAAAATCGTATGAACTAATCGAATCGCTTGTGCATTACCCTCAAAATTAGAGAGATCTTGGCGTATTTTTAATTTTAATGATTGAGTTGATTTATCATCAGTATCCTGAATATTAAGCACTGAGTAGCATGACGTTTTATCTATACCTAAACGCATACCAAACCAATGATTGATTGCCGCTTCACCAAAGTGACCAAATGGTGGATTACCTATATCATGCATTAAGCAAGCCATTTCAACTAGGCTTTCAATTGACATAACTGAATTTTCAAGGCCAAAAGCTTTTAATTGTCCAGATTTATTAAGTCGATAAATAATCTCTTTTACAATATAACGACCAACTTGTTGTACTTCCATTGAATGAGTAAGGCGTGTTCGAACGACAGAATTACGCTCTAACGGAAATACTTGTGTTTTTTGTTGTAAACGCCTAATGGCAGCAGAATTAAGGATGCGACCACGATCACTTTCGAAAAAGCGTAAAACCGAGTAATAATCAAATGCTTCACGCGGTTTACTTGCATATCGTTGATAATTAATTTTTTTACTAAAGTCGATCATATCGCAGTCCCTTGATTTAATCAGCTATAATTTTTGTTTTGCCCACGCTATTGGTTGACTATATTCCGCTGGTAATAAAAAGGATAATTGGTTTAATGCTTCAATTAATTTTGGGCTATAGTTATGAGTTAGGTTGATGTGTCCAACTTTTCGCCCTGCTCTTACTTCTTTTTCATACCAGTGTAGATGCGCTAAATCAACTGATAACCATTTGAGATTAAAATCTGTTCCAATCAAATTCACCATGACCGATGGGCAAAAAACATCCGGTTTAGGCATTGGTAGTCCTAAAATTGCCCTTAAGTGTAATTCGAATTGGCTAATAGATGCCCCATTTTGGGTCCAATGTCCGCTATTATGTACTCTTGGCGCTAATTCATTAATTAGTAAGTTATCCCCAATAACAAAACATTCCATCGCCATAACGCCTACATAATTGAGTTTATGCATGATGCTTGAAAGCATCTGTTCAGCTTTATTCTGCAATGTATTATTTTTACTAGGAATGGCAACACTCATTTTTAAAATGCCATCTTGATGGAAATTATTTGTTAATGGATAAAAGACAGTTTCACCTTTGGCATTTCTGGCACCAACTAGTGATAGCTCTTCTTCAAAAGGAATGGCTTGTTCAACAATAGCATGTTGATAAACATCGTCTGGAATCGAATCGTGAGCAGTTATGCGCCATTGGCCTCGACCATCATAGCCACCTGTTCGACGTTTAACGATTAATAAATCACCTAAATTTTTAAATAAATTCGGCCAATCATTTTCATTATTAAGCGGGTACCATTTAGCCGTAGGTAAGTTAAGCTCATCAAGTAACTGCTTTTGACTTAAACGATCTGCTATTATTGGAAATACATCTCGATTAATGAAGTGGGGGTGGCTCGCTAAGAGTTGAGTAAACGTTGTTTCGGGCCAACGCTCAATTTCAGCAGTAATGACTGAACTTTGATAAGGGATGGTTGCAGGATCAACATCCAAGCCAACTGGATAGACATGGATTCCTAAAGGTTCACCAGCTTGTCTAAGCATTCGTCCTAACTGGCCATTTCCTAAAACACAAACAGATTGCATTGTCATATTAAATATCGACTCTCGGATCAGGATTATTCAAAACTTCATCAGTTTGACTCAATCGCCAATTTGATAAACGTAGATAGATCTCTGGGTTATGCAATGCCAGAATTTGTGCAGCTAATAAAGCTGCATTTGCCGCTCCAGCTTTACCTATAGCTAATGTTCCAACAGGAATACCTTTAGGCATTTGTACGATAGAATAAAGGCTATCAATACCACTAAGCGCTGCACTTTGAACTGGAACACCTAACACTGGTACTAGTGTTTTCGCCGCTAACATACCAGGTAAATGCGCAGCCCCACCTGCTCCAGCTATGATCACATCAAAACCTCGTGATTTGGCATTTTGCGCAAATTCAAACAATTTATCGGGTGTTCGGTGTGCAGAAACAATTTCGACATGATAAGCAATGGTTAAAGTATCTAAGATATCCGCAGCATGTTGCATGGTACTCCAATCACTTTTCGAGCCCATTACAATGGCAATTTTAGGTTGAGTATGCATAAACGTTTATAGGAAGATATAAAATATTAAGTGTTCAAAGTATACACTAAAATTAAATGAATGGGCTAGCAAGAAGTAAGGTTGATTATCAATAAGTTAAATTATCAGATTGAGAATATCCGCCAAGATTATGACGGATAATTATCTGTATATTACGGACTCACTGCCGCAACAATTTTTATTTCAATTAAATACTCTTTTTTCATTAACCCTGCATGAACGGTACAACGAACAGGCGCTTTTCCTTTTGCTACCCATTCGTCCCATGCTTTGTTCATGGCAGAGAAATCGTTTTTATTTACTAAAAATAGTGTCGCATCAAGAATGCGAGTTTTATCACTATTTGCTCTAGCCAAGATGTGATCTATTTCAGCTAATGCACTTTTAGTTTGTATATAAGCATCATCACTCAAATCAGTTGGTACACTAGTATAGTAAATTACATTGTTATGAATTACTGCTTCTGACCACCTTTCCGCAGGATCTATTCGTGTTATTGTCATTATATTTTCCTTAAAGACTATTTATTAAGATACCTTTATAAAATCCGAACGCAATTTTTTAATCTCATCACGTAATACACCTGCTTTTTCAAATTCAAGATTCTGAGCAGCTTCGTACATCATGGCTTCAAGTTCTTTAACTCTTGCCTGAACTTCTTTTATTGAAACATAATTATACTGACCACCTTGTTCAAATGCTTGAATTTTAGCCGTTGATTTTTTAGTGCTTAAACCTGCATCTAAGATATCTTTGATTTCTTTACGCACTGATTTTGGTGTAATACCATGTTCATGATTGAAATCTTCCTGTTTTTTACGACGCCTTGCAGTTTCATCAATAGTGAGTTGCATTGCTGGCGTAATTTTATCAGCATATAATATTGCTTTACCATTAACATTTCGAGCTGCGCGTCCCACGGTCTGAATTAATGAGCTTTCTGAACGTAGAAATCCTTCTCGGTCAGCATCTAAAATTGCGACTAATGATACTTCTGGGATATCTAATCCTTCTCGAAGTAAGTTAATACCAACTAATACATCAATCTTACCTAAACGCAAGTCGCGAATAATTTCCATTCGTTCAACAGTGTTGATATCAGAATGCAAATATTTAACATTGACATTATGTTCTGATAAATAGTCTGTCAAATTCTCAGCCATTCGCTTAGTCAATGTGGTCACAAGAACGCGTTCGTCTTGGTTTATGCGTAATTTAATTTCAGACAAAAGATCATCAACTTGAGTAGCCACAGGCCTAACTTCGATGATTGGATCTAATAATCCTGTAGGTCTTACCACTTGTTCGATGATTTCACCTGCTGATTTTTCAATTTCATATTTAGCAGGTGTTGCCGAAACATAAATCGTTTGTGGCATGATATTTTCAAACTCTGTAAATTTTAATGGTCTATTATCTAAAGCCGAAGGTAATCGAAAACCGTATTCAACCAGATTAAGTTTTCGCGATCTATCACCATTATACATTGCACCCAATTGTGGGATTGCTACATGCGATTCATCAATAAACAATAAGCCATCAGCAGGTAAATAATCAAATAATGTTGCTGGCGGATCGCCTGCATTTCGTCCTGCTAAATAACGAGAATAGTTTTCTATCCCAGAACAATAACCAAGCTCTGTCATCATCTCAATATCAAATAGTGTGCGTTGAGTTAATCGTTGCTCTTCTAGTAGACGATTATTGTCCAACAATACTCTTTGGCGTTCTTGAAGCTCTTGCTTAATTTCAACAATCGCGTCATCCATGATGTTTCTTGGTGTGACATAGTGTGTTTTTGGATAAATAGTAATACGTGGTACTTCATTAATTGCATTACCTGTTAATGGATCAAATATGACTATTCTTTCAACTTCATCATCAAAAAGCTCAACACGCACTGCATGTTCATCTGAATCAGCTGGAAATATATCAATCACATCGCCACGAACACGAAAAGTACCGCGACTAAAGCCAATTTCATTACGTGTATATTGTAATTCTGCTAAGCGCGTTAATACTGCGCGTTGGTCAGTGATCGTCCCTCTTGCCAAATGTAATATCATTGACATGTAAGTTTCAGGTGCACCTAAACCATAAATAGCCGATACCGAAGCAACAATAACAACATCACGGCGTTCTAATAATGATTTGGTTGCCGATAGTCTCATTTGTTCAATGTGCTCGTTAATCGATGCATCTTTCTCTATAAATGTGTCTGTAGAAGGAACATAAGATTCTGGCTGATAATAATCATAATAAGAGACGAAATATTCCACCGCATTATCCGGAAAGAACGCTTTCATTTCACCATATAGTTGAGCAGCCAAAGTCTTATTAGGCGCTAAAATAATTGTTGGGCGATTATGCTTTGCAATAACATTAGCCATGGTAAAAGTTTTACCAGATCCTGTTACTCCTAATAATGTTTGATGCGCAATTCCATCATCAAGATTTTGATTTATACGATCAATTGCTACCGGCTGATCACCTGCTGGTTTAAAATCAGAACATAATTTAAATTTTCTCATTACATCGCAACCTAAAATTTCACCTATTAATAAAAATTATCCCCAAAAACACTTGACCTTTAAAAATGTTATATTTTTTGTTCAGTTAAGTTAAAAGTTTGTTAAGACATTATTAAAACTATACCTTGATTTATCTTAACGTTATGATTAATAATAATTATTAAAATCATGGCTAAGTTGTAATCAAATTAAATAAAAACCTGATAGACATTGAAGTTAGCACACTTTTCAATTAACTATTCACAGACTTATCCACAGGCAACGGGGATAACTTGCTAAGTATAATCAATATAGACTTTTTTGAATTTTTAGCTTAAAAAAACGCCACTAAAAAAAAGTTTTTTTATTGATTATTTCTATTTTTAAGTCTTATTTTAATAGTCTATAACTAATCCATTATTTGATACGCTCAATTTTATATTGATAGCCAACAGTATCATTTGGCACAAAAGTTAATCGATGAGTGATGCATTTTGGTGCATCTTCTGCATGATGTGAAACAAACAATAATTGCGTACGACCTTTATCGATTAAATTATCAATCCAATTTTTTACTAGTTCTCTATTTAGATGATCCAGTCCTTGTAGCGGTTCATCTAAGATAAGTAATGTTGGATGTTTCACTAAAGCTCTCGCTATCAATACTAATCGCTGTTGTCCCCAAGATAATGATTGAAAGGGTTTATCGGCTAAATCAGTCAAATCTAGTAATTGTAACCATTGCTTAACTAACTTTGCTTGTTTATCACTAATCGCTTGGTAGACCCCAATTGAATCAAAGTACCCCGATACCAATACATTTTCCACACTCAAGCTAACTCGATAGTCAAGATGAAAACTACTACTGACATAACCAATATGACGTTTAATATCCCATATTGTTTCGCCAGACCCTCGTTTTCGCCCAAATAGCGTCAAATCATTACTATAACCCTGAGGATGATCGCCAGTTATTAGACTTAATAATGTCGATTTACCTGCGCCATTTGGACCAATGATCTGCCAATTTTCATTCGCTTTTACCAACCAACTAAGTCCATTAATAATTGCCTTTCCATCATATTGAACATGACCATTATTTAATATAATGCGGTCTAATGTATCGGGTAGTTGAATGGGTGTTTCATCCGGTTCGGGTAAAGTAAAGTTTGATAGCTGTTCTAAATTCGCAAGTTGCTTAATGGCTACGTCATTTAATATGGTGTCTTTGGATCCAAATTTCAATAGCTTGCAGTTAGCAAGTATTCCAATATTTTTTACAAATATTGGGATTTCATTAAAACGATTCAACACCATTACAATCGTAATATTTTTTTCAGAGAGTTGTTTAAGTTTTTCAGCTAGGTTTGCTCGAGATGCAACATCTAAACCATCAAACGGTTCATCTAAAATTAGCAGTTCCGGTCGGCTCATTAATGTGCGACATATCAATGTTTTGCGTGTTTCACCGGTTGAGAGATATTTAAAGCGACGATCTAACAGATGTTCAATACCAAATTGTCGGGCTAAATGTTCGCAAAGTTCGGCATCTTGATTAACTTCTTGAATAATTTCTGCTGTCGTTAATCCAGTATCATCTTCGTTGTCACTAAGCATATCGGTATTATTGCGTTTCCATTCATCATCTATTATTTTTTGAAGTTGCTCAAATGAGATATGCGCTATTGATTTAAATTGATTGATAACTTTACCCGACAATAACGGTTGATTACCAGCTAATGCTTTAGCCAATACCGACTTGCCCGAGCCATTTCGACCTACAAAAGCGACAATGTCACCACTATTGATAGTCAATGATTCAATTTTAAAAACGTTGAAATCACTTATTTTATATACTGCATTTTCAATTTGTAACATAAACACCTCAAACTGCTAGACTAATGTGGCAACAATAATGTTCTGGGGATGGATGGATA
This sequence comes from Gilliamella sp. B2772, assembly GCF_026536985.1. NCBI lineage: Bacteria > Pseudomonadati > Pseudomonadota > Gammaproteobacteria > Orbales > Orbaceae > Gilliamella > Gilliamella sp. B2772. The sequence continues at coordinate 84,258 of NZ_JAFNNB010000001.1, read as the reverse complement.
TGGTAGTTTTTTGGCCTTCGGTTAATTTTAGATGATTAATTTCACTGGTTGATTTATTAGCATAAAGCATCAGACCGGAAGGTAATGAAAATGAGATCTCAGATAATTGACCATCGCTTACTATTTTTTCAACTTTAACTCTTAATTGATTTTCATTTAAATCATTCAATTCAATCAAAGGTGCTTTAATCAATAAAAGAACAGTTTTATCAATATTCAATTTTAAACGCGCAATACTTTGTTGAGTTATATAAGCTTTTAATTCAGTTTGGTTATCACTTAATTTTACTTTTACAAACCCAGCTATATTGTTAGTTTCAATGCTCGAAACATTGCCATAGATTTGATTACGGGCGCTAGTCTGTAATGATAATTTAGCAGTTATTTTTAATATATCATCAAGAGGAATATTGTCGTCATTTAGAATATTAAAAGCATTATATTGGAGTTGAGTTAAGAGATCATAAAGCTGAATAAACCTTACCGCATAAGCGCTAAGTTTTGTGCCTCCGCCATTTTTACCACCCGTTGCTGTTATTAAAAAAGGTTTTGGTGATAACTGATTGATTTCGTTTATCGCATCCCAAGCAGTTTTATAGCTAATACCGACTTTCTTAGCCGCTTGGGTTAGTGAGCCAGTTAGTTCAATTGCTTTTAATAAGGCAATTCGTCTGGGATCAGTAAATAATTGCTGATTTATGTTTAAAGTTAATAATATTTCTGGTGACAGCATTACTTTATGCCTTAATTGAATAAACAAGCTACTTTCAATAAAAAAGTAAATCTATTGTAGACGTTTTTTTCTTTTCCTTCAAAAAATGTCCTTAGCCATATTCGTAAAGAATAAAAATAGTGTACTGCTTAAAGTTTGATTGTACTTTATTAATAAATTTTGATAGCATCGCTATATAGTTTATTACATAACGAATGTGAGGAATAAAATGCGTAGAATCATTGGTGTATCACTATTTATAGTAACTTTACTCGTCAGTTTAACAACATCTGCCACCCAAAAAATTACGGTATTTGCAGCAGCATCACTTACTAATGCAATGCAAGATATTGCAACTTCTTACAAAGATGCAGAAATTGTTTTCTCATTTGCTTCATCTTCTGTATTAGCCAAACAAATTGAACAAGGGGCACCTGCTGATATATTTATGTCTGCTGACCAAAAGTGGATGAATTATCTTATTGAACACAAAGTTGCAACAGATAAACAGAATTTGTTAAAGAATGGATTAGTATTGATTGCTCCCAAACAATCTAAATTAGAAAAGGTAGAAATTAATGCAAATACTGATTGGCAAGCCATTTTACCAAAAGGAGAAAGGTTAGCTGTTGGTGATCCTGACCATGTACCTGCAGGGCTTTATGCTAAGGAATCTTTAACCAATTTAGGCGTATTTGATAAATTATTGCCTCAAATGGCGCCAGCAAGTAATGTCCGTGATGCATTAATGTTAGTTGAGCGTAATGAAGCTGCATTAGGTATTGTTTACAGTACTGATGCGAAAGTAAGTGATAAAGTGAAAATTATTGGTAGCTTTCCCGCTGAGACATTTACGCCAATTGAATATCCGATCACATTACTTAAACCTGAAGCAAAAGAATTTTATCAATATTTAAGTTCTGAAACTGCCAAAAAGATTTTCCAAAAATATGGTTTTATCACTGAATAGAATTTAAACAAGATGATGTTAACTGAGTATGAATGGCAAACATTGCTGTTAAGCTTGAAAATAGCAGGAGCAGCAATTGTCTTTAGCCTTCCAATAGGTGTGTTGACAGCTTGGATTTTAGCAAGATGTCAATTTATCGGTAAATCACTATTTGATAGCATTGTCCATTTGCCTTTAGTGTTGCCTCCAGTAGTATTAGGCTATCTTCTACTCTTAACAATGGGTCGCCATGGCTTTATTGGCGAATGGTTAGATAAATATTTTCATTTAAGCTTTAGCTTCAATTGGCAAGGCGCAGCTTTAGCTTCTGCTGTGGTTGCGTTCCCGCTTATGGTTCGATCGATTCGATTAGCAATTGAATCGATAGATTCACGTTTAGAAAATGTAGCTCGAACCTTAGGTGCTAAACCATTTCGAGTCTTTATGACTGTCACACTACCATTAGCTTTCCCTGGAATTTTAATGGGAGTCGTGCTCGGTTTTGCTCGTTGCTTGGGTGAATTTGGCGCGACAATTACCTTTGTATCAAACATTCAAGGAGAAACACGCACCCTTCCATTAGCAATGTACACCTTATTACAAACCCCAGATGGCGAGTCAGGAGCATTACGACTTTGTATTGTTTCGATCATTTTATCTTTAGTTGCCTTATTCGTTTCAGAGATGCTAAATCGTTGGCATAAAAAGAAATTAACAGGATAGCGATAATGTTAAATATCAATGTAAGCAAAAAACTTGCCTCGTTTGTTTTCGAATTTAAACATGAAATTAACTGCCAAGGTGTGACTGCTGTTTTAGGGGTTTCTGGTTCGGGAAAATCAACACTTATCAACCTTATTAATGGTTTAATCAAACCTGATAATGGTTATATCAATTTAAAACAAGATAGTTTAGTCGATACAGAAAAACATATTTTTGTCACACCAGAGAAAAGACAAATTGGTACTGTTTTTCAAGATGCGCTACTTTTTCCCCATTATAAAGTAATCAAAAATTTAACTTATGGGGCAAAATCGTTAGATACAGAAAAATTTGATGATATTGTCACTGTGCTCAATATTGGTTCACTACTTGATCGTTATCCAGTGATGCTGTCAGGTGGTGAAAAACAGCGAGTTGCCATTGGTCGAGCTTTATTAACCAACCCCAAATTATTATTGATGGATGAACCTTTATCCGCTTTAGATATGCCCCGTAAAAAGGAGTTATTAAGCTATATTAATAAACTAGTGAGTGACTTGAACATACCTATTATCTATGTCACCCATAATATTAATGAAGTCAAACGTATTGCTCAGCATGTAGCCGTGTTAGAACAGGGGAAATTAATAGACTTTGGTACGACAGAACAAATATTACAAAGTAACTATTTGAAAGACTGGCTATAAAGCTTTAATGTAGTACTATTCTCTTCTTGTTTTATATATGAAACACCATCATGCCAAGCACCTAATACTATTCTGGTTACTGATTCACCATTAATGGTTAGATGATGGGTTGCAGGTTTATGAGTATGGCCATGAACCATTATATTGGCATTATTCTCAATCATCATATCAATCACTGCTTGTGGATTTACATCCATGATCGTTTCTGATTTTATTTGATTATGCTGACTACTCTCTTTTCGTAATTTCGCCGCAATTTTTAATCGAATAAATAATGGTAAGAATAAAAATAACTTTTGTAGCCACTTTTTATGCATGATTTTTCGGAATTTTTGGTATTGATGATCATCAATACAAAGCAGGTCGCCATGTAAAAAAACAATATTTTTATCCTGATTGACTAAACAATTAATATCGCCTAGTAAGGTCATATCACATCGTTTAGCATAGTCTTTACCAATCAGAAAATCACGATTACCGTGGACAAAAAACTTTTTAATTTGCTTTGAGGATAACTCATTTAAAGCATCCGAAATCTGCTTGTGTAGTGTTGAATCAACATCATCCCCCACCCAATAGTCAAACAAATCCCCTAGAATATAGAGTTCACAGCCATTAGGTAATTGTTTAAGAAATGACAAAAAGCCTGCTGTAATATCAAAATGATGTGCAGCAGGCTCGTTTTCACCGAGGTGAATATCTGCGATAAAAAAGCGAACAGGATTATTCAACCGTTACACTCTTAATCACGACATCTTCAACTGGCACATCAGAATGCATTCCATTACGGCCAGTTTTAACGGCTTTGATCTTATCGACAACATCCATGCCATCCACAACTTCAGCAAATACGCAGTAACCAAAACCATTAATATCAGAAGAACGATAATTTAAATAATCATTATCAACGACATTAATAAAGAATTGAGCCGTCGCGGAATGAGGATCACTTGTACGTGCCATAGCTAAAGTACCACGACTATTTTTTAGACCATTAGCAGCCTCATTTTTGATTGGAGCCTTAGTTTTTTTCTGTTTCATACCTGGCTCAAATCCACCACCTTGAATCATAAAATTATTAATCACTCGATGGAATATAGTGTTGTCATAGAAACCTTCTTTACAATATTCAACAAAATTTTTGACTGTTTCAGGAGCTTTATCATCAAAAGTATTGATCTTAATATCACCTAAAGAAGTATGAAATATAATCATAAGATGTCCTTATTTTCATTTTTTAATTCATAAAAATCATAATACAAATCTGTCTATTATCTTAGACTTACTCGCTAAATCTTTCACATGCCTCTAATGTATTACTCATTAGCATTGCAACCGTCATTGGCCCTACTCCACCAGGTACAGGTGTGATCCAACCGGCATGTTGGCTAGCAATATCGAATTCTACATCTCCAACAAGTTTGCCATCAGGTAAACGGTTAATTCCAACATCAATTACGATAGCACCAGGTTTGATCCATTCTCCCTTAACATAGTTAGGGATTCCAACCCCCGCAACAACAATATCAGCATTACGAACATGCTTTTCTAAATCAATAGTTCTGCTATGAGTAATCGTTGTGGTACAACCTAATAACAATAATTCTAACGCCATAGGACGTCCAACAATGCTTGATGCGCCTACAACTGTTGCGTTTAAGCCAGATAAATTAATGCCGGTTGATTCTAACATTTTAACAACACCATACGGCGTGCATGGGCGTAATATCGGATCGCGTTGTAATAAATGACCAATATTATAAGGATGAAAACCATCAACATCTTTACGAGGATCGATACGCTCTAACACTTTTGTCTTATCAATGTTATCTGGTAATGGAAGCTGAACTAAGATGCCATGAACATCGGCTCGTTGATTTAATTCATCGATCAACGCTAATAATGCCTCAGTGGTTGAAGATGGATAATCATAAGCAAAAGAAGCAAAGCCGACATCGTCACAAGCTTTTTGCTTATTTTTAACATAAATTTTAGAAGCGGGATCAGAACCAACTTGTATAACAGCTAGTCCTGGAACAGATAAACCTTGTTCAGTCCGTGATTTTACCTTTTTGGCTATTTCGTTACGTATTTGCTGCGCTAACGCTTTACCATCAATTATTTTTGCAGTCATAAGCGATTACTTCTTTTACCCAATGAATGGGGTATTCTCGCAAAAGTTTTTATTATTGTCTATTCACTTATCGGTTGATTGACTAAGTTCTGTTAAAATCTGTTGATATTGTTTGTCTATATCAGTAATTACCGAACAAATATGTGAATCGAATGCTTTAAGTTTAGGTTTTTGAGCTTTCCATTCATTTTTTGAGATATCTTTGATTGCACCGAAGTTTTTAAAGAAGTTAAATTCTAAAATACTTCCCCCCACAACATTATAAAAAATACGTTCACCGATATCTTGTCCATCTTTTTTTAATTTATTAAAGTTTTGGTAATAAAATTTTGTTGTTCCATTTTCAGTTATAATTGAACGATGTAACAACTTAACTAATCGTTTATATAATTTATTTAATTCGCCATGTAGTTCTCGGTCATCACTTAATTTTCTTGTTATTGCTAGATCGAAAGCAACTTTTACTTCCAATAATAAATCTAATGATTGTTGTTCTAGTTGTGGTAATTGTGATCTTAGACTTTTTTGAAATTCATTGAGATTTTTACGTAATTGAGGGCTAGCTGATATTGTTTTCTTATTAAGTATTACTTTGCCATCATTCTTGATCGACAAATCATTCGACTTATTTACGATTTGGATGTTGTCTTTATTTATCACTATATCGTAATTGGGTTTTACAGCACACTCTTTTTGTGCCGCAAACACTGTTATTGATAAGGTTAATGAAAAAATAACTATTATTTTTTTTAGCATTTTGACATCCATTTAATGGTTGAAATTTAAATTATAGCGAGTAATATCAAATTAGCATCAATTTAAAGAATTAAAAAACCCCGTTCCTCAACTTTTTTTAATAAAAGCAGCTATAAAATAATCAATTAATCATTTAAATGATTAAAACGTATACCTTACACGCTATGCGGATGTAATATCAATAGATATAATCTATTATATCAACTATATTTATCTACTTTTTTTTATTCAAAACTAAAGTATAGTAATTTTATTCAATTTAACTCATAGAGGTGAAATATGTACGCTGTTATTTTTGGACGTCAAGGATGTCCATATTGTGTGCGAGCTAAAGAGCTTGCCGAAAAGTTATCTCAAGAACGTGATGATTTTTCATATCGATATGTAGATATAAATGCAGAAGGTATTACCAAGGAAGATCTTTCTAAAAGTGTAGGTAAACCGGTTGAAACCGTACCACAAATTTTTATTGATGAAAAACCAATTGGTGGCTGTACTGATTTTGAAGCATATGCCAAAGCTAATTTGGGATTATTTCAAGACTAAATACTTTTGCACATCAAATACAGATAAACCATTTCGGTGGTTTATCTTAACGCCCCGGCAATTTTTGCCATGTAACTTCATTTCGCAAATAAGTTGGTTCGACATCTTCAACTTTAACAACTTCTTTTCTTAACCATTTTTGATGAGCGATAACCACCAAATCTTGTGCTTCTGGTAAGAATACTTCACTAGGCTTAGTTCCTGTTAACATTTCAGGATAAGTTTGCCAACCCGTACCTGCTGAGTAATAATCATTATGACTTTTTTGAATTTTATTGATTACATTTTCAGGTTTGACGACACATTCTGGAATGATTGTTTGCCAATTTTGGTTTTGATACTCATATTGTCCTAAATAGACTTCGCCCATTCTAGCATCTATCGCAGGTATGACTTTCTTTGCCTCTGTTTTCCTATAAGCGCCTTGCGCTAGGGTCATCAAAGTTGAGACACCTATCATCGGTTTATCAATTCCTAATGCTAATCCTTGAGCTACACCAATACCTATTCTTACTCCAGTAAAGCTACCAGGACCTTGAGCAAAAGCAATAGCATCAAGTTGTGAAAGCGTGCAACCTGATTGACTTAAAATTTTATCAACCATTGGTAAGATCTTTTTAGTATGATCACGTGCCGAAATCATAAAATCATGAGTGATTTCATTTTGAAAAAATAGAGCTACAGAACAAGCTTCTGTCGAAGTATCAATGGCTAAAATAGTACTCATTTGGTTTCCAGATTATCTGATTGGTTGTTAGATAATAAAAAATTGATTACCTTGTTAACATCTCGGGTTCTTGGCGATGGTGGTAAACTATTTATAAACGTTGCCCCATAAGGTCGCATAACTAATCTATTATCGCAAATAATAATTGCTCCTCGATCATTATGATGACGGATTAATCGCCCAACACCTTGTTTTAAGGTAATAACGGCTTCAGGTAATTGCACTTCATTAAAGGCATCGCCACCTTGCATTTGACAATCTTCCATTCTCGCTTTCATTAAGGGATCATCTGGTGAGGTAAACGGTAATTTATCTATAATAACACAAGATAAAGTATCTCCCCTAACATCAATCCCTTCCCAAAAACTGCTCGTTGCGATTAATAGTGCATTACCACTTTCAATAAACTGTTCAAGAAGTTTTGATTTGCTTGTTTCACCTTGAACTAAAACCGGTAACTCGGTATGTAAGCGAAAATGTTCAGCTAATGCATTCATCATTGCATAAGATGTACAAAGGAAAAAACAACGCCCTTTGTTTGCCTCAATAACCGGTAATAAAATATTGACAAGTTTTTCAGCATTGCCCCTTTCATTTGGTGATGGTATATAACGTGGTACACACAAAATAGTCTGATTGGTATAATCAAATGGGCTTTCTAAAATTAATGATTCTGCATTAGTTAAACCTAAACGTTTGGTAAAGTAATCTAATTGATTATCAACTGATAATGTTGCTGATGTGAAAATCCAGGCACCTTTACGCTGGATTAATAATTCCTCAAATTTTTCCGTTACCGACAATGGAGTTAATGCAAAGAGAAAAGAGCTATATGAACTTTCATACCAATAACTAAAACCTGGTACATGAGTTTCGGACAATTTTTTTAATAATTGCTGGTATTGGTTAACTCGATCATAACAATTATCTAAAGTTGTGGATCGCCCTATCGCTAATAACAGAACTTCTTTGCAAAAATCAAGCGCATCAAATAAATAAGATAATTCTTGTTTAATATTGGTTTGATTAAATAGATAACGAAGATTTCCTTTATTATTTTGCTGGCTTATCAACAATCTCAAATCTTGGGTACATTTTTGTAGTTTATCAGCACACTGCTGGAGTTGTGACATGTCTTTGACTTCTGTTCTATAAGCCAAATTTATCTCTTTCGCTAAGTCGAACAGTTGTCGACTTGTTAACTGCTCACCAAAATAGTGACACGCAAGATCAGGAAGTTGATGAGCTTCATCAAATATCATCACATCAGCTTTAGGAATTAGTTCACCAAATCCGGTATCTTTCACAACAACATCAGCTAAAAATAGATGATGATTAACAACAACAATATCAGCGTTCATGGCTCTTTTACGAGCTTTAACCACATAACAATCGTTGTAATGTTCACATTCACTACCCAAACAATTATCATTTGTGCTAGTTAAAATTGGCCAAATTGGATTATCTTCGGTAACAGTTGTACATTTACTAATGTCACCATCTTTTGTTTTGATTGACCAATTTTTAACCCGAACCAGATCAGTTCGTAAATTCTTCTCTAAATCTCCGGCAGCAGCATATTGATGATACATGCGCTCTAAACAGAGATAATTGGCTCGACCTTTAAGAAGTGAAATTTTACCAGTATAGTTTAAAGCTTTTTTGATAATGGGTAAGTCTTTACTATATAACTGTTCTTGTAAATTCTTGGAGCCTGTCGAGATTATTGCTTTTTTCTCACTGCGTAATGCAGGAACTAAATAAGCAAAGGTTTTACCCGTTCCAGTACCCGCTTCGACCACCAATGACTTTTTTGCATTTATTGCTTCAGTGACCTTATTTGCCATATGTCTTTGTGGTTCTCTAGCAACAAAACCATCTATAGCTGCCGCAAGCAAACCATTTTCTGCAAAATCATTAATCACTTAAAATGCACCTAATTAGAAGATAAGCCCAATTTGTCTATGTATATTGGAAAATTTATTTAAGAAATAAGCTAACGTTTGAAAAAATAAAATATTCATAAAGTTGAGATGAAATTATAAATAAACAGTTATCTAAATTACAAACTATACTATAGCAATAACCCAGACAAAAATATATACATGAATATTCACTATAAAGAAAAAGCTTAGTTAGAAATAGATTAAGTTTCAAATCTATTGACTAAATAAGCTTATATCTATTAACCGTATATTTTTTAATATTACTTTTTAAACTTAGTTTTTAGATAAATTAGATAATGCTTTATTCCTAATAGATATTTTTTTTGCTTAAACATTAGCTTTGAATAAGCACGAATTGAAGAAGTTTTTTTAGGATTATACAAAGGTAAACTGTCATTCTGCCATGGTGATTTTTCTAAATAAGCATCAAATAATTTAGAGCGATAAGGCTCATGCCAAGGTTTATTTTTCGTTATATAATGAATAAAAATAGTTTCGCTAGGGACATTTGCATCTTCATTACCATTAACCGATAATGCTAATAAATTATTAAATTTTCTTGGCAATATTAATCGTTTTTCTCCGACACAAATATTCAAAACATCTTGGTCTGGATATTGGTACTTTTCACCACTATTCAATAGTTCTAATGTCTTATCAGTAATTTCGTCTTCGCACCAAAGAGGAATATTAATCAGCATAACACCAGAATTAAAATAAGAGCCTTCAACTATATGATATTTAGTACATTGAGATTGTTGCATATATGGTTCGTCAGCAACCGCGGCGACTAAAATACCACTTAAATCAATACTATCAATTTCTGATAAACTATTAATACATAAAGTATCACTATCAACATAAAGTAATTTATCAGTAGTATTTTTTAATAATATTGGTGCTATTAAACGAACACAGGCTGAAAGTGGAAATTGTTCGGTATTTTTTTGATCGACTTTAAACTGATCATTAATAATATACTCAGTTATTGATATAGTATCGAACTTTATTTCACTAAATTTAAGTCTATTTTCATCAGATAGATTATGAGTAAATAAATGAAAATGAATCGGTCTTAAAGGATTATTTTCAAAAATAGATAAAATATTTACACCTGCTGATAATGCATAATTATCATCAAAGCATAATAAAATATGCAAAACAGACTGGTTATTGTCAAAATTATGTGACAGTAATTCATTTCTTTTGTTAATAAATCTATCAACTTGAATCACGACGAACATCCTTATCGTTTTTTAGTAGCTTTGTGCTTAAGATACAGTAAATAATATTTGAACGCCGAAAAATACTTTTTCTGACTAGCTAACAATTTTGCATACCGTCTTGTAGTTGAAGGCGCATTTTCATTAGCCAATGATAATTTTTGATTAGCCCATGGTGAAGAAGCAATATAAGTTTGATAAAGTGGAGTTAAATATAACTGATACCATGGTTTATTGCCGGTAACATAATGAATAATAACAGTATCTTCGCTTAACAAATTATCTTCATTACCACCAACGGTAAGTGATGTAAGTTGATTATAAATTTTAGGAAGAAAAACAGTTTTACCTTGCATTAATATATTTAAAACATCTTGATCAGCAAACTTATATACTTTACCGCTATTTATCATAGCAAACGCTTTATCAGTAAGATTATTATCTACCCACATATCAGTATTAATATAGATCATTCCGGCATTAAAATATTCACCGTAAGGGATATCACAAGCTGGGCATTGTTTTTCTTGCATTTTTTCAATATCACAAACAACAGCTGAATACTTGTCATCTAAGTTAACATTGATTAGTTCGTCAAGATTATTAGTGCACAATACATCACAATCTAAATACAATATTCTGGATGTCACTTTATTTAGAATTTGGGGTACAATGAACCTTAAACACGTTGAAGCTGAAACATGTAAAACTAAAGTATCGGGATTTATTGAGAAACCATCACTTATTTCATAACAGATGATTGAAGTATTTTTTTGATTTAATTGATTAAATTTTTGGATTTTTTCATTAGACACATTATTTGCAAATAAATGAAAAACCAAATTTTTATCTGAATTATTGATTATAACTGAAGACATTGCGATACCAGCAGGCATTGCATAATTATCATCAAAACAAAAAGCAATATGTACAGTATCTTCGACTTCTAACTTATTATCAAATAACGTAGTACTCTTGCGAATGAAATTATTTTGTTCCAACATATCGTATTTTATGAACATTTTAACATGTTTATATTCTAACATAATTAGAGATCAACAACGAAATAATAATCACTTTTATATTGACATTAATATGTTCTAATGACTAAATATCGCATAAATTTAAAAATTAAATAAAGTATGAATAACAATATTATTAACATTGCTTACTGCACTGACTCAAATTATCTTGAATATGTTGCAGTTTCCATTAAATCAATTATATTAAATAATTTAACTGAAAAACTTCAATTTCACGTCTTTTTATACAATGTGAATGAAAACGATATAAAAAAACTTCAACAGACATCTAATTTAATCCTTATATATCAAATAGAACAAAAAGATTTTGAAAAATATAATCATAATTTTTCAACTACTCATATCACCAATTCAACATTCATTCGTTTAATGGTACCTAGATTATTGTCAGGTAAAGTTAAAGAGTTACTTTATCTAGACGCAGATGTATTGTGCTTTAATAATATTGCATCCATTCGAGATATAAATATAGATAACTATATTTGCGCAGCAGCAGTCGACTCTAAGCACAACAATCAAAATCCCAACTCTTCTAGATTAAATTTAAATTCAAATAATTATTTTAATGCTGGAGTGTTATATATCAATATTGAAAATTGGATGAATTTCGACGTTGAAAATAAAAGCAACGATATTTTATCAAATAATATTGAATTAAAATATGCTGATCAAGATGCCCTAAATATTGTATTACAACATCATACGAAAATAATTGACTCTAAATGGAATTATTTATTTACTTGGATGACAGATAAACAAAAAGAAGAATTTTTCGATAATAAAGATACATTACCTTACTTTATTCATTTCACTGGCCCAAGAAAAATGTGGTACTTAGAGCATAAAGGTCTGGCCCAAAATTTATATCAATTTTATAAACATTTTACTCCTTGGGCAAAGGCCCCATTAAAATCCTTTAAAGATAAAATGAGACCAGTGGATTATAGAGTTTATGCCAAACAATTTTTTAGACAAGGAGCGTTAATTAAAGGAATAAAATATTACTTTATCTATTTATTAAAAAAGTTAGATTGCCATTAGATTAGGGAAAATACTAAAGGTTTATATTTCGTGTTTAAAATAAAAAGTTTAAATCCAAAGATTTTATCAAGACAAATCGTTTTTATCTTTATTTACTTTGCAATTATTTTTGCTGCTTACTACATAATAAATATTGATAAATCAAAAAATTTCAGTTATACCTTTTTGATTTATCTGTTTTTTTTATTTATTCCGCCAAAAATGCAACCTATAAGATTAACAATATTTGGTTTGTTTAATTTTATTTTAGGTATTGAGCTATTTTTTAATTTACGATATGGTTACATCACCGAATCACTTTTGAAAACAGCTTTAGAAAATGATACTAATCAAAGCTATTTGATGATTAAACATGAGTTTTTTGCAATCTTATTACCTGCTTTTATTTTCTCATTAATTTATACCTACTACATCTATAACAAAATAAAAATATCTTGTAATAATAAGATATTTTATTGGTCAATAATTTTTGCTTGCAGCTTTTTCTTATTAAAAAACACTTTATATTATTATTTATCTGACAGACGGCATATTGTTGAATTTAAAGTAGATCCATTTTTTTCAATAAATAAATCCGTACGTGTAAAATACCCAGTCGTGATAGGTAATTCGAGCATATTATTAATTGATTCCTTAGGTTTTAGCGAAAAATATACAAATGCTATAGAGCATGAAAACTTTAACCATTCAATCATAAATTCACATAATGAAAACACATTTAATAAATACAAAAATATTATTTTCGTACTAGGTGAATCAGCGTATAGAGGACGACATAATATTTACGGATATAATAAAAATACAACACCCGAAATGCATTATATTTTCACACAACCTAATAGTTGTATAGTAAAAGACGTTCATTCTCCTTCATCTATCACCCGAGATTCAATTCCTATGTTATTTTCATTCGCAAAACCAAATGATGAACAACCATTACTAAGAGAAAAAAATATAATAGAATTGGCAAATTTTCAGAACTATAACACATCATGGATTTCAAAAAATGGAGAGTCAGGTCCTCATAGTAGCAAATATTCAATTATTGCCAAGTTAAGTAATATATTTATTGAAGAACTACAAGATGATCTAGATCTGCCAAAACAATTAATTGAAACAAATTTTCAAAATAATGAAAAAAATTTTATTGTTGTTCACTTAGCAGGAAGTCATAAACCTTATAAACTTGGATATGATGAAATTGATACTTTAGCTTTACCTGATGCCGATGATTATGATAGAACAATATATCACTCAGATCGAGTCATAAAAGAAGTTTATACAATTTTAAAAGAAAAATTAGATGACTTCATTTTAATTTATACACCGGATCATGGTGAAATAGTAAACTTGGGGCATGGGCTATTAAGAAAATCCAAAGAATTCAGCAATCAATTTGAAATTCCACTAATGATATATTCATCTTATGACAATTATCCTTGTCAGGAAATTGAAAATTACAGAAACGATGACCACATGATAAATACATCTAATCTTGTTTATTTATTAAGTAATTTGCTGGGTTACTCTGTAAATATTGATCAATCCTTTATTAGCGAAGATTTAATATTATCAGTAGATGGAAAATCTTATGAGTATCTAGACATAATAAAACAATACCAGCAATAGTATTGTTTTATTGAAAAACTTAAAAATCAGCTTTCAAATATATATAATTCAAATAATTATAATATTTTTCTAGTAAAATAATAGTAATAAAATTTAAAGGCAGTCATTATTTTACCCTTTTTAAAATTATATTTAGCATAATGACGTAACCATGATTTTTTTAATGCCAAAGGGCGTTTAGTATCTCGCCAAGGGGATAAACTAAAATAATTTTTGAAAAATTTAGAATCAAAAGTCTGATACCATGGTTTATAGCCCGTTACATAATGTAATAATACTGTATAGGGTGCTATTAATTGCTCCTCTTTACAAGAAACACTTATATGGATTTTTGTATTATATTTTATAGGTAAGAGAGTTGTTTTGTTTTCCAATAAAATATTTAGAACATCTTGATCAGCAAATTTATATATATTCCCATCATTTATTTTTTGCATACATTTAGCTGATATATCATTTTTTACCCATTCTTTAGTGTTAATGAGTAAAACGCCTGCATTGAAATACTTCTCTGAATCAATATTATATAAATCTTTAATAGCATTTCTCATTACACTATCATCCGGAATCACGCCGGCGACAAAATCTCCAAGTTCAGTATTGTATAAATTATTTATCGGCTTCAAACATAAAATATCGCTATCAATATATAAAAATTTATCTGTTTCTTTTTCTAATATATCAGGAATAATAAATCTAACGCATGACATAAAAGACAAATATCCTAAAACTAATGTATCTGAATTAACCTGAAAATTATTATTAAGGTAATATATTTTAATAGTACATTTGTCACTTATTAATTCACTAAATCTTTCACGTTGTAACGAAGAAATATTATCCACAAAAAGATGAAAACAAAAATTTAGGTTATCATTATTTCGAATAATCGAAGTTATTGTAATCCCTGCAGGCATTGCATAATTATCATCAAAAGCTAATGCTATATGCAACAAATTTCTATCGTTGGTACTTTTTTGAGAAAATTCTTCAACTTTATTTATATATTTATTGGAACTAAACATTCATGCTTTCACTTTATAAAATTGTTTATTCTAATTAAATACTTTAATTGTGTAAATTTATTTAACCTTTCAAATGTATTTAAAACATTGAACATTTTTTTATCGATGTAAAATTTTCACCTATATTTTGTCAATAATCGAATATATAATTAATAAAATATATTGTTAGAAAACTAAAATTAGAACGAATTAAATGCATAACGTAAACAACTTTATTGATCAAATCAAACCTATAAGAACTAATAATCAACAATTTCCTACTCTTCACATTGCTTTAGGTTTTGACAATAATTATGCAATGCCTGCAGGTGTAACAATATTGTCTGTTATTCAAAATACACCTAACTTCAATCTCCACTTCCATTTGTTTGTTGATAATGTATCACAGACAAACCTTGATAAATTCCAAAAGATAAATTTTCCTAATGTATCAATTACACTATATTACTTAAATAATAATTTTATTATCAATCCTAAAACCCTAGTTTTGCATATTCCAACGGTATCAACTTGTATCCGCTTTATTATGCCAAAACTTCTTGTTTCAGTGACCGATAAATTAATTTACCTTGATAGTGATATAATTTGTTTACAATCATTAGCTAAATTAGCTGAATTTAATATTGAAAATTATATTGCCGGTGTGATTAGTGATACTAAAGATATGCAACACACTATTAGTAAAATGTATAATATTGATTCAACAAAATACTTTAATGCTGGAGTTTTGTTAATAAATACCAAGAAATGGTGTGAAGAAAATATTTCTGAAAAAGCATTAACTATGATAAACAACGGAAATATTTACAAATTTGCCGATCAAGATGTTTTAAATATTTTACTGGAAAATAAAACATTATTATTACCAATAAAATTTAATACTAAAATAAAAATTTCTATCGATGCCCATCAAGAAAAAGAAATAAGACCCTATACAGTTTTATTACACTATATTTCACAAAATAAACCTTGGTTTAAAGTATATCTTTCTGAAATATTTAGAGAATATTTGGCTATATCTCCCTGGAAAGATGTTCAATTACCTTTAAGTGGTGATAGTTCATCAATAAGAAATTATGCTAAATATTTAATTAAACAAAATTTCTATTTTAAATCTATTTATTACTATATTATTTATTTAAAATATAAATTATTTCTTAAAAAATAATTATCTGTTAAAAATCTATGAAAAATGAATCCATTTGTCTATCTATAATTATACCTTGTTATAATGTTGAAAATTACATTAAAGATTGTTTAAATACTGTTACAAAAGATGAC
This sequence comes from Gilliamella sp. B2772, assembly GCF_026536985.1. Lineage (NCBI taxonomy): Bacteria > Pseudomonadati > Pseudomonadota > Gammaproteobacteria > Orbales > Orbaceae > Gilliamella > Gilliamella sp. B2772. The sequence goes on along the minus strand of NZ_JAFNNB010000001.1, from coordinate 67,837 downwards.
GCATATTCTACAGAAATCATATGTATAGACGATGGCTCAACTGATAATACATTATTAATACTTGAGCAATACCAAGCTAAATTTGATAATATCAAGATAATTAAGCAACCCAACCTTGGGGTTAGCAAAGCTAGAAATAAAGGATTTGAATGTTCTTCTGGAGATTATATCCTATTTATTGATTCAGATGATATGATAAATCCTGATTTACTTAAAAAGTTCAGAAATTCTTTAAATCTTATCTCTGAATTAGATTTGTTCTACTTTGATTATACTTCCTTTAAAGAGGGCGAAATAGCTTTCAACTCTATGAATAATAAATCATTAAGCTTCAACACTGGACTAGATTTATTAAATTTTTTATTAGAAAGAAGAAATTATTCTGGTGTGATATGGCGATTTATTTTCAATCGGAAATTATTTAGTGAAAAATTCATTGAAAAAAATCATGAAGACCACAGCGTTTCACTTTCTATTATTTCGAAAGCAAAATCAGCTATTTACTTTTTAAATAAAAATTCTTATTTTCATAGAGTACGTACTTCTTCCTTATCAGAACAATACATTGATGATTTTAATTTAAAAACTTTGAAGAAGGTTTTAAATCACTGTATAACTAAAATTAATTCACTTCAATTATCTGACAAAGCAAAATGTAATTATGTCTTTGCTATGAATATAACTTACTTAGAATCATTATTGAAATCTGATAAAACGTTTGAAAAACGAACTAAAGATGAAATTATAAAAGAAATTGGATTACTTAAATTAATGATACGAGTAAACAATAGTAATAAATCTAATGCTATAAGGAATATTTTTTATATTTTTAAATTTATAAAGAAAAATCCATGCTCACTTTACACAAAAAAAATATTAATAAAATGCGCAATAACAAAAAAATATCCCTATCTAGAAACTAAAAAAGATTACAAACAATATTCTTCTTTAAATAAATTTTAGAATTTACTATAACTATCAATTACAACATCAAAAAACTATTCATTAAAATTATTATATAGGTTTGTATATGCACCATCTTTTTTTAATAATTCGGTATGTGTACCTTGCTCAATAATAGCTCCATTACTCATTACTAATATTTTATCAGCATTTTCAATAGTAGATAATCTATGAGCAATAACAAGAGATGTCCTTCCTTTTTGTAGTTCCTCTAAAGCTTTTTGTATTGCCTTTTCAGACTCAGTATCTAACGCTGATGTGGCTTCATCTAAAATAAGAATAGGGTTATCTCTTAAAAGAGCTCTTGCAATCGCTATACGTTGACGTTGCCCCCCAGATAATAAGACACCATTTTCGCCTACTACTGTATCAAAACCTTTATCGAATTGTTTTATGAAATCATAAGCATTAGCTTTTTTTGCTGCATCTTCTATCTGTTCTTGTGAAAATTCACCAATTTTTCCATATACTATATTATTTGTAATGGTGTCATTAAACAAATGAACATATTGAGAAACTAATCCAATTTGGTTCCTTAAACAAAATAATGTATATTCACAAATATTTACTCCATCTATAGATATTTCACCTTCATGAATATCATAAAAACGTGTTAACAAGTTTGCTATTGTTGTTTTTCCTGAGCCAGACCTACCGACTAGAGCGACTGTTTTACCAGCTGGTACAGAAAAACTAATATTATTTAATGCTAGATCTTGACGAGTTTCGTACTTAAATGAAACATTTTTAAAAAGAATATCTCCTTTTACTTTATCAACATTTAGAGCACCACTATCTTTTTCAATAGGTTGTTCTAATATAGAAAACAATGTTTGACAAGCAGCCATGCCTTTTTGAAATCCGGCATTTACACTTGTTAAACTTTTTATCGGCTGCATTAAAGCAACTAATGAGGAAAATACAACAGTAAATTCACCAGGAGTAATATTTAGATCAGGGTTACTAGCTGTTAATAAAACAAACGCAATAGCGAAAGAAATAACAACTTGAACAATAGGAGTTGATAGTGCTGAAATTGAGACTAATCTCATACTATCTCGGCGAAATTTATTACTTACTTTTTGAAAATTTTTAACTTCTTCATCTTGAGCACCAAAAACAATTATTTCTCTATGGCCTTTTAACATTTGTTCAACAGACATTGTTACATTACCCATTGAATTTTGCATATTTTTAGCTAAACGACGAAATTTTATCGAGATAAAAGAAATAAGAGCTATTACTATCGGTGTTATTATTATCAATGACAAAGATAATTGCCAACTATTGTAGAACATTGTATAAAATAATCCGCAAATAAAAGCAGACTCACGGATTATCGTTATTAATGCGTCAGATGAAGATGCGGCAACCTGTTCAGTATCATAAGTTATACGTGACAATAATCGACCAGTTGAATTTTGGTCATAATAACTTACAGGTGCTTCAACAAAATGACTAAATAACCGCTGTCTAATTTTCATCACAATCTTTCCTGAAATTAGTGATAAAAATACAGAGTATCCATAGTTTGCAATTCCACGCAACAAAACCAATCCAAATATATAAAAAGGAGCCATTAATAAAAAATTCTGATCATTCATTGAAAAACCACGATCTAATAGTGGTCTTAATAAAGCGATCAATGAAGTATCAGCAAATGCACTTGCAATCAATAATATAACGGACAAAAATAAGATAAGCTTATGTTCCATAATTAATGGGCATAATTTTAAAAAAGTTTTCCACGTAGAATGGTCTTTATCTATATCATTAATAAACTCTTGGTTATTTTGTTTATTCATATTATTCATTATCTATTCAGTTTGCTCTAGCTATTAAATTGCATTTTATGCATTTGTGCATAAGTTCCATTCAAACTCATCAATGTCTCATGGTTACCATCTTCTATTACTCTTCCGTCATCAATAACAAGAATACGGTCCGCCTTTTCAATTGTAGATAGCCGATGAGCAATAATAATTGATGTTCTATTTTTCTGAAGTGTTTCTAACGCTTTTTGCACAAGCCTTTCTGATTCATTATCTAATGCAGAAGTAGCTTCATCAAAAATTAATATAGGGTTATCACGTAATAAAACACGTGCTATTGCTATCCGTTGTCGTTGTCCACCTGATAATAAAATACCATTATCACCTATTTCAGTATTTATTCCGTGTTCCAACTTATTAATAAACTCAATAGCATTTGCTTGTTTAGCTGCTCTGAGAATATCATCTTCGCTATGAAGTCCTTTTTCTCCATAAGCAATATTTTCAGCAATAGTACCATTAAATAAATGAACATTTTGTGATACATAACCAATTTGGTTGCGTAATGATTTCAATGTATATTTTTGAATATTTATAGAATCTATCAGAATTTCACCTATAGATACATCATAAAAACGTGGCAATAAGCTTGCAATTGTCGACTTACCTGCTCCTGAACGGCCTACAAGAGCTATAGTTTGACCTGCCTCTATTTTTAAACAGAAGTTATTAAGTGCTGGTGCATTTCGTGTTGGATAAGTATAAGTAACATTTTTAAACTCAATATTACCTTTTACTCGGTCAACAACAATAGTTCCATTATCATTCTCTAATGGAGAATCTAAAAGTGAAAATAGTGATTCACATGCAACAGCACCTTTTTGAAGCTCAACATGAAGACTTGTTAGTTCTCGTAATGGACGCATTACAGCTATCATTGCAGAAAAAACAACCGTAAATGATCCAGGTGTAATATCTAAATTTTGAGTAGCAACCAAATAAAGTATGAATCCTAAACCTATTGTCGCAATTAGCTGAATTAAGGGTGTTGATAATCTTGAAATTACTTCTATTTTCAACATACCCTTTCGAAAAGTATTAGTTATATTATTAAAATTACGTTTTTCATAATCTTTTGCATTAAAAATCAAAACTTCCTTATGTCCTTTTAACATTTCATCACTAGCTATAGCAATTTGCCCCATTCCCTGCTGCATTGAGGTAATGGTTTGCCTGAACTTTTTAGCAATAAACTGAGCGATAAAAATAATTAAAGGAACTAAAATTATAAGCACAGAGGCTAATTTCCAGCTACCATATAACATAACAATACATAAACCGACAGCATAAGTTATTTCACGAATAAGTATAATTAAAGCGTCAGATGAGGCTTTTGATAACATCTGTGTATTGAAAGTGATAATTGAAACTAAATCACCTACAGACTGTTTATCATGAAAGCTGGTAGGACTTTTAATTAAATGATTAAATATCATCTGCCTAAATTTAGTTACCACTTTCCCTGATAACCAAGAAAGACAATATGTTGAGACATAATTAGACAATCCTCTAAGTAAAATCAATCCAATAATTGCAATTGCTATGAGAATCAAAAGAGAATAATTTTTATCCATTAAACCATAGTCAAGCAATGGCTTAGTAAGTGATATTAATGTGGCATCTGTAGCTGCATTCAACAAAAGTCCCAATACGGCTACAATTAATGCTTTTTTAAAGGGTTTTACATATGGCCAAAGTTGTATAAGAGTGTTTAAAGAATTATATTTTTTAGACATAATAAAAAAGTAAATTTCAAATTAAGATATATTATACTATAAATAGACAGTTTCTCGTTAACTTTATTCTTCCGTAAAAAAAATACATTTGAATAACAAAGCTTGATTAGTCCAAGCCATTACCATTAAAAAATAAAATTTAAGTTAACTTTAATAACAAGTTATATCATATTTAAAGGATAACATCCTATCTTTACTATTAACAACAAGATATAATATTAAAATTATTTATAATAATTTTTACAAAAAATGAACATAACAGCTGTAATAATTTTATATAATTCAGATATAAAAAGTTCTGAAACTATCCAATCCCTTTTAAATACTCAAAAAAAACATATTAATTTAAATATAATTATTTGGAATAATGGGCCTAAACAACTTGATATCAATGAATGCGAAGAATTCGAATCTAAATTTAATAGACAGAATGTTCACATTTCAATTTATGAAAACACAAATAACATTGCTCTAAGTAAAATCTATAATTTTTTTATTAATAAAGAGAATTTTGATTTTTTTTCAATTTTAGACCAAGACTCAATTTTAGCTTCAGACTTTTTCCAAAATATATTATTAAATAATACGTTCGATATAATTATTCCTTTTATATATTCCGCTAACTGGAGAACAAAAGAAAAATCGCTGTGCTATCCAATTTATGCCCAATCTGAAAAATTATTAGATAAAGCTACATTTGAGATGGGTGAAATCGAATCTATTGCTTCTGGATTAACAATATCCCATAAATTGATAAATTATCTATACCAAACTAAAACTCAAATATTTAATGAGAGTTATGCTCTATATGCTATAGATACATGTTTTTTCATTGATTTAAAAAAATTAAATAACACAAATTTCAAAGGATTGTGTATTGGCAAAATTAATCATTCTTTGAATTTCAATCTACATAATAAAGCCCAAATTAGTCCAACTCGAAAACTTGAAATGGACTATTCAAAAATATTGAATAAATTACATTATGAAAATAAAACTAGTATAAAAGTATTTTTATATATGCTACGAAAATTTATTCGAAAAGAATACTCACTTAATGTTTTCCTAAAATTATCGCGATGCTTAATAGCCAAGAAGCACCCAAGATGTTATAAACCTATCAAAGCAAAACGTTTATTATAAATTTATTTTAGGAATAACGTGCATAAGTGCCTCGTTCCAATTAGAACTTTTAATGCCTAATGACTTTATTTTTTCCATACTAAGCACAGAATACATAGGCCTAAGTGCCCTTGTCGGATAATCTTTAGTTAAAATTGGTATAATCTTAATATTTGCATGTTTAGTTGATGGATTTGATCTTTTTTTTATATCAAAAATACGTTTTGCAAACTCATACCAGCTAACTGTTTCGTCGCCACAATAATGATAAATTCCACCAGGACAATTATTTTCAAGCATATTAAAAATAGTTAATGCTATATCTCCTGCATAAGTTGGATTGCCTTTTTGATCATCAATTACAGACAACTCTGTTCTTGTTTTAGATAGCCTTAGCATAGTTTTAACAAAGTTATGACCATATTCACTAAAAACCCAAGAGGTCCTAATTATAATAGAGGATGGATTATTATCTAGAACTAAAATTTCACCATCACGTTTTGTTTTACCATAGACATTGATAGGATTAGTTATATCACCCTCATTATATGGAATATTTTTTTTACCATCAAAAACATAATCAGTGGAGACATGAATAAGTTTTATATTATATTTATTTGCTATAACAGCTAAATTTTGCGATCCAAGAACATTAATTTTATTGGCTAAATCTTGCTCTTCCTCTGCTTTATCAACCGCTGTATAAGCTGCTGAATTAATAATAGCATCAGGCTTGTATTTGTTAATAATTTTTTCTATTGCAAAACTATCAGTTATGTCAAGCTGTTGTTTATCAGTTTCAATTAGCTCATAATTTGAAGGGAATATCGTTTTTATACATTGACCTAATTGACCATTTGAACCTGTTAACAAAACTTTCATTAGCTAGAATAACTCCATAAATGTTTTACCACGTCTATCTTTATCAGATAATATTGGATTAATAATTGGCCAATCGATATTAACGGTAGGATCATTCCATAATAAACATTTCTCAGATTTAGGATCATAATAATTAGTACATTTGTATTCAAAATCAGCAACATCAGATAAAACTAAAAAACCGTGTGCGAATCCAGGTGGAATCCAAAATTGTTTTTTGTTTTCTTCTGATAAATTAACGCCAACCCATTTACTATATGTAGGCGAACTTTTGCGGATATCAACAGCTACATCATAAACTTCTCCCCTCACAACTCTAACAAGTTTACCTTGAGGGTTTTCTGTTTGGAAATGAAGACCTCTTAATACGCCTTTTTGTGAACGAGAATGGTTATCTTGGACAAAATTTAATTCATTAATTTCAAGCATTTCTTGATAACGTTTTAATGCAAAAGTTTCTAAAAAAAATCCTCTTTCATCACCAAATACTTTAGGTTTAATTATTTTTACATCAGGAATATCTGTTGTAATTACTTCCATGAACTCTCCTATTGCTCAATTAATTTAGCCAAATATTGCCCATACAATGTTTTACTAGAACTCACAGCTTCCTCTTTAACTTGTTCTGCTGTAAGCCAACCATTACGATATGCAATTTCTTCTAGACAAGCGACTTTCAATCCTTGTCGATTCTCGATGACTTGGACAAATGATGAAGCTTCAAGTAAACTATCATGTGTACCTGTGTCAAGCCACGCAAAGCCTCTTCCTAAAATTTCAACATCTAGTAAGCCTGCATCTAAATACATCTGATTCAACGTGGTTATTTCTAATTCCCCACGATGTGATGGCTTAACTTGCTTTGCCATTTCGGTAACATTTTCATCATAAAAATAGAGCCCTGTTACTGCCCAATTGGATCTAGGTTTGATAGGTTTTTCTTCGATTGATAGTGCTTTAAAGTTTTCATCAAAATCTACAACCCCAAAACGCTCAGGATCAACAACTTGATACCCAAAAATAGTAGCTCCTTGTTTTTGAGCTGCAACCTTAGCCAATTTTTTACCAAAACTTTCACCAAAAAAGAGATTATCACCTAATACTAAAGAACATCGTTCTTTTTGAATAAACTCTTCAGCAATTAAAAAAGCTTGTGCTAACCCTTCAGGTTTAGGTTGTTGTGCATAACTTAATTTAATACCAAAACGTGTACCATCACCTAATAAACGTTTAAACATAGGTGAATCTTCGGGAGTAGTAATAATCATAATATCACGAATACCTGCAAGCATAAGTACAGATAAAGGATAATAGATCATTGGTTTATCATATACAGGTAATAACTGTTTTGAGATACCTCGAGTGATTGGATAAAGGCGAGTTCCAGAACCGCCTGCAAGTACAATGCCTTTCATAATATTTACCTGTTATTAAATAACACTCTGTCGCCATCTAGCATATGATCCATCTTTAATATGATCACACCATTGTTTGTTTTGTAAATACCACTCCACAGTTTTACGCATTCCAGTTTCGAATGTCTCTAATGGTTTCCAACCTAAATCTTCAAAGATTTTTGATGCATCAATAGCATAACGTTGATCATGGCCAGGTCTATCGATGACATGAGTGATTAAATCTTTATAATACTTAATATGCTGTGGCTTATTGGGTGCTAATTCTTCGAGTAATTCACAAATAATATTAACAACCTCAATATTTTTACGTTCATTATGTCCACCAATATTGTAAGTTTGGCCAACGTTAGCTTGAGTTGCAACTAAATAAAGAGCTCTAGCATGATCTTCAACATATAACCAATCACGTATTTGTTGACCATTGCCATATACAGGCAACGGTTTACCCGCAAGAGCATTAAGTATCATTAACGGGATTAACTTTTCAGGAAAATGGAAGGGGCCATAGTTATTAGAACAGTTTGTAATAATAGTAGGTAAACCAAATGTTCTATGCCAAGCACGCACTAGATGATCACTTGAAGCTTTTGAAGCTGAATATGGACTACTAGGAGAATAAGGTGTTTTTTCAGTAAATAGATCCTCCGAACCATGAAGATCCCCATAGACTTCATCCGTTGAGATATGATGAAAACGGAAAGTTTTTTGCTTATTTTTCTCTAATGTACGCCAATAGGCTAAAGCAGCCTCTAGTAAAGAGTAAGTACCAATTATATTAGTTTCAATAAATGAAGCAGGATTGTCTATTGAACGGTCAACATGACTTTCAGCAGCAAGATGCATAATAACATCTGGATTAAACTCTGTGAAAACGCGATCTATTGCACTTCGATCACAAATATCTATTTGTTTAAAATGAAATCTGGTATTTTTAGCAATATGATCTAAAGACTCCAAATTACCAGCATAAGTCAATTTATCAATGACTAATACCTCATCTTCTGTTTGTTCAATAATGTGCCTAACAACAGCAGAACCGATAAAACCAGCCCCTCCTGTAACAACTACTTTCATTATTTTCTTCCTACAAGAATTGTTAAAAAATAAAATTCAAAATAACTATTAATTCTAATATAAAGGACTCATAAATCTTTCATATAAATCTTCTAAGTTTTTAATTGCGAGATCTGTATTTGTAAATTTGTTTATTTCATTCCTTAGTAATTTTGATATTGCGTTATATTCATTTGGGTCGCTAGAGTATTTCTTAATATCATTTACTATATTTTTTTCTAAATCAATCCAAGAAGAATATAAAGTATCTAGCTTACAAATATCTTTAGGAAAATACAAATTATTATAGACAGCAAAAGATATTGAACCACACAAAACAGGCTCAATAAAGTATCCATCATAACCTTCTCCGAAGGTAATAGCAAACATAGCTTTTGATATTAACTTCTTATAATCTTCGACTTTCATTTTCGAAATTGTAACAAATTTAAAATCAGGTAATTCTTTCATTAAAAGATGCACAATTGAATTTTTGTATTGATTTATATCTGGAGATAAAACTATAATTTTTTGCTTTTTATTAAAAGGAGTTATGTGTAGTTTTGGTATAAACGGTGTAAGTAAATAAATAGGGCATTTATATTCAATTTCTTTTTCTCTAACGCAATAACGTTGGTGAGCAGCAGTAATAGTTAATTTATTAGAACAAATAAATTTCGCTTCTTCGATATTATATAAAGGAGGCATCAATTCATCAGATTGATTTAAAATATTTATACGAAAATCAGAAATAGACCATAACCATATAAGCTCTTCATTGGTTAAATCGCTTATAAAATCTTTCAAAAAATACTCTGGAATATTCAATAATAACTTATTCGGCAAAATCTCCTTGATTAGGTATTTAAACGAGATTGGAGGAATAGCATAATCAAAATAAGGATTATCAAAAATAGCATTGTTAAGTGGCAATCCAGACTGAATTACAGTAACATCCTTCATTATTTCTGATGCATTCTTTGCTAAACGATCTATCGATAACATACCGCCCGAAATTGACTCTCTCATGATATTAAAAAATATAACCACATTACCATTATAATTGTTTAATAATTCGCATAATCTTTTCTTTTGAATAATATCATAGTTTTTAATATGGGAAGGATAATAACCTAACTTAGAAGGACGCTTTTTGAACGTAAATCTTAACTTTTTATTATTAATTGTTTTTAATAAAATCTTAGGCATTTTGACAACATCATGTAAAGCTTGAGGTGTTAAAGCCTTAATCAGTGTTTTTAAAAATGATTTCGAATGCTTTTTTTCATTTAAGTTTGTTTTTTTGAAAGAAAATAGATCATTAATAAAAGTTGGAATAACATATTTAATTATTTCAAAAATTTTATTATATTTAGTCAATTTTGAACTATCAATAACAACATTTCTTTCTCTTCTTATATTATAAATATAGGATAAATATGGATAATCACAAAATTTTTCACAAGAAATAGAAAGATTATCTACTTCATTAATATTTTCTATATTTTCAACAAAATTATCTATTTTTAATAGAGGAAAACCATTTTTAATTAACATCAAAGCTTCTGCAACTGAAGAAGCTGAATTCAAATAGAACAACTTAAAATAGCAATAAATTTTTAATTTGTTTTTTAAAAAAAATAAACCTAATTCTTTTCCATAATCGTCATTATTTATTTGATTATTTTTTAGCATATCTGGGCAAAAAAAATTCCTGAACTCTAACGTGTTAAAAAACTCAGAACGTATAGCTAAAAAGCAAGCATCAAGATATAAATCTGGATCTTTATCATCTAAGTAGGATTTTTGCTCATTACTAATTTGTTTTTCTTTTATCTTAGAAGGTAATAACCCCCAAACATCAGTGTGTATGGAATCCATTTTACTAAATATTGATTTGAAAGAATTTACACATATACAGCTGTCATTTAATAAAATCAATTCTTCATATTTGCTTATAATGTCCCACCCAACATAATTTTCAATTAACTCCGAATAAGCCTCAATAAAATTATCTTGATTATTAGAAAACCAACTGTTTTTAACATAGGATTTTATTTTTAATAATTCTGATTCTGGAAGTTCAATATCGCTAATATAATAAACATCTGCATAATTTGCCATTTCAATTATATAATCAACAACATAAGTAGAAATCACTTTATCGTAATTATGCCCAGCAAATAAGCAAATTTTTTCCACACTATTTCCTTTTCCAGCAAATAAGTAGTTTAAAAATGAATTCGAAATCAGGCTTAAATAATGTAATATTTCCTGAATTATAAACAAGTCTGATTTGTAGGTTTAATATTTTTATCTATATTATAAAAAGATCGGGGATGCCGTTTAAATATAACGCATTTTATTAACATAATGAAACTTCTGAAATTTAAGTTATCCTTATGCTTCATTTTGTATGCATAAATCAAATTTCTTCTTATTTCATTTTTAGGATTTTTGCTTCTATATATTCTCAATAACATTTTAGCATAGGCTATTTCAAGTCTAGTTCTTTGATTTTGTTCTTTGAAAGAAACTTCACAGGTCATATCATGATACATTCTCCCTATACATAATCCATCTAATGTTGCAGCTTCGGGAGTTTCATGTATTAAATCAAAAAAACGATGATCAGTATGATAAAAAGCGAATTTTTCATCAAAAACATAATGATGATTAGTTAATAATATATTAACTAATTGTTTTGAAATAGCTGTTCCTGAATTAATGGTCCTTATATCACCTAAACTAAACTTTCCTGTAGAAATAACTTGGTCTTTTAATTCATAGTCACAAGGGAAACAATGTTTCTCATCTCTTTGTTTAGGATAAACGGCAGGACAGATCATTGCATAATTACTATTACAGTGAATATATTGAAAAAAATATGAATCAATCATTGAATCTTGATCAAAAATAACAAAAAAATCATAATTTAATTGATAAATAAAATGATTATAGATTCTACTTAGAGATATATTCCTAATATCTTGAAAAATTGATGAATTAATTTTCTTACTATTACACAATTTCAAAAAATTCGAAATATCATACTCATCTAAAAGAACTGAACCATTATTCCAAATGACCAAATTTAATTCTATTTCATTTAAATCCGAATTTAATATGGATTTCAGTGTCATAGAATCTGAAAGAGAGCTGTTATATAGTACAACCAAAGCGTTAATTTTCATATTAATGCTAACAATAAAATTATATTTCCCCTCATTTTACCATAACTTTTCTATAAGTTAAGTTTTAAAAATCAATTAAATAATTTTTTCTTTAATTTTCTCATGGGTATTGTATATATAGATTTCCAACATCTAGAAAATAAATTTTTTTTAATATTATTTTTATTAACTTGATTTTCATGATCGGTTTCGATAGATTCATAAATTCCAAATGTATATCGTAAATAAAATATAATTTCAGAATAAATTTTATCTGCAATTTTAAATTCTGTTTCGCGATTAAAATCCAACAAAGCTCGAGTATGATGATCAGCTCTAATCCAAGGATGTTTTCCTGAACAATTACCCTCACCTGTTTGCTGATAAACCGACATAATTCTATTGATAAAATACATATCTCCTTTTAGCAATAGATAAAAAAACTGACAATTATCATATAAAAAAGATTCTTTATATTTAATTTTATCTAAATCAATTAACGACATCCTTATCACTCTACTTGTTAATTGATTAATGTAACCACTATATTCATTAAGAATCATATCGATAGAGATTATAGAATTATTTAATACAACCTCATTATTGACCAATAAAGAGTCATGTTCATTTTCCCTATAACGATCATTGATATTTACTATTTTTGATTGAGAAGCACAGAAGCTACATTCCGGATTCTGTTGAAGAGCAGTAATTTGAAGATCTAATTTTTTTTCATCACACCAAAAATCATCACCTTCTAATACAGATACATATTCAGTAGTTACAGATTGGTATGCTTTCCAAATATTTAATTGAGCACCTACATTTTTCTCAGAAATAAAGGCTCTAACTTTTCCTGGGTACTTTTCTTGATATTTCTTAATAAGCAGAGCTGTTCCATCTGTTGAAGCATCATCAAATATATTAATAATATAATTATACCTTGTTTTTTGTGATAATACAGAATCAATAGCTTTTTCAAAAAATTTAGCGTGATTATACGTTATCAATAAAACGGTACAGATAGGAGTCATGATATTTCCTTACAAAGTTCATCCAATTTTTCATCAATAATAGTTGACATAAATTCAATATATTTTTTTAACGATAATAATGGTTTTTCCTTTAACCTATTTAGAAGATTAGGAACTTCCTGCCAATCATTTGTAAAACAATTTAATCTCATAGAATGACCAAAAAGATCTTGGAATTTAGTTAATTGGGTATTGTGGATAACTGCTGCATTTCTATTATTTGACATTGTTGTTATAGCAGCATGAAGAGAAGATCCTATATAAAACCAAGCCCCCATTAATAAAGAGCCTATTTCTTCCAAATTTAAAGTATCTGGTAGTAAATAAATATGACTATCAATAAAATTAATCAAGTCTTTATGATCATGGTATGATTTTATAATTGGTAATAGAAGAATAATACAATTATTGTTAATCGCAAAATCATTTAAAGAGCTTCTAACATTGTTTATTTCATGTTTTTGAATGGAGGTGTGATTAATATTGAATATTACGTATTTTTTATCTAATATCGGAAAACCAATTTTGTTTTCCAAATTATTTAAGTAAACTTTGTAATCAGAAAAGTACCTGTTAAATATCCACCCTATATCAGGTACTATTTTTATATTAGAATTAGACGTTAACAAATCTGTTTCAAGATTTTTTTTACTTAAAATCCCTCTAACACCAATATAATTTAACTTATCAATATCTTTAATTTCTATTTTATTATCATCGTTTAAATAAAGAACTCCAACTGAAAACCATGCCTTAAAAGCGGGGTAATCTAGCCAATCAAAAAAAGTATCGGATACTTTTTCAGATATGACTGGTGAGTCAATATTTTTATACATTTCATGCCAAACTACTTTGTCATATCTATGAATTACTTCACCACCAACAACAATAATTACTGTTGGATTATATTCTTCCAAGCTTTTACGAGAATATCCATAAAACCTCTCATTTTCAATAACAGTACTTGTAGGTGTAAAAAAACGAAATTCAGCATTGGGTAATCGTTTTAAAATTTCTTGTTTTGCAATAAAAGGAAATAAACTGTCTCCATAATTTTGAATATCAGCTACAGACATTAAAGCAATTCGAATTTCTTGAGATGATTTATTGGATATATCAGTCACTTTATTACATTCTCCAATCCATTAGAACATCTATATTATCTACATCAAAAACTGGTATGCCTAAATTTTGGAAAACATTTATTCTTTCTTTATAGGAATTATCAATAAAAATTGCTTTATCAGGTTTTATATAGTTACTTTTATTGTCATCTGGATTTAATTTTATAATTTCAGCAAATAAATTAGTAGATATCGATAATTTTTCCAATGTAAGATAAATATCATCAATGTGCTTAGTTATTAATTTGACTTTAATTCCTAGATTTTGGCATTGATATAAAAACCATATTACTTTTAAATTAATACCATTATTCCAAGTAATTGTATCATCAAAATCAATATAAACAATTTTATATTTATAATCAATCTCATATCTCGATATTAGAGTTCTATCCATTCTTATATTATAGTTATTATTTAAAATTGTAATGTTGTCGTACCCCATAAAGATATAAACACTCAATAAAGGAAGGTTAACACCTTTGGCCCTAGACAAACACATTGTTCCAGCACATCTAGTAGAGATTTCAAGTAGTTTCCATTTATTATTAATATCTTTTTTGATTTGAAACCACCATAATCCCTTAAAGGTGAGATTATTATTGATAATTTTAGCTATTTTTTCTATTTCTTCAGTCAATTTTTCATTTTGACCACAAACAGTTACTCCAGCAAGTAATCTTTCTCTTGAACGAGGTAAAATAAAGAGTAATTTTCCTTTCAAATCAGTTAAACAATCAACGGTGTATTCAATCCCAGGTAAATACTCACAAATTACATAATCGCTTAAATCTTCAGGTAATTCATTTACATTATTGATCAGACTAGCGCCAACGGCTCCTTGCCCTTGTTTTGGCTTTATAAAAAGAGGGTATTTTTTAATTTCTTGAAAAACCTGTGGACAAAAATCATAATTTTTAAATAACTCATATGTCTTTTCTTTGTCACGGCATATTGCAGCTGTTCTACTGTCAGCCACAACAATTTTTGCTCGAATCTTATCTTGATTAGCAGCAAAAAAATCTGCTACTGAATCATGTGTTGGAAATACTACATCTATTTTATTTGTAATTAATAATTCATTGAATTTATCAATAAAAACTGGTGAATTTATCATCGGCACATTGGATATATAGTTTTGAAAAACATATTTTCCATGACGTTCAACTGACGATGCACCAAAAACCTGAATATTTACACATGACGACAGAGCATCGTGCAATTCAATTGCATTAATTTCACCTGCAGGAAATATTAAAACATTAATCTTAGCCAAAAATAACCTCCAAAATTAATTTCATATCTTGTTCGTTATAACGTTGCTCTATTGGTAAAGGTAATAAATAATTTTACAGATGCTTCTCATAAGAATTTAATGGATGCAATTTTTCAATATTTGGGCAATATTTAGCAACATACATACGATTTTGAATTAACTTATCTCTAATTTTATTATTTCTTATAAAATAAGAATAAACCATAGGTACATCATTTTCAGACAAATCAAATATTAATTCATTTGAATTTCTTAAATATTTATCTAAAATTTTATAATTATCTATCCTCTTATATTTAATTTTTGATAATTAATATAGCTCATCAAAACTTTAGTCAATTTAGACATTGATTTTATTGGATGTTTTTTTAACTTTCATCAATTGATTGAAAATATAGATAATCATTCCCCCCTCATCCCAACGAATTAATAAATGACTGCAACGTTCATGAGAATATTCTTCATCTAACATTTTATCTAATTTCTTTTGGCAAAATAAAATTCCACCATCAGGTAAGCTAAAAAATTTTCTAGGGCTATAAAAAGAAGCTAAGCTAGCCGAAGGAGAATAAAAAGCTTGAGAATTATCAACAATTAAAATCGGATATTTTTATATAATTCAATAACTGTACGTTCACATAATCCAAAATAATTGGAATACAAAATAAATTCATTTGATTGAAAACATTCATTAGGCAAAAGCTTTTCATTAATATTAAAAAATGCAATTAAACAATCTTCTAATTCGATTGATTCAATCAATTCATGGCATATATATGCCGGCACAATTAATTTTCTAATATTGCAAACTTGTATGATATACCTTAGTGAATTTCGACCTGTATTTAGTAGAATTCCATTATTATGATACGATCCATTACCCCTACATTCAAATTGAAAATACCCTTCTATTGAATAATTAGATGACCTCATAGTCATTTAGCATGTCTTTTATTGAAGAAGGGGAATTAAACATTAAAACATCAATTATTGAAAGATTAGGGATAAAATTGTTATTAAATTGCTTATAACTTATATTATTCATTTTTACAAAACTCAATTTTAAATTTCGCTTTTCAAAATTCGCTTTATCATATAAGTCTTGTCCACCAATTGCATTGTAATACTTATCTCCATTCAACAATTCACAAATATGTATAATCTTAGCCTCAGCGCTTAAAGAATTATCTTTATTTAATTGTGAAGATAAAAGTATTTCCGTGTTAATATTAATATATTTTTTAATACTTTTTATAGAATAAACTAATTTTTCAGATACCAATTCATTTTCGTAAAATAAAGTATTCTTAACAATTGGAAAAACATCATTGAAATATGGTGCCTTTTTATATGAAAGTTCTATGGTTTTTAAAAGTTTTTCTTTATCTTTTTGTATAGGAGTAACTTTAATTTCATTTATTAATAATGACGATGAAGCACCTTCTAGAGGTAATGTAATTAGGTGTTTTTTACCATTTAATAAGATATTATTCCTATTTATCCAACCTCTTATTATATAATTCACATCATCATAAATAACATATTTATCTACAGCATTAATTAATTGCCAATATCCCATGTAAGGGAAAAAATAAGGTTGCATTATACCAATTTTCATCACTTTCCTTCCAAAATTTAAATTTTTAAAATCAATCAGCACTATTTCTTATAATATCTACAATCATCCTTTGTTCATCAGCTTTAAGTCCCACATAAAGCGGTAAACATGCTATTCGTTTCGATACATCCTCAGAGAATTCACATTTTTTATAATTTAAATAAGGTAATTGATTCAAACTTGGATAGAAATAACGTCTTGGATAAATATCATTTTTATTTAAAGCAGCAAAAACATTTAGAAGCTCATCTTCACATTTGAAAAGAACAGGATAATAGGCATAATTATATTCTAATTCTAATTGAGTTTTAGGACGCTTTAATGAATTATCTAGTAATTTATCATAAAGTATAGAACTATTTTTACGTTCAGAAATAATGTAATTAATATAAGGAAAATTAGCTAGCCCCATAGCTGCATGAAACTCTGATGCTTTCCCATTTATACCTAATTGATAATGTTTATCGCCATTGTGACCAAAACGTTTTGCTAAATCTAATTTCTTACTAACTTCAGGATCTTTAATAATACAAGCTCCACCTTCAACAGTATGAAATAATTTAGTTGCATGAAACGAGACTGTTGAAACATCGCCATATGAAAGTAAAGATTTTCCCTTATATTTAGCTCCAAAAGCATGTGCACCATCATATATAACTTTAAGATTATATTCTTGTGCAATTAAATCGATTTCTTCAATATTACACGCATAACCAAAAACATGCACACTCATAATTGCTTTAGTTTTATTAGTAATGGAAGATCGAATTTTTTGTGTATCAATTGTGAAATTGTCTGCTTCTACATCTACGAATACAGGAGTACAACGCTCCCATAAAATGCTGGAAATAGTTGCAATATAAGAAAAGGGAGTTGTTATAACTTCACCTTCAGTAATATCTAAAGCATTCAGAGCTAATTGAAGAGCAATAGTACCATTATTTAAATATTGAAAATCCCTTACATCTAAGTATTCTCTCATTTTAAGTTCAAATTCTTGAACACAAGGACCTTGATTAGTTAATACACCTCTTTCCCAAACGCTTTTCAATATATTTGAATATTCAGGAAGTGTTGGCATAAAAGATTTTGTTACATAAATACTCACTAATTACCTCCCACATAAAAAGGATGTTTTTAGTTACCTAAAAAAAGTATCAACCATTAGCTTTGTTTACGCATCTTATGTTAAATTTAAAGATATAGAAAATGATTAAAAAATATTTATATAAAAAAAATTTTACCTCCTTACCTTATAATCGCGTAACTTATTAGCAATCGCAGTATGCGATACACCCAATCTTTTTGCGAGTTTTCTAGAGCTTGGATATTCGGTATACAAGCTTTTTAAAACTTCTTTTTCGAATTGTTTGGTCATTTCATCAAGTGTTTTATTTTCGATATCATTGATCCAAGAAACTTGGGTCGATGTTATCGTAGGTAGAACAATATCTTTTACTGTTAATTGTGATGATGTCAATTGAGATAATGCGGAATAAAGTACATTTTTAAGCTGTCTTACATTACCTGGCCAAGAGTATTGGGTTAAGTAAGGAATAACATCCTGACTCACTTTTGGCGGGGTAATACCTTGCTTATTAGCAAATTCATCAATGAAAATATGAGTAAGTGGTTCTATGTCATCCTTGCGCTCTTTTAGTGAAGGTAAATTTAAAGACAATACATTCAAGCGATAATAAAGATCTTTCCTAAACTTTCCTTGTTCCACTAACTCAGCTAAATCAACTTTAGTCGCACAGATGATTCTAACATCAACGTAAACTTCGTTATCGTCACCTACTCTTCGAAAATATCCATCATTAATAAAACGTAATAATTTGGTTTGCATTTGGAATGACATCTCATCAATGCCATCAAGTAATACAGAACCACCATTTGCTTGCTCAAAAAAACCTTTTTTACTTTCAACTGCTCCAGGATAAGCGCCTGCTGCATGTCCATAAAGTTCACTTTCAACAACATCATCGGGCATTGCTGCACAATTTAAACCTAAAAAAGCTTTATCACCCCTAGGGCTATATTGGTGACATGCGCTAGCTAATAAATCTTTACCAGTCCCAGTTTCACCAGTGATTAGTAATGGTTCTCGTTGCACCGAAAATGCTTTAGCTTGAGCAATCAACTTTTGCATAGCTTGACTTTGAACGGCGAAAATATCAAAAGCATGACTGCCAACAACATTGATTTTTGATAGTCGTCTTTTTAAATATTCAACCGGTTGTAAAACAAAAGTAATTTTGAATGATTCTCGGACTTTTTGCAATAAAAAATACTGCGAATTTAAAACAATAATAGCATCATCATGCTGAGCTAAATTGAATGCGGCATCCAAATTAAATACATTTTGATAATCAAATTTTTGATTTAAATTCAATGAATTAACAGAAAATAGCGCTTTTGCTACATTATTATAAGCCAACAGTTTTGAATTATTATCGATTTCAATGATGGCTGCTTGCATTATAATTTTCCCACTTTTCATTTAACTTCATTAAATTGTTATGACGAACTTGCCACTCATGGCTATTAATTAAGTCAACACAATTGATTTTAGTTGTCGTCAATAACTGTTTTGCTTTATCAGTTAGTAATGATTGTTTTTTATTTAAATTAGTCAACGCATCTAAAATAGCTAATGTGCCATTGCGGTTATTACATGCCAATAATAAATCACAACCAGCATTAAGTGCAGCTTCTGCTCGTTGAGCATGATTACCTAAAATCGCTGCACCTTCCATTGATAAATCATCCGAAAATATAATGCCATTAAAATGTAATTGTTCACGTAATACAGTTTTAAGCCAAAATGCTGATCCGCTGGCTGGTTTATCATTAAATTCAGGATAAATGACGTGAGCGGGCATAATGGCATCAAGTTTCTTTTCTGCGATCAATTTTGCAAAGATCTGCATATCATTTTCAATAAGTGCTTTAGAGCGATGATCAATTGGTGTTTCTTTATGAGAATCAGCAATCACATGACCATGACCGGGAAAATGTTTACCCGTTGTTTTCATCCCTGCACAATGCATACCATCAATCATAGATGATGCAATTTGATAAGCAATATTGATATCTGAATGAAAGGATCGACTACCTATTGCTAAACACTCATGGCCTAAATCTAATACCGGCGCATAACTAAGATCGATATCGTAGGCAATCAATTCTATAGCCAACAACCAGCCAGCATCAAAGGCCAATGATTTAGCCTGTTCGATATCATTAAGCAATGCGAATGATTGAGCAGGAGGAATATGGGTAAAACCTTTTTTAAAACGTTGAACTCGCCCCCCCTCATGATCGACCGAAATTAATAAACGCTCAGATGTGGTAGCACGAATCTGTTTAATCAGTTCAGTTAATTGTTCTGGATCTTCGTAATTACGACTAAATAAGATGATACCTGCAACCAACGGATTTTGTAAAAGCTTTACATCATCATTAGTTAACGATGTTCCTTGCACATCAATCAATAAAGGCCCCATTACTCCGCAGCCCCTTGAACATTATCCGATGGCACATCTTTTGATGTTACCCGTTGTAAAATTTCACCAGTTTGCGTTGAAAGTAATTCCATAGAAAGATTTGCATTATCATTTTCTGATGGAGATTTATAAAGTGTAGTAAAAAGCACATATCCAGCATTCATTGATTTTGCTAAACCTATCATTTTGCTTCGTGATACAAGTTTATCATCAGCCGAAATACCTAATGCTTGTTTGGCTCGGTTGATAGATTGCCTATCAGCGACAGTAAAAAGATTTTGTTTATTCATTAAGCTATGTAACGTTTCATCAACCTGATTTGTTGCTAAATAATCTCCACTGCGATTTTGAATGTCACTAATCAACAAAACTTTATTGGCTTCAATTGAGGATGAAGATTGCATTATTTTATTTACAAGAGGTGATAAAATTGTATTCCAATCAATTGTCTTTGTAATCTGTGGAGGCGTATCTACTACACCTGGATCACTCGGTGTTTCAATTGGGGCTTTAACTTCAGTTTTTTGATTAGAACCTAAAAGTTGACAACCAGCCAAGCTTAAAGCCAGCATACTAATTACTGCGGTACGTTTAAACTGTTTCATATAAGTTAACCTATTAATCGCCCTAAATTTTTACCGCCCAATAAATGCATATGAATATGAAAGACTTCTTGTCCCGCATCCTTATTACAATTCATAATTAAACGGTAACCACTTTCATCAATACCTTCCTGCTTGGCAATTTTAGCTGCCACTACCACCATATGACCAAGCAAAGCTTCATCAGACGCTTCTATATGATTTATGGTTGGAATTAATTTATTGGGAATAATTAAGATATGTGTAGGAGCTTGAGGAGAAATATCTCGAAACGCAGTAACCTTATCATCTTGAAAGACGATATCAGAAGGAATTTCACGGCGAATAATTTTACTAAAAATGGTTTCTTCAGCCATATAAATACTCCCTAGAAAAATAGCTATTAATCTTAAATTTTTATTCTGTTAAGAATAGCATACTTTAATGACAAAAATGTATAGATATCGTTACATTTTTATATTTACGCTTCATATTTTGATAAAAAAAGTTGAGGAGCGGGGTTTTTGAGGGAGCTAGTAGCCGTTTTTTTGATGATTAAGATTATATTTTGCTCGTAAATAGCCAAATCGCATTTTTATAACTTATTCATTTGTTAAAGAGATTAATTTGATATATAATGCGCCGTCGATTTCAACCGCTTAATTTTCATGTTCCTTGCTTTCAATGGGTTGCGGTTGCCCCGACAGAAAGCTGATTAATCCGTAGGGAGCGATAATGCGTCATTACGAAATTGTATTTATGGTTCACCCAGATCAAAGTGAACAAGTACCTGGTATGATTGAACGTTATACTGGTACATTAACCACTGATGGTGGAAAAATCCATCGTTTAGAAGATTGGGGGCGTCGCCAATTAGCCTATCCTATCGAAAAACTGCATAAAGCACACTATGTGTTAATGAATGTAGAAGCTACTCAAGAAGCAGTAAATGAACTTGAAGATAACTTCCGTTTCAATGATGCAGTAATTCGCAGTTTAATTATGCGCACAAAACACGCTGTAACTGAAACATCACCTATGCTAAAAGCTAAAGATGAACGTCGTAGTTCAGAAGAAGATTATAGCGATGTAAACATGGACGATGATTCAGAAGAATAATCGTTTAGTTTTGTCGGGCTTGGTCACCAAAACCCCGATAAAAAAAATGAGTCCCAGTGGGATTTTACACTGCCAGTTTTATTTAGAACACGTTTCTGAACAAATCGAAGCAGGATTCCCAAGACAAGCATGGTGCACAATGCCAGTTATTGTCAGTGGACAACAAGAGTTAAGTTACAGTATTAAAAAAGGCAGCAAAGTATTAGTAAGTGGCTTTATCAGCACACATACTAAACGAGATAAAACCAGTCAATTAGTTTTACATGCTGACCAAATTAAACTATTAGGAGAATAGCCAAATGGCACGTTATTTCCGTCGTCGCAAATTCTGCCGTTTTACAGCAGAAGGCGTTAAAGAAATTGATTATAAAGATGTTTCTTTATTAAAAAGCTATATCACAGAAAGTGGTAAAATTGTACCAAGCCGTATCACTGGTACTAGCGCAAAATATCAACGTCAATTAGCTCGCGCTATCAAACGCGCTCGTTACTTGGCATTATTACCATATACTGACAACCATCAGTAATTAGCAACAGAGGGAACATATAATGCAAATTATTCTACTCGATAAAGTTGCTAATTTAGGCAGCTTAGGTGATCAAGTTAATGTTAAAGCGGGTTATGCTCGTAACTTTTTAATTCCACAAGGTAAAGCAGTACCTGCGACTAAAAAGAATATTGAATTCTTTGAAGCGCGTCGTGCTGAATTAGAAGCAAAACTAGCAGAAACGTTAAAAGCCGCAGAAGAGCGCGTATCTGAAATCAATGCATTAGGTAAAGTAACTATTACTTCTAAAGCGGGTGATGAAGGTCGTCTATTCGGTTCAATTGGTACTCGTGATATCGCTGATGCAGTTAAAGCTCGTGGTATTCAAGTATCAAAAAGCGAAGTTCGCCTGCCAAATGGTGTATTACGTACTACTGGTGAACACGAAGTGTTATTCCAAGTACATAGCGAAGCTTTTGCTAAAATTATTGTTGAGATTATTCCTGAATAATCATCAGATAATAGCAATAAAAAAACCCGTTTACTATAACGGGTTTTTTATTATATCAATTTATTTTTCTATCTATTACTACCTTAACAAGAATAATTCATTAAACGATTTTGTGACTTATTCTTCAGTTTGAACTTCAGTTTCTGATTTTACTTGTTCTTCTTTATAAAGTTTATTGTCGTACATTTTGACAAACGGCAAATAAATCACCAAAGCTAATATTGCTGAAAGTATCGCAACAAACATAGCACGATAATCACCACCGGTACCAATAAATGCCCCTAATCCCATTGGTGATGGCCACGGCACTAGCGCAATAATAGGATTCATAAAACCACTACTTATAGCAAAATAACCTAAAGTACCACAAGCCATTGGCGCTAATAAAAATGGTATGGCAAGATATGGGTTATAAACTATCGGCATACCAAAAATAATTGGCTCATTGATATTAAAGATTGCAGGAACTGCTGAGGCTCGACCTAAAATTTTCAATTGACTCGACTTAGCACAAAAAGCAATAAAGAATGTCATAAGAAGTGTAGAACCTGAACCACCTAAAATAACCAAAGAATTGTTAAACTCTCCCGCAAATGGAATATGAGCACCACCAACGTTTTCATTCATATTAGCCAGCATTATTGGTGTTATAAAAGCACCAATGATACTTGCACCATGAATACCTACAACCCAAAGCGCATGAATTAAAAATAAAATTACCATAATACCAAGCCAGCTTTTAGTCAAATTGGTTACAAAGGTAAATGGAACACCAATAATATCGAAAATATCAGTACCAAAGAAAATTAAAATACCGTTTAAAATAATAACTGTAAAAGCAATAACAAAGGTTGGAATTAGTGCAGTAAATGAGCGTGATACACCTAATGGAACGGTCTCAGGCATTTTAACCACCCAGTTACGACGTACACAGAGGAAATAAAGTTGAGTTGCCACAATAGCCATTACTATTGCAATAAAAATACCCGAAGTACCTAATCGGAAAACAAATGGTTGTAATCGTAATCCATTGAAGACTTCACTTTGGTCACTAAGTAATACCATAGAACCATTTTGTAGAACTAATTCCGGTAAAGTCATAACAAAAGCAAATACTGATAACATAGCACCATTAAGCGCATTCACTTTTAAACCGGTTTCTTCTTCCTCAATTTTGGTTAATTCATAACCAACTACAATGTTAAAATAAAGCGCCAATATTCCCATTGTCGCTGTGTTCGCAATCATATAAAGATCGCTTACTTTGAAAATGGTATTTTGGAAAAGAGTTTCTAATCCAGTAAATGTCATTGGTAATGTATTAAATACTAAAAACATCGACCCAACGATACAAAAAGGAACTGATGCCATCCCCGCTGCCATTACTGCCCTTACAATCTTAAACTGCGATATTTTAGCCATCGGAGTCATTAGATATTTTTGTAGCAACACAAATCCGGTATTCATTTTGTTTTCCTCATTTAATTAATGATTTCTTGATAAGCTTGAATTCTTTTAAAATGTTTATCCTCATTACGTTCGATTTTTTTCAATTTTATTAATATAAGAATTGTAAAAACTAAACTTGTTAACATTATTCCCAATAGTATGTTTATGGCCTCTTGTGAATTTTTTAAGAATGGAAAGAAAAAGTGAAATAATGGAGTGAATATCGAAACAATTAACGCAATGATAGATATCAACATTATTTGATAAAATAAACTTGCATAGCGTAGATGGTTTTTATGATTTCGATAAAGTTTTATTTGCTCAAAACTGGTTAGCGTAGCAAGTATTATGAGCATAATAGGTAGCACGATAGCTATAGAAAAACTTCCCATCAAAAAAACTGCCCAATAGAGATTTATAAACAAAAAAAATGCTGTAGCATAACGAACCGCTAAAAAGCGATTAAAATAGAGGTTAGTCAAACTAACTTTTTTATGTAATTTAAGTTGGCTTTCTAGTGGTGTATTCATCTCAAACCTCTTTATTGATTTGATAACTTATATGTTTGTTGATATAGATGGGACATCTCAATAGCTATTTCTCTCAATGTCATTGTCGTCATCAAATGATCTTGAGCATGAACCATAATGATTTCCATCTCAATTTTAGTGCCACTTGCATAAGATTGAAGCAATTCAGTTTGAGATTTATGTGCTTCTAAAATCTCATGATTGGCTTCTTCAAGTAACTGCGTTGCTTGTTCGAAATTAGCCTCTCTCATCGCTTTAAATGCAAGGTGAATTTTGGTTTTGGCATTACCACTATGCAAAATAATATTGAAAGCAGTAATTTGAATATCCTCCGAGCTCATTATGTCAGTCATTGCTACGCTCCTTTTTCAATTAATTGGATAAAGTAAGATTTGAATTGATTAAAATCGGTAATTTTTAACATTGCATCTTGCATAGCTAAATCATCAATTAAATTGACAATCGCTTTGGTCATCATAGCTAAGTTGGAATTTTGGTATATTGATGGAGAAATCATAAAAATAAACTTAACATCTTGATAATTTATATCCCAACTCACACCTTGAGGAATAACAGCAATCGCTATTTTGGCTATCTTACCTACTGGAATAGCTGGATGAGGAACCACTATGGTTGGACTAAAGATTATTTCACCTAACGCCATCCTTTTTTCCATCTGTTTTTTCATCTCTTGCTTAAAGTTCTTTGATTCATTGATAGATAATAAATCAAGCAAATGATCCAACACGGCTTGTTTAGATGGTTTATTGGGACACAAGTAAAAATAATCAGCAGCAATTTCATCAAATACTTGAGCTATATATTTTGAATGATTCTGTTTTTTATCATCAATTGGTAAGAAATTTTTGGGTAATGAATTGGGGGTTTGTCTATGAGAAAGATATCGGCGAATTGCTTGAACATCTTCCTCACAAAAAAATACAGAGACATGAAATACTGG
Source organism: Gilliamella sp. B2772 (assembly GCF_026536985.1). Classification (NCBI taxonomy): domain Bacteria; kingdom Pseudomonadati; phylum Pseudomonadota; class Gammaproteobacteria; order Orbales; family Orbaceae; genus Gilliamella; species Gilliamella sp. B2772. Next base: position 41,458 of record NZ_JAFNNB010000001.1, on the reverse strand, counting down.
TACTTTAAATACTTTGGATGATAAATCGACAGAAGAAATAATAAAATCGATATCATTTAACATCCCTTGTTCTATTTCATAATAACCACGTGTTGCTATAATTTTTACTCGCTCATCAAATTCACTTTCTACTCGATTTTTAAGTAATTGTGCACTACCAAGCCCCGTTGCGCAGATAATTAATACTTTAGCTTTCTGTTCATTTTTTAATTTTTCCAGTGATGCTAAAAAATGAAGTGCTAAATATCCCCACTCATCATCAATGACGTCATATTTATTTAAATTGGGTAGTTGATTGAAATAATGTTTAACTAACCCAAAAACTTCACCATATTGGCTTTTAATTTCATCTATTAGAGGATTTTCTAATTTTATATTCTGTGCTAAACGCACAAGCATTGGTTTTAAATGCTGAATTAACCCATTTTTCAACTGTTCATCATGCCAAAAAGGATAGCCTGTTTCTTGTTCAATTTTTAAAAGTAAATTAGTTAATAAAGCGCCAAGTTCTTCATCAAGATCGTCTTGGATTAAATTTGATTTACTCATCAAATGTAGCGTAAGGTACATTTGCTCTTCTTTAGGAAAATGAAAACCAATTATCGATTCAATACGAGCGATGATTCGATTAGCAACTTGATATTCAATAGCTGAATCAGCTGAAACAAGTAAATCAAGATTTTGGATTGTAAGCCCCGACTGCAAACGTTTAATACTTAATGACAAATGTAGGACTATATTTTGAATCATTACATCAGATAATTTGATATTCGCTTCACGACACTCATCTAAAATAATGATAGTTAAGGTATCAAAGCTAATTGCTTCACATGCTTGATTAAAATAGGATAAATGGTGTAAAAAATTGATTGAATCCTCATGAAAAAAGTAACTCATAATAAAATGACGTTTAGCTTTTTCTTCACCATCAACATAAATTAAAGAATGGCTTTTTTTAAGCGTGAGTTCATAAGGTTGTAATTGGGACTTAATTTCCGTAATATCTTTATTCAATTGGGATGAGCTAATAAATAGCTGTTCAGATAATGCTTCAACATCAATTTTTTGGCTTTCAAGTAATAATAAATTAAGGATATAGTGCTTTCGTTCACTTGCTTCCCGGCATTGGGATTTCTCAATATTTTTATCTAATAAATGATATTCAATCAAAAATAAATTAAATGCAGTTCGATCTAATATTTCAAGTTGAAAACCATAGCCTTGTTTACTAACAATATTACCGCCATTGCGTTCTATTAATGTTTTTAAATCTTTAAGATAGGTACGTACAGTACGATCTGATAACGATAATTCCTCCGCGAGTTCTTGACTACTTTTAAATCCATTTTTGGAACGAATTAATAAACTAATAAGTTCTCGTTGTTTTTGTTTTATCATTATCTACTATACCTTAACTATTAATGAGAATTATCCTAAAAGATCAAGTCATTAAAATATAAGCTACTTCAATGATGCGATTATTAAACTAAACAATCGCATCAAGAACGGTAGAACTCAGATTTGCCTAAATTTAATTAATATTGTCCTCAACTAATTTAGCTAGTTGTTCAATACCAGATTGAATTGGAATATAAGCCTGAAAAGGAATACTCACAACAGGTTTACCCACTTCATCACCTAATGCTTTTAATTTATCAAACATCATCATGGTTTGCGGACTAATTAAAAACAGTGAAAAATCACTATTTTTAATTTTATTACTACCTTCAGTTGCAGATACCGCATCAAGTTCAATAGGTACATTTTTACTAGCAAAAAATTCAGTTACCTTTTTGGCCATAAGCGATGATGACATACCCGCTGCACAAATAATTAACGCTTTTTTCATAACTTCTCCTAATGAATTTAAATCGTTATAAGGTTTCACCATTTGACTCAATGACTTTTTTATACCAAGCAAATGAATCTTTACGGCTACGTTTTAAGGTTCCATTACCTTTATTATCTTTATCAACATAAATAAAGCCGTAACGTTTTTCCATTTCACCAGTTCCAGCTGACACTAAATCAATACAACCCCATGGAGTATATCCCATCAAATCTACACCATCTTCTTCAACCGCTAACTTCATTTGTTTAATATGTTCTCGTAGATATTCAATACGATAACTATCATGAATACTTCCATCAGCTTCAACTTTATCATATGCACCAAATCCATTTTCCACAATGAAAAGCGGTAAATGATACATATCAGTTAGCCAATTTAATGTGTAGCGCAAACCTTCCGGATCGATCTGCCACCCCCAATCAGATTTTTTAACGTATTGATTACCAATTAAATCGGTTTTTTCATTATATTCATAGTTATCTGATTTTTTTCTAATCGCATTAGACATGTAATAACTAAAACCAATGTAATCGACTGTACCGTTTTCTAATACTTCGAGATCTTGGCTTGTAACGTCTAATTTAAAGCCTTTGCGTTGCCAGTATTTGATAATATGATTAGGATATTGACCATGAACATGAACATCAGTAAAGAAATACTTACGTTCCATGACTTTTTGAGCCATTAAGATATCACCTGGTTTACAGGTTTCCGGATAGATTGGCACAACAGCAATCATACAACCAATTTGAAAATCAGGATTGATAGCATGACCTATTTGCACCGCTTTTGCGCTTGCAACTAATTCATAATGTGCAGCTTGATACATGATTTCTTCTCGGTTATCACCTGCTTTGTAATAAATACCTGAGTTAGTGAAAGGCGCAAAATCTTCATTAAAATTAGCTTGGTTATTGATCTCATTAAAGGTCATCCAATATTTCACTTTATTTTTATAACGATCAAAACAGACCTCAGCAAAGCGAACAAAGAAATCAATTAATTTACGATTACGGAAGCCACCATATTCGGTAACTAGATAATAAGGTAATTCAAAGTGCGAAAGGGTAACAACCGGCTCAATATTATATTTTAAACATTCATCGAAAAGATCATCATAAAACTTCAACCCTTCTTCATTTGGTGCAAGCTCATCACCTTTCGGGAAGATTCGAGTCCAAGCAATCGAAGTTCGAAAACATTTAAACCCCATTTCAGCGAAGAGTTTAATATCATCTTTATAATGATGATAAAAGTCGATAGCCTCGTGATTAGGATAATACTCACCAGGAATGATTCCTTCGGTAATTTTTCGATAACTTTTAGGCGATCCAACAGTCATCACATCGGCAACACTAGGCCCCTTACCACCAGCTTGCCAAGCACCCTCTAATTGATGAGCAGCAACCGCACCACCCCATAAAAAATCTTTTGGTAAACCTTTATTATTCATGATCAAGCACCTGTATTATTAAGAATTCAAGTTAAGTATAAAAGGAAAAAAATCGAATTACGAACCAATATTTTCCGTATTGATAAGGAAAATAGATATGCATTGCTGGAATGTCCTAAACATAATTAGGACATATTTAGAACAGTATCAACTTATCTTAAAAGATAAAAATGAAGGGATTAAGAAGTGGTTTCATCAAACAAACGTATAGCTAAAAAGCCATGTCCCATTGTTGCGCCGGCTCTTACCGCAGCAGCAATAGAAATTAACTCTGCTAACTCTTCTTTGCTTACACCTAAGCGCTTAGCGTTCTTACTATGAACTTCAATGCAATACGCACATTGTGTCGTAAGTGCAACAGCTAATGCAATAAGTTCTCTTATTTTGACTGGAATATGCCCTTCAGTCCGCTTAATCGTTATATGATCAAAATCAATAAAAGCTTGAGTTTCTTTAGGTGCATATTTCAATAAAGTAGTGACATATTTAAAATCATTAGATGATTGGTAATTACTCATATTGTTACGCTTTGTTATTTTTTAATTTATAAATTAATCCGCTAAACCAACATGCCGGACAGCCACGCAATAAAAATACAACACAAGCCAAACAAGCAAGCTTAGCAAATAAAGGAAACTGAAATAAAAAAAGTGCTAAAACTAGCATCAAGGCACACACGCCTCTTATTAAATGCAAACTTACAGAATTACGACAATACATAAACTCTCCTTTTTTAAATCTATTAATTTAGATAGGTTTTTGAATCCAACTTTTCTTTTATAATCATTCTTGCTCGATGCAATCTGCTTTTTACTGCCTCAATAGTGATACCCAATTTTTCAGCAACTTCGGGTGCACTATATTCTTCAATATCGCGCAAAATTAATACTTGACGATAGATGAATGGTAACGAACCAATAGCATTGGTTAAATCAATATGCAGACTCAAATCTGTATTTTGCATAGCGATGTTTTCTAGATTAAATTCACTATTAATACTTTTTGATTGTCTAGCTCTAAATAATCGATAACACTCCCTTTCAATAATTCGAAATAACCAGCTGGCGAAAGTCGCTATTGTTTTCAATGTGCCAATTTTTCTATACATTAGCCAAAGAGCGATTTGCACAGCATCTTCAACATCTTCAGCTGAAGAACAAGTTCGCCTAGCAAACCTTTTAATATCAGGTTGGCAAAGGATAAGTAATTGTTCTAAAGCTTGTTTATTGCCCATACAAGCCGCTTGAATGAGTTTTTCGTTTTTTAGGTTCATATAATTTAATTATTGTGAATTTTTTAATTTTGTTATGCTAAAAGTATCATTTCCTAAGATTTTTAAATAACATTTATTTGATTATATAGAGGATGAATAGTGGCAAAAGGATTCATAAAAATTTGCAATTTTAGATATTGATTAAATCTGCGTGCGGATTATGACGATCAATTAGTCGAGCAAATTCCTATCATATTTATGAAATTTTGAAGATATCACTAAATTGAATATTTAAGCTTGAATATTCAATTGGTAAGTATTAAATAAATGCTTCAAATCCGTTGGCATATTTAGTTGGTACAAATTCAATTATGTCGTACTCGGCAATTTGATAAATATAAAACGGATCTTCTTGCATTATTGCTAGTGCTTGTTCTTTACTTTCTGCACGACAAAGAATCACCCCACCAGTACGAGGAACTTTGCGACCAGAAGCAATAAAATGCCCTGATTGATAATGACGTTCTAGATAATCGATATGTTGCGGTAAGTATTTTTCTACTTCACTAATGGATTTCAGGTAGGTAAGAGAGAAAATAAACATTTTAATGTCTCCATTTAAAAAATAATAAGCCAACCATATATGTTGGCTTTGATTATACTAGTTTTTATTGAGCATCAATCATACACTATTATGAGAATGTTAAAAAAAAGTATACATCGTTAAAATTACTATTTTGCAACCCATTTGCCGTTTTCATCTTTATGATAAAGCTTTTCAACCGCTGACCAAGCAACACGAAAAGCAACTTGCTCTGGTGAACTATTGTCTCGTCGTTTTTTAGGATCTTGATACTCTTTTATGGCACTATTGAATGCTTCTTTAAAAATATCTTGAGCATGGACAGGTAAAACATGTCGAACAGATTCTGGTAAGTCATCTCGTGTTTGATAAGGCATATCACATTCCCCTATTTAAAATACTCAAAGAAAATTAATCATTCTAAACAGTCATTGCGAATTTTACTTTCAAAACAGCTAAAAGTAAATTTAGTCTGATATTATAGGAAATACAAGAATTATTACACAATCAATTGTGTTAATTTTTATCTGAATAGATCTAGGTACTAATAAAGTGTGTAAAATGACACCACTTTATTGCATATTGATTTACTTATTTACATCAACCACAAAGCGACCTTTAATTTTACTTGCGATCATCTTATTTGCCACTTCAATGCATTCATTTAATGCAATAGTCTGGGCGATATGAGAATACAGCTTTTCATCCATGTTTTCTGCTATTAATTGCCAAGCAGCTATTCGTTTATCATAACTAGCCATCACACTATCCACACCAGCTAATGTCACTCCTCGTAAAATAAACGGTGCAACCGTTGCAGGGAAATCCATACCTTGCGCAAGACCACAACAAGCAACAATACCACCATATTGAGTTTGTGCACAAATATTGGCTAATGTATAAGAGCCAACCACGTCGATTGCTGCAGACCATAACTCTTTTTGTAACGGTCGATTAGGCTCTTTCAAAGATTGACCATCAATAATTTCGACAGTACCAAGTTTATGCAGATAATCTTCATCTGCCACTTTGCTAGTGGAGGCAGCAACCTGATAACCTAATTTACTCAATAACGCGACAGCAACTGAACCTACACCGCCTGTCGCTCCCGTAACTAAAATCTTGCCATCTTCTGGTTTAACGCCAAAATCAATAATGCGTTTCACACATAATGCCGCTGTATATCCCGCCGTGCCAAGCACCATGGATTGATAAGGAGTCATATTTTTCGGTAATGGAATTAACCATTCTGATTTTAAATAGGCATATTGCCCTAAACATCCCCAGTGCGTTTCACCACATCCCCAACCATTTAAGATGACAATATCCCCTTTTTGATAGTGACCATTTGCACATTCAATGACACTACCCACGCCATCAATACCCGGTATCATTGGCCATTGTCTTACAACCGGGCTTTTGTTAGTCAGTGCTAACGCATCTTTATAGTTGATACTTGAATAGTGGACTTGGAGTAGTGTGTCGCCTTGTTGAGCAAGTAATTGTTGTTGAGGTACGGCTTTTATTGAATGGGTAAAACCGTGAGTATCATTTTTTTCTAATACTATCGCTTTGAATGACATGGTTATTCCTTATTACGTTTGGCAGTATAAGATTTGCTAATTTACTCAATAGGTCGATCAGCAAGTCAGTTAACAGGCTGATTTCGTATAACTAGACAATTGGTCTAAAAATTATAGACCAACTGTCTTGTCTATTTCAATCAATATCATTCAATCTATTAGATACGTAAAAAATGGTATTAACTGTTTTTATCAATGTGGTTAATTTTAAGGTCAATTCTTCTAGCATAAATTTGTAAGATTGTTTTCATATAAAAAAACCGATATTTGTTAAGATCACATAATATCGGTTTAGTCTGTGTTTATTATGCTATTTACCAGTTAGCTTTGATGCCTATTGAACCATTGATTGGAGCTTTTACTCGGGCATTTCCACCATTTGACCAAGTATGACCCAATTCGCCATAGGCGGTTAATTGATTATTAATGTCAAAACTTCCACCAATAGCCAATTCGGTACTGGTGTGTGAAGCTCCACTTCTGATTGATGTTGTGTAACTCGGTGTAGCAAAATGTGTATGATCATCTCCGTTCGGCGAATAGAATAGGTTTGCTCTTGCATAAGGACGTAAAGTGCCTAGGTCAAGGTCAACTTCGTTTTCGACTCTACCCCCAATACGGAATAGCCAAGCATTATTGTTACTGTGTTTGACTGTTGTGTTACCTTTTATATGGCTTTTATCCAGATCAAGCCATTGGTGTATAATTTGTGCTTGAGGTTCTAGCTTCCAACCATTATCAAATAACGTAAAAGGTTTACCAAATTCGACTGAAGCGGTGCCGCCATAACCTTTTTGTTTGCTGTCGGCGTTACTGTTTGGTTTGATATTGACTTTATGTCGAGCCGCTTGCAAGACGAGATCGACATAACATCCGTCATCATGGGTATATGTACCATAAGCACCGATAAAATACGTGTTCGTGGTATTTTTTCCAACATGTCCATTTACACCACTGGCAAACCCGTTAACTTTTAAATCACCGTAGAGATAACCCCAATAAGCACCAAAACGCCAATGATTAGTCTGCCAGATATCACTACCTAATTGTAAACCGGTGTGATTTCCTTTGCTGTGAGTATTCAATACGCCATTTTGTTTTATATCGTTGCGTGCAGCAATGATTCTACCCCACGTGTTTGTCTCTTCGTTGGTTGGTGTATTACCAATGCGCTGATGTAGATTGCTGAGCATGATAATATCAGCTTGGCGTAATTGTTCACCAACAGCTGAATAGAGCGGTACTTGTTTTCGATAGGTTATGCGTCGGTTATTGATATTCGTTTTATCTTCTTGTTCATGATTTGAACCAATAATATGGTTTAAGTCATTATTATTTTCTTCATTGCCCGATTGATGATTGTTGGTCGAATCATTATTGGTTTTATCTTTATTTTGATCTTCAGATTCTTTCTTCAAATAGGAGCGTAAATACCAATTTTCGTTTTGCTTATTCAGATCCCCTTTATAAAGATAATATTCGTAGGCACCGGCTTCTAAATGTCCACCTTGAAGATTGAAAGCATCATTAGTGCTGCTTCCTGTTACATTCACAATTTTAATGCCGTTTGTGTTTGTGGTGTCAGCCCCAATCCCATTGACATTATTTATCTGTATTTGTGTTTTTCCAGTGACATGACCATTCACATTTAGTCTATCGGTATCGCTTTCGCTGCCTTGTACAACAGTATCCAGTATTAATTTACCATTGTTGCCGACATAGTCACCGTTGATGATTAAATTTTCCCCAGCATTTGCATTACTAAGCGTAATGGTGCCTGCATTATTCACATTACCGTTTACCGTTGCTTGATTTAATGATCTTTGTAATTTCAAAACCGCATCCGAGTTTAGGTTGAGGTTTTGTGTATCTAAATCACCGGTTAATGTGAAAGTTACCGCTTGTCCCACATTGATGTTTTCCCAATTAAGAACAGAAACATCGCCAATACGTCCTGTACTTGTTGATGATCCCGTCAGATTTTGGTAAAGATTGAGTGTATCGGTTGAAGTTGATTGTGCATTACGAGTCACATCACTACCACCATCAATAATGGTGAGATCGGTCACATTTGCATTTTTATGAATGGTCAGCGTATTATTACCTGTGCCAAGCTGAATTAGTCCACTGACTTTTGAACCATCATTTAGGGTAATGATCGCATCACTAATTTCATTTTTGATTGATGCGCCTATTACGGCTGAAACATCTGCCCCCGCATTGAGATTTAGATAGGTTTTTGTCCCTACGTTGCCTGATGAATAGATACCCGCACCAGGCCGGCTAAGTTGGTTTTCTCCCTTACCAATTACTGTACCAGCGATATCAATTCTGGTAAAGCCTGTCCCGTTGTTGGTGACATTAATCCCACTATTTAGTCCAATGATGCTACCCGCTGTTTGCGATAAGATGAGATCACTCGATGTGTTGCCATTTTTCACTAATATTCCTGATCCATTGTCACCATTGACTTTCCCCGATACGGTAACGGATGAAAAACCGGTACCTAAATTAGTCACATTAATCCCATTCTCCGAGCTGGTTATGCTACTTGTTGACTTCTGATCAATATAGAGATGTTGAGCATTATTTTTATTCGAGGCAGAGATCGCATCGCCGTGTCCTGCTTTAATGTTCCCTTCAACAGTAATGGTTGTCGATCCCTGTCCTTGGTTAGTCAGATTGACACCATTTTTACTTCCCTGAATATTTGCATGATTTTGAAGCGAAAAGGTTAAATCTTTGGTTGTTGTGTCATTTGCTACAATTAATGCATCTAAAGAATGACTTATGACGCTTCCATTAATGTTAATAGAGGTTGAGCCATGACCTTTATTGACTAAATTGATACCATTAAGTTGTCCTTGAATAGTGGCATTATTATCGAGTATGACCGATAAATCTTGAGCAGTTGTATGATTTGAAGCAACGACCGCATCAAAAGTTGAACCGGTTACATTTCCGCTTAATGTTATATATGATGAACCTTGCCCTTTGTTGGTAATATTGATACCGTTTTTTTTGCCTGTAATGTCACCGCCTATATGATTTATCTTCATATTTTGGGTTTTTACATCGTTAACGGCATATAATCCATCGTATTGTGCACCCGTTACTGATCCTAAAGTAGTAATGTTAGTGTCACCAAGCCCGTTGTTTGCCATATTGATACCATTTAATTCACCATAAATATCCCCAGATGATTGCTTAACGGTTAGATCATGTGATTTCGCGCCGTTTAACGCGTACATACCATCATTATTTTGACCTTTTATTGTGCCAGCGGTTGAAATTGAGGTCGATCCATTCCCATGATTTGCAATGTTGATCCCATTTTTATTCCCTTTAATGCTTCCAGCGGATTGATTAATGGTTAAATGTTGGGTATTGGATTGATTTGCTGAATATAAACCGTCATTTTGATTGCCAATCACTTCGCCTGATGTGTTGATTGTGGTTGAGCCTTTTCCGCTATTGGCCATATTAATGCCGTTTAAATTACCGTTTATTTTTCCTTGTTCTTGATTGACGGTAATGTTTTGCGTATTGATATCATTAAAAGCATACATACCATCGTTATTTTTACCAATTATTTCACCCGATGTCGTAATTTGGGTCGAGCCGTTCCCTTTATTTGCCATGTTAATACCATTCTTATTACCTTGAATGCTACCGTCAGATTGTTCTACGATAAGGTTTTGAGTGGTATTTTCATTAATTGCATACATGCCATCACTTAGGTTGCCTATCACAGTTCCTTTAGTTGTAATAAATGTTGAGCCTTTCCCTTTATTTGCAAGATTAATGCCATTTAAATTGCCGTTTATTTTTCCCTGTTTTTGATCGACGGTAATGTTTTGCGTATTGATATCATTAAAGGCATACATACCATCGTTATTTTTACCAATTACTTCACCCGATGTCGTAATTTGGGTCGAACCGTTCCCTTTATTTGCCATGTTAATACCATTCTTATTACCTTGAATGCTACCGTCAGATTGTTCTACGATAATGTTTTGAGTGGTATTTTCATTAATTGCATACATGCCATCACTTAGGTTGCCTATCACAGTTCCTTTAGTTGTGATAAATGTTGAGCCTTTCCCTTTATTTGCAAGATTAATGCCATTTAAATTACCATTGATTTTTCCGCTGTTTTGTTTAATGGTTAGATCTTGTGTGTTGGCATCATTAGCCACATACATACCATCATTCTGATCGCCAATGACATCACCAACGGAATTGATGGTGGTTGATCCGTTTCCATGATTGGCAAGATTGATACCATTAAGTTTACCATGCACAGTACCGCCTGATTGATGTACAATTAGATCTTGACTGCTATTGCCGTTAATGGAATAGAGCCCATCATTTTCAGTACCAATAATTTCACCTAATGTGGTGATATAGGTTGAACCTTTACCATTATTCGCCATATTGATGCCATTTCTCTTACCTTGAATTTTTCCTGCTAATTGATTGAGAGTAAGATCATGAGCGTTGGTATCATTGGTGTTGAATAGCCCGTCATCTTGATCACCAATGACATTACCAGAGGTCGTGACAAGTGTTGAACCACGACCATAATTATTCATGTTAATGCCGTTGGTACTACCATGAATAGTGCCTTCTATTTGATTGACGGTGAGATCTTCTGTTTGTTCATAGTTAATGATAAACATTCCATTTGTGGTTTGGCCTTCAATATTTCCAGACGCATTAACCAAGGTTGAGCCTATACCGTCGTTAATAATACTTGCACCATTTGAGTATCCTTTGATACTACTGCCCTTCATTTGTGTAACGTTTATATCTTTGGCGGTTTTATCGTTATGTACGTAAATTCCTTCATTGTGGGCGCCAATGACTTCGCCAGAGGTTGTGACACTTGTCGATCCAAGCCCGCTATTGTTTGCATAAATTCCGTTGGCGCCGCCAGATATACTACCTACTAGTTGTATAACTTTAAGATCCTTTGAATTCTTATCATTATTAGCTTGTATTCCGTTAGATTGCTCACCGACAACCTGTCCAGATGTGGTGAGTGTTGTGGTTCCATTACCTTTATTTTCGACTTCAATACCATTATTTTTGCCTTGAATAGTACTGTTAGCCATTTGTGTGACTTTTAAATCTTTTGTAGTATCAGTGTTTTTTACGACAAGTCCATTATCCGATTTTCCTGTTATGACACCTGACAGCATGATATTACTTGAACCAATACCGCCGTGAGAAATGTTTACACCACTATTTTGACCGGTTATTGAGCCAGCAGCTTGGTTAAAGGTGAGATCAGTAGTGTTGGTATCAGTTGATAAGTCGTATCCATCACTTGCGTTTTCAATGTCGTTTGATATTGTAATGATTTTTGTGTTAGCAAAGGGACTGATACCGGCACGTTGATTAATAAAATTTTGTTGATATTTGTCATTGTATGACAAGTTTAATGATTGATTGATGATGCTCTTTTGAATAGGTATGTCATTTTTTAAATCGTTGGCTGTGTCATTTGCATAGCTGTTAGATGTTAACACAGAAGTTAAACTAACGACTGTCAGCAAATTAACCGAAAAACTTTTACCTTTTGATTGAGTTTTTTCCGAAGTCGGAACATAACTTTGACGAACTGCATTCCAGATAAGCTTATAGACTTTGTTCATTATTTCCTCTCACTTAATCAGAGATGATTCTATTTATGTAAAATATAGCTTTTAATTGAAGATGCTGTTAGAGATTAACCAAATGAAAACTGATCCTTCATTTAAGAAGACAAAAAATAACCTATTGAAAATTAAAAACATTATTTAAAGACATTTATGAATACAAATAAAATAGCTTTATTTACAAATAAAATGGTGTCACAAAGTACAGGGTGGAAAGATTAACTATTGAAATTATCGATTTTTGCTTAACTAGCTAATTTGACAATTCGTTTTTATTTGTATCATATTGCCTAAAGATAGGCAATCGAAATAATGCAAAGTGTCTTTTGATGGTCGTTATTGTGTTTGTAAAATAAGATGGCGTTTGTAAAATAAGACGGCATTGGTAAATAAATCAAAATTAACTTTTGATATTAATTGATGATTTTATCAAAAAAAAGTTGCATAAACAGATCTAAAGGTTGTGATTTTTTTATTAATTTGCTTCGAGTTACTGCACCTTCCCAACCAATCCAAAAAAATTCTGCAAGTGCTTTGCAGTTGGCTTGTGAACTTAATTCTCCAGATTGTTGTGCCAGTAGTAAGCATTTTTCAAGTTTGGCTTGCCAATTTTGTAAAATTTGTTCAAGTATTTGTGCATACCCATCCGGTAATAACGATTCTTCTTGTATCAATTCACCGATTAGGCAACCTCGATTAAAATCATATTTTGCCATACCTTGCTTTGCATCTTCATAAAAAGCTAAAATTCGATCAATAGCTGAACCAATCGATGAATTGGTTAAATGCTTATCTAATTTGTGAGTAAAAAAACTGTCATAGCTAGCTATAATTGCTATTCCAAAGTCTTCCTTACTTTTAAAGTAATGATAAAAAGAACCTTTGGGGACTCCTACCTGCTTTAAGATTCTTTCAATGTTTGATGAAATATACCCATAAGTAGTCATCAACTCTACTCCACTACGAATCAAGGCAGATCTTGTCTCATTACCTTTTTTTGTATTACCTATTCTTGTAGGTGTTATTGCAAAAGTATTTTGATTAATTGACATAGAGTTCCAACATATTAGGTGAATATCAATGATTGAGCTTTAAATTATGATAAATAGTCATATCACTAAATGCAATAATTGGCCTTGTGATTAAACCTTTTTAATTGTAAAAAAGCCTGATAAATTTATTATTTATCAGGCTATTAAAGTAAGTACAAACTAATTTCTAAATATCAAAAAACTATTTTGTTTCATTACGTTTTACTTTTTCTGATACTGCACCAATAAATACAACATCACTTGATGAATTAAGCGCAGTTTCAACCGAATCTTGAATAACACCAATAGCTATACCGATACCAATGACTTTAGCTGAAATTTCGTTAGGTATTCCAAACATGCTACAAGCGACAGGAATAAGCAGTAATGAACCACCTGCGATTCCTGATGCACCACAAGCACATATACTCGTCACAATACAAAGTAATACTGCAGAAAGAATATCAACGTCTATATGCAAAGAATTTACGGTAGCTAACGTTAGAATAGTGATAGTAATTGCCGCTCCTGACATATTAATTGCTGCGCCCAGTGGTACAGCGACAGAATAAGTATCTTCATCCATTTTTAATTTTTTACAAATTTCGATATTAACTGGAATATTTGCTGCTGAGCTACGAGTAAAGAAAGCAGGAATAGCACTATCTTTTAATGAGGTAAAAACCAATGGATACGGATTTTTACGCATTACAATATAAGCTAATAATGGATTAATAATCAATGCCACAATTAACATACAAGACACTAATACAACTAATAGATGAGCATACTTAAGTAATTCACCAAATCCTGTTTCTGCAAGTGTTGAAGCAACCAAACCAAAAACCCCTAATGGAGCAAAACGAATAATGATTTTTACAATGAATGAAATTGCTAAAGAAAGATCGCTCATCATCGTTTTGGTTGTTTCACTTGAGTGTCTTAATGCAATACCAATTCCGACTCCCCAAACAATGAGCCCAATATAGTTAGCATTAACAAGCGCATTAACAGGATTGTCTATCATTTTATTTAGCAGAGTTTTTAATACTTCAATAATACTACCTGGAGGCGTTAATTTGCTCTGATCCGCAGCATCACCTAATGAAATATCAGAAGGAAAGATGAAACTAGCAATAGTTGCTAACAAAGCGGCCAACATCATACCCGAAAAATATAGGGCAAAAAGTTTACCCATATTAGCGCGTTTACCACGTTGGTGATTAGATATTGACGCAATAACTAAAATAAGTACCAAAATTGGCGCAACGGATTTTAAGGCATTAATAAAGAGCGAGCCAATAAAAGACATATTTAACGCAACTTCTTGAGAAATTGCTGCTAATGTTATACCAAAGAGCAAACCCAAAACAATTTGAGGAATAAGCCCTACTTTAAAATAAAAACGCACCAAAGGATTGGTTGAATGAGTCATGGAACTTCCTTATATAGCAAAACGATGCAAAAACATTACCATAAATAAATCTTAAAACTATAAAAAAATTATTATGATAACTATTTTTTATATGACTTAGATTAATTATTAAGATTAATTATTTTAAATGAATAAAGAAAAAACCGATACTTTCTATTAAAAGTATCGGTCAGGAAGATAAACAACTTAGTTTATTACTCGTGTTACCAATTAGCTCTTATTCCTAAAGAGCCATTAATTGGCGACTTAACGTTTGCATCACCACTATTGGACCAAGTATGACCAATCTCAGTATAAGCACTAACTTGATTATTAAATTCATAACTACCACCGATAGCTAATTCCGTGCTTGTATAACCAGCACCACTATTAAATTTAGTTGAAGCTCTGGAACAATCAAATCTTATACGATCTGAACCATCGGGCGAATAGTATAAATTTAAACGAGTATAAGGACGAAACGTTCCTAACTCTGACTGGAAATGATTTTCAAGTCTAGCACCCACTCGGAAAAGCCATGAATCATTATGACTTTGTTTGACGGTGGTATTACCACTTATATGACTATTATTAAGATTCATCCATTGGTGAATAATTTGAAACTGAGGTTCAATTCGCCAATCATAATAATTTAAATCAAATGGTTTACCGACTTCCGCGGAAGCACTTAATCCTTTTCCCTTTTGTTTACTATTTTTATTATAATTTGGTTTAATGTCTACTTTATGACGCCCCCCTTGGAACACCAAATCTAAGTAAGCCCCATTCTCATCCATATAGTTACCATAGAGACCTAAGAAATAACTATTTGAGCGATTTTTTCCTACATATCCTTTCATACTACTGGCAAAACCATCAACATCTAAACTACCATGTAAATAACCGAAGTAACCACCTACACGCCAATAGCTATCTTCTTCTTTCCAGATATCGCTACCTATTTGGAAACCAGTATAATTCCCTTTGCTATGTGTATCAGCTATGCCATTTTGTTTTATATCTGTGCGCTCAGCGATTATTCGTCCCCAACTAATTTTTGAGTCTGGTAGTAAAGTATTACCAATACGTTGATGCATATTTGCTTGCATAATTAAATCAGCCTGACGTAATTGTGCCGCTACCCCAGCAAACATTGGTACTTCTTTACGATAAGCAACCTTATTCGGAGACACTGGATTAACAGGTTGCTCTGGGTTTGTTGGGTTTGTTGGGTTTGTTGGGTTTGTTGGATTGGTTGGATTGGTTGGATTCGTCGGATTAGTTGGATTAGTTGGTTCAGTAGGTTTACTAGAACGTAAGTACCAGTTATTATTTTGTTGATTAATATCGCCTTTATGTAAATAGTATTCATAAGCGCCCACATCTAAATGTGATCCTTCTAAATTAAATGCATTGTTCGAACTTACACCATTAACATTGACAATTTCAATACCATTCGTTTTGCCAGTATCTGCACCTAATCCACCAATATTGGTTATTTTAACCAATGTATTTCCGGAAGCATTCCCTCCAATAAACAACTTATCAGTTGAGCTACTACTATCTTGCAATACTGTATCAAGCAAAAGCTGACCATTATTACCAATATAATTACCGGTTATAGTTAGATGATCTCCAGTAAAATTATTATTCAGCGCAATAGTACCACTATTATAAACATCGCCACTTACCGAAGCTTGATGTATCCTTGGAACAAAATCTAAAATAGCATTTGAATTTAGAGTAAGCTTATCGGTATTTAAGTTACCAGTTAATGATAACCTTCCGTTTGAACCAACATTGATATTTTCCCAGTTAAGAATCGCTACATCACCACGAATACCTACTGAATCAGAAGATCCAACTAGATGGGTACTAAAATTAAGAACATCCATTTCATTCGATGAACTAGCTCGAATATTTTTACGTCCACCATCAATCATGGTTAAATCTGAAATATCAGAGCCTTGATTGATATTAAGCGTATCATCACCTGTTCCTAGCAATATTTTACCACTTACTTTAGAACCACTATTTAAATTAACAATAGAATTGGTCACATCATTTCTTATTGCAGTACCAAGAACAGAATAAACATTAGCACCATCATTAAGGTTAATATTAGTTGTTGTGTCTGATTTACCCGTTGTATAGATACCCGCATCTAAATTATTGTTTACATCGGTCCCATTCGCATAAACCGTATCATAGATATCAATAACCGTTGAGCCAGTACCACTGTTATTGATTGTTATTCCATTATTTTTACCAAAAATTGTTCCAGAATTTTGTTTAACATTAACATCAGTGCTTGTACCACGATTATTAATAACTATACCAGCTTGTTGTTCACCACTAACCGTTCCATAAGTAGTAATAGTTGTAGAACCAGATCCTGTATTCTCTAATTCTATGCCATTTATTAAACCATTAAGACTACTGGTTGCTAATTGTTGAACAGTCAAGTTAGTAGCATTATTTTCATTTATAGCATAAATAGCATCATCTTGATCAGCTTCAATGTTGCCATTTAAGAGAATTTTTGTTTCGCCATTTCCTTTATTTGTTAAATTGAGTCCTTTATTATGGCCCTTAACAAAACCTGAGTCGTTCAAAGAAACAATTAAGTTCTGTGCCGCAACATCATTAAGCACAAAAATGCCATCAGAATTATTACCAAAAACCTTACCTGCAATTTTTATTTCAGTCGTTCCACTTCCTTTATTGGTTACATTAAGTCCATTATAATTACCTGTAATCGTACCTCCAAATTGATCAATATTAAGATTATTGGCTGTACTATTATTTAAAACGAACAAACCATGTTGTTGAACACTCTCTAAATCGCCTGAAGTTTTGACACTTGTTGAACCGACACCATTGTTAACTAAATTAACCGCATTTAATAAACCTTTGATTTTTCCTGCTATCTGAATTAAATTTAAGTGACTTGATTGCGTACCATTTTGAACTACAACGCCTTCATTAATATCGCCTGTTACTGAGCCACTAAGATTAACATTTGTATTCCCTTTTCCATTATTGGTTAAATTAATGCCACGAAGTTTGCCAGCAATACTACCTGCTGATTGGATTATCGTTAAATCACCTGATGCATTACCGTTAGTAACCACAATACCATCATTTTGATCACCAATAATATTTTTAGCTGTTTGAATTGACGTATATCCCTGTCCATTATTCGTTACATTTATGCCATTAAGATTTCCATGAATTGTGCCATTTGACTGAATAACGCTCATATTAGAGGTTGTCGAATTGTTATTGATTGCCCTAATTCCATCGTTTTGAGCACCTTCAACAACACCAGAAGTTGAAATGATCGTCGACTTTTTACCATTATTAGTGATATTTATGCCGTTATTATGACCTTTAATCGTACCTGATATCTGATTTAATTTTATATTACTAGAACTAGTTCCATTTACAACTACAATACCATCTTGTTGATCACCCTGAATATTATTTTTAGTTGAGATAGTGGTATCACCATTACCATTATTCAATAAATTCACACCATTCACATGACCATAAATACTACCGCCTAACTGTCTTAAAGACATAGCAGTTGATGTATCTGAAAGATTTTTAGCAACAATACCATCAATTTGCTCACCTGTTACCGAACCAGAAATGATTAAATCACTAAATCCATTACCATTATTAAGAATATTAATACCGTTATTATGACCTTTAATTTGAGAATCAGCCATTTGCGTTAAAAAGACATCTGATGTTGTACTTGACGACTCTGAATAAATTGCATCATTATTACGACCTTCAACATAACCAGCAATGGTGATATCAGTTTGTTCCTTACCATTATTATAAGCGGCCAAACCATAACTTTGCCCACTAACCGTACTACCATCATATTGATTAATTGTAATATTCTTGCTATTAGTGCTATTTTTTACAAATATACCTTCACTACTCAATCCATTCACATTACCGGAAACAATGATTTCAGAGATACCATTACCTTGATTTTCAGCACTTATTCCACGATTATGCCCTTCAATACTGCCTCTTGATTGATTAATAGTTAAATCGGTAGATTGAGTCCCATTGAGCACTGATATACCGTTATCCTGATTACCAGAGATTATTCCAGCTGTATTAATAATGGTTAAACCTTTACCATTATTAGTAGCCTCTATGCCCGATTTACTCCCTCTCGTTTCACCACTCACTAATTGTGTTATTTTGATATCTTGTGAATTGCTACTATTTTGAGCATTAATTCCATCCCCTCCGTTACCAAAAACTTTCGCTAATGTATTGATGCTCAAAATACCATTGCCATGGTAATTAATTTCTACCCCATTTTTACTACCTGTAATAGATCCATCAGATTGGACAAAAGAGAAAATATCAGAAGAATTTGTATTTTCATACCCATTACCGTTGGGATTATTTACATCACCGGTACAAGCCTGATTATTTGGATCGCTAGTAATACACTGAGCAAAGCTTGGATTTGTCATTGCTAAAGTTATGCTCGTTGTAGTAATAAATTTGATTAGAGATGCTTTACCTTTAAATTTTCCTTTCCTTGAATTACTAACAGCATATTGTGAATTCAAAATTAACTTATTTATTTTATTCATATTTTATCTCACTAAATCTTTTATTGGTTATAATCCAATTTTTAATTTAAAAACATGAAAAACTTAATTAATGAAACTCTTGAATAATGTGATCCTTACATTTCAAAATAAATACTGGATTTATTTTTTAAATAACTTGGATAACATGTTAATAGATAAAACAATTATTACTTTATTGAAAAACAAAGCTCAAAATTATTTTTAAATATTTAAGATGGAAAAAAGAAAAGTATTGATAGTTCAGAAATATTAAGGAATTAACCTTTCAAAAAAATGAACTATCAATTGCTAGTTGTACCATATACCATTAAAAACAACAATAAAATTATAAAATTTTACATATAATAATGTAAAGTTTCTTAAAAAACTGCTAAACAATATTCTAATTCGAAAGCAATTATAGAAAATTATTGTTAAAAATTAGTCAATAACATAATTTATAGTAATAAAATTATTCATCTCGGTTTTACTAAATCAACACACACATAATGGTCGTTTTTATAATCAAAATTTTATAAACTAAAAAGTTATATTAATTACTTTTCAATTTATTTATAAGAACTGACATAGAATTATAATTAGGAATATAGGAAATGAAGTATTATCTGGAGTTTAAGGATACATTATCGAATAAATTTTGGTATATCACCCAACAAGACGAATCCCTAACAATCGTATTTGGTAAGATAGGAACAAAAGGACAAACACAAGTTAAAACGTTTTCATCGCCTGCCGATGCGGAAAAAGAAGCCAACAAACTGATCAGATCGAAAATCAAAAAAGGCTATCAGGAAAAAGCGATCCCACCAGCGCTTGAACAATCAACCTGTACAGAAAAAACAATCATCAAAATGCCCGATGCCCCAAAACCGAAAAACCACCCCAAACCCACACCCCCCAAAGATGTGATTGATGACGGTAAAGAAAAACCATGGTTTTACCTCGACGAATGGGTTGGTGAAGGTCAACCTAACCCATTTGATTTTGACGAGTTACGTAAAGTTCCGCCTAAAAAAGTTGCTCCAGTTAAACAACCACCAAAACAAAGTAATACCCCCATTAAAAAAGAGACAGTCACTAAAACACCACAAGAACAAGAATTTGATAACTTAAAAATATTGTTACGAAACTATATAAAGCAAGGTGAGCAATTCGATATCGAAGCAACATTTGAACAATTAAAAGCATTAAGTCCAAATGATCTTAAATTTCAAATTTTTATCAGAGAGATGCTTCAACTCATTTTTTCAAAACTTATGAAGAACATCTCACCTATGCATTTTGATTGCATTACTTATCTTTTGAAAATTAGAGATCCAGAAAATAAATTTGTAGGCATCTTTGCCCAAGGCGTGATGAAATATATTTATGACCACAACAAGACTCACGTCGAATCAATCCATCGTCTGGCTGAACAATATCTTACCGATTATCCGATACAAATGGTGGATAAAATAGTTAACGCATTACAGAGCATTTTTGATACTACTCAGGCAGAAGATGAAAAAAATATTCCAGCTAACAAATTCCCTGAAAATATTTGTGGCTTTAATATCACCTTTGATTATAAAACGCTGGAAATCTATGCTTTATTCAATGAACGAAATTCCAAACGCTATTATTCAGAAAGTATAAATGAGCTAGAATATAATGCGAGTATTTATGGTGTTGAGATAAATAATCAATATTTAGTTCCACTACTTACCGAAAAAATTCAAAAAATGCTGGATGATGGTTTTTTTGGTGATATGACTAGTAAATATTTCAGAATTAGTCTTTGTCAACCGAATAGTATTCTTATCGAAACAGCAATAGAACAAACCTACCGACAAACAAAGATACTTGAGCTTGAAAGCGACCTAAAATATCTGGAGCAATCAGATGAATATGATGTAGATTTGCTAACTGACACGATTGATGAATATTTTGCCTATAATGGCATTATTGATAATTATGATACCGATAGAATTTTAGCATTAATAAAAAAATATCTTTATTCAGGTGAGAAAGAGGCTGAATCGAAAGGACGTTCACTGTTAAGGAAATACGACGATTTTGATTATAACAAATGGCATTTAGTTGATTTACAGTTTGAATGGGCTAATTTTGATTATAGATATGCTTATAACGGTGTTGAATGCTTAGTTGATAAAGGATATGAACCAGCAATTCTACAAAAACAAGCGTGGGATAAACTGGGCATTATTGATAACAAGCCTGATAGCAAGCCAGAAAAAAAAGACGATCCAGACGATCAATCAGAAACCGAACGTTTTTATGATACTTTTACTGAAACTGATGTTTTTTGTGAAACTGACACCATTATCGCCAGAGCCATGCCTACGGGCGGTGAAATTTACTTACGCTTCAAACAAGAAAGTGAACAGGCATATTCAGATGCGCTTGATTATTTAAATGGCTTAATGGCAAAAGGTTATTCAAATATATTTGAGGGGCATTGGCTTCATATTTATTTTGTTGCCAAGCCTGAATACTATTCTGAATTCGCTAAATACGTTGAAGAATATGAAGACTTTGAAGAATTAGAGCTAGGGGCAGGAGGAATAGCTTGTTGTTCACATGTCTTTTTCCGCAAAGCAGCGATGTACGAAAGTTTACATGATAAAATAAGAGAGTTTGTTGACTTAACCATGTATGAATTTGATTGTAGTTTTGATTTACAAGATGAATATAATTCAGTCGCCGGGGCATTTGCTGCTATTGCCCTGGCAATGACGGATGTGAAACATATGGATTTGGCTATTAAATTTGCACTTGAAACCGATGGTGACCATGAATATTTGGCAGGTAATTTTGGTATTGTTCTGGAAAAATATTGGGGTATTACGCCCGAAACTGCGGTTGCGATTGCGCTATTGCAATTAACTCAAGGTCAACATATGTATGAATTATCCAGTCAATTTTATAAAATTCCGCAAAATTTAGCTAGTCTGACGGATTATTACAGAAGTAACGAGCCCAAAAACCCATATTGTAAATTGACTTATTTAGTAGAATATCTTTTTGGTGAACCTAATGATAGTCTTAAAAAGTTAAAAAAATTATTTAATAATGCGACTGATCCGCAAGAAAAACTGATATATGCAGATTTTCATGATTTAGCTTTAGAAGCTCTTAAGGATAAAGGAGAAGTTAGCAGTCAACCAATTTTTTATAACATCTCACCTAAACCAAAAAGCGATTCCGAACCGTTAATCATCGATGAGCAAGATTTTATTGAAAATCCACCTTGTGTCATTACACCATTGCAAGCTAAAAAACGCGGTTTTGATCTCGATGAATTATATACTTATGATTCCCCATGGAGAGCAATTATTTTTGCACCATTAACGATAACGAATCCCTACATTTTCGATGCTATTATCCAATTTTATAAAGTGCAGAATAAAATAAATCCCGACTCTACTATTATTTGGGGTGCAGAACAGGCGTATTGCTTTGGAAAAAAAATAGTGATTGATTTTAGTGGCACCCCCTATCAAGTGGGTATGGGAATTTATGGTAAAAACCAAGCTCAGCTAATTTACGGTGTAATGGATTTTGCTAAGATTGCTGTTGCAATGAACAAACAAGCGCCTGATAAAGAAAAATTACTCGCACTGCGAAAACAACACTATTACTTCGATAGTCCCAAAGGAAGCCCAAATATTGATAAATCCAAGCCCGGTATAATCTATTTGGATGAAGCTTTAAGAGCCGGGATTTATAAGGATGATAATTATCGGGCAATCAAACAGCTTGAAAAAATTACGCCGGATATGGGTGAAGTGTATGATGCCTCACTACTGTTTATGGCATATATGCAGCAGAAAAAACTAGATTATGCCATGGAGAGACTGGAAAGAAAACTCGATACTACTGAACTAAAACAGGTGTACCAAACTGCACAAAAACGCCTGCCACAATATCAAGAATACTGGCAGGAAAAGTTAGCAAAATTATAAAAAAGATGCAAATGAAATTAAAATGGACCTCCTTCTAGGCCTATAGAACTAGGAGGAAGTCAAATCTAGGTATATTCAATAATTTGGATATTATTACCTTGTTCATCTTTAGCTTAGTTTTTTATCACAGTTTAATTAAAATTTATATTTCACAACTAATTAATCCTAATTTGTGATAACTTTTTTAGTGATATATAATCTTTTTAGTTTTCTTAATTAACTAAGGAACAATAGTTAAAGGAATATTAAACATGTCTAGTCAAATAGTTTCATATGTAGATAGAGCAGTACAGTTGTTGAATAAAATCGGCATCATGGTTAAACCTCAGGCTGATGCGCCAATTTTAAAGTTATTGGATAATGTTGCTGAAATTGATAAAAATCGTATTATCGCCATTGCTCACACTTTGCAACAACAAAGCGCATTTAATGAAGTAGTCCGGGAACAAATTGATGGCGTACATGTTTCTGATCGCTATTCTAATATTGTTAAGCATTTTGATAGTATTCGTACCGATATGGAAAAAATGCTTGGTTGGTTAGATGACGGAAAGTTAGATCTTTTGGAAAAAATTAAAATGGGTTGGATGACATTTCAACGTGGTTCTATTCCTGATCGTTTTAGTTTAATAAAAAAAACCTATTTAGATGTTTCAAAAGAAACAAGTAATCAAGTCGAGCGTGAACATATTATTTTAAACGCCTACCAAGATTTCCGTTTTGGACTAAAACAAGCTCAAATCGTTGCTGAAGAAGTACTGCAAATTGCGACAGATCGTCTTGAAGAACGCAAACAAAAATTAACCGACGCTATTGCTCAAGTTGATAATTTTACAGGTGATGATCATGTCGCTCGAGGACGATTAGAACTTGCTAGAGACGAAGCTCTACGCAATGTACAACAAGAAGATAGCCGTTATCAAATCATCTTAGATCTCGCCAATAATTTAACCGTTTCTTATAATTCTGCCGAAGCAGTATTTGCAAGATTGCAACAAACAACCTCCATAAAAGAGCGTGTCTACCAACAAAGTGTAAGCTTTTTTTCAACCAACGAAATTGTATTTACTGCATTAAGCGCTTCTATAACTTCATTGACAGGTTTGAGTGAAAGCACTAAAACACTAGAAGCAATGAAAGATGGTATGAATAAAGGCATTGAAAGTATTGCTACTTCAGCTAATAAGCAACTTGAAGAAGGTTTAAGAGCTGGTTATGGTTCGACGATTAAAGCTGATTCTTTACGTGCATTAGTTGAAGCCATTGTCAATTATCAAGAATCAAGCCAACAATTAATTACAGAGCTAAGAAATGAATCGATTGATAATGCTAAAGAAATCGATCGTATAGTGGAAGATGGAAAACAGCGCTTTAATAATATTATCTTGAAGGTTGATGGTTAATGCAGGATGTTAAACTTAGTGACCAACTAGGTGCAATGGCAATAATTGATGAATTATATCAAAAACAACAATTACTACTTGAGCACCTTGACCGCGAAGGATTACGAGCTAATTTAAAAGAAAACATTAAAACCTTCTATGAAGCCAAAGGTCAAATTGTGGACGATAAAATCGTTGATGAAGGAATCGATCTTTGGTTTGATAATCGGTTACGGTTTGTTGCACCTAAACGTCCTTGGTTTCAACATTTTCTAGTTCGTTGTTATATCAAAAGAAAGTTAATATTTAGCCTTTTTAGCATATTTTTATTTATTTTAGCCTTAATCTTTTTTAATAATTTAATCTATACAAGAGACGTTAGACAAAAAATTGATAGTTACTATAGTCAAATATTAGCGTCGGAAGATTCATTAACAGAATTACGCAACGAGTTTAAGCAAATTGATAAAACTACTGTTCATTATGCGCAGATTCCAGTAAAAAATTTAAAGACCTCAATTTCTAATCTACTTAGCCAGAAAATTATTCCCACAGTCACCAAGCCAACCATTAACGGGGCTTTTATTACAGATGATGAAAATGGTTTAGTTAAACAATTTAAGCAAATTAATGACTCAGTAACCACTAAATTGTCGGATATTAGAACTCAATTAAATATATTAAAAAAATTATTGGAAGATGATAAGCGGCTAGCTAATTTGATAGATGATGATGAGTTTATAAAAACAAGCAAAGAGTATCACGTACTACAAAATGCAGTCGATACCGTTCTTGATAATCTTAATCAAGGACAAAGAGTTATCGATTTCAATCAAATTGAAACACTTTACAATTCCACAGAACGAGCAAAAACCATTATAAATAAAATTCAGATTGATAATCAGAAATTATTAGCCCTAAAAGTTCCGAAGTCGGATATGGTACCTGTTATTGCTTTACAAAGTGATTTACAAGCTGACCTAAAAAATCTCAACTTTGATAAGTTTGAAAATTATCAACAAATGATGTCTTATTATTTCAATCTAGCTCAAACTAATTTGACACTTACTATTGTCGACAAACCTAATTATAAATCAGGAGTTGAGCGCACCCACGAAAAAACGAACGGTAAATCTTGGTATGTGATTGTCACACCAACAACATCATCCGGAATAGCAACACCGCTATGGGTAACCAGTATTGAAACAGGTGAAACGAAACTCGTAGATATGTTTGGTCAGCAGGTTTCTCAAAAAGAATTTAATAAGGTTAAAAGAGATAAAATTGCCGATGGGCATATTGATGAAAATAAATTATGTAAAAAACCCATTGGCCGTCTAGAATTTAACTGTCCTAATACAGTTAAAGCAGGTAGGATTTTAGAGTGGTAAATATGCAATCTAGCAATATTGAACGAAGTATTGAAATAAAACTTCAGGAAATCTTTAGTGCAATCGAGAAAACTAATAACGAGGTGCAAAACTCTCGTCAAAAAATCCTTGATTTGACAAATAAACAAGTAGAGATTTATCAAAAGATAGCGACTATTTATCTATTAGAATCTCCCCAAAATAACGATTTGGAAATTCAGAAAATCATTAAACAGTTAAAGGATTTAAACTGTAATTTAAAAAATAAATCCAGTAATTTAGATCATTTTATTGCTGATTCCCAACAAAAAATGGATGAAACATTATTAAAATTAGATGAATTAACCGCGGAAAAGATTCGGCAACTTGAAAGTGATGCAGATTATCTATCACTATTAAATAATTATAACATTACTAAAGACGAGCTAACCAAAGAAACAAAAAACTTCAAAAGTTCACAACAAGAATTTTCAACCAAGTTGAAACAATATCAACAAAATTACTATTACAATTATTTAATTAATCGTCGCTTTGGAGAGAAAAATTATAAAGCCTTCAAAATATTTCGTTATTTAGACTCATGGGTAGCAAGGTTTATCAATTTTTCAGAAAATTTCAAAAATCATAAAATGCTTAAAGATTTATATAAAGAATCTCAGTTACGGTTTAATAATAAAAAACGAGCATATGAGCAAGCATTAAAAGCAAAAGAGCGGAAAGAGCGCGAGGTTGATACTAACCTAAATTTATCTAAATTGAAAAAAACAATAGCGCTAACTGAGCAAGATTTAGCACATTATAAAAAACAGAAACAAGATACAGAAAATACCTTACAAGAACTTCAAAAAGGCAATAATTCGCAGTTTAAACTAATTTCAAATCAATTAGTTAAACTGTTACAAAAACAATCTTTAAGTCAACTTAATGATTTAACATTACAAACTAAATCAACAGAAGATGATAAATTATTAGAAAAAATTGTCGCGATAAATAAACAAATACTTGATATTGATGCATATCTGGCCTCGTTATTAAAAACGCTTAACGAATTAGACAATGTTTATAATCGTTTTGAACAAACATTCTATTTATTTAGGGAAAACAATATTCCTAGCTCAATTTATGAATATAACATACCATCGTTCAAGCTTAATGATTTATTAGACCAGCTATTTAGCAATCAAATTTTTCCAGAAACAGTTGTTCAAACCCTTTTTGGGTATAGAGCAATAAGGAGAGAATTAAAATCATCTAATCATAATTCAGGATGGTCGCGTGACGATTCATCATCAAGGAGATCTTCTTCTTTCTCTTCATCCTCTTCACGCTCATCATCATCATCTTCCTATTCGAGCTCATCATCCTCTTCGGATTCTTCCTCCTCGTCATCTTATAGTTCATCAAGTGACAGTGGGTTTTCATCCAGCTCATCAACAGGTGGCGGAGGTTTTAAAACGACAGATAGTTTCTAATCAGGACAAAAATAATCGTGTTGGAACTAAGTTAACAGCTAAACTTTGTATAGAGATGAAATTGGAGCGGGAAACGAGGTTCGAACTCGCGACCTCAACCTTGGCAAGGTTGCGCTCTACCAACTGAGCTATTCCCGCATATTGAACGCTTCGAAAGAAGTGGTGAGCATTATACAAAAATATTTATATCTGACAACCTATTTTATTCTTTATTTTTTGTTTTTCCAGCTAAGTGCTTCAAAAACACCAAAAATAAAAAATCTAAGTGCTTTAAATTTATCCTGTTCTTTTTCTTGATTAACCATTGTTGATTGTAATATCCATGCTTGTAATCCATGAATAAGTGTAAAAGCAACCAATCCAATATAAGCGAGAATATTTGCTGGTTTAGGAAACGGATGAACAAGATTAAATAATAAAAATAACCATATAAATAAATAGACTAGTTTACCCAAAAGTATGAACATTATCTCTCTTCTCGTATAAATAAATAGCTATGAACTTGCCCTGCTGTCTTCTCTCGATGCAAATACCAATTTGATGGAATATTAAAATCATGCCCCAGCTCAGATTCGATATAAATATAAGCAGATGGGCTTAGCCAATGGTTATTCTCAAGAAGCTCTAGTGTTTTCTCGATTAAAGAATAATGAAAAGGCGGATCGATAAATACAATATCAAATTGTCTTTGGGCTGGTCTATCAAGCCATTGAAAAGTATCTGTCGAATAAATTTCGACATTATCACATGCAATCAACTGCTTATTTTTCTTAAGCTGATTGGCAACTTGTTTATCTTTCTCTAATAATGTGACATTTTGAGCACCGCGTGATGCGGCTTCAAAACCTAATGATCCACTACCAGAAAAACAATCCAAACAAACACTATTTTGTATAACTGGCATTAGCCAGTTATACAAAGTCTCTTTTACTCTATCTGTGGTTGGTCGCAAGCCTTGTTTATCAAGTACTGACAACTTTCTTCCGCGCCATTTTCCACCAATAATTCTTATAGAACCATTCATATAAAAACCTTACTTAGAATAGTTCTTGCGTATTACCTTGTGAATCCTTCACGCTGGTACCAACTTCTTGCGATCCATAGGTAGTTGGCTCGGTTCCCTTGATAAAGTATTCTGACATCGTTCTCGCTCCAGAACCTGGTAACATACCGGTTCGCTGATCGATAGTAACAGAAATAACATTATCCGGTTTTACATCTTGTTTTTCAGGTACATCTTTAAGAGCAACTTTCATATAGTCAACCCAAATAGGGTTAGCGGTAACTGCACCGGCTTCAGCGCGGAAAGTTCGACCTAAAGCACGTCGGTGGTCATCAAACCCCATCCAGACCGAGGTAACAATGTTACCGCCGAAACCAGAAAACCAAACGTCTTTCGATTGGTTAGTCGTACCCGTTTTACCACCAACATCCTTACGACCTAATGCTTTTACACGCCAAGCAGTACCTTGCCAATCCGAACCGCCAAAAACAATTGTTCTTAGTCCATCTTTCATAATATATGCAATACCACTATCGACGGTGTGTGGTGCATATTTAGGTGTCACATCAGTGGTTTTATTGTCTTTATTAATATTAGGTAAGATTAAATTATCTTCTGTTTTAAGGTTTGCCTCTTCAGGCTCTTCACTACCCGTCTCATTTGATTCGTTTTCAACGTTATCTAACGATACTGAAACAGAATCAAATTTTACCACTTCATCTTTACAGTTATGACAAGCAATCAATGGTTGATGCTGATAAATTACGCCACTATCATTGTCATATTCAATTTTTTCGATTAAGTAAGGCGTAATTAAATACCCACCATTAACAATAACGGAATAAGCACGTGCAACCTGCAATGGCGTAAATGAAGCTGAACCTAAAGCAAGTGATTCATTATGTGATATATTCTCTTTTGGGAATCCAAAACGTTCTAAATACGTGGCAGCATAATCGATACCGATTGCGCGTAATGCACGTACCATCATCACATTTTTAGACATCCCTAAACCAATTCGCATTCTTAATGGACCAGCATAAGTAGGCGGTGAATTTTTTGGACGCCAAGTCACACTACCTGTTGTACGAACGATCGGCGCATCATTAAGTAGCGTCGCCATCGTTAGCCCTTTCTCTAACGTAGCCGTATACACAAATGGTTTTATATTAGAACCTAGTTGACGTAAAGCTTGTGTTGCACGATTAAATTTACTTAAATTGAAATCATAACCACCAACAATCGCCTTAATTGCACCATTATCAGAATCAAGAGAAACCAGTGCAGCGTTAACTGCTGGAATTTGTGCTAAAGCCCAATTCTCACCAGATTTTTTAACCCAAATCAACTGACCTGGTTTTAAAGTATCATTAACCTTTCTCGGCGAGGCACCTTGTTGATTATCACTGATAAATTTTCGCGCCCATTTCATATCTTGAAAGGCAATAGTAATATTACTTTTATCGGATAATACTGCTTTTGCTTCCTTATCAGAT
This sequence comes from Gilliamella sp. B2772, assembly GCF_026536985.1. Classification (NCBI taxonomy): domain Bacteria; kingdom Pseudomonadati; phylum Pseudomonadota; class Gammaproteobacteria; order Orbales; family Orbaceae; genus Gilliamella; species Gilliamella sp. B2772. The sequence continues at coordinate 11,347 of NZ_JAFNNB010000001.1, read as the reverse complement.
GATTCAAGAACCACGGCTGGGCACATCCCGCTATAGCAAATATATTTATGTAAAGCTTCTTGAATTTTCTCGTCACTCAGTGCCGGCTCATTATTTTGCCATAACACTTTTTCAGGCCCACGATAGCCATGTCGCATATCATAATCAATAATATGCTTTTGTATTGATTCTGTTGCTGCCACCTGGTCTGTCTTAGATATGGTGGTATAAACTTTATAACCATCGGTATAAGCGTTCTCACCAAATTTATCGAACATAAACTGTCTTGCCATTTCAGCAACATATGGCGCAGAAAATTCAATTTTTGGCGTATGATAACTTGCATTTAAAGGCTTCTTAGTCGCTTCATCATATTGCGCTTGAGTAATATAATTTTGATCAAGCATACGACCTAAAACCCAATTACGTCTTGTTAATGCTTTTTCTGGGTGGGAAATTGGATTATAGGCAGAAGGCGCATTGGGTAGACCAGCTAGTAGTGCCGCTTCATCGATAGTCAACTGATCTGGCGTTTTACCAAAGAAAGTATATGAAGCAGCAGCCACACCATAAGCACGCGAACCAAAGTTGATCATATTAAGATATAACGCCATTATCTCGTCTTTAGATAATTCTCGCTCCATACGAATTGCAATAATCATCTCTTTTACTTTACGAGAAATACTTTTTTCTGGTGTTAAAAAGAAGTTTTTCGCCACTTGTTGAGTGATAGTACTACCACCTTGTGAAAAGCTCTTATCCTTCAACCCGATATACATAGCACGCACAATACCGATAGGATCAATTCCAAAATGCTCATGGAAACGTGCATCTTCGGTAGCTATAACAGCATTAACGACAATCGGGGGGATTTCATCATATTTTAGAGGAATTCGGCGACGTTCACCAAAAATAGCGATTAGTTCACCATCTTTACTTAATACTTGCATTGGGGTTTGCAAGCGAACATCTTTTAAAGTCGCTACATCTGGCAGATCTTTAGAATAATAACTGTAGCCAGCGATACCTATCACTAAGCCACAAAGTACTAAACCGATTATAAGTTTAAGGCAAAATTTTAATATTTTTAATATTATCACAAATCATTCCTATCCAATTGATTTTAAATCAAAGAAAGATAATAAAACTGTATTAATTGATCTCAATCCATTTTAGCCGATGAGTATACTACTTACTCGAAAAGACTCAAAATAAAAAGCGACGCTAACCCATGCTTAAAAAATTGTTTAAATCCATTAAACAATTATTAACATATTAAATTAAAAAAAGAAATTTACCTTTAATATATTTTCACTTTCATATTCCATTACTTATTAGTTTATAACTTAATTTTTTAGCAGAACTTAATAGATCGGATATTAAATACCACATAGGTTTGCTACAGGTTAAACAACTAATTGATAGGTTCTCAAAAGTTAGTAAATTTTCAAATTATTTTGCGTATTATCTCACAATATTTTTATATTTTTAAATAAAACTGATAAAACGAATAGATAATTGTGATTTTATCAATTTAAACAATATTAATATGTGGAGCACAAAACTTACCCCTTCGTTATTACAATTTTTGAGTGCAACCTGCTTTTATCTTATTTTGATTATTCTTTGCTTATTGCAATTAGCGCATACTTCATTAAATAGTTATACTTTTGTTTTAATATTAATCTTAATAATCGAATGGTGGCGTAGTATTTGCTATTTCAAAACTATAAAAGGTGAATTTGCGCTATTTGAATATATATACCAAATTTATTGGTACAAACAGCGTTGGTATTTAACGCGAAAACCACTACTACTACGTTATATAATCATTATTAATTTAAAATCACGGCGAAATGGTAAAAGAAGAACTCTTTTTTTAATGATTGATAACCTTGCGCCTAATGACTGGCGCACACTTCGTTATCATTTCAAAAAAATTGATTTATCAAAATAGGTAATAAAAGATAGCTTAACACACTATATTAATGTGATTTTTTAATCCAATATTCAAATGGTATGGATTCAACTTGTGAGTAAACTAATTGGTGATCCATATGCCGGCAAAAGCTGGGGATATCACGCGTTGTGGCCAAATCATCAGCAACAACGTGCAGTATTTGACCAACAGCTAATTCCCTAATCGCTTTACGCACTAGCATAATCGGCTCAGGACAACGCAAACCTAATGTATTTAATTCTTTATCAATAATCATAATTAATAGATTAAAGTAAAAGATTAGCTAAATAATGGGGAACAGCATCATCAGCATTAGATCCAATAACTTCCAACTCAGGAAGCAGTGCTTTAAGTTCAGGACTCGCATCTTGCATAATACAGCCCTTACCTGCCATTTTTAACATCTCGTAATCATTCATACCATCACCAAAAGCGATGCTGTCTTTAAGTTGATAGCCCAAGCTTTCAACCACTAACTTTAATGCACTGCCTTTAGTCACATTTTCCGCCATAACTTCAAGACAGTTTGGCGTTGAAAACGCGATGCTAACTTTATTACCATATTGCTTTTCAATTTTGTCCTTCAACTCCACCAAATAATGGTTATGGCTAATATCAGAGGTGGTAAAATAAATTTTGGCAATATCACTGGTATCAAAATTAGTTGGATCAAAAAATTGATATTTAAATTTTGTATCAACAAAAAAGCTAAGCGAATAGGCATCAGGTTTATTAATTAGCCAATCATCGCCACGGTAAACATGGGTATAAATATATGGACTGTCTTTACAAATTACCGCCAACTCTTTAGCTAAATTAGGATCAAAACTACGGCTAAATACTAAATTACCATTACTATCGTGAACTCTTGCCCCATTTGATGTAATCATAAAAGCATCGATTTCCATATTTTCACGCATTTGAGTAACATCAATATGGTGTCGGCCTGTCGCAAAAGCAAAATGAATACCCATTTCCCGTAATGCCTGAAGAATTTTTTTTGTAAACGGCGATAAACTATGTTCGGTATTTAACAAAGTACCATCTAGATCAGAAGCAACAAAATGAAACATGATATTCTCAACTTTTATAATAATTGGTGATTAGAATAACGACACTTTGCAGAGAATCAACTAACTCAATACAAAGTCATAAATTATGGTAGAGTATGATACAACTCCATCGCTATTTACTCAACTAATTGCGGAGTAATAAAAATCACTAATTCCCTTTTTTGATTTTTTTTAGCATTATATTTAAAGGCATTCCCAATAATTGGCACTTGAGCAAGACCAGGTACTTTCTTTTTCCCATTACTATTAACTTGCTGAAAAATTCCACCCAAAACCACCGTTTCACCATCTTTAACTTTCACTTGAGTTTTAATTTCTTGCGTTTCAATGGCTAAAGCTTCTCCCCCATCACGGCGCTTAATCGAACGACCCGTAGTATTTTGTGTGATATATAAATCCAAAATCATTTGTTTATCAGCAACAATTTTAGGCGTAACTTCTAAACCTAATACCGCTTGTTTAAATTCAATGGATGTCGAACCATTTCCCCCCGTTGACACTTCGTACGGAATCTCTGTTCCCTGCTTAATCGATGCCATATTTTGATTTGCAGTTAATAAATTCGGACTAGCAATAATTTCTAACTGATTTTCTGATTCTAATGCTGAAAGTTCCAAATTCAACAAACTACCAGAAAGTTTAGCTAAATTAAAACCCGCAGAAGAAGAAGGATTAACGACCCCAAGGTCAACATCCAGCTGATTAAAAAATTGTGAGGATTTACCCAAATATCCCCATTTAATCCCTAACTCCTCCATACTCTCATCACTCATAGTGACAATATGGGCCGAGATATGGACTTGTGGAATGGGTTGATCCAAAGCCTTAACTAACTTCTTAATATCCGCAAATTGTTTGGTCATATCAGTAATAAGCACTGAATTGGTTCGCTTATCAACTATCGCCTTTCCGCGTTCAGATAATAATCCTTGTTGCTGGATGGTCTCTACTAAATTATTAGGATCGCCATGTTTAATCGGAATGGTTAACAAAGTTAACGGCTGATTTAACTCCTGTTCCTTTTGCTCTAATAACTCTCTTTGCGCAAGCACCTCCGGCTCAATAGATTTTGAGACAAACAAAATATTGTCCTCAATTTCGGCCTGTAAATTTGCTGAATTTAACACCACTTTTAAAGCTTTTTGCCAATCAACATTCTTAAGTTTGAGGGTTTGTTTAGTTGATATATCATCTATCATCACTAAATTCATCTGCTTATTATCAGCCAGCGCTTGCAAAATAATTGCGACATCCGTTTGATAAAAATTCATTGAAATAAGATCATTTGATTCTTTTTGTGCTGAAATGGAAGGCTCAGCCAAACATGGAATTGATAAAAGCATAAGCAAAATCGTCAATTGCCTTAAATTCTTTGCTAATTGACGAACTAATTGACTAAATAGTTGGCTGGCTTGATTCATTAATTACAACCTCAAATATCGATCTCATCTTATTTAGTTAACGGCATTGTCCAAAGCACTTTATCGTTACAATACTCTGGTAAACTTGCTTGCCATAAAATTTTATCGCTTAACACAGCTTCAATTTCCCAAGGAAACAAAACATGAGGAACATTATTATCAGTAATAGCTAACCAATCATTATCTGACGAAAGCCATAATTGCTGATAATTAACGCGTTGAATAGATCCTCTAAACTGCCAAGCCTGAATCTGCATATTTAAAAGATCAGTTTGTTCTTGGCAACCTAGCTCGATCTTTTGCAAAAAAGGATCGCGATGACCATCAGCATTCACTGTGAAACAGCACATCATCAATGCAAAAACAAATAAATAGCGACTCATTGCATACCCTTCTTAAACAACAAACTAAATCTAATCCGCAAATAATTATCTTGCTTACCGATTGATAACTGTTGAAAGTTCAAATAGTAGAAATTTTCGTTAAAATCGCCAATAAATTTCATAAAATCAAAAAATTGCCCATTTAATTCAACATCCCAATAAGTTGCTGAATCATTTTGTTCCAGTTTGAACGACATCAACTTCAAATGATGACGATCAATAGCGTTAGCAAGTTCATGCTCGGTTATCAAAGTTAGCGAACTATTTTTAGCGGCATGATAACGTTCAATTCTTGCTTGAAGCATTTCAATTTCAACTTGCTTTTCTTGATACAATGCCATTTGCTGATCAGCTTGTTGCTTTAAATCCTGAATAAAAAATTGATAACCAATAAAAAACAGTGTTAACGGTAATAAAATACAAACTAAGTATTGTTGCCAAATCGGCCTCTCTAGAAAGTCGTTATTCATTCAACTCAATATCCATTTGAAACAACAAACTATCCTGACTTTTCTCGATATTTTTTACCTGACTTTTCGTCACATTTGCAGAAAGTTGCTGATTAAAATTGATAATATCCACATAATTGACACTACGACCGGTAATTTTAATTTTTTCAGGCTCATATTCGTACAGATTTAACCAAATCGTTGCTGGTAGTTTGTTAGAAAGCATTTGTAGCGACTGTTGGATCTGTTTTTGACTTGGTGAAGGATTAGGAATATAAGATTCAGCCAACAACTCTTGTTGCAACACTTGTTGAGCAGATAATTGTTGAGAATAGTGTTCGATATCTGACTGCGTGTTCATCAAAAGATAAAAAAAATAACAGGTCAACCCCCCGATAAAATTAATAACAAAAAGAAGTAACTTGAATTGGTGCTGTTTTGCCTTTTGTTTTCGCCATGGTAGAAAGTTAAATGAACTATTTTCAAAATGACTACCAACGAATGACAAAGTAACTCCATATTTTTGGAACAAATCTAACCAGCCATTAACCGTTTTACGCTCACAAATAGCAATCATTAATGTTTTAGGTGAAATGGATACATAATCAAAAAAAAGCTGATTGCCAGATTGTTGGAAAAGTTTATATAGGGATGCTTCAACATAACTAGTCAATTCGCTTACAGTCAGTTTAACATCGGGATAAGTGGTTTTTTGATACTGTACAAAATCATCACTTAAATTTAATTCAATTGACGTTAATCTTGGTAGTTTTAGATTATGCATAAACTGATCGATATCAGCCAAATCTTGATAAACGATAAAATCCTCATTCACCTTCCCGCTTGATTCGACTAACTGATAGTGCAGTTTTGTGGGTTCGATATAAATTACTACGCGACTTTTATTAAAAACCATCATACTAAATAGATTGAAAAACAATATCGCCCAATCTTAATCACAATTATCAAGATTCAAACCTACAAAATCCATTTTTGCGAAGTATCATCCAAAAAATGACTAAAATTACACCGAACAGGGCTAAATTTTAGGAAAAGTAAAAAAAAAGGTTGACTGAAATAAGACACGCCTTATAATGCACATCCACACGGTAAGGGTGATTAGCTCAGTTGGGAGAGCACCTCCCTTACAAGGAGGGGGTCACTGGTTCGAACCCGGTATCACCCACCAATTCTTACCGTGAAGTTTTCGAAAGAAACATTGGGGTGATTAGCTCAGTTGGGAGAGCACCTCCCTTACAAGGAGGGGGTCACTGGTTCGAACCCGGTATCACCCACCACTTACTACTTATTTTATGGGTTGTTAGCTCAGTCGGTAGAGCAGCGGACTTTTAATCCGTTTGTCGAGCGTTCGAATCGCTCACGACCCACCATTTTTTCTCTCTTGTCAAAACATCATTAATTAGACGCATCGTTCAATATATTTATTATTTACCTCAAAAAATTTCGCTCAAGTGTCCCTTTAAAAGAAAAATAAAAGAAATAAGTGAGAACTCTTAATTAAAGATAAAATTGATAGAGAAAATGATGTAACGCAAAACAGCTATTGCCCTTAGGCAATAGCATTGAATAAAACGACATTAAAAAGGTCCAAACGACTAACGGGTTACTCCATAACCTAACGGATAGAGCGCTTTCATACTGTTTGGTAAATCAGAAGATTGTTTGATAACACTATCCATTGAATCTGGTAATGCAATTGGCAATTTAGCATTATAAGGTTTGCTACCAAATAAACGTTTAAATAGCACCTAATCTTTAACGCCAAAATTTGCAACGATAGCAATGAGAAAAAACAAACAGATTAAAAAAGTGTAACGCCAAAAGCGTCACATTATTGACCACAAATCACATAAAAAATAAGTCGATAAGCAATATAAAACATCACCAGCCCAACAACCGAATCCAATATGACCCACATTCTTTTTTGCCTAAATAGAGGCGTAAGCAACCTAGCGCCATACCCAATACCAAAAAACCAAATAAATGACACACAAACTGCACCAATTAAAAACGCCCATTTTTGCTCAGTAGAAAACGTACCGGCAATCCCACCAACAATTACCACTGTATCCAAATAAACATGAGGATTAAGTAAAGTCACCGCAATTGTCGACAAAATCACTTTTGTTAAAGAACTTTTTCGTTGCTCGGCAGAATCAACCTGCATACTGCTATCACCTCTCACTGCGCTTTTAAATGCATTAAATCCATACCAAAGCAAAAACAATGCACCAAAGATGGCTAATGAATTAGTAATTATAGGATAACGACTAATAAAAGCCCCCACGCCCCATATACCAATAGTCATCAAAGCGAAATCACAAAAAAAACAGATAGCAGCAACAAAAAAGATATGATTTTTTAACAACCCTTGCTTAAGCACAAACAAATTTTGCGCGCCAATAGCAATAATTAAACTCGCTGAAATCATCGCGCCACGTAAAATATCGGTCAGCATTAAACCTAAAATCCTTAATCAACGAAAAGTAAGCATTATACAAAAAGAACAAAAAATTTTGTATCAAAACCAAGAATTATTACGCACTTATAAAAAACAGTTATAATTATCCCCCTGAATAAAAAAATAAAAAAGTACAAGAAATGGTTGTCGAATTTATAATCTTCTTAATGATAGGCGCATTTGCGGGATTGCTAGCAGGTATATTTGGCGTGGGTGGTGGATCGTTAATTGTACCTGCATTAATTATAGTACTTAATCACTTTAATCATGGTGGAGAATGGATAAACCACATCGCCGTCGCCTCATCGCTTGCCACCATTATTGGCACCAGCTTATCATCAAGTTGGGTTCAGAATAAAAATCATAATATCCAATGGTCGATTCTAAAAAAGATGGTGCTAGGATGCATGATTGGCACGATGGGCGGATCGTATATGACACCTTATATTCCCGGTGTTTGGTTAAAATGGATTTTTATCGTTTTTCTTATCTACACCGGAAGTAAATTTATTCTCAAAAGCACCAATGTCGCCCAAAATCGAAGCGCTGTATCATTTCATGACACGATTTATATCATTATTGGTGGACTAATTGGCGTGTTTGCTGCCCTAGTTGGTGTCGGTGGGGGTGTATTGGTGGTTCCTTTCTTAAAAAAATGCGGGGTAGATATACGTAAAGCGATTGGCACCTCTGCAGCATTTACCTTACCGGTAGCGCTTGGCGGAACGATTGGCTACATTATTGCAGGATGGAATATTGAAGAATTACCAGAATATAGTTTAGGCTTTGTCTATCTACCAGCAGTAATATCCATTATGATCACCAGTATACCCATGGCAAAAATGGGTGTTCAAATTGCACAACGATTATCGATAAATAAATTGGTAAAATACTTTGGTATCTTTTTATTGCTAATAGCTATAAAGCTTATAATTTCGTGATTTGAAGCTTCAAAAACCCCGCTCCTCAACTTTTTTTAAAAATAAGGCAAAAATAAACCCGCCTAAGCGGGTGATTCAAGCGTCGATAAGCCACAAAATCCTTTTTATCGCGTTGGTTGTGACTTCAAGTCTGCTATCAATTAATAACCTTTTTTCTATCCCAACTCCCTTACCCTAAGAATTAGGATGAAAAATAATAGTTAAGGTGTAACACAAAGCATAAGGGACGTTCCATTAAAAGCATTAGGTCTTGCAACGCCTGAGCTTGGAAATACTTGAATTCCTTGTTCACCATACTTGTTACGTGCCCAATAAGTGAAATAGAAAAAGTTGGCTCCGGAGTAATGTTGCATATAGCCCCACTCAGTAAAAAAACCAGCACCAATTCGTCGCTGAAAATAATTACCTGATGATGAAGGTTTAGCACCGAAGCCATTAAAATTTGAATTAGTTAAATCGCTCATCATCGGAACTTTATAATTTCCTATTTGTTTACACCACGACAATGTCCATTCCCTAGTATTAACCCCATCACCGTTATTAACAAACCACTTATTTAACACAAAACCATACTTAACAACTTCGTTACCTCGACTGTCACGACCAATTAACTCGAAGGTCTGGGGTAAAGTCGGCTTAGCTATACGATTAGGATTCTTAGAATGCCATTGAGATGATGGAATTGCTGGACCGGTTAATGTAACACGTACAGTGGTATTGTTTAAATAGTACATATTCACGGTTATACCCTCTCGTGAAACAGGCGCCCATGACAGCGGACCCACACCACCAATATCCAAGTCAAAGTACAAACCATGAGCACCCGTTGTAGGAAAATTTAAGTTATAAGATGATGGAGATGTTGACTGAATCCGAAAACCTTTATTACTGTCCCACAACCAATCTGGACCATTGTATTCTCTTCTTTCATGAACCACATCTGGCTTAACAAAACAAATCGCTGGCGGTAAATTAGGTTTAACATAATATGTTACATTTCCAGCACCATAGAAACGGCTATTCGGAACACCATAACGTGAACTCAATGTACTGAATGTATTACTTAATACAATTCGGTAGGGTGCATTACAAATATCCAGTACAGTATAACGTGAAACAGGTTGGTCGTTTTTATCAAAAATAGATAAATTTAAACTGCCTGTCGCAGAAATATCACCATCACCATCATCATCGCCCCAATAATTATATGGCCAACCGATAACTGTACTGAGCTCAACTGAATTGGTATTAGTTGGCACAAACATACTAATATCTGCAAAACTTTGGCCTACTATCGGTAGTACTATTGGAAAATTTGATGAATTATTCGTTGACGGGGTATATCTCATTCCATTTGATAAAGTAATCCCTAGCAAACCGTCGGTATTAATTGCACGTGTGCGACCGCCATCAAATGTTAAATACGGAACATTACCATTAACAACATTTGATGTTTTAGATGTTAACGCATGGCCAGGAAAAGGATGAAAAGTAACCACCATTAACACTAAAAAGATTTGCCGGGATAATTTGGAACCACGAAATAAGCATTGAAAAGCACTTCGCAATGAGCGGCAAAGCGTTCTTAAATTTTCGTGGATGAATAAACTGAAATGGAAAAATAAGCGTTGAATGCTTAAATTAAATAAATTTAAATAATAAATTGACCTGTGTTGTCGATATTTGAGATTATAATGCATAGTTGGCATCCTTGCTGATTAATATTCCGATTTATATATTTTTTATGCTTACTCATTAATGTAACTAAGGTGAAACGCAAAGCCCGTATTGAGTGTAGTAGTTAAACCAACCCACAGCACCGTTGGATGCAGACACGACAAAATGGTCTCTATCAATAGGGTCATTTGTCCAGTAAAAGCTGAAAGTGAAATTGGCGTTGGCGTAGTTGGACACAGTTCCCCACTCGGTAAAAAAGCCTGCACCAATCTGACGCTGGTAATGATTCCCAGATGATGAGGGCGTAGCACTAGTTATTGTTTCTCCTTTTGCTGAACGAATAGCATTAGTTAAATCTTTCATCTTAACCATCCGATAACCAAAGCTATTACACCAGGATAAGGTTTCAGGATAAGTATCACGATTATCGCCACGATGAACGAACCACTGTTTTAACTCAAATCCATACTTAACGGCTTCATTTCCTTGACTATCTCGTCCGACTAACTCGAAAGTCTGAGGTAAAGTAGGTATAGCAATACTACCTGGGGGATTAGATGCCCATTGGGATGAACTCGCAACTGGACCGGTTAAGGTAACTCGTACACTTGTAGCGGTAGAATTAGTCATTGTTGCGGTGATACCCCCCTTAGAGACTGGAGACCAAGACAATGGTTGATCACTACCGATAATGTCTAAATCAAAGTATAAGTTGTTAGCACCAGTAGTCGGAAAATTTTGACCATAAAATAACGGGGAAAGTGTTTGAGTAAGAAACCCTTTACCTGGGTTCCAAATCGAAGCTGGACCACGGAAGTCTATATCATAACCGTTCTCATTAATATCACCTAATTCTAAATTAGGTCTGGAAAAACAAACCTCTGGTGCAACCTTAGCATTTATATAATAGGTCACATTTCCAGCGCTAAAACTACGACTATTAGGTATGCCATAACGTGTGGTTAAGCTACCTTCAGTACTA